>NZ_JBIVBW010000006.1:90592-272953 GCF_044746255.1 Curtobacterium sp. NPDC086286
GCGCGCGCCTCGCGGCGCCCCCCGCCCCTCCCGGGGGCTGTTCTGCGAGCGCGCCCCCCCCCCGCCCGCGCCCGCCCCCGCCCCCGCCCCCCCCCCCCCCCGCCTCCTGGCACGCGTCGCGGACCTAGCCCCGGCGGCGGCGACCCTCGACGACGGGCGTCGCGGTGGTCTGCACCTTCGACCCCGAGTAGATGTGCTCGACGTCGGCAGCGAAGTCCTTCAGGACGACCGCGCGCTTGATCGTCAGCTTCGGCGTGAGGTGCCCCGATGCCTCGGTGAGGTCGGTGTCGAGCACCGTGAACGACCGGACCGACTCGGCACGTGACACGCGCTGGTTGGCGGCGTCGATCGCCTCCTGCACGGCCTGGTGGACCCGCTCGTCGTAGGCGGCTTCGTGCGCGGTGAGCGCCGGGGTGATCCCGCGCGTCTCGCACCATCCGGCGAGCATGTCCCGGTCGAGCGTGACGAGGGCGGCGACGAAGGGCTTGCCCTCGCCGACGACGACGACCTGGCCGATGAGCGGGTGCTCGCGGATGCCGTCCTCGAGCGGTGCCGGTGCGACGTTCTTGCCGCTGGCGGTGACGATGAGCTCCTTGGCGCGGCCGGTCACGGTGAGGACGCCGTCGGTGTCGAGCCGGCCGAGGTCGCCGGTCCGGAACCAGCCGTCGACGAGGGCCTTCGCGGTGGCCTCGTCGTTCCGCCAGTAGCGGTCGAAGACGTCGACGCCGCGGATGAGGATCTCGTCGTCCTCGGCGATCCGGATCTCGACGCCCGGGAGCGCACGGCCGACACTGCCGATCCGGAGCTCCCCGGCTCGGTTCACGGTCGCGGGGGCGGTCGTCTCGGTGAGGCCGTACCCCTCGAGGATGAGCACCCCGATCGACCGGAAGAAGTGCGACAGCCGCGGGGAGAGCGGTGCCGAGCCGCTCACGGCGTAGCGGACGCGGCCGCCCATCGCGTCGCGGAGCTTGGCGTAGACGAGCCGGTCGAAGAGCTTGAACCGGAGGGCGAGTCCGAGCGGGACCTTCCCGCTCGCGAGGGCCTCGGAGTGCGCGACCGCGGTCTTCGCGGCGGCGCGGAAGATCCGACCCTTGCCCCCGAGGTCGGCCTTCTGCTCGGCGGAGTTGTAGATCTTCTCGAACACGCGCGGGACGGCGAGCAGGAACGACGGCTTGAACGTCGACACCGCGTGCATGAGGTCCTTCGTGTCCGGCTCGTGGCCGACGAGGACGCCCGCGGAGACGGACATCACCGCGATGAACCGGGCGAAGACGTGGGCCATCGGGATGAACAGCAGCGTCGAGGCGTCGTCGGCGACGACCTCGGGCATCGCCTCCGACGCGCCCTCCACGGTGGCGGTGAAGTTGTCGTGCCGGAGCACGCAGCCCTTCGGCCGGCCCGTCGTCCCCGAGGTGTAGATGATCGTGGCGTCGTCGTGGCCGTGCACGTCGACGGTGCGGGCGTCGAGCTCGGCGTCGGTGACGTCCTCGCCGAGGCGGACGAGGTCGTCGAGCCCGCCGCCGTCGATCGTCCAGTGCTGGCCGAGGTGCGGCAGGTCCGGTGCGATCGACGCGACACGGCGGGCGTGCTCCTCCTGCTCGACGACGATCGCGACGGCCTCGGAGTCGGAGAGGATCCAGCGCACCTGGTCGGGGGAGCTGGTCTCGTAGACCGGGATCGACACGAGGCCGGCGGTCCACACGGCGAAGTCGACGAGCGTCCACTCGAGGCGGGTGCGCGACAGGATCGCCACGTGCGCGCCGGGCTCGAGGCCCGCGGCGACGAAGCCCTTCGCGATCCCGCGGACCCGACGTTCGACGTCGGCCGCGCTGATCGGGGTCCAGGTGTCGCCGCGGCGCTCGGCGAGGATCGGACGGTCCGGTGTCGCCCGCGCCCGCTCGGAGAGCAGTCGGGCAGCCGAACCGTGGTCGGGTGCGGTGATCGGGGTTGGGTGCCGCTGATCGTTCACGGTGACTCCCTTGTCGGCCGGTTCGATTCGAGTGCGCCTCATCGTCGAGGCGACACCGCCAGCATAGGGCGCGGTGTCGAGCGTTCCGTGTGGACGCAGGGAACCGGTAGGCTCGTTCCTCGTGCACGCCATCGGAATCGACATCGGGGGCACCAAGATCGCGGGAGCGGTCGTCACGGAACTGGGCGAGATCGTCGCCGAGGACCGGGTGGCCACCAACGCTGCGGACCCGGACGCCATGCTCGACGACGTGGTCGCGATGGTCTCGCGACTGCGCGCCGCGAACGAGGTCAGCGCGGTGGGCGTCGCCGCGCCGGGCTTCATCGACGCCTCGCAGTCGATCGTCTACTACACGCCGAACATCCGGTGGCGGAACGAGCCGCTGCGCCAGAAGCTGCAGCAGCGCATCGGTGACCTGCACATCACCGTCGACAACGACGCCAACGCGGCGGGCTGGGCGGAGTTCCGCTTCGGTGCCGGTCGGCTCGTGTCCGACATGACCATGCTCACGATCGGGACCGGCGTCGGCGGTGCGATCGTCACCGAGGACCGCCTCTTCCGCGGGGGCTTCGGCACCGGTGGCGAGATCGGCCACCTCCGGATCGTGCCGAACGGCCTCCCGTGCGGCTGCGGCGCCCGCGGCTGCATCGAGCAGTACGGCTCCGGTCGTGCCCTGCAGCGCATGGCGAACGACGTCGCGGACGCCGGCGGTATCGGTTCCGCCCTCGCCGACGCCCGTGCGGCCAACGGCGGGGAGCTCGACGGGCACATCGTCGGCGACCTGATCCTGGCCGACGACCCGGGTGCCCTCGCGGCCCTGCGGCGGCTCGGTCGGCACCTCGGCGAGGCCTGCGCCTCGCTGTCCGCCGTGCTCGACCCGCAGCTCTTCGTCTTCGGCGGCGGCGTCGCGAGCGCGGGGGACCGGCTGCTCGACCCGATCAAGCAGGCCTACCTCAACAACCTGCCGGCCCGGGGCTACCACCCGGAGCCGGACTTCGTGATCGCCGAGCTCGTCAACGACGCCGGTGTCGTCGGCGCGGCCGACCTCGCTCGGATCCACGCCCGCACGGCGTAGGGTCGCACCACCCCACCGTCTCGGAGTCGACGATGACCTACTGGCTGCTGAAGAACTTCCTGCTCGGGCCGCTCATCCTCACGCTCTTCCGGCCGTGGGTCGTCGGTCGTGAGCACGTCCCCGCGAAGGGACCGGTGATCTTCGCGTCCAACCACATCTCGTTCATCGACTCGGTGATCCTGCCGGCCGTGCTCGACCGCCGGCTGTCGTTCCTGGCGAAGAGCGACTACTTCACGGGTCGTGGGCTCAAGGGCTGGGCGACGAAGACGTTCTTCAACGCCATCGGCCAGCTCCCCATCGACCGCTCCGGCGGCAAGGCGTCCGAGGCGTCGCTCCGGACCGGCCTGCAGGTCCTCGCCCGGGGTGAGCAGCTCGGCATCTACCCCGAGGGCACCCGCAGCCCGGACGGCAAGCTCTACCGGGGCCGCACCGGCATCGCCCGCATGATCCTCGAGGGGCGCGTCACCGTCGTCCCGGTCGCAATGGTCGGCACGCGCGAGGTGCAGCAGATCGGGCAGCGCTTCCCGAAGTTCAAGCGCGTGGGCGTCGTCTTCGGCAAGCCCCTCGACTTCTCCCGCTTCGAGGGCTTCGAGACCGACCGCTTCATCCTCCGCAGCGTCACCGACGAGGTCATGCACGAGCTCGCCGGGCTGAGCCGCCAGGAGTACGTCGACGTCTACGCGACGAGTGTCAAGGAGCGTGCGAGCACGGCGCGCGAGCAGGTCCTCCGCGGCAAGGTCACGCGGAATGGGCGGGGCACCTCGGCACGTTAGGATTCGATGGTTCCGGCATCCGCCCGGACGGCCATCCCTTCGAGAGGTACCACCCTTGTTCGAGTCGACCGACTTCGTCGCCCTGCAGGATCCGGACGTGATCGAGGGCCTCGACTATTGGCGGACGCTCCCGATCAAGCAGCAGCCCACGTGGCCGGACGCCAGCGCGGCCGAGGCCGCCTCGGCCGAGATCGCCACGCTGCCCCCGCTCGTCTTCGCGGGCGAGGTCGACAAGCTGCGTGAACGGCTCGCGTCGGCGGCCCAGGGCAAGGCGTTCCTGCTGCAGGGCGGCGATTGCGCCGAGACGTTCGCCGGTGCCACGGCGGACTCGATCCGCGACCGTGTGAAGACCATCCTCCAGATGGCCGTCGTGCTCACCTACGGTGCGTCGATGCCCGTCATCAAGATGGGCCGCATGGCCGGGCAGTTCGCCAAGCCGCGCTCGAGCGACTTCGAGACCCGCGGCGACGTCACGCTGCCCGCCTACCGCGGCGACATCGTGAACGGCTACGACTTCACGCCGGAGAGCCGCCAGGCCGACCCCCGACGCCTCGTGCAGGGCTACCACACCGCTGCGTCGACCCTGAACCTCGTCCGCGCCTTCACGCAGGGCGGGTTCGCCGACCTGCGCCAGGTGCACTCGTGGAACAAGGGCTTCGCGTCGAACCCGGCGAACGCCCGGTACGAGCACCTCGCGAAGGAGATCGACCGCGCGATCCGCTTCATGGACGCCTGCGGTGCGGACTTCGACGAGCTGAAGCACGTCGAGTTCTACGCCTCGCACGAGGGGCTGCTCATGGACTACGAGCGCCCGATGACCCGGATCGACTCGCGGTCCGGGCTCGCCTACGACACCTCCGGACACTTCATCTGGATCGGTGAGCGCACCCGCGACCTCGACGGCGCCCACGTGGACTTCCTGTCCCGCGTGCGGAACCCGATCGGCGTCAAGCTCGGCCCGACGACCTCGGTCGACGACATGAAGGCCCTGGTCGACAAGCTCGACCCGAACCGCGAGCCGGGGCGCCTGACGTTCATCACCCGCATGGGCGCCGGCAAGATCCGCGACGAGCTGCCGAAGCTGCTCGAGGCGATCAAGGGCATGGACGCCAACCCGCTGTGGGTGACGGACCCGATGCACGGCAACGGCCTGACGACGCCGACCGGGTACAAGACCCGCCGGTTCGACGACGTCGTGGACGAGGTCCTCGGCTTCTTCGAGGCCCACCGCGAGGTCGGCACGTACCCGGGCGGCATGCACGTCGAGCTCACCGGTGACGACGTCACGGAGTGCCTGGGTGGCTCGGAGCAGATCGACGAGGCCACCCTCGCGACCCGCTACGAGTCCCTGTGCGACCCGCGACTGAACCACATGCAGTCGCTCGAGCTGGCGTTCCTGGTCGCCGAGGAGCTCGGCGCCCACCCGCACGTGCGCGCGTAGCGCGGTCGCGATCCGCGAAAGCGACAGGGTCCTGCGGAGTCTCCGCGGGACCCTGTCGCTTCGGCGGCACGGGCTGCGTCGCGATGCGCACGTCCGTCGCTTCCGCGCAGTGGTAGCCACGACCGTGGGACGGGAGGCGCGGTGCCAGCCCGCACCGTGCCTCCCGTCCGTCGCGCGCTCGTGACACCGTCGTGCGGGCCGAGTCTCGCAGCGCCGCCGACGGCCGCGGCGTGCGAAAGCGACAGGGTCCTGCGGAATCTCCGCGGGACCCTGTCGCCTCGGCGGCACGGGCCGCATCGCGTCGCGCGAGCCTGTCGCTTTCGCGCCGTGGTCGCCACGACCGACGGACGGGAGGCGCGGTGCCAGCCCGCTCCGCGCCTCCCGTCCGTCACGCGCTTGCGGCCTGGCCCGAGACTCGGCCCGGCGGGCAGTGCGGGCCGTAGGAGGGCGCGGAACTGTCCGCGGGGCCGAGACTCGCCGCCGCGCGGTGCGCCTACTGCTTGTAGGCGAGCGTGATCGTGTCGCCGCGGTGCACGGTCGTGCCCGCCGCCGGGTCTGTGGACTCGACGGGGAGCGAGGCCTTCCAGTCGTAGAAGCCGCACAGGATGTTCGTGCAGTCCGGCACCGAGACCTTGAGCCCGAGCGCGTCGAGCGTCGAGGTGGCGTCGTTGATCGTCTTCCCGTGGACGTCCGGCAGCGTGATGGGCGCCGGACCCTTGGAGACGACGACGTCGATCGCGGAGCCGCGCACGACGGGGTCGTCCTGGGCCTTCGCGGACATGATCTGTCCCTCGGGCACGTCGTCGCTGAACTGGCCGTCCTGCGAGCCGAGCGTGAGCCCCACCGTGTCGAGCGTCGCCGTGGCGTCGCTCACGGACTTGCCGACCACGTCCGGGACCGCGCCGAGGGAGACCGTGAGCGTCACCGGGCCGCGTTCGCCGTAGGTCTCGACCGTCGAGAGGTCGATCGTCTGGCCGTCGGTGCCGAGACCCGTCGCGGCGATGACGGTGTCCTTCGGGGCGTCGGCGGAGAACTGGTACTGGTCGTCCTGCAGCTGGAAGTCGTCGTCGAGCGCCGCGGTGACGGTGGAGAGCGGCTGCCCGACGATGGCCGGCAGGGCGATCATCTTCGGCCCGTTCGACACGACGATCTGCACCGAGGTGCCCTTGCGGACCTCGCGCTCGGCGGCGGGCTTGGTCGTGGACACCTGGCCCTTCGCGACGACGGCGTCGAAGCGGGTCGCGGTCGACGACGCCGTGTGGAGGCCCTGCGCCTCGAGGAGCTGTCGTGCCTGCGAGACGGACTTGCCGGTGACCTCGGGGATGCGGACGTTGCCCCACGGCCCGGGGCCGAGCGCCCAGCCGATCGAGCCGCCGATCGCCATGAGCACGAGGACGACGACGAGGATGATCCACCCGCGCTTGCGACGCTTGGTCGACTTGTCGGCGAGCCGCTGTCCGGCGGGGGAGAGGGCTCCTGGCTGCGACCCGGTCCGGCGGGGACCCGGAGCGTTCCGGCCACCGCGGCCACCGGGCTGCTGGGCCGACGAGCGCTGGGCCGGTTCGAGGATGGTGGTGGCGTCACCCGAGTCCGCCGAGGTCGGCGTCGCGGACCCGGCGGGGATGATCGCGGTCGCGTTCTCGGGCCGCAGCACGGCGGTGCGGTACTGACCGGTGGCGCGCTGCTGGTCGCCCGACATGTGGTCGAGCATCTCGCGGGCGTCGCGCGGCCGGTCGTCCGGGTTGCGGGCGGTGGACCAGGCGACGAGGTCGTCGAGCTCCGGCGGGACCCCGGCGACGGCGGCGCTCGGCGCGGGGACCGAGTCGTTGGCGTGCTGGTAGGCGATCTGCATCGGCTGCTCGCCCTTGTAGGGCTGCTCGCCGGTGAGCATCTCGTAGAGCATGATGCCGAGCGCGTAGATGTCGCTGCGGGAGTCGGCGGCGCCGCGCGTGACGAGCTCGGGGGAGAGGTACGCGATCGTCCCGAGCAGGGCCGCTCCGGTCGCGGTGTTCGCCGTGGTCGCACGGGCGAGACCGAAGTCTCCGAGCTTGATGCGGCCGTCGTCGGCGAGCAGGACGTTCTCGGGCTTGAGGTCGCGGTGGACGATGCCGGCGCGGTGGGCCGAGGCGAGCCCGGCGAGGACGGCCCGGAGGATGTCGGTCGCCTGCTCCGGCGTCAGTGCGTGGTGTTCCTGCAGGAGGTCGCGGAGCGTGATCCCCGGGATGTACTCCATGACGATGTACGCCGTGTCGTCCTCGGCGCCCTGGTCGTACACGCCGACGAGGTTCGGGTGGGAGAGCCGGGCGGCTGACCGGGCCTCTTGGATGAAGCGCTCCCGGAAGGCCTGGTCGTCCGCCAGGTGGCCGTGCATGATCTTGATCGCGACGCGCCGCTCGAGCCGCACGTCGGTCGCCAGGTACACGGTCGCCATGCCCCCGCGCGCGATGCGGGAGCGTACGCGGTACCGGTGATCGATCATGCGACCGATCATCGGATCCGTGGCGGCGTTGGTGGTCATCGGCGGCATTCTACGAATCGGGACTGCACGGACCCGCACTGACGCTCCGGTCGTGACCGAATCTCGATCTTGCGGATGACTCGGTTCCGCCGAGCGGCCAGGCGTGCGAGCGCGCGTGACGGCCCGGCGGACGGGCGTGCGAGCGCGCGCGACGGCCCGATGGACGGGCGTGCGAGCGCGCGCGACGGCCCGGCGGCCAGGCTCAGAGCGACGCCAGCAGGCTCTGCGCGGTCTTCTCCCACTGCGCGTACGCCTTCGGGTACGCCGACACCTGCACGGCCTGCGCCGCCGTCGTGACGTTCATCGACGACCAGCCGGCGATGTCGAGCAGCCCGCGGGTGTGCCCGGGGTTGCCCGTGAAGAACCGCTTCGCCGCCGTCGCCGGGTCCTGGAGGGCCGCAGCGGACCCCCAGCCCTGGCTCGGCCGCTGCTGGAACAGCCCGACCGAGTCGCGGTCCCCGTGGGAGAGGTTGCGCAGGCTCGACTCCTGCATCGCCGCGGCGAGGGCGATGACGATCCCGTGGTCGGACACCCCGAGGGACCGGCCGACCGCCACGATCGTCGCCGCGTTGCCCCGCTGCTCGACGGAGAGCGAGGGGCCCGACGACGGCAGGACGAGCGTCTTGCCGGCGTAGATCGTGCTCGTGTAGGTGAGTCCGTTCGCCGAGAGGAGCGCCGAGACCGTCACGCCGTGCGAGGCCGCGATCGAGGCGATGGTGTCACCCGTCCCGATCTTCACGCTGCCGGCCCGGGCCGACGACGCACTGCCGGAGGTGGAGGCCGGAGCGGACGTGACCGCCGCCACCGGCGCTGCCGTCGCACCCGCGGTCGGCACCCGCAGCGTCTGCCCGGGGTAGATCACCGAGCGCTGGGAGAGCCTGTTCGCACTGAGGAGCGCCGTGGTCGACACACCGACGCGCGAGGCGATGCCGGACACCGTGTCGCCCTGCTTGACGTGGTAGCTGCCCGTGGCCGAGGTCGTCGCCGACGCCGTGCTGACCGCCGGCGTCGAGGAGAGGTGCAGGGTCTGCCCGGGGTGGATGATCGTGTTCCAGCCGAGGCCGTTGCGCACGAGGACCTCCTGCGCGGACAGGCCGTAGCGGGCGGCGATGCCCGACACGGTGTCGCCCTGACGGACGGTGTAGGTGGTGGGCGCCTTCGTCGAGACGGCGGCGACCGTGGTCACGGTGGTCTGCGACGGACGGGCGACCGCGGTCTCGAAGACCGGTCGATCGGTCACCGTGCGGTCCTCGTCGACGTGCCGCTTGTTGCGGTTGTCGTCGTCGTGGCGCGGTTCGGCGTGGGCGACCGGGCCGGTGAGTCCGGCGGTCACCGCGATCGTCCCCGCGAGGACGATGGGCATGGTCGCGAACCGGGCGGATCGTGCGCGCCGGGCGTCTTCGTCTGCAGCGTTGTCCACGGTGTCTCCTGTTCGAGCGGTGAGCCGGTGCACGTGCGTGCGCACTCACAGGTGTTCCCACGCTGGCATGGCGTGATTCCCAAGTCAACCAGAGAGTCGGATGTTGCGTGTGTGACGAATGTGACGAACGAGTCGGTGTGACGCCCCGTCGCACTCTGGCAACATGGGGCCTGTGAGTGCTGCACCCATCGACGACACGACCCTTTCCGAGCGATGGCTGACCGTCCCCGACCTGGTGGACCTGCTCGGGGTGAGCCCCGGACGCGTCCACCGGCTCTTCGAGCAGAAGACGCTGCTGGCCGCGCGCATCGACGGTGTCCTGCGTGTGCCGAGCGAGTTCCTCGACGACACCGAGCCCCTGCCGGAACTGCGCGGGACGCTCATCGTCCTGTCCGACAACGGCTTCACCGATGACGAAGCCGTCCGCTGGATGCTCTCCGTCGACGACGCGATGGGCACCTCGCCGATCGCCGCGCTGCGCGCCGGCCGCAAGGCCGAGGTGCGTCGCGTCGCCCAGTCGCTGCTCTAGCGGTTCCCACCTCGGGTCCAGGAGGCGCGGTGCCAGCCGGCACCGTCCCTCCTGGCATGCAGGTGGGGGCGTCTACGCGGAGCGGCGGCTGACCGTGTCGGCCAGCGCGACGAGCTGCTCGCGCGCCGACGGGGTCAGCGGTGCCGCCTCGATCGCGGCCTTCGCGCGCTGCACGTGCCGCTCGATCGACCGCTCGACGGCGGCGACCGCACCGGACTCGGTGAGCGTCGCGCGGAGCATCTGCACCTGCGCCTCGTCGAGGTCCGGGTCGCCCAGGAGCTCGTCGAGCAACTGCCGGGGACCACTCGGCAACGCCTTGCGGGCCGAGGCGATGAGGACGGTGCGCTTGCCCTCGCGCAGGTCGTCGCCGGCGGGCTTGCCGGTGACCTCGGGGTCGCCGAAGACGCCGAGCATGTCGTCGCGGAGCTGGTACGCCACGCCGAGGGGGAGGCCGAACGCCCGGAGCCCCTCGAGCTGCGCGTCCGACGCCCCGGCCACGAGGGCACCGATCACGAGCGGGGCCTCGATCGAGTACTTCGCGGACTTGAAGACGATGACGCGCTGGGCCCGGACGAGGTGTTCGTCCTCGTCGATGGTCGGCCAGGCGGTCTCCTCGTGCACGTCGAGGTACTGCCCCGCCGTGACGTCGAGGCGCATGGTGTGGAACTCCTGGCGGACGATGCGGCCCCGCGCGGGGTCGAGCAGGGCGAGCCCCTCGTCGAAGACCGAGTCGCTCAGGGAGAGCAGGAGGTCGCCGAGCAGCAGGGCCGAGTTCGTGCCGTAGAGCGCCCGGTCGCCGACCCAGCCCGACTCCTCGTGGAGGGACTCGAACCGGCGGTGCGCTGCCGGACGCCCGCGGCGGGTGTCCGAGCGGTCCATGATGTCGTCGTGGACGAGCGCCGCAGCGTGGAAGATCTCGAGCGCGGCCGCGACCGTGACGATCGCCTCGGCCGTGGTCTGCCGGGACCCCTCGCCGAGCGGGTCGAACGAGCCCGACCGCCCCGCGACGGACTGCCAGCCCCAGTAGCAGAACAGGGCCCGGAACCGCTTGCCCCCGGAGAGCAGATCCCGCGCGTACTGGTCGAACGGAGCCAGGTCCGGACTGATCGCGGCGAGCCGTTCCCGTTGGTCGTCCAGCGCCCGATCGATCCGCGCCGACACGAGGTCCACTAATCGCGTACTCTCAGCCACACTCCCTACCCTAGTGGAGCGGTCGAGTCGTAGACTCGGTCCACCTCAACCACGCGTCGATCCCAGGAACAGAGGGAACAAAGATGCCACTCTCGGAGCAAGAGCAGCGCCTCCTCGAAGAGATGGAGCGCAGCCTCTACCAGAATGACTCCGACTTCGTCGCGCGTGTCACGCGTCGCCAGGGTCGTCCGACGTACACGTCGATCACGCTCGGGGTGCTCGGAGCACTCGCAGGCGTCGCCATCGTCATCGTCGGGTTGGTCATGCGCCAGCCGCTCATCGGGATCCTCGGCTTCGTTGTGATGCTGGCCGGAGTCCTCTTCGCGCTGCGTCCCGGTATGCGAGCCCCCAAGGCGAAGGCGCCACGGGCCGGCAAGCCGTCGACGGGCGGAGCCTCGCGGCCGAGTCAGGGCGGCGGCGGGTCCTTCATGGACCGGATGAACGACCGCTGGGACAAGCGGAACGACAACCAGGGCTAGCGGCCCTCCACACTCCTCCACGGGGTCGGTCCTTCGGGGCCGGCCCCGTTTCGTGCGTCCGGGGTGGGTCGGGGTGCGCCGGGTCGGCGGGCGCCGCGCCGACTGTGCGGAACACGCCGCGACCCGTTCGGCGACCGGGCGAAATCGGTCCCGCTCAAGCCGGCGCAGCGGCCGATCGTGCCCGCTCGGCGGTCCGCATGCGGCGGGTAGCGACCGCTCGGTGAGCGGGTGAAACACGTCCCACTCGAGGCCGCGCAGCGGCCGATCGTGCCCGCTCGGGGGTCCGCGCGCGGCGGGTCGTGACCGCTGGGGCGAGGCGGTGCGTGCCATCGGACGGGAGGCGCGGGTCGGCGCCGCACCGCGCCTCCCGTCCCGCAGGTGCCGGCTCAACGGGCGCAACACGCCGCCGGCCAGTCGCCGAGCGGGCGCGAAACGGCCCGCTCGGCGCCGCCGAGCAACCGGTTCCGCCCGCTCGACGACCGGCACGGGCCACGGGAGCCGCCGCCGCGCCGCGGGAGTGCGCCCCGGAGCTGTGGAAGTCCTCCACTTCCCTCCACGCGCTCCACATCCCTCCACCGGGTCCTCGATCCCCGTGGATTCGGGCCTCTCCGCGCTCGAGCGCGCCGGAACTGAGCCTCCATCGACCCCAAAACAGGGCACGACGGCGATTTCGGGAATGATTTCCGCACCGTGGGGAGGGGAGTGGAGTAAAGTGGGGGACACAACGGTCCGGTGGAGCGGAGGGGAGGCCCGACGTGCTGCTCGGTACCCATGCCCCGAAGCTCGACGAGAAGGGTCGCGTGATCCTCCCCGCCAAGTTCCGGGACGAACTGTCCGGGGGCCTCGTGATGACCCGCGGGCAGGAGCGCTGCGTCGTCGTCTTCAGCGCGGACACGTTCGAGCAACTGCACGAGCGCATCCGCACCGCACCGATGACCTCGAAGCGCACCCGGGACTACATGCGCCTGTTCCTCTCCGGAGCGAGCGCGGAACAGCCCGACAAGCAGAACCGCGTCACCATCCCGCAGAACCTCCGCGAGTACGCGGGGCTCGAGCGGGACCTGACGGTCATCGGCTCCGGTGACCGTGCCGAGATCTGGTCGACCCCCGCGTGGGAGGCCTACTACGCAGAAGTCGAAGAGGGCTTCGCCGACAACGACGAGGAGGTGATCCCGGGGATCTTCTGATCCGTGGATCGGGACTCCCAGCCGTGCATCCCTGACACCCCTTCCCCGGTGTCAGGTCGCATGGATGGGGATCCGGACCCGCGGCCCGGAGGACGAGGGGCTGCACATGGCCGAGAACGAGACGGGCGCACAGCGCTTCCCCCACACCCCGGTGATGCTCGAGCGCATCGTCGACCTCTTCACGCCCACCCTCGAGGGGCCGGGCAAGGTCGTGGTCGACGCGACGCTCGGCATGGGCGGCCACTCCGAGGGGCTGCTCGAGCGCTTCCCGGAGCTGACGCTCATCGGCCTCGACCGCGACACCGACGCGCTCGGCATCGCGGGGGAGCGGCTCGCCCGCTTCGGTGACCGCGTCCGCCTGGTGCACACGGTCTACGACGGCATCGTCGACGCGATCGAGGGCGAGGGCTTCGACGAGGTCGACGGCGTCCTGTTCGACCTCGGTGTCAGCTCCCTGCAGCTCGACCGGGCCGAGCGTGGCTTCGCGTACAGCCAGGACGCACCGCTCGACATGCGGATGGACCGGACCGAGGGGCAGACCGCCGCCGACGTCCTCGCCACCTACGACGAGGGCGAGCTGCGCCGGATCTTCCAGCGCTACGGCGAGGAGAAGCTCGCCGGTCGCTACGCCCGGGCGATCGTCGAGCGACGGGTGACCGCCCCGTTCGAGATGTCCGGCGACCTCGTGCAGGTCCTGCACGACGCGACCCCGGTGGCCATCCAGCGCCAGGGACACCCCGCGAAGCGCGTGTTCCAGGCGCTGCGCATCGAGGTGAACGCCGAACTGAGCGTCCTCGAACGGGCGATCCCGGCAGCGCTCGACGCCATCGCGGTCGGTGGCCGCATCGTCGTCGAGTCGTACCAGTCGCTCGAGGACCGCATCGTCAAGCGGGCGCTGACCGCACGGACGAAGTCGAGCGCACCCGCCGGCCTGCCGGTCGAACTGCCCGAGCACCGGCCGACGTACGAACTGGTCGTCAAGGGCGCCGAGCAGGCCGACGAGGCCGAACGCGCCGCCAACCCACGAGCAACGCCCGTGCGCCTGCGCGCGGCCGAGCGGATCCGGAAGTGACATGAGCACGAACCTCGCACTCGTCGACCCCGCCGTCGTCCCGTCCCGCGCCCCGCGTCCGACGCGGCAGAACCGGCCGGAGCTCGTCGAGGTCACCCCGACGAAGGCCCAGCGCCGTGCCCGCCCGCGCATCGCGTACGCCGTGGTGGCGGTGGCCGCCCTCGGCATCCTGCTCCTCGCGCAGCTCGGCATCAGCATGGTGCTCAGCCAGGGCGCGTACACGCTGAACTCCCTCAGCGCGGAGCAGACGAACCTCTCCCGCACGCAGCAGTCGCTGTCCGAGGAGCTGCGGGTCCTCGACTCGCCGCAGAACCTGGCCCGCAACGCGCAGGCACTCGGCATGATCGCGAACTCGACGCCGGTGTACCTCGACCCGAAGACCGGCCGGGTGTACGGCACGCCGACCCCGGCGGTCGCGGACCAGGCCACGGCGGCGACCTCGAACCAGGTCCCGAACTCGCTGCTGGACGAGGTGCCGCTCGCCGCGAAGCAGGGCGACACCTCCACCAGCAAGGAGAGCGGGCCCACGGCGGGCAGCGACGCCGCCGCGGCGGACGCTGGGAAGACCGCAGGCGCCAGCGCGTCGGCCGGGGCTTCCTCGACGGCCGACGTAGAGTCCGACCCGAACCAGCTCCAGGCCCCGTCCACGCGGTGACCTGCGGGCCGGGGGCCCTGCCGCACGACCGCTCCACCCCGGGAAGGACCGCACCGCGTGACGAAGACGATCCGCAGCCGACGACTCCGCTACAGCGTCGTGATGATCGCCGTGATCGCCCTCGTGGCGGTCTTCGTGATCCGCCTCGTCGACATCCAGGTGGTCCAGGCCGCCGCGCTCAACGAGCTGTCGAAGGAGAAGCGGAGCATCCCCGTCACGATCTACGGCACCCGCGGGTCGATCGTGGACCGCAACGGGACCGAGCTCGCCGACAGCGTCACCCGGTACAACATCACGACCGCGCCACGGCTGGTCAAGAAGTTCGAGGGCAAGCTCGGCGGCACGCGGGTGAAGGACGTCTCGGTCGACCAGGCACTGACGGCACTGGCGAAGGCGTCGGGCGGTGACGTCGCCACCATGCAGAAGAACATCGCGGCCAACCCGCGGTCCGACTTCGCCTACCTCGTCAAGGGCCTCGACGTGAAGCACTACGAGGCGGTGACCGCGCTCGACATCCCCTGGATCTACAAGGAGCAGCAGGCGTCACGGGTGTACCCGACGGGTGCGACGGCCGGCAACATCACCGGCTTCATGGGCACCGACGGCGCCCAGGCCGGCCTCGAGTACGCCTACGACAAGTGCCTGGCCGGGTCGAACGGCTCCGAGACGTACGAGCGCGGGTCCGACGGTGTCCAGCTCCCGGGCAGCACCGTGACCACGAAGGAAGCCAAGGACGGCGGGACCGTCGAGACCACGATCGACAGCGACCTGCAGTACATGGCCGAGCAGACGATCGCGTCCGCTGCGAAGTCCCTGCAGGCCGAGTCGGCGACGGCGACCGTCACGAGCGTGAAGACCGGCGAACTCCTGGCCGTCGCGGACTACCCGACGGTCGACCCGAACAACGTCGACGGCACGACCGACAAGGGCGCGTTCGGCTCCCGGGCCCTCACGGCCACGTACGAGCCCGGGTCAACGATCAAGGCCGCCATCGCCGCCGCCCTCATCGACCAGGGCAAGTCGAGTCCGACCGACCAGGCCGTCGTGCCGTACACGCGCTCGTTCCCGTGGGGCGGGTCGATCCACGACTCCGAGTTCCACGACACCGAGAACCTCACGCTCACGGGGATCCTCCAGAACTCCTCGAACGTCGGGATCACCGAGCTCGGCGAGCGACTGACCGCCCAGCAGCGGTACGACTACATGCAGAAGTTCGGCCTGTTCGAGCCCGAGTCGGCGATCGACTACCCGGGCCAACCGTCGATGGACTACGGCACGAGCCCGAACTGGGACCAGCAGACGAACATCAACTCGATGTTCGGCCAGGGCATCTCGACGACCGCGATCCAGGTCGCGAGCATCTTCCAGACCCTGGCGAACGACGGCGTCCGGATCCCGCTGCACCTCGTCAAGGGCTGCGAGACCGCCGACGGCAAGACGATCGACGCGCCCGACGTGCAGCCGACGCGCGTCGTGTCCGCGAACGCCGCGACGCAGGTCACGGACATGCTGCAGAGCGTGGTCACCGGCGGCACCCTCGTGGGGATGAAGCCGATCTCCGGCTACAACATCGCCGCGAAGACCGGTACCGCCGAGGTCGCCGAGGGGTCGAAGGGCTACGGCGGCCAGCGCATCACCTCGGTGGCCGGAATGGCACCCGCCGAGGACCCCCAGTATGTTGTCACGGTGACGTTCACGAAGCCGCAGGCCAACAAGTGGTCCAGCGGAGCGGCTCCGGCGTTCCGAACTCTCATGTCCCAGGTGCTCGAGAAGTACCGAGTAGCCCCCTCCACGACGCCGGCGAAGACCTACCCGACCACGTGGTGAGGAAGAAGGAGCACTTGTCCGCACGGATCCCCCCGGTCCTCCGACCCGAACACCCGACCCCGAGGGCCGTGGCCGAACTCGCGAACGCGTTCGGTCTGCGAGTCGTCGGCTCGGTCGACGCCGTCGAGACGACCGGCGTCACCCTGAGCGCCGCCGAGGTGCAGCCGGGTGACCTCTTCGTCGGCGTGCACGGTGCGAACCGGCACGGCGCGGAGTTCTCCGCCGAGGCCGCCGAGCGCGGCGCGGTCGCGGTCCTGACCGACGACGCCGGCGTGGAGCACGCCCAGGCGGCCGGTCTGCCGGTGCTCGTCGTCGACGACCCCCGTGCGGCCCTCGGCGACGTGTCGGCGTGGGTGTACCGCACCCACCCGGACGAGGCCACCGACCTGCCGCAGCTGTTCGCCGTCACCGGCACGAACGGCAAGACGAGCACGTCCTACATCCTCGAGGGGATCCTCAAGCAGCTCGGCCTCGTCACGGGCCTCAGCTCCACCGCCGAGCGGCACATCGGCGCGCTCAGCGTCACGAGCCGCCTCACCACGCCCGAGGCGAGCGAGATGCACGCCCTGCTCGCCCGGATGCGCGAGAGCGAGGTCCGCGCGGTCGCCGTCGAGGTGAGCGCCCAGGCCCTCAGCCGCCACCGCGTCGACGGCATCGTCTTCGACGTCGCGGCGTTCACGAACCTGTCGCACGACCACCTCGACGACTACGCCGACATGGAGGAGTACTACCAGGCGAAGCTCCCGCTGTTCCAGCCCGAACACGCCCGTCGCGGCGTCGTCTCGCTGGACACGGACTGGGGCCACCGCGTGGTGCAGGACTCCCGGATCCCGGTCACGACCATCACGGTCCACCCCGACGTCGAGGCCGAGTGGCACGTCGACATCGTCGAGGCGCACGCCGCCTACACCGAGTTCCGACTGACCGGTCCCGAGGGCCGTGCGCTCACCACCCGTGTGCCGCTGATCGGCTGGCACATGGCCGCGAACGCCGCGCTGGCGATCGTGATGCTGGTCGAGGGCGGGTTCGAGCTCGGCGCCATCGCGCACGCGCTCGAGACGAACCACCGCCGCTACCCGGACGAGGACGAGCGCGAGCAGCGCGGCGAGCGGACGAGCGCCATCGAGTGCTACCTGCCCGGCCGGACCGAGCGCGTCTCGGGCGACCGCGGCCCGAGCGTCTACGTCGACTTCGGCCACAGCGCCGACGCCTTCGAGAACACCCTCGCGGCCGTCCGGCAGTTCACCCCCGGCAAGGTCCTCATGCTCTTCGGCGCCGACGGCGACCGCGACAAGACCAAGCGCGGCGACATGGCCCGCGTGGCTGCTGCGGGGAGCGACATCCTCGTCGTCACCGACCACCACCCGCGCTTCGAGGACGCCGCATCGATCCGGAAGACCCTCGTCGACGCCGCGCGCGAGGCGTTCCCCGAGCACGAGCTCCACGAGGTCAGCCCGCCCGAGGCCGCGATCCGCACCGCGGTGGGCCTCGTCGGCGAGGGGGACTCGATCCTCTGGGCCGGCCCCGGCCACCAGGACTACCGCGACATCCAGGGCGTCCGCACGCCGTACTCGGCACGCGACGAAGCCCGCCAGGCCCTCCGCGAGGCCGGTTGGGAACCGAACTCCGGCCCCACCGAGGAACTCCGATGATCGCCATGACCCTCGCCGAGATCGCGACAGCGGTCGACGGCGAGCTGATCCCGGGTGCCCAGGCGACCGACGTCGCCGACCAGGGCGACCTGGTCGTCGACGGCACCGTCGAGACCGACTCCCGCCTCGTGACGCCGGGCAGCGTGTTCTTCGCACTCCCGGGCGAGGTCACTGACGGACGACGCTTCGTCCCCGCGGCGACCGAGGCCGGCGCCGCGCTCGTCATCACGCCCGAGCGCGTCGAGACCACGGCACCGCAGATCGTCGTGACGGATGGCTACGACGCCCTCGCCGCGCTCGCGCACGAGGTCGTCACGCGCGTCCGGATGGCGACCGCCGACCGCGTCGACGCCGACGGACGCCCGGCGCCGCTCAAGGTCGTCGGGATCACCGGCTCGAACGGCAAGACGAGCACGAAGAACATGCTCCGCACGATCCTCGAGCAGCACGGCGAGACCGTCGCGCCCGAGGGGTCGTTCAACAACCACGTCGGTGCGCCGATCTCGATGCTCCGCATCACCGAGGACACCCGGTACCTGGTCGTCGAGATGGGCGCGAGCGGCATCGGCCACATCGCCAAGCTCGTCGCGATCGCCGAGCCGGACGTCGGCGTCGTCCTCAAGGTGGGCCTCGCGCACGCCGGCGAGTTCGGCGGGATCGAGGCGACCCAGCGCGCCAAGTCCGAGATGGTCACCGACCTGCCCGGGAGCGCGACTGCGCTCCTCAACGTCGACGACGACCGTGTCGCGTCGATGCGCGCCCTGACGGCCGCCCACGTCGTCGGCTTCGGCACGTCCGACGACGCCGACTACCGCATCACCGGCATCGAGACGGACCGCAACGGCACCCGTTTCACGCTCACCGCGCCTCCCGTCCGCCAGGAAGGCGACCCGTCTGCGGACGGACGGCCAGGAGGCACGGATCGCGTCGACGTGCAGCTCGCGATCCTGGGTGAGCACCACGCCATGAACGCGTCCGCCGCGCTCACGGTCGCCCACCTGTGGGGCGTCCCGCTCGCCGCCGGCGCCGCCGCGCTCGCGTCGATGACGCGCGCCGAGCGCTGGCGCATGGAGCTCCTCCCCGGCGGCCCCGACGGCGTCACCGTGATCAACGACGCCTACAACGCGTCGCCCGACTCGACCGCAGCGGCGCTGCGGACCCTGGCGCAGATCGTGCGCCCGGGGGAGCGGACCGTCGCCGTGCTCGGCGAGATGGCCGAGCTCGGCGAGTTCTCGACGGAGGAGCACGACCGCATCGGTCGGCTCGTCGTCCGTCTCGGCATCGGACAGCTCGTGGTCGTCGGCCGCGGCGCGATGCCCATCCACCAGGCCGCCACCCTCGAGGGATCGTGGGACGGCGAGTCCGTGTTCATCGAGGACGTCGACGACGCCGTCCACTCACTGCAGGACATGCTCCGCCCCGGCGACGTCGTCCTCGTCAAGTCCTCGAAGTCCGCCGAACTGCGATTCCTCGGCGACCGCCTCGGAGGTGTCACCGAATGATCGCCCTCCTGATCGCCGGCGCCGTGTCGCTGGTGTTCACACTGCTGCTCACGCCGCTGTTCATCAAGCTGTTCCACCGCCTCGGCTGGGGACAGTTCATCCGCGACGACGGCCCGCAGTCGCACCACACCAAGCGCGGCACGGCGACGATGGGCGGCATCGTCCTCATCATCGGCGCGGTGCTCGGCTACTTCGTCGGACACCTGGTCGGCCGAGACTCGGTCACGCTGTCCGGCCTGCTCGTGCTGTTCCTCATGGTCGGCCTCGGGTTCGTCGGGTTCATCGACGACTTCCTCAAGGTCCGTCGTCAGCGCAGTCTCGGGCTCGGCGGCTGGGCGAAGGTCCTCGGGCAGGTCATCGTCGGCGTCATCTTCGCGACCGTGGCGCTCGTCGTCCCGTCCGGCAACGGCAAGCCGCCGGCGTCGACGATGGTGTCGGCCATCCGGGACATCCCGTGGCTCGACTTCATGGCGCTCGGTACCGTGATCGGCACCGTGCTGTTCCTGGCGTGGATCGTCCTGCTGACGGTCTCGACGTCGAACGGCGTGAACGTGGCGGACGGGCTCGACGGTCTCGCGACCGGCTCGAGCATCCTGGCCATCGGCTCGTACGTGATCATCGGCTTCTGGCAGTCGAACCAGATCTGCGGCGGTGCCCGGCTCGACGCCAGCACCGAGCACGCCTGCTACACCGTGACCAACCCGCTGGACCTCGCGGTCGTGGCGGCAGCGGTCTGCGGCGGCCTGATCGGCTTCCTCTGGTACAACACGTCGCCGGCGCAGATCTTCCTCGGCGACACCGGTTCGCTCGGGCTCGGCGGCGCACTGGCCGGCCTCGCGATCCTCAGCCGCACGGAGCTCCTGCTCATCCTCATCGGTGGCCTGTTCTTCATCGTCACCGGTTCGGTCATCCTGCAGCGGGCGTACTTCAAGATCACGCACGGCAAGCGCATCTTCCGGATGAGTCCGCTGCACCACCACTTCGAGTTGAAGGGGTGGGCCGAGGTGACCGTCGTCGTCCGGTTCTGGATCATCGCGGGACTCTGCGTCGCCGCGGGTGTCGGACTCTTCTACCTCGAATGGATCGCACGAGTTGGTTGACGCCGTGTCCTCGTCCCGCCTGGAGTCCCTGGACAGCTGGTACGCCGAGGGCTGGACGGGGCTGAACGTCGCCGTGCTCGGCCTCGGCGCCACCGGGTTCTCGGTCGCCGACACCCTCGTCGAGCTCGGCAGCGCGGTGACGGTCTACTCGACCGACGCCCCGTCGGACAGCGTGGAGCTGCTCGACGTGATCGGTGCGCAGTTCGTGCAGGTGCCCCTCGACTCGGTCCCCGCCGCCCTCGAGGCCCAGGCGCCGGACGTCGTCGTCGTGTCGCCGGGCCTGCCGCCGCACAACGCGACCGTGCAGTGGGCCGTGGCGAACAGCGTCGTGTGGGGTGACATCGAGCTCGCCTGGCGTGTCCGTGACAAGGTCGTGCGCGGCCCCATCGCTGCGCCCTGGGTGACCATCACGGGCACGAACGGCAAGACCACCACGACGCAGCTCGCGACCGCGATGTTCGAGGCCGGCGGGCTCCGCGCGGTGGCGTGCGGCAACATCGGCGTGCCCGTCCTCGACGTCGTGCGCGATCCTGACGGCTACGACGTCCTCGTCGTCGAACTCTCCAGCCACCAGCTGCACTACATGCCGACGACCGGCGACGGTGCCGTGGTGCCCCTCGCCAGCGCCTGCCTGAACATCGCGGACGACCACCTCGAGTGGCACGGCTCCGCCGAGGCCTACCGGGCCGCGAAGGCCAAGGTCTACGAGCGCACGGTCCTCGCCTGCGTGTACAACACCACGGACGACGTCACCCGGCACATGGTCGAGGACGCCGACGTCGTCGAGGGGTGCCGTGCCGTGGGCTTCGGCCCGGGGATCCCCGCGCCCGGCGACGTCGGGGTGGTCGAGGACGTCCTCTGCGACCGGGCCTTCACCGACGACCGACGGAACAGCGCGCTCGAGCTCGCGACCGTCGCCGACCTCGAGGCCGCCGGGCTCGCCAGCCCGCACATGACGATGAACGTCCTCGCCGCGGCCGCACTCGCCCGTGCGGCCTCCGTGCAGCCGAGCGCGATCCGCACCGCCGTGCAGGGCTTCCGCGCCGACCACCACCGCACCGAGCTGGTGGCCTCCGCCGAGGGCGTCACCTGGGTGGACGACTCGAAGGCGACGAACCCGCACGCAGCCACGGCGTCGCTCGCGGCGTTCGACAAGGTGGTCTGGATCGTCGGGGGCCTGTTCAAGGGCGTCGACATCGACGGACTCGTCGAGCGCTTCGGGCCGGACGTCCGCGGCGTCGTCGTGATCGGGACCGATCGCGGTCCCGTGCTCGAGGCATTCGCGCGACACGCGCCCGGGGTGCCGGTGCTGCAGGTCGAGGCAGCGGACACTGATCAGGTCATGCCCGAGGCGGTCCGGCATGCCGCATCGGTCGCGAGGCCGGGCGACACGGTCCTCCTCGCCCCGGCTGCGGCGTCGTTCGACCAGTTCGGCTCCTACGCGGACCGGGGGCGTCGATTCGCGGCGGCGGTCCACGAGCACCTGGGAGGAAACGCCGATGGCGACGACGGATCTCCCGAGCGGCCGTAGCGGCGGAGCGGCCCCCGGCCGACCGCACGCACCCGCACGCCGCCACAACGGGGCGGTCGTCGCCGTCAAGAACGTCTTCGTCGCCGAGTCGAGCACCTTCTACACGATCCTGGGCGTCACGCTCTTCCTCGTCGTCTTCGGCGTGGTCATGGTGCTGTCCTCGTCGAGCGTGGAGCAGTACGCCGCGACGCACGACTTCTTCGGCGCGGCCTCCCGCCAGGGCCTCTACGCCGTGCTCGGTGTCCCGCTCATGCTCATCGCCTCCCGCCTGCCCGCGCGGTTCTGGCGGAAGTGGGCGATGTGGATCGTCGGGGTCGGCCTCGTCGTGCAGGCGCTCGTCGTCCTGACCCCGCTCGGCTACTCGATCCAGGGCAACCGGAACTGGATCCGCCTCGGGTCGTTCACCGCGCAGCCGTCCGAGATCCTCAAGCTCGCGCTCGTGCTGGGCATCGGCGCGATCATGTACGTCAAGCGGGAGAAGCTCGACGACTGGAAAGAGGTCTTCATCCCGATCGGCATCGCGTCGCTCGGGTCGATCGGCCTCGTCCTCGTCGGCGGCGACCAGGGCACCGCGATGATCATGCTCATCCTGGTGTTCGGCGCGCTCTACGTCGGCGGCGCCCGGGCGAAGCACCTGCTCGTCGGGGTGCTCGGCCTGGCCGTGCTGCTGCCGTTCGTCACGATGGCGTCGAGCTCCCGGTCGCACCGCATCAGCGCTTGGCTCTCCGGCTGCACCGACACGAGCCAGTACCAGGACCTCTGCTGGCAGCCGACCCACGGCATGTGGGCGCTGGCCTCCGGCGGCGTCTTCGGGGTGGGTCTCGGCAACTCCAAGGCGAAGTGGTCGTGGCTCCCGGAGGCCGACAACGACTACATCTTCGCGATCATCGGCGAGGAGCTCGGGCTCGTCGGCGCCGTCGTCGTGCTCGCCCTGTTCGTGGTCCTCGCGGTCGGCATGATCAAGATCATCCGCCAGTCGAACGACCCCTTCGTGAAGACCGTCACCGGTGGCGTGCTCGCGTGGATCATCGGCCAGGCGCTCGTCAACATCGCCGTGGTCCTCGGCCTCCTGCCGGTCCTCGGCGTCCCCCTCCCACTCATCTCGGCCGGTGGCTCCGCGCTGATCATGACCCTCGTCGCCATCGGCGTCGTCCTGTCCTTCGCGCGCGACCTCCCGGGCAAGAGCGACCTCCCGGGCAGGAACAGCGTCGGCCGCACCACCACGAACGGAACCCTCCGGTGAACACGTACCTCTTCGCGGGCGGCGGCACCGCCGGCCACGTGAACCCGCTGCTCGCGGTCGCCGACCGGCTGACCGAGCGCGAGCCCGACGCCGAGGTCCTCGTCCTCGGCACCGCAGAGGGCCTCGAGTCCCGGCTCGTCCCGATGCGCGGGTACGAGCTGCTGACGATCCCGCGCCTGCCGTTCCCGCGCAAGCCGAACGCCGCCGCGCTGCGCTTCCCCGGCGGGTTCCTCGGCGCCGTCCGTCGGGTCGAGCAGATCATCCGCGAGCGCGAGGTCGACGTCGTCCTCGGTGTCGGGGGCTACGCGGCCGCACCGGCGTACATCGCCGCACGCCGTACCGGCACCCCGATCGTCGTGCACGAGCAGAACGCCAAGCCCGGCCTGGCGAACCGCCTGGCAGCGTTCCTCACCGACCACGTGGGCGTGACCTTCTCGAACACGCGGCTCCGCCACGGCCGGGTCGTCGGCATGCCGCTCCGGCGCGAGATCGAGTCGCTCGACCGTCGTGCGAGCCGCGCAGAGGGCCTCGCCGAGTTCGGGCTCGACCCCGCGCGACCGGTCCTGCTCGTCACGGGCGGGTCCTCCGGCGCGCGGAGCATCAACCGCACCGTGAACCGGAGCGCCGCGACGATCGTCGGTGCCGGCTGGCAGGTCCTGCACGTCGTCGGCGGGAAGTCCGACATCGGCCCGAGCGACCTCGACGGCTACCACGTGCTGCCCTACTGCGACCGGATGGACCTGGCGTACGCCGCGAGCGACTTCGTGGTCTCGCGCGCGGGCGCCGGCATGGTCTGCGAGCTGACCGCCGTCGGGCTGCCGAGCGTCCTCGTGCCGTACCCTGTCGGCAACGGCGAGCAGCGGCACAACGCGAAGGACGTCGTCGACGCCGGGGGAGCGGTCCTCGTGGCCGACGCGGAATTCGACGAGGACTGGGTGACGTTCCAGCTGCTGAACACCCTGCAGGACCGGGCCCGCATCGCCGACATGACCGTCCGTGCCGGCAGCGTCGGACACCGCGACGGCGCCGACCGCATGACGGACCTCGTCCTCGACGCCGCGAAGCGCGCGACCGATGCGACGCGCGACGCGCACGACAGCACCACGGAGGAACGATGACCATCAAGCCGGACCTGACGCAGCCGATCCCCGATGACCTCGGCACGGTCCACTTCGTCGGCATCGGCGGCTCCGGCATGAGCGGCATCGCCCGGCTCTTCCTCGCCGCCGGCCACCGCGTGACCGGCAGCGACTCCCGCGAGACCGCCACCACCGGCACCATGCGTGACCTCGGTGCCGAGGTGCACATCGGCCACGACGCCGCGAACGTCGGCGACGCGGACACCATCGTCGTCACGAGCGCGCTCTGGCCGGACAACCCGGAACTCCTCGAGGCCCAGCGCCGCGGCCTGCCGGTCCTGCACCGGTCGCAGGCCCTCGCCGCCCTCATCGCCGAGCACCGCCTCGTCGCGGTCGCCGGCGCGCACGGCAAGACCACCTCGACCGGCATGATCGTCACCGCGCTCGTCGAGCTCGGCCTGGACCCGAGCTTCGTCAACGGCGGGGTCATCCAGTCCCTCGGCACGAGCTCGGCGCCCGGCTCGAGCGACCTGTTCGTCGTCGAGGCCGACGAGTCCGACGGCTCGTTCCTGCTCTACGACGTCGCGGTCGCCCTCATCACGAACGTCGACGCCGACCACCTCGACCACTACGGCAGCGAGGAGGCCTTCACCGAGGCCTTCGTCGAGTTCGCCGCGAAGGCGAGCGAGCGCGTCGTGATCTCGAGCGACGACGCCGGCGCGAAGGCGGTCACGGCCGGGATCCGTGCCCGCGAGGACGCCCCCGAGATCGTCACCTTCGGCGAGGCCGTCGACGCCGACGTCCGGATCGAGGGGATCACCGAGTCCGCCGGGGTCGAGGTCGACTTCCGCGCCTCGGGCGAGGCGCACCACCTGACGCTCCGGGTCCCCGGCCGCCACAACGCGATCAACGCGGTCGGCGCCTTCGCCGTCCTGACCGGACTCGGCGTCGCCGCCGAGGACGCGATCCGTGGCATCGAGGCCTTCGGCGGGACCCAGCGGCGCTTCGAGCTGCACGGCGTCGAGCGCGGGGTCTCGGTCTACGACGACTACGCGCACCACCCGACCGAGGTGGCGGCGGCGCTCAAGGCCGCACGGAACGTCGTGGGCGACGGCCGGATCATCGCGATCCACCAGCCGCACCTGTACTCGCGGACGCGCCTGATGGCCGGTGACTTCGCCAAGGTCTACGAGGAGCTCGCCGACCACACCGTCGTCCTCGACGTCTACGGCGCCCGCGAGGACCCGGAGCCCGGCGTCACCGGCGCCCTCGTGCAGGAGCGCTTCGCCGACCAGTCCCGCGTCGAGTTCCTGCCCGACTGGGACGAGGCCTCGGCGCGCGCGGCCGCGGTCGCGCGCGACGGCGACATCATCATGACCCTGAGCTGCGGCGACGTGTACCGCATCATCCCGCAGGTGCTCAGCGCCCTCCACGACGACGGGGCGCTGTCCCGGTGAAGCGTCCCGAGGGGTTCGACGAGCGGCCGGCCCGTCCGGACGCACCTGCCGACGGCGCGGGCGCGCCCCGGCAGCGTCGTGCCCCGCTGATCCCGCGGCGTCCGTCCCGCGAGCCCGAGCCGGTGGTCCAGGAGGCGCGGCTCGAGTCAGCCGCCGAGGAACCGGTCGTCGAGACGGCAGACCCCACCGCCGCCGACACGTCGAACGGGTCGGCTCGCGACCGCGCTGGTGCCCTCGCCGGCGCCGCCGGCCGTCGCCTCGGCGCCGGACTGTCGTCCGTCGCCGGCCGGCTGCGCGAGTACACCCCCGACGAGGACCACCACGACCCCGAGGCCGAGCGCCTCGCCCGGGAGCGGCAGGAGACCGAGCGCCGCGACGCCGAGCGGCTCGCCCACCTGACCGACCTGCACGGCCCGGACGAGGACGGCCACCAGCGCCCGATCGGCGCCGGCGTCCGCGCTGCCGAGACCGCGCGGGAGGCCCGGGTGGCCAAGCGCCGTCGTCGCCTCCTCGAGCGCGCCGAGGTCCGCCGCTTCACCCGACGCAGCCGGCACCGCCGCGCCGCCTGGATCACCGCCGCGAGCATCGTCCTCGTGTTCGGGATCTCGATCCTCGTCGCGGTGTTCTCGCCGTTGATGGCGCTCCAGACCATCGAGGTCAAGGGGACGAACCGCGTCGACGAGACCCAGCTCCGCCAGGCGCTCTCCGACCAGATCGGCACCCCGCTGGCCCGGCTCGACTTCGACGCCATCAAGAAGGACATCGCCGGCTTCCCGCTCATCGAGAGCTACGTGACGGAGGAGGCCCCGCCGCACACCCTCGTGGTCACCGTGACCGAGCGCACCCCGGTCGTCGCGGTGCGGTCGGGGAAGTCCTTCGACCTGGTCGACCCGGCCGGCATCGTCGTGCAGTCGTCGCCGAAGCAGCCCGCGAACATGCCCGTCGCCGACATCGGCAACGCGAAGCTCGGCTCGTCGGAGTTCCGCACGATGACCGAGGTCGTGCTCGCGCTCCCGTCGACCGTCCGTCAGCAGGTGACGAGCGTGAAGGGCTCGACCGCCGACGACGTCACGCTCACCCTCAAGGACGGCTCGAGCGTCGTCTGGGGGAACCCGGAGCAGTCGGACGCGAAGGCGGCCCTGCTCGCGGCCCTCGTGAAGGACCACGCGGCGCGGAACCCCGGCGTCGTCGTCGAGTACGACGTCAGCGCTCCGGACAACGGCATCATCCGCGCGAAGAAGTAGCGGAAGTCGTCGCGGAATCGCGCGACACGCGGCGTGGCGGGGCGACAGTGCCCGGAGCGCACCCGTAGCGTCGAAGCCAGCACCACATCTACCAGCAATGCCCCTGAACTTCAAGTAGAGGTTGAGGGTTCGACCGGAGGCCTGACTGACGTGACCACGAACCACAACTACCTCGCCGTCATCAAGGTCGTCGGCGTCGGCGGCGGCGGCGTGAACGCCGTCAACCGGATGATCGAGCTCGGCCTCCGCGGGGTGGAGTTCATCGCGATCAACACCGACGCGCAGGCGCTGCTCCTGAGCGACGCCGACGTCAAGCTCGACGTGGGCCGCGAGATCACCCGCGGCCTCGGCGCCGGAGCGGACCCCGAGGTCGGCCGTCGTGCCGCCGAGGACCACGCCGAGGAGATCGAAGAGGCCCTCGCCGGTGCCGACATGGTCTTCGTCACCGCCGGTGAGGGTGGTGGGACCGGCACGGGTGGTGCGCCCGTGGTCGCCCGCATCGCGAAGTCGATCGGCGCGCTCACCATCGGTGTCGTCACGAAGCCGTTCAGCTTCGAGGGCAAGCGTCGTCAGTCGCAGGCCGAGAACGGTGTCGCCGGCCTCAAGGACGAGGTCGACACGCTCATCGTCGTGCCGAACGACCGCCTGCTCGAGATCAGCGACCGCGGCATCTCGATGGTCGAGGCGTTCGCCACGGCCGACCAGGTGCTCCTCGCCGGCGTCCAGGGCATCACCGACCTCATCACCACGCCCGGCCTGATCAACCTCGACTTCGCCGACGTGAAGTCCGTCATGCAGGGTGCGGGTTCCGCGCTCATGGGCATCGGTTCCTCGCGGGGTGCCGACCGGGCGATCAAGGCGGCCGAACTGGCCGTCGCGAGCCCGCTGCTCGAGGCCTCGATCGACGGTGCGCACGGCGTGCTGCTCTCGATCCAGGGTGGTTCGAACCTCGGCATCTTCGAGATCAACGACGCGGCCCGTCTCGTGCAAGAGGCAGTCCACCCCGAGGCGAACATCATCTTCGGTGCCGTCATCGACGACACGCTCGGCGACGAGGTCCGCGTGACCGTCATCGCCGCGGGCTTCGACGGCGGCGAGCCCACCTCGCAGCAGAAGGAGCGCCGCTCCAGCTGGGTCGACCCCGAGGCCGGCGCGACGGTCCCCGTGGCGTCCGCCGGTGCGACCGGCGCGATCGAGGACTCGTCCTCGTCGGCTCCGTCGTGGGCGTCGCAGGAGCACGAGGCGCCCGCGCAGCGTGCCGCCGACCCGGCGTTCGACGACGATGACGACGAGCTCGACGTCCCCGACTTCCTGAAGTAACGAGCGTTGTCAGACGACCCGCGCCTCCCGTCCCCGTCAGCAGACGACGGACTGGAGGCGCGTCTCGCGTCCGTCAGGAGCGGCATCTCCGATGCGGCGCGCGCCGCAGGGCGCTCGGCCGACGAGCTCACGCTCGTCGTCGTCACGAAGTTCCACCCGGCGTCGCTCGTCCGCGACCTCGCCGCGCTCGGCGTCACCGACGTGGGGGAGAACCGGCACCAGGAGGCGCAGGCGAAGGCCGCCGAGCTCGCCGACCTCCCGCTGACCTGGCACTTCGTCGGACAGCTGCAGTCGAAGAAGGCCCGACAGGTCCGGCGGTACGCACACGTCGTGCAGTCGCTCGACCGCGAGTCCGTGGTGGACGCGTTCGCGCCGACCGAAGCCGAACCCGAACCGCCGGTGATCGACGGCTTCGTGCAGGTCAACCTGACCGACGACCCCGACCGCGGTGGCGTCCGACCCGACGCCGTCGAGGCCATGGTGTCGCGGGTGCTCGCGACCGGCACGATCCGGCTCCGCGGGGTGATGGCCGTCGCACCGCTCGACGAGGAGCCGCGCGCGGCCTTCGCCCGGCTCCGTGGGGTCTCCGAGCGCGTGGTGTCCCTCGCCCCCGCCGCGACGGACATCTCGGCCGGGATGAGCGGTGACTACGCCGACGCCGTGCTCGAGGGCGCGACACACCTGCGGATCGGGACCGCAATCACGGGAAATCGGCCGGTCGCGCCCTAGCCTCGTTGCAAGGGCATCCACGAGCACCGACCTCCGGAGGAACCATGGCCAACCCGCTGAAGAAGACGATGGTCTACCTGGGCCTCGCCGACGAGGAACTCGAGTACGAGGACGAGCAGCCGCAGCAGCAGCCCGCGCGGCAGCAGTCCGCTCCGGCCCCTGCCCCCGCGCCCGCTCCGGTCGCCGACGAGACCCCCGCGCCCGCCGCGGCACCGGTGGCGCCCGTCGCCGCCGAGCCCAAGGCGCACACCCACCAGCGCGGCGCCCAGGTCACCCCGCTCCGCCGCTCGCACACGTCCGCACAGAAGGCAGCACCGGTCCAGGAAATGAACGAGATCCTCACCGTCCACCCCCGCGAGTACAAGGACGCCCAGTCCATCGCCGAGAGCTTCCGCGACGGCATCCCCGTCATCATCAACCTCTCGCAGATGACCGAGGCCGACGCCCGCCGCATGATCGACTTCGCCTCCGGGCTGTCGCTCGGCCTCTACGGCAAGATCGAGCGCGTCACCAACAAGGTGTTCCTGCTGTCGCCGGCGCACGTCGCGGTGAGCGGTGAGGCGCCTGAGGTAGAGTCCGACATCGAGGCGTCCTTCTTCGCCCAGTCCTGAGTTCCTCAGGCCCACCCGCCCCGTGCGGCTCGTCGCATGACGGTCCGCACCCGAGCTGAGCGAGCCCCATCGTGACCGCGATCCTCACGATCCTGTACTACCTCCTCCTGCTGTACATCCTCGTGCTGTGGGGGCGGTTCGTCCTCGACATCGTCCAGCAGTTCAACCGGTCCTGGCGGCCGCGCGGAGCACTCCTTGTCGTCGCCGACGTGGTCTACACCGTGACGGACCCGCCGATCCGGGCGGTCCGCCGGGTCCTCCCGCCGATGCGCATGGGCCCCGTGGCGCTCGACTTCGGCTGGACGATCGTGCTCCTCCTGGCGATCATCATCCGGTTCGTGATCGCCCTGCTCATCCCCGTGTTCGCCAACTAAGAGGACACGACACGCGCCACGCCCAGTGCGTGGTCACGGTTCACGGCCACCATCGGTGTACGGTGGTCGGGATCCGATGCTCGCCCCGGCGTGGCATCCGCACCGTTCGGCGCGACTGGTAGATTCGGTCGCACCGAGACGGTTCCACACGTTCAGCAGTTCTATTGAGGTGACGGCAATGGCTTTGACGCCGGAAGACGTAGTCAACAAGCGGTTCCAGCCGACGAAGTTCCGCGAGGGCTACGACCAGGACGAGGTCGACGACTTCCTCGACGAGGTCGTCGTCGAGCTCCGTCGCCTGACGGCCGAGAACGACGAGCTCCGCCAGCGTCTGCAGACGGCCGAGTCCGCGCCGAAGCCGGCCGAGGCCGAGCAGTCCGCTCCGACCCCCGAGCCCGAGCCGGAGCCCGCCCCCGTGGCAGCCGCGCCGGAGCCCGCTCCGGTCGCCGCCGCCGCGCCGGCCACCACGGTCCCGGCCGACGAGGACACCGAGGGCACCACGAACCTCCTGACGCTCGCACGTCGTCTCCACGAGGAGCACGTCCGCGAAGGCGTCGAGAAGCGCGACGCGCTCATCGCCGAGGGCACCGCGCAGGCCGCCCGCCTCGTCTCCGAGGCCGAGGCCAAGCAGCGCCAGATCATCGCCGACACCGAGAACACGAACCGTCAGCGTGTCGCGGTGCTCGAGCAGGAGCAGCGCCAGCTCGAGGGCAAGATCGACGAGCTCCGCACGTTCGAGCGTGACTACCGTGCACAGCTCAAGAGCTACATCCAGGGTCAGCTCAACGAGCTGGACGGCTCGGGCACCGAGCAGTCCGGGCTCACCCCGGCGCCGGCATCGGCGCAGGGCTTCGGCAACTGACGTTGTCGCGACCAGCATCACGAGCTAAGGTCAGTGTCCGCGCGATCGCGGCACTGGCCTTCGCCGCTGTCGTCGTGGTGGCGCTCGACCAGGGCGTGAAGGCGCTCGTCGTCGCCAACCTGCCGTACGGCACCGTCGTCCCGGTCCTCGGGAACGCCCTGCAGCTGCTCTACGTCCGGAACCCCGGCGCCGCGTTCTCGTTCGCGGTGAACATGACGTGGGTGTTCTCGATCGTCTCGACCGCCGTCGTGGTCGCGATCATCGTGTTCGCCCGGCGGATCCGGTCGATGTGGTGGGCACTCGTGCTCGGAATGCTGCTCGGCGGGGCGCTCGGCAACCTGCTCGACCGGCTCTTCCGTGAGCCAGGCTTCGGTCGCGGCCACGTGGTGGACTTCATCTCGACCCCGTGGATGATGCCCGCGATCTACAACATCGCCGACTCGTTCATCTGCATCAGCATGGTGGTCTTCGTCCTGCTGGTGATCCTCGGGGTGAACCTCGACGGCACCCGTGCCCTCTCCGCGAAGCAGCAGCGCGCGGTGGACGCGGCGCGTGCGCAGTCGGACGCCTCCGAGGCGGACGAGCACCGCGCCTCCCGGCCCCTGGTCGAGGACCCGCGCGCGCCGCGTGACGGGCGGGACACCCTCGGGCACGACGCGACGTGACCGAGAGCCGTTCCCTGCCGGTCCCGGACGGGCTCGCCGGTGAGCGTGTCGACGCCGCCATCGCGAAGCTCCTCGGGTTCAGCCGTTCCTTCGCTGCCGAGGTCGTCTCGGCCGGCGGCGTGACCGTCGACGGGGTCACCGTGGACAAGTCCGACCGGTTGCACGCCGACTCCTGGCTGCAGGTCGAGTGGACGCCGAAGGAAGCCCCCCGGATCATCCCGGTCGAGGTCCCCGGCATGACGGTCGTGCACGACGACGACGACATCGTCGTGGTGGACAAGCCGATCGGCGTCGCCGCACACCCCTCGCCCGGCTGGGACGGGCCGACGGTCCCCGGTGGCCTCGCCGCGGCCGGCTTCACGATCGCCACCTCCGGTGCCGCCGAACGCGCGGGCATCGTGCACCGGCTCGACGTCGGCACCTCGGGACTGATGGTCGTGGCCAAGACCGAGCTGGCGTACACGCACCTCAAGCGCGCGTTCAAGGACCGCACGGTCGAGAAGGTCTACCACGCGCTCGCGCAGGGGCACCCCGACCCGACCTCCGGCACGATCGACGCGCCCATCGGTCGACACCCCTCGAGCGACTGGAAGTTCGCGGTCACGGCCGACGGCAAGCCGAGCGTGACGCACTACGAGACCCTCGAGGCGTTCCGCTCCGCGACCCTGCTCGAGGTGCACCTCGAGACCGGTCGGACGCACCAGATCCGGGTGCACATGGCGGCGACCCGGCACCCGCTCGTGGGCGACACGATGTACGGAGCCGACCCGGTGCTCGCCGAGGAGCTCGGGCTCACGCGGCAGTGGCTCGACGCCGTCCGGCTCGGGTTCGAGCACCCGCGCACGGGGTCGTGGGTGTCGTACTCGGCGGAGTACCCCGACGACCTGCAGCGGGCGCTGGACCGCATCCGCGCCGCATAGGCCGCGCGCCGGGCGCGCGCCGGGCGCGCGCCGGGCGCGTGCCTGGCCCGCGAGCGGGCACGTTCCGTCCCGCTCGGCGCGCCCAGGCGGCCGATCCCGCCCGCTCGGCGCCGCGCGCGCGGCGTGTCCCGCCCGCTCGGCGTGGGCGGCGGGCGCGGCCGGCCGAGGTCGCACGAAGTGCCGCACTCGGCGCTGCGGAGCGACACTTCGTGCGCTCTCGGCGGGACGCGCGCGGCGTGTTGCGCGCCCTCGACGGCGCGACCCGCGCGTGGCGCGACCGCCTGCCGGACGGGAGGCGCGGGTCGGGCCCGCACCGCGCCTCCCGTCCGTCTCGACGCGCCCGGCCGTGCCCGCCGAGATCGCGAAATCGGTCGCTCTCGGCGCCGCGGAGCGGCACTTCGTGCGCTCTCGACGGCACGCGCGCGGCGTGTTGCGCGCCCTCGGCGCCGCGCCCCGCGCGTGCCGCGACCCCCTGACGGACGGGAGGCGCGGGTCGGCCCCGCACCGCGCCTCCCATCCGTCTCGACGCGCCCGGCCGCGCCCGCCGAGGTCGCGAAATCTGCCGCTCTCGGGGCTGCGGAGCGGCACTTCGTGCGCTCTCGACGGCACGCGCGCGGCGTGTTGCGCGCCCTCGACGTCGCGCCCCGCGCGTGGCGCGACCCCCTGCCGGGCGGGAGGCGCGGGTCGGGCCCGCACCGCGCCTCCCGTCCGGCGGAGGACGCGCCCGGGTTTGTCCCCGGTCGCGGTTAGGCTGTTCCCAGACCGCAGCAGCTCCCGCGAACCGGAGGTTCCGTGTCGGATTCCGACTCCTTCGTCCACCTGCACGTGCACAGTGAGTACTCGATGCTCGACGGCGCCGCCAGGCTCGGCGACCTCGTAGCCGAGACCGCTGCGCAGGGCATGCCCGCCGTTGCCGTGACCGACCACGGCAACATGTTCGGCGCGTTCGAGTTCTGGAAGGCCGCCAAGGCCGGCGGCGTCAAGCCGATCATCGGGACCGAGGCGTACATCACGCCGCGCACCCACCGGACCGACAAGACCCGTGTGCGCTGGGGCGACGGCGGCGGGGACGACGTGTCCGGCTCCGGCGCGTACACGCACATGACGATGTTCGCCGAGAACACGACGGGCATGCACAACCTGTTCCGGCTCTCGAGCAAGGCGTCGATCGAGGGGTACTACTTCAAGCCCCGCATGGACATCGAGCTGCTCGAGGAGTACCACGAGGGCATCATCGCCACGACGGGCTGCCCCTCGGGGGAGATCCAGACCCGGCTGCGGCTCGGCCAGTACGACGAAGCCGTCAAGGCCGCGGCGGACTACCGCGACATCTTCGGCAAGGAGAACTACTTCGCCGAGGTCATGGACCACGGGCTCGAGATCGAACGTCGGATCATGAGCGACCTGATCCGGCTGGCGAAGGACCTCGACATCCCGCTGGTCGGCACGAACGACCTGCACTACACGCATTCGCACGACGCCAAGTCGCACGCGGCCCTGCTGTGCGTGCAGTCCGGCTCGACCCTGAACGACCCGAACCGCTTCAAGTTCGACGCCGACGAGTTCTACCTGAAGACCCCGCAGCAGATGCGGCACCTCTTCCGCGACAACCCCGAGGCCTGCGACAACACGCTGCTCATCGCCGAGCGGTGCAACGTCGAGTTCGACACCGCGGCCAACTACATGCCGAAGTTCCCCGTGCCCGAGGGGGAGACCGAGCACTCGTGGTTCGAGAAAGAGGTGGCGAAGGGCCTCGAGTACCGGTACCCCGACGGCATCACGCGCGAGGTCCAGGAACGCGCCGACTACGAGGTCGGCATCATCAACCAGATGGGCTTCCCGGGGTACTTCCTCGTCGTCGCCGACTTCATCAACTGGTCGAAGAACAACGGCATCCGCGTCGGTCCCGGCCGTGGTTCCGGTGCCGGCTCGATGGTGGCGTACGCGATGCGCATCACCGACCTCGACCCGATCCGGCACGGCCTGATCTTCGAGCGCTTCCTCAACCCGGACCGCGTCTCGATGCCCGACTTCGACGTCGACTTCGACGACCGGCGCCGCGGTGAGGCGATCAAGTACGTCACCGAGAAGTACGGGTCGGCGCGCGTCGCGCAGATCGTCACGTACGGCACGATCAAGGCGAAGCAGGCGCTCAAGGACTCCTCGCGTGTCCTGGGCTTCCCGTTCGGCATGGGCGAGAAGCTCACCAAGGCGATGCCGCCGCCCGTGATGGGCAAGGACATCCCGCTCACCGGGATCTTCGACAAGGACCACCCGCGCTACAAGGAGGCAGTCGACGTCCGCACGGTCGTCGAGACCGACCCCGAGGCGAAGACGGTGTTCGACACCGCCCTCGGGCTCGAGGGGCTGAAGCGCCAGTGGGGCGTGCACGCCGCCGGCGTCATCATGTCGAGCGACCCGCTGATCGACATCATCCCCGTGATGAAGCGCGAGCAGGACGGCCAGATCGTCACGCAGTTCGACTACCCGGCAGCGGAGTCGCTCGGCCTGATCAAGATGGACTTCCTGGGGCTCCGCAACCTCACGATCATCAGTGACGCCCTCGACAACATCAAGACGAACCGTGGGATCGAGCTCGACCTCGAGAACATGGGGCTCGAGGACCCCGAGGCGTACGCGCTCCTGCAGCGTGGCGACACCCTCGGTGTGTTCCAGCTCGACGGCGGACCGATGCGTGGGCTGCTGCGCCTGATGAAGCCCGACAACTTCGAGGACATCTCCGCGCTCATCGCCCTGTACCGTCCGGGCCCCATGGGTGCGAACTCGCACACGAACTACGCGCTCCGCAAGAACGGCGAGCAGCCGATCACGCCGATCCACCCGGAGCTCGAGGAGCCCCTGCAGGACATCATCGGCACGACCTACGGCCTGATCATCTACCAGGAGCAGGTCATGGCCATCGCGCAGAAGGTGGCCGGGTTCTCCCTCGGCCAAGCGGACATCCTCCGCCGCGCGATGGGCAAGAAGAAGAAGTCCGAGCTGGACAAGCAGTACGCCGGCTTCGAGAAGGGTATGCAGGACAACGGCTACTCGGCCGCTGCCATCAAGACCCTCTGGGACATCCTGCTGCCGTTCTCCGACTACGCGTTCAACAAGGCGCACTCGGCGGCGTACGGCGTGGTGTCGTTCTGGACCGCGTACCTCAAGGCGCACTACCCGGCCGAGTACATGGCGGCCCTGCTGACGAGCGTCGGCGACGCCCGCGACAAGCTCGCGCTGTACCTCAACGAGTGCCGCCGGATGGGCATCAAGGTCATGCCGCCGGACGTCAACGAGTCGATCGGCTTCTTCGCCGCCGTCGGCGAGGACATCCGTTTCGGCATGGGCGCGATCCGCAACGTCGGCTTCAACGTCGTCGACGACATCGTCCAGGCCCGCACCGAGAAGGGCGCGTTCGAGTCCTTCCACGACTTCCTCCGCAAGATCCCGATCTCGTCGGCGAACAAGCGGACGGTCGAGTCGCTCATCAAGGCCGGTGCGTTCGACGAGTTCGGCGATTCCCGCCGTGCACTCGTCGAGATCCACGAGGGCGCCGTCGAAGGTGCGGTGAAGGTCAAGCGCGACGAGGCCCACGGCAACGTCGGGTTCGACTTCGACTCGCTCTTCGCCGAGGTCGCCGAGGAACAGCCGTCGGCCGCCGTCGTGTCCCAGGTGCCCGACCGTCCGGAGTGGTCCAAGCGCGACAAGCTCGCGTTCGAACGGGACATGCTCGGCCTGTACGTCTCCGACCACCCGCTCGCCGGGCTCGAGATCGAGCTGGCGAAGCACCAGTCGATCACCATCGCCGACCTCATCGCGGCCGACGACTCGGTCGAGGGTGAGACGGTCACCGTCGCGGGGCTCCTGACGAGCGTGCAGCACCGGGTGGCGAAGTCCAGCGGCAACCCGTACGGCATCGTCGACATCGAGGACTTCGGCGGCCAGATCGGCGTGATGTTCCTGGGCAAGACCTACCAGGAGTTCGGGCCGTCGCTCGTCGCCGACTCGATCGTGGTCCTGCGCGGCCGTGTCAACGTGCGCGACGACGGCAAGGCCCTGCACGCGGTGAGCATGTTCCAGCCGAACGTCGGCGACGCCATGGGGTCCGGCCCGCTCACGCTGAGCCTGCCCGAGCGGCAGGCGACGACCACGACGGTGACCGAACTCGCCGCCGTCCTCGGTCGGCACAGCGGCGAGACCGAGGTCCGGTTGAAGCTCATCAAGGACGACGTCGCGCGCACGTTCGAGCTGCCGTTCCCGGTGAACCTGACGCCCGACCTCTTCGGCGAGCTGAAGAGCCTGCTCGGGCCGCGCTGCCTGGTCTGACGATGGCCGGGCACCGCATCTTCGGCACGCCGTTCGCGGCGGTGTACCCGCACTACCTCGCGAAGGTGGAGCGCAAGGGGCACACCAAGGCCGAGCTCGACGCGGTGATCGAGTGGCTCACGGGGTTCGACGACGCCGCGCTCGAGCAGCACCTCGCCGACGAGACCACGTTCGAGGACTTCTTCGCGGCTGCGCACCTCCATCCCAACGCACCGCTCATCACCGGCGTGATCTGCGGCGTCCGGATCGAGGAACTCGACGACCCGCTCATGCGGCAGATCCGGTACCTGGACAAGCTCGTCGACGAGGTCGCGAATGGCCGTCCGATGTCGAAGGTGCTCCGGACCGCGTGAACACCGTGGCGGGCGGTCCGGACGCCGGCACCCTGCGTGCCTTCGGCGTGGGCGACCAGCGGCTCGAACGGCTCGCGGGCGGGCGCGGGCTGACCTGGCGCGCCGGCGACGTCGTCCTCCGACCGCACGACGGCGCGACGGTGACGGACTGGCGGGCGGGCGTCCTCGCCGAGCTGGCGCACACCTCGACGTTCCGCACACCTCGACCCGTCCGGACGGTCGACGGCCCCTGGCGCGCCGGCGCATGGGAGGCGTGGGAGTGGCTCCCCGGCCGCGCCGACGAGACCCGGGTCGCCGACGTCATCCGCGTCGGGAACGCCTTCCACCGAGCGATCGCACACCTCGATCGCCCCGCGTTCCTCGCCCCGTCCGCGCCGCGCCCCGAGGACCCGTGGGGCCGCGCCGACCGGATGGCCTGGGGAGAAGCACGCCTGCCGGACGAGCCCACGCTCGACCGCCTCGCCGCGGCCTTCCGGCCCGTCCGAACGCCGTCGCAGCTCGTCCACGGCGACCTGCTCGGCAACGTCCTCTTCGCCGATGCCGCCGATGCCGCCGTCCCCGCCGTCCCCGCCGTCCCCGCGGTCATCGACTGGCCGCCGTCCTGGCGACCTGCCGGGTTCGGCGCGGCCGTCGCCGCAGTGGACGCCGTGTGCTGGCACGGCGTCCCGGTCACGCAGCTCGGCGCACTCGGTGCCGACGTCGCGGAGTGGGACCAACTGCTCGTCCGCGCGCTCGCGTTCCGCATCGCGACGCTCCACCTGCTCGGCGCCTGGGACGCGGCAGCCGCCGCCCGACACCGCCCTGTCGTCGACGCGCTGGCCTGACGACGCGGGCCCCGGGCCCCGTCAGCGCCGGCCAGGAGGCGCGGTGCCGGCCCGCCACCGACCTCCCGTCCGCGCTCGGTAGGCTTGACCACCTGATGATGCAGCGAATCGACCTCCGTGGTGGCCTCCCCGCCCGTGCCGAACTCCTCCGACTCATGCCGCGCGCCGCCGGTGACGTCTCGCACGCGGTGGACGCCGCCCGCGAGCTCGTCGACGCCGTCCGCGAGCACGGGGCGTCGGCGCTGCACGACCAGGCCGAACGGTTCGACGGGGGAGCGCCCGAGCACGTGCGGGTCCCCGCTGCCGAGATCGCCGCGGCCGTCGCCGGCCTCACGCCCGAGCTCCGGGAAGCGCTCGACGAGGCCATCCGCCGCGTCCGGGCAGCGAGTGCGGCCCAGGTTCCCGCCGCGTCCGTGACCACCCTGGCCGACGGCGCCGAGGTGCACCAGCGCTGGCAGCCGATGCGCCGCGTGGGCCTCTACGTGCCCGGTGGCAAGGCGGTGTACCCGTCGAGCGTCGTCATGAACGTCGTCCCCGCCCAGGTCGCCGGCGTGCGGTCGATCGCGCTCGTGTCGCCCCCGCAGCGTGACCACGGGGGAGCGGTGCACCCGACGATCCTCGCGGCGGCCGGCCTGCTCGGCATCGACGAGGTCTACGCCATGGGCGGCGCCGGAGCCGTCGGTGCGCTGGCGTACGGCGTCCCGTCGATCGGCCTCGAGCCCGTCGACCTCGTCACGGGTCCCGGCAACAACTACGTCGCAGCGGCCAAGCGCCTCGTGCGCGGTGTCGTCGGCATCGACGCCGAGGCCGGCGCGACGGAGATCCTCGTGATCGCCGACGACACCGCGGACCCCGGGTACGTGGCCGCCGACCTCATCAGCCAGGCCGAGCACGACGAGCAGGCCGGCAGCGTGCTGGTGACGACGTCGGCGGCGTTCGCCGACGCGGTGGAGGCGGCCATCCCGGAACGTGCTGCGCGTGTCGGGACCGCGTCGCGCCTCCAGGTCGCCCTGGACGGACCGCAGTCCGCGATCGTGCTCGTGGACTCGCTCGCCGACGCGGCGACCGTGAGCAACGCCTACGGACCGGAGCACCTCGAGATCCAGACCACCGACGACGACGCGGTCCTCGCCGACATCGACGCCGCGGGCGCGGTGTTCGTCGGGCCGAGCACGCCGGTCAGCCTCGGCGACTACCTGGCCGGGTCGAACCACGTCCTGCCGACCGGCGGGCAGGCGCGCTTCGGCTCCGGGCTGTCCGCGTCGACGTTCCTCCGCCCGCAGCAGGTCATCCGCTACTCGCCCGAGGCCCTGGCCGAGGTCGCGCCGCACATCGTCGCCCTCGCGACCGAGGAGCAGCTCCCCGCGCACGGCGCCGCCGTGACGGAGCGCACGAACCGGTAGCCTGGGGTCGACATGTTCTGCCCCTTCTGCCGCCACCCGGACTCCCGCGTCGTCGACTCCCGGACGAGCGACGACGGAACCTCCATCCGTCGCCGTCGTCAGTGCCCGAACTGCGGCCGCCGTTTCTCGACCACCGAGACCGCTTCGCTCAACGTGGTGAAGCGCAACGGGGTGACCGAGCCGTTCAGCCGCGACAAGATCGTGTCCGGCGTGCGCAAGGCCTGCCAGGGACGCCCGGTGACCGACGGCGACCTGGCGATCCTCGCGCAGCGCGTCGAGGAGACCGTGCGGTCATCGGGGTCGAGCCAGATCGACGCGAACGACATCGGGCTCGCGATCCTCGCGCCGCTCCGCGAACTCGACGAGGTCGCCTACCTCCGGTTCGCCAGCGTCTACCAGGCCTTCGACTCGCTCGAGGACTTCGAGGACGCCATCGGCCATCTCCGCCGCGACCACCACGGCGCGGCCGACCCGGTCGCCGGATCGTCCCCGGCCGGGGCCGGCGCGTGAGCGGCATCGCGGAACGGATCGTCCGCGGCGGGTACTCCGTCGTGTTCCGCTCGGTGTTCGCCAACATGGACCCCGAGCGGGCGCACCACATCGCGTTCGCGGTGATCAAGTGGCTGCCGCACGTGCCCGTCGTCGGACGGCTCGTCGAGCGCTACTCGCGGCCCTCCGCCGCCGACGGCGTGACGACGATGGGGATCCACTTCCCGTCCCGCTTCGGTCTGGCCGCCGGGTTCGACAAGGACGCCCGGGGGATCGCCGGACTCGGTGTCCTCGGGTTCGGGCACGTCGAGGTCGGCACCATCACCGCCAAGCCGCAGCCCGGCAACGAGCGCCCGCGGCTCTTCCGGCTCATCCCCGACCGCGCCCTCATCAACCGCATGGGCTTCAACAACCACGGTGCCGCCGCAGCAGCACGTCGGTTGGAGCGTGCCCGCCGCAACCCCGGGCGGCCCGTCATCGGCGTGAACATCGGCAAGAGCCGGGTCGTCGCCGTCGAGGACGCCGTCGACGACTACCTCGAGTCGACGCGCAGGCTCGCGCCGTTCGCGGACTACCTCGCGGTCAACGTCAGCTCGCCGAACACGCCCGGGCTGCGCGGTCTGCAGGAGCTCGACCAGCTCCGACCGCTGCTCACCGCCGTGCGCGACGCCGCCGGCAAGGTGCCTGTGCTGGTGAAGATCGCGCCGGACCTCACGGACGAGCAGATCGACGCGATCGCCGGGCTCGCCGTCTCCCTCGGGCTGGCCGGTGTCATCGCGAACAACACCACGATCTCCCGCTCGGGACTCCGCACGCCGGCGGCGGACGTCGAGGCGATGGGTGCCGGGGGACTGTCCGGCGCGCCGGTCGCGGCTCGGTCGCTCGAGGTCCTGCGGCGGGTCCGGGCCGCGGTGCCGTCGGACTTCTGCGTGATCGCGGTCGGCGGCGTCACGACCGAGCAGGACGTGCAGGACCGCATCGACGCCGGGGCGACCCTGGTGCAGGGCTACACGGCGTTCCTCTACGAGGGGCCGACCTGGGCGACGCGGATCAACCGGCTCCGGCGGCGGCGGTTGGGGCGCGCGGCGCGCTGACGTCGCGTGCGCGTCGTCGAGCGGGCGCGCTGGCGTCGCGTGCGCGTCGTCGAGCGGGCGAAGTACGTCACGCTCGACGCGTCGTGGCGGTGCGTTCTGCCCGCTCGGGGAGTCGTACGCGGCGAGTCGTGACCGGTCAGGGTCGCGCGTCCGGGTCTGCGTGTCCGTCGTCGGGTCCGGGTGTCCGTCGTCGAGGTCGCACGACACGCCGCGTGTGCTGTGGCGAGGTCGCGCAATGCGCCGTCGCACGCGCCGCGGAGCGGCACTTCCTGCGACCTCGGCCATGCGTACCGGGCGGGTCGCATGGCCGCGTCGAGCACCTGACGGACTGGAGGCGCGGGTCGGGCCCGCACAGCGCCTCCCGTCCGGTGGGCGGTCGGCGGGCGGGCCGGCGAGTGGGCGCGACGCGCCGCTCGCGTTCGGCGAGCGGGCGGAATGTGCCGTGCGGAGCCCGCGAGCGTGACGGATACTGCCCGCTCGGCGGGGCCGCCGGGGACGGCGGGGACGGCAGGGACGGCGGGGCCGGCGGGGCCAGCGGGGCCGGCGGGGGTCGGGCCGCGCGCCGGGAACGACGCAGCGCCGCCCGGCGGACCGGACGGCGCTGCGATGGGGAGCGATCAGACGGTGGGGTACTGCCCGCGCCTGACCTGCGGCTTCGGCAGGCGCAGGAAGCGCAGCTGCCACGCCCGCGTGAGGATGTAGAGGAACGTCCCGCGCTGCATCGAGCCGAACTTGGCCGTCAGCTTCTTGCGGAACGACAGCCAGAGCACGATGCAGTCGAGCACGAAGAGCGCCACGAACGCCCACACGAGCAGCAGCGAGTACGACGCGATCACGGTCTGCGACGCGGCGAACCCGACGATGAGGAACAGCACGAGCACCGGCATCATGATCTCGCCGACGTTCCAGCGGGCGTCGATCCAGTCGCGCACGAACTTGCGCTGCTCGCCCTTGTCCTTCGCGGGGAGGTAGCGCTCCTCGCCGTTGGCCATGCCGACGCGGGCCTTCTCGCGCTCGTTCGTGAGTCGTGCACGAGCCGCCTTCTTGTCCTCGGCGGAGCCGCCGACGATGGGACGGCGGTTCGCCGCCTCGCGCTCACGACGGGTCGGCGTCGGACGGCCCTTCCCCTGTTCGAGGAGCTCGGCCTCGGACGGGTTGACGGTCGTGTTGGTCTTGGGGGCTGCCTTCGCCACGATGCGTTCCTGACTGCGGTCTGCGTGCTGGATCGTCCTCTAGATTACGGGACATGACCGACACCGACCAGCACGCCGCCGCCACCGACCCCGCACTCCTCGACGCCCTCCGCGAACACGTGCAGGGTTCGCTGCCCTCGACGATCGCCGACCTGTCCGACCTGGTGCGGATCCCGTCGGTGTCGTGGTCGGCGTACGACGAGTCGAACGTGCTCGCGAGCGCCCGTGCCGTGGCGGACTTGGCCCGGAGCACCGGCGTCTTCGCGGACGACCAGGTCGAGATCATCCGGTCGGCGATCAGTGACGCGGACCCGCACGAGCTCGGTCAGCCCGCGGTCCTCGCGGTCCGCCCGGCCCGCAACGGCAAGCCGACCGTGATGCTCTACGCCCACCACGACGTCCAGCCGCAGGGCGACGACGCGCTCTGGGAGACCCCGCCCTTCGAGCCGACGCTGCGTGGCGACCGCCTGTACGGCCGCGGTGCCTCGGACGACAAGGCCGGCGTGATGACCCACATCGCGTCGCTCCGGGCGCTGCACGCGCAGTTCGGCGACGACCTGGAGCTCGGCGTGGTCCTGTTCATCGAGGGCGAGGAGGAGTTCGGCTCCCGGTCGTTCCGCACGTTCCTCCGCGAGCAGCAGGAGCACCTCGCCGCCGACGTCATCGTCGTCGCGGACAGCGACAACTGGTCGACCGAGGTCCCGTCGATCACCGTCTCCCTGCGCGGCAACGTCACCTTCAAGCTGACCCTGACGACCCTCGAGCACGCGAGCCACAGCGGCATGTTCGGGGGAGCGGCGCCGGACGCCATGATCCCGATGGTCCGCCTGCTCGCCTCGCTGCACGACGACGACGGCGCCGTCGCTGTCGAGGGCCTCTCCTCGTACGAGGCCGACGTGCCCGAGCGCACCGAGGAGCAGCTCGCCGGCGACGCGGCACTGCTCCCGGGCGTGCGTCCGGTCGGCCGTGGCGACGTGCTCTCGCGGATGTGGTTCCAGCCGTCGATCACCGTGACGGGCATGGACGTCCCGAGCGTCGCGAACGCGTCGAACACCCTGCTGCCGACGGTCTCCGCCCGGGTCTCGGTGCGGGTCGCGCCGGGGCAGGCCGCGACGGACGCGTACGCCGCGGTCGAGCGGCACCTGCGGGCGCACGTGCCGTTCGGCGCCCGGATGGAGATCAGCGAGCCGGACGCCGGCGACGGGTTCCTCGTGGACACCGCCGGTTGGGCCGTCCAGGAAGCGCGGACCGCGATGGCCGAGGGCTGGGGCGAGTCGCCCGTCGAGCAGGGCATCGGCGGCTCGATCCCGTTCGTCTCGGACCTCGCCGCCCAGTTCCCGGAGGCGCAGATCCTCGTGACCGGCGTCGAGGACCCGGACACCCGCGCGCACAGCCCGAACGAGTCGCAGCACCTCGGCGTCCTGCACCGCGCCATCGCATCGGAGACGATCCTGCTCGCGCGTCTCGCGACTCGCGGCTGACGGTGCTTACAATCGGTCCAAGCGCGGTGAACGACACCGCACGGAGGGAGACGCGCGGATGAGCGACACCATCACCGACCACGCACCGACGACCGAGGCGCCGTCGCACGGCGTCCTGCTCAGCGACGCGGCCGCGGCGAAGGTGGCGAGCCTCCTCGAACAGGAAGGCCGCGACGACCTCCGCCTGCGCCTCGCCGTCCAGCCCGGCGGGTGCTCCGGCCTGATCTACCAGCTCTACTTCGACGAGCGCCTGCTCGACGGCGACGCCACGGCCGAGTTCGGCGACGGCGTCGAGGTCGTCGTCGACAAGATGAGCGTCCCGTACCTCGACGGCGCCTCGATCGACTTCGAGGACACCATCCAGAAGCAAGGCTTCACCATCGACAACCCCAACGCGCAGGGCAGCTGCGCGTGCGGTGACAGCTTCCACTGATCTCCGTCGAGCCGACACGAGCGGGGAGTGACCGACACGGTCGCTCCCCGCTCGTTCGTTCCCGGGCCTGGCATCCCGCACGACCAGGGAAAACCCGCCCGGACGGAGTGCGGATCGCGGCCCGAGGTGTGTCGCGTGTGCGCGAGCGGTCCCGAGCTGCGAGTAAGCTAGGAGTGTTCCAACCAAGCTGGGAGCGAGCCATGCGCGACCTTCACGTCGCGGCCTGCTCCGGTTTCACGTTCTTCCGAGAGGTAACAGTGCGTTCGAATCGCCGTATACGTTGGGCGGCCGTCCCGGTGGCCGTCGGTCTGGTCATCGCACTGGCTGGTTGCACGCAGCAGCAGCTGAACGGATGGCTCCCCGGCACGGAGGAGACGAAGGACGTCACCAACCACACGAGCCGCATCGTCGGCCTGTGGACCACCAGCTGGGTCGTGCTGCTCGCGGTCGGTCTGATCGTGTGGGGCCTCATCATCTGGGCAGCGATCGTCTACCGCCGCCGCAAGGGCCAGACCGGCCTGCCGGTGCAGATGCGCTACAACATGCCGCTCGAGATCTTCTACACGATCGTGCCGCTGATCCTCGTGCTCGGCTTCTTCGCCTTCACCGCCAAGGACCAGGCCGCGATCGAGCAGCCGTTCAAGAACGCCGACGCGACGATCCACGTCTACGGCAAGCGCTGGGCGTGGGACTTCAACTACATCAACGAGGACGACAAGTCCAAGAGCGTCTACTACCAGGGCATCCAGGCCCAGGAAGAAGAGAACGCCAACGGCGCGATCGACGAGTCGCAGCTCCCGACCCTCTACCTGCCCAAGGGCAAGAAGGTCCACATCGAGCTCTCGTCCCGCGACGTCGACCACTCGTTCTGGATCATCGACTTCCTCTACAAGAAGGACATGCTCCCGGGCAAGACGAACGACGAGTACTTCATCCCGCAGAAGCTCGGTACCTACCAGGGCAAGTGCGCGGAGCTGTGCGGTGAGTACCACTCGCTCATGCTCTTCCAGGTGAAGGTCGTCACCCCGGCCGAGTACCAGAAGTACCTCGACTCGCTCGAGGAGCAGGGCAAGGTCGGTCTGCTCGGCAACGAGTACAACACCAACACGAACGAACCCAACGACAAGACGCCCGTCACGGCGTCGAGCGACAACAAGTAGGGGCTCCGTCAGATGACCACGTCACTCGTCGGCCAGCCGGCTGCAGGGACCACGACACTGGACTTCCAGGCGTCGAAGGTCGGCCGGAAGGGCAACATCATCGTCCGGTGGATCACCTCCACGGACCACAAGACCATCGGGTACATGTACCTGATCGCCTCGTTCATCTTCTTCCTGCTCGCGGGTGTGATGGCGCTCGTCATCCGTGCCCAGCTCTTCGAGCCCGGCCTGCACGTGGTCGCGACGAAGGAGCAGTACAACCAGCTCTTCACGATGCACGGCACGATCATGCTGCTGATGTTCGCGACCCCGCTCTTCTCGGGCTTCGCGAACGCGATCATGCCGCTGCAGATCGGTGCGCCGGACGTCGCCTTCCCGCGTCTGAACGGGTTCGCCTTCTGGCTCTACCTGTTCGGCTCGCTCATCGCCGTCGGTGGCTTCCTCACCCCGCAGGGCGCCGCGTCGTTCGGGTGGTTCGCCTACGCGCCACTGAGTGACACGACGTTCACACCAGGGCTCGGTGGCACCCTCTGGGTCTTCGGCCTCGGCATGACGGGCTTCTCGACGATCCTCGGTGCGGTGAACTTCATCACCACGATCATCACGATGCGTGCCCCGGGTCTGACCATGTTCCGCATGTCGATCTTCACGTGGAACACCCTCGTGACCGCGCTGCTCGTGCTGATGGCCTTCCCGGTCCTCGCCGCCGCGCTGTTCGGCCTCGGTCTCGACCGCGTGTTCGACGCGCAGATCTTCAACCCGGCGAACGGGGGAGCCCTGCTCTGGCAGCACCTCTTCTGGTTCTTCGGCCACCCCGAGGTGTACATCATCGCGCTGCCGTTCTTCGGCATCGTCTCCGAGGTCTTCCCGGTGTTCAGCCGCAAGCCGATCTTCGGGTACAAGACCCTCGTCTACGCGACCATCGCCATCGCGGCCCTCTCGGTCACGGTGTGGGCGCACCACATGTACGTCACCGGTGGCGTCCTGCTCCCGTGGTTCTCGCTCATGACGATGCTCATCGCGGTCCCGACCGGCGTGAAGATCTTCAACTGGGTCGGCACGATGTGGCGCGGTTCGGTCACGTTCGAGACGCCACTGCTCTGGGCCGTCGGCTTCCTCATCACCTTCACGTTCGGTGGTCTCACCGGTGTGATCCTGGCGTCGCCGCCGCTCGACTTCCACGTGTCCGACTCGTACTTCGTCGTCGCGCACTTCCACTACGTGGTCTTCGGAACCGTCGTGTTCGCGATGTTCTCCGGCTTCTACTTCTGGTGGCCGAAGTGGACGGGCAAGATGCTCAACGAGCGTCTCGGCAAGATCCACTTCTGGCTCCTGTTCATCGGCTTCCACACGACGTTCCTCATCCAGCACTGGCTGGGCGTCATCGGCATGCCGCGTCGCTACGCGACCTACCTGCCGAACGACGGGTTCACCTGGATGAACCAGCTGTCGACGATCGGCTCGATGATCCTCGCGATCTCGTTCCTGCCGTTCATCTTCAACGTCTACGTGACCGCCCGGAACGCGCCGAAGGTCGCGGTGAACGACCCGTGGGGCTACGGCCGCTCGCTCGAGTGGGCGACCAGCTGCCCGCCGCCGCGGCACAACTTCACGTCGATCCCGCGCATCCGTTCGGAGTCGCCGGCGTTCGACCTCAACCACCCCGAAGCGGGTGTGCCGATCGGTGTGGGTCCGGCCAAGGACGCCCCCGACGCTCCGACCTACGACGCCGCGAAGGGCGAGGTGAAGTAAGGCGATGCGCGCCAACACCAACCTGTTCTGGATCCTCTTCGGGTTCTTCATCCTCGCGGACGCCGCGTACACCATCTGGTCGCTGCTCTACTACGGTCACCCGGAGTGGGTCGGCACGGTGGCCATCGGCCTCACCGGGATCATGTCCGCGTTCATCGCGTTCTACCTCGGCAAGGTCATGTCCTCCCAGGGCGGCGTCCTCCCCGAGGACCGCCCCGACGCCAACATCGAGGACGGCGACGCCGAGCTCGGGCACTTCAGCCCGTGGTCGTGGTGGCCCATCCTGCTCGCGGGTGCCACGGCGCTCTGCTTCCTCGGTGTCGCAGCCGGGCTGTGGATCGTCCCGATCGGGCTCGCCTGCGTGGCGATCACCCTCGTCGGCTGGGTCTACGAGTACTACCGCGGCAACTTCGGTCACTGACCTGGACCTCCAGCGCACCTGACTTCGGGCGGCACCACACCGGTGCCGCCCGAAGTGCGTCCAGCACCACACCGGAACCGCAGCACGACCTCCGGAACGCAGGCACACCAACGAACCTGCTCGTCCGGGAATCAACCGGTCCGCCCACGGCTTGGCCTCAAGCGGACCACCCCCACCACAGCGAAAGGAGTCACCTCCGGTGACCGACAAGCGCACTCTCATCATCTTCGGCGCGACGGGCGACCTCGCCTCCCGCCTGCTGCTGCCGGGCCTCGGCACGTTCCTGCAGAGCGGTCGAGCGGTGCCCGTCCAGCTCATCGGCACGGGCCGCAGCGCCCGCAGCGAGGAGCAGTGGAAGGACGTCGTCACGAAGTCCTTCGCGTCGCAGGACGTGAAGGGCCCGGAGGTCGACGCCACCCTCGCGTCGACGCAGTTCATCCAGGGTGACCCGACCGACCCCGAGCACCTCAAGGCGCTCTTCGCCGCGGCCGACGCCGACGCCGAGCCGATCCTCTACTTCGCGCTCCCGCCGCAGATCGCCTCCGACATCTGCGAGGCGCTCCAGCAGGTCGAGCTGCCCGAGGGCACGACCCTCGCGTTCGAGAAGCCCTTCGGCACGGACGTCGCCAGCGCGAAGGCCCTCAACGAGACGGTCCTCAAGCTCGTCCCCGAGGAGCGCGTGCACCGCACCGACCACTTCCTCGGTCGCACCACGGTCCTGAACATCATCGGTCTGCGCTTCGCGAACCGCCTGTTCGAGCCGATCTGGAACGCCGACAACATCGAGAAGGTCGACATCTTCTACGACGAGACCCTCGGTCTCGAGAACCGCGCCCAGTACTACGACGAGGCCGGCGCGATGGTCGACATGATCCAGTCGCACCTGCTGCAGATCCTCGGCATCGTGACGATGGACGCCCCCGCGGACATCGACGCCGTCGAGTTCCGCTCGTCCCTGGCCCGGGTGCTCCGTTCGACCGAGCTCAAGGGCGGCGACCCGAAGATCGCGTCGCGTCGTGCGGTCTACACGGCCGGCACCATCGACGGCAAGGAACTGCCGTCGTACCAGGACGAGGACGGCGTCGACAAGTCGCGCGGCACCGAGACGCTCGCCGAGATCTCGGTCGAGGTGGACACCGCCCGTTGGAAGGGCGTGCCGTTCACGCTCCGTTCCGGCAAGGCACTCGGCAACAGCCGCAAGGAGGTGCTGATCACCTTCAAGCCCGTGACGCGCCTGCCCTCCGGCCTGTCCGGTCGGCCGAAGACGGACACGCTCCGCATCGTGCTCAACCCCGACGAGATCGAGCTGACGGTGTCGGCCAACGGCGGCGGCAACCCGTTCGAGATGGGCCAGGTCACCCTGTCGTCCTCCTTCGCGGACGGCGAGCTCACCCCCTACGGCGAGGTCCTCAACGGGATCTTCCACGACGACCCGCTGCTCTCGATCCGCGGCGACGTGGCCGAGCGCTGCTGGGAGATCGTCGAGCCGGTCGTCGACGCCTGGAAGGCGGACGAGGTCCCGCTCGAGGAGTACCGCGCGGGGTCGCGCGGCCCGGCGGACTGGGAGTCCTCGTCCTGACGGACGTGACGGTGACGCCCTGATCGGGCGGTGACGACGGACGGGAGGCACGGTGCCAGCTGGCACCGTGCCTCCCGTCCGTCTGCGGTCACGACCACCGCGTCAGGCGGGTGTGCCGGCCCGCTCGCCCTCTCCGGTCCACGAGCGGGTGCCGCCGTCGTGGACGGCGAGTCGCGTCCGGTGGCCGGCCGCCGTGCCGCGCGCCCGCGCGATCGCGTCCGCGGCGGACACGAGCGTGAGGTGCGACAACGCCTGCGGGGTGTTCCCGATGTGGTGGCCGGTCGCGACGTCGATCTCCTCGGAGAGCATGCCGACGTCGTTCGCGTACCCGACGAGCACGTCCATCAGCCGCTCAGCGTCCTCGACGCGCCCGGACGCGGCGTACTGCTCGACGAGCCAGAAGGAGCACGCGAGGAACGGGTGCTCGCTGCCGGAGAGCCCGTCGAAGCCGGACGAGGTGCGGTACCGGAGCACGAGGCCGTCGTCGCCGGTCCGGAGGTCCTGCTCGATCGCGGTGACGGTCCCGGTCATCCGCGGGTCACCGGGCTTCACGTAGCCGATCTGCGGCAGGACGAGCAGGCTGGCGTCGACCTCGTCGGTGTCGTAGTGCTGGCGGTAGCTGCCGCGCTCGGCGTTCCACCCGTGCTCCTCGATCTCGGCGCGCACCTCGGCGCGGAGGGTCCGCCAGCGGTCGACGGGGCCCTCGAGGCCGAACTCCTCGACGGCTGCGACGCCGCGGTCGAAGGCGGCCCAGATCATCGCGCGCGAGTGCGTGAAGTGTCGACGGGGCCCGCGCATCTCCCAGATGCCGTTGTCGGGCTCCTGCCAGTGCTCCTCGACGTACCCGAGCAGGGCGCGCTGGAGTGCCCACGAGTCGGCGTTCTCCTCGACGCCGAGCTCGCGGGCGTCGTGGAGCGCGGCGAGGACCTCGCCGAAGACGTCCCCCTGGTACTGCGTGTAGGCGCCGTTGCCGATCCGGACCGGCGTGGAGCCCGCGTACCCGGGCAGGTTCGGCAGTTCGCGTTCGGGGAGCTCGCGCTCCCCGGCGATGCCGTACATGATCTGCACGTCGGCGGGGTCGCCGGCGATCGCGCGGAGGAGCCAGCCGCGCCAGTGCATCGCCTCGTCGCGGTACCCGTGCGCGATGAGGGATGCGAGGGCGAGCGAGGCGTCGCGGAGCCAGACGTAGCGGTAGTCCCAGTTGCGTTCGCCGCCGGGGTCCTCGGGCAGGCTGGTCGTCGCGGCCGCCACGACACCGCCGGTCTCGGCGTGGGTCATCGCACGGAGCAGGAGGAGCGACCGGCGGGCCGCCTCGGCGTACCGGCCCTCGGTCCGGGCGGTGGCCATCCAGTCCCGCCACCAGCGCACGGTGCGGTGCAGGGCCTCGTCGACGTCGAGGGGCTCCGGCGGCTCGCGGTGCGACGGGTACCAGGTGAGGACGGTGTCGAGCACGTCGCCGTCGTGCACGGTGGTGGTGGCGGTGTGCCGGTGGTCATCGGCGCGGAAGCGGACGCCGCGGACGATCACGGACCCGGGTCCCGCCGTGGCCAGCAGTGCGGGGTCCTCGTCGCCGCCGATCTGCCGGACCCAGGGGAGTGCGAGGGCGTAGTCGAACCGGATGCGCAGCGTCTGTCGGAGCTCCACGCTGCCGCGGAGCCCCCGCACCCGCCGGACGATCGTCGCCCGGTGCGCGCCGATCGGCATGAACTCGGTGACCTCGACCACGCCGGTGCTCGTCGTCCACACGGTCGCGAGCACGAGCGTGTCGTGGTCGTACCGGCGGGTGGCGGTCGCGTCCGGGTCCGTGGGGCGGAGGGTCCAGTGCCCGTGGTCCTCGGTGCCGAGGATCGAGGCGAAGGTCGACGGGCTGTCGAAGCGGGGCAGGCACGCCCAGTCGACGGTGCCGTCGCGCCCGACGAGCGCGGCGGTGTAGGTGTCGCCGATCAGCGCGTGGTCCTCGATGCGGTTGGTCGGTGTGTCAGCCGGGCTCATGGGCCGATCCAACCACCGCCGCCTCGGGAGGCCGGGGTGGTTGCTGAGGGATGGCTCAGGCCGGGTCGTCCGGGTCGGCGCGGGTGATGCCGACCCGTGCCAGCTCGGACCACATGCCGGCGCCGTCCGGGGCGTAGACCCAGGGGGCCGAGGACTCGCGCGAGCGTTCCTGGGCGCGGGACCGCCCACCGGCGAGGACGGCCTCGCTCGTGGAGAGCTGGCGGATGGCGACGCCCGCGACGTTCTCGGGGTGGGCCCGAGCGAACTCGCCGTAGAGGGACTCGTCGTGCTGCCCGTCGTCGCCGACGAGGAGCCACTGCACGTGCGGGAAGTCCTGGGCGAGTCGTTCGAGGTTCTGCTGCTTGTGGAGCTGGCCGCTGCGGAAGAACCGGTCGTGCGTGGGACCCCAGTCGGTGAGCAGCAGGGTGCCGGAGGGGTAGAGGTTCCGGCTGAGGAAGCGCTGCAGCGTCGGCGCGACGTTCCAGGCGCCGGTGGAGAGGTAGACCGTCGGGGCACCGGGGTGCTGCGCGAGGACGCGTTCGTACAGCACCGACATGCCCGGGACGGGCCGGCGCCCGTGCTCCGTGAGCACGAAGGAGTTCCAGGCCGCGAGCATCGGGCGAGGGAGCGAGGTCACCATGACGGTGTCGTCGATGTCCGACAGCAGCCCGAAGCGCGTGTCCGGGTGCACGATGAAGACGTCGGCCTCGACGTCGCGCATGCCCCCGGCGGACAGCTTGATGGTGCGCCAGCCCGGCTCGAGGTCGATCGGCACGATGGTGTCGACCACGCCGCCGCGGTCGGACTGCACCACGTGCGAGGTCCCGCCGGCGGTGATCGTGACCTCGGCGTCGTCGACCGCGACGCTCGTGAAGCTCCGCCAGCCGCGCACACCGTAGAAGGAGGCGTCGGATGCGAGACCCCGACGCGTGAGGAGGACCCGGCAGAGGACGCGGACCCACCCGGGTGCGCCGTAGCCGGTGTACGGGATGACGGTCGGCACCAGCCCCCGGCGGCGCGCCCGGTGCTCGCGGAACTCCTGGACGGCGTCCTCGATGCGGGCCGCCCGGTGGAGGATCGGCTCGGCCAACGACGGCTCGTGGGGCGTCGGGTCGGGCATCGCCCCATCATTCCACGTCCGACCTGGCACACGTACGACCTCACACGTGTACTGGGAGAGTCGCAGCGATATTCCAGCCGGTCTCTGCGACAGTTGTGACCGTCACACCCACATGAGTCGCGCTGTCGGCGCAAGAGGAGAACACGTGCTCGTCACCGAGGTATCGAACGCACTGCCGGGGGGATCATCACTGCTCAGGAACGAGCCGGTCCAAGCCCGCAGTTCGGCGCGCCTCGCCGGCCTCCTCGACGCCGCGGCCGCGGTGATCGACGAGATCGGGTTCGAGCGCCTGACCACCGCGATGGTGGCCGAGCGGGCGGGGGCGTCCATCGGCACCGTCTACCGCTACTTCCCGGACCGCATCGCCGTGGTCGAGGCACTCGCGATCCGGAGCACCCAGCGCCTGGCCGAGCGGTTCATCACCGCCCTCGACACCAGCGAGGCGACGACCTGGCAGGCCGCCTGCGACGCGCTCATCGACGTCACCGCCGAGATGTACCGCACCGAGCCGGGGTTCCGGGCGATCCGCTTCGGCGACGCGGCGGACACCGGCACGGGCGACGCCGAGGACCGGATGGCGGCACTGGGGAGCGCCGTCGCCCACATCATGCACGAGCGGTTCGGCGTGCCGACGGGGGAGCGCATCGAGCGGACCTGGGTGGTCCTCGCCGAGTCGTCGCACGCCGTCCTCGCGCGGGCGCACCGTGACCCGGCGAACCCCGAGACCGCACTGATCGAGGAGTACCGGGCGATGAGTCGCGGGCACCTCGAAGCGGTGATCGCGGCCTCCTGACACGCCGAGCGGCAATCCGACGACGCCCGTCCTCCGAACAGGAGAGACGGGCGTCGTCGCGTCCGGACACTGCGCACGTGCTGTCCGGGACGCGACACACGCCGTCACGGCTGAACGGGTGTCACACCCGACGGGTACTCTCACTCGGAGTCGGGCTACCTCCGAACAGAAGGGCACCCATGATCGAGTTCCGCTCGGTGCGCAAGACCTACCCGGACGGCACCAACGCGGTCGACGACTTCAGCCTCGTCATCCCCTCGAGGACCACGACGGTCTTCGTCGGGTCGAGCGGCTGCGGCAAGACCACGCTGCTCCGGATGATCAACCGCATGGTCGACCCCAGCGCAGGTGCCGTCGAGATCGACGGGGAGGACGTCGCGGGCGTCGACCCGGTCAAGCTCCGTCGCAGCATCGGCTACGTGATGCAGAACGCCGGGCTGCTGCCGCACCGCAAGGTCGTCGACAACATCGCCACGGTGCCGCTGCTGACGGGGGTCCCGAAGGCCGACGCGCGCCAGCGTGCCCTCGAACTCATGGACACGGTCGGGCTCGACCGTGCCTTCGCGAACCGGTACCCCTCGCAGCTCTCCGGCGGACAGCAGCAGCGCGTCGGCGTCGCCCGCGGACTCGCGGTCGACCCGAACATCCTGCTCATGGACGAGCCCTTCGGTGCCGTCGACCCGCTCGTGCGGAACGACCTGCAGGACGAGCTCATCAGGCTGCAGCGCGAGCTCGGCAAGACCGTGGTGTTCGTCACGCACGACATCGACGAGGCCTTCAAGCTCGGCGACCAGGTCGTCATCCTCAAGAAGGGCGGCGAGATCGCCCAGCTCGGCACCCCCGCCGAGATCCTCGCCGAGCCCGCCGACGACTTCGTCGCGAACTTCATCGGCGCCGGTCGCGGCCGCCGTGCGCTCCGCGTCGAGCAGACGCCGACGGGGCCGATCGTCGTCGACGGTGAAGGACGTGCCGCCGGTGTGCTCACCGGTCCGGTGCAGGTCGTGGACGCGGCCGAGGCAGTGCCCCAGGAGCAGCGGGGCGACGCGTGAACTGGGTCCTCGGCAACACGGACACGATCAGCGACAACCTGATCGCGCACGTCTGGCTGGCGATCCCGCCGATCGTCATCAGCTTCCTGCTGTCCGTCCCGATCGGACTGCTCGTCTCGCGCCTGCGGAAGCGCAACGGCGTGGCCCGGGGGACAGCCTCGACGATCGTCGTCGTCGCGAGCCTCTTCTACACGATCCCGGCGCTGCCCCTCTTCCTGGTGCTGCCCGCGATCATCGGCACGAGCACCCTCGACCCGGTGAACGTCGTGATCGCGATGACCATCTTCGGCGTGGCCCTGATGGCCCGGTCCGCCGCCGACGCCATCGACGCGGTCGACCAGGACGTCGTGGGGGCGTCCGAGGCGCTCGGGTACTCGCCCGCACAGCGGTTCTTCAAGGTGGAGCTGCCGCTCGCCGGTCCGGTCCTCCTCGCGGGCATCCGGGTGGTGTCGGTGTCCACGATCAGCCTCATCACGGTCGGTGCGCTCATCGGCGTGCCGAACCTCGGGTTCCTGCTCACCGACGGCCTCAAGCGCGGCATCAGCGCCGAGATCCTCACCGGCATCGTCCTGACCATCGTGCTCGCGCTCGTGTTCGACGCGCTGCTCGTGGCCGCGGGTCGGCTCGCGATGCCGTGGACACGGGGGAGCGGCCGCAACGCCCGTGCCGTCCGACGCCGCGCCGCTGACGACGTCCGAGCGAACGAGGTCTCCGCGTGAACCTCTTCGCCCAGGGCATCGCCTGGATCTTCGACCCGGCGAACAACGTCGGGTCCGACGCCGTCGGAATCCGACTCTGGGAGCACGTGTGGATCACGTTGCTCACGGTCGCCATCGCCGTCGCGATCGCCGTGCCGGTCGGCCTGCTGATCGGGCACACCGGCAAGGGACGCTCGATCGCAGTGGGCGTCTCCGGCGGCATCCGTGCGCTGCCGACCCTCGGCGTGCTGACGCTGCTCGCACTCTCGATCGGCCTCGGACTCGGGGCCCCGCTCATCGCACTCGTCATCCTCGCGATCCCGTCGGTGCTCGCCGGCGCGTACTCCGGCGTCGAGGCGATCGACCGCGTCGTGATCGACGCCGCCAAGGCGCAGGGCATGACCGGGTGGCAGATCCTCGGCAAGGTCGAGATCCCGCTCGCCCTGCCGCTCATCGTCGGCGGCATCCGTGCCGCCGTGCTGCAGGTCGTCGCCACCGCGACCCTCGTCGGCTACATCAACGCCGGCGGACTCGGCGGCTACGCCTTCTCCGGCATCGCCAACTCGGACTACGCGGAGGTGCTCGGCGGTTCCCTCCTGGTGATCGCCCTCGCCATCGCGTTCGAGATCGTCTTCGCCGCGCTGCAGCGGCTCGCCGTCCCCGCGGGTGTCTCCGCCGGGTCGGCGCGTCTGTCGCGTCGGAGCACCCGCAGCTCAGCACCACGAGCATCAACCCCTGTGGAAGGAACCCACCCGTGATCACAGCAACGACCCGGCGTCTCGCCGCGACGATCGCCGTCGCGTCCGCGGCCGCCATCGCCCTCGCGGGCTGCTCGTCGAGCGACCCGCTCTCCTCCGGCTCCGGCGGTGGGGACTCCAAGACCATCGTCGTCGGCTCGCAGGCGTACCCGTCGAACGAGATCATCGCCGAGCTCTACGCGCAGGAGCTCGAGCACGAGGGCTTCACCGTCACCAAGAAGCTCAACATCGGTCAGCGCAAGGCGTACTGGCCCGAGGTCGCGAAGGGGAGCATCAACGTCTTCCCGGAGTACAACGGCAACCTGCTCAACTACCTCCTGCAGGAGGACGGCAAGTCCACCACGACCGAGACGACGACGGACGGCATCAACACCGCACTGAAGTCGGCACTGCCGTCGGACGTCAAGGCGCTGCCGTCGGCCGACGCCTCGGACGCCGACACCTACACGGTGACCCAGGCGACGGCGGACAAGTACGGCTTGAAGTCGATCGCCGACCTCTCGAAGATCGGCGGGACGATCTCGATCGCCGCCAACCCGGAGTTCGCCACCGCCGCCTACGGTCCGAAGGGCCTCAAGGAGAAGTACGGCATCACCGGCGAGGTCAACCAGCAGAACGACTCCGGTGGCCCGCTCACGATCAAGGCGATCCAGGACGGTGACTCGCAGGTCGCGGACATCTACTCCGCCAGCGCCTCGATCAAGACCGAGAAGCTCGTCACGCTCGAGGACCCGGAGCACCTCGTGCCGGCGAACAACGTGACCCCGATCGTGTCGAAGGACCTCGACTCGAAGGCCGCGGACGCCATCGAGAAGGTGAACAAGCTCCTCACGACCGACGCGCTCATCGAGCTCAACCGTCAGAACTCGGTGGACCAGAAGTCGGCGGCCTCGGTCGCCAAGGCGTTCCTGCAGGACAACGACCTGCTGTAGCACTCAGTCAGCACAAAACGACAGGTGTCGGGCAACTGCCCGGCACCTGTCGTCGTTCCGAGATCTGGTACCCGCACCGTTGTTCCGCACGGTTGTGCCGTGCAATCCCGCTGCACATCCGTGCACTGAGGGTTCTACAACTTGTCGAACCATGTGTCCGCGAGGTAACGTGTTCGTGTCCCAACGGTTGTGACAGCAGAAGTTCCCCTCCACAGGAAGCAACTGACGTGCACCAACAGCGCGCGGCGAACCGGCTCGGAAACGCCGCATGAACGACATCCTCGATCCGCTCCTCCTGTCGCGGTGGCAGTTCGGTCTGACGACGATCTACCACTTCCTCTTCGTCCCGTTGACGATCGGCATGGCCGTCGTCGTGGCCGTGTTCCAGACGGCCTGGTACCGGACGGGGCGCGCGCACTACCTCCAGCTGACCCGGTTCTTCGGGCGCATCTTCCTCATCAACTTCGCGATGGGCGTCGTGACGGGGATCGTGCAGGAGTTCCAGTTCGGCATGAACTGGTCGAACTACTCCCGGTTCGTCGGTGACGTGTTCGGCGCCCCGCTCGCGCTCGAGGGCATCCTCGCGTTCTTCTTCGAGGCGGCGTTCATCGGCATCTGGATCTTCGGGTGGGACCGCCTGCCGAAGGGCCTGCACCTCGCGAGCATCTGGTGCGTCAGCGCCGGCACGATCATGTCGGCGTACTTCATCATCGCCGCGAACGCGTTCATGCAGCACCCGGTCGGCTTCTCCATGAACGAGGCCAAGGGGCGTGCGGAGCTCACGGACATCTGGGCCGTGCTCGGCAACAAGGTCGCGCTGGCCGCCTTCCCGCACACTCTGTTCGCGTGCTTCATGGTCGCCGCCGCGGTGATCATCTCTGTCGCCGCGTACCACCTGGCGCGCAACCAGAACCTCGAGACGATGATGCCGGCGCTGAAGTTCGGCATGTGGACGATGCTGGCCGCGGGGGCGCTCACGGTGCTCACCGGCGACCAGCTCGGCCTCACGATGGTCGACACCCAGCCGATGAAGATGGCCGCTGCCGAGGCGCTGTACAACACCGCCACCGGCAAGGACGCCTCGTTCTCGATCTTCACGCTCGGCACCCCGGACGGCGTGCACGAGCTGTTCTCGATCCGTGTGCCGTACCTGCTCTCGTTCCTGTCGACGCACACCTTCAACGGCACGGTCGAGGGCATCAACGACCTCCAGGCGCAGTACTCGCAGGTCTACGGCCCCGGCGACTACAAGCCGATCATCTGGGTGACCTACTGGTCGTTCCGCTGGATGATCGCGCTCGGTGTCGGCGCGGTGCTGGTCTCGCTCGTCGGGCTCTGGCTGACCCGCAAGGGCCGGTTCCCGACCCAGCGGTGGGTCTGGCGCATCGCCACCTGGACCGTCCCGCTGCCGATGGCCGCGATGATCGTCGGCTGGATCTTCACCGAGATGGGCCGCCAGCCGTGGCTCGTGTTCGGGTTGCTCAAGACGAGTGACGGCGTCTCGCCGAACGTCACCGGGGTCGAGGTCCTCATCTCGCTCATCGTCTTCACGCTCATCTACGGCTCCCTGGCGGTGGTCGAGTTCCGGCTCATCAAGAAGGTCGCGCAAGAGGGCCCCGCCGCCCCGGCGGAGGTCGACGAGGAGACCGGCGAGGTCAAGCACGAAGTGACGGTCTACTGATGGATCTCCCCGTTCTCTGGTTCGCGATCGTCGGCGTCTTCTTCGTCGGCTACTTCGTCCTCGACGGCTTCGACTTCGGTGTCGGCATGTCCCTGCCGTTCCTCGGCAAGGACGACACCGACCGTCGGGTCCTGATCAACACGATCGGCCCGGTGTGGGACCTCAACGAGACCTGGGTCATCGTCGCGGGCGCCTGCCTGTTCGCGGCGTTCCCCGAGTGGTACGCCACGATGTTCTCCGGGTTCTACCTGGCGCTCCTGCTCATCCTCGCGGCGCTCATCGCCCGCGGCGTCTCGTTCGAGTACCGGCACCAGAACAAGCACCTCGAGTGGAAGCGCCGGTTCGACCTCATGATCATCGTCGGCAGCGCGGTGCCGTCGTTCCTCTGGGGCGTCGCGTTCGGCAACGTGGTCCGGGGCATCCCGATGGACGCCGGCCACAACTACACCGGCACGGTGTTCGACCTGCTCAACCCCTTCGCGCTGCTCACCGGCGTGGCGACGCTGCTGGTGTTCTTCACGCACGGCGTCGTCTTCGTCGCGCTGAAGACCGAGGGTGAGATCCGTGCGCGTGCGAAGCGCCTCGCGACCCGGGCGGGCGTGCTGACGATCGTCGTCGGCGCAGCGTTCCTGGTCTGGATGGCCTTCGTGCGGTCCACCCCGACGTCGATCGTCCTGTCGGTCGTCGCCGCGCTCGCCCTGGTCCTCGCGGTGCTCTGCAACGCCTGGGGCAAGGAGGGCCGGGCGTTCACGCTCATGGCGGTCACCATCGCCGCGATCGTCCTGGCGATGTTCACGGCGATCTTCCCGGACGTCATGCCCGCGACGAACGACCCGGCGAACAGCCTGAACGTCTACAACGCCTCGAGCGGCTCGTACACGCTCACGGTGATGAGCTGGGTGGCATTGATCTTCGTGCCCCTCGTGTTCGCCTACCAGGCGTGGACCTACTGGATCTTCCGCAAGCGCGTGTCCCGGGCCCACGTGACCCAGGCCGCGCACTAGGCGGCGACGGTGAAGCCGCTCGACCCGCGCCTGCTGCGGCTGTCGCGGACGGCCCGTGGCTTCATCGTCGCGGCCGCCGGCACCGGTGTCCTCCGCACGCTCGCGACCATCGCGATCGCGTGGGGGATCGCCGCGGCGGTGACCCTCGGCGTGGACGCCGTCCGTGACGGCAGCGTCCCGGACGCGTTCACCCCGGCGCTCGCGCTCCTCGGCGCGGCGTTCGTCGTCCGGGCCGTGGCCGCCTGGGCCACCGACGACCTCGCCGCACGTGCGGCGGCGAAGGTGAAGAGCGAGCTGCGCGCGACCGTCCTGGCCCGGGCGGCCGAGCGCGGACCGTCGTGGCTCGCCGAGCGCTCGAGTGCGGCCTTCGCGACCACGCTCGGCCCCGGGCTGGACGCCCTCGACACCTACTTCGGCCGGTACCTGCCGCAGCTGGCCCTCACCGCGATCGCCACGCCGATGCTCGTCGTCGCGATCGGGCTCGGCGACCTGACCAGCGGCCTGATCGTGCTCTGCGCCCTGCCGGTGATCCCGGTGTTCATGATCCTCATCGGCCTCGCGACGCAGGCGCTCCAGCGGAAGCAGTCGGACGCGCTCGCGAAGCTCGGCGGTGCCTTCACCGAGGCGGTCGAGGGGCTGGCGACGCTCAAGGTCTTCGGCCGTGCGCGGCGCCAGGTCCGACGCATCGGCACCGTCACCGACGAGTACCGCGGTGGCACCGTCGGGGTCCTGCGGCTGTCGTTCGTGAGCGGGTTCGCGCTCGAGCTCGCCGCGAGCCTGTCCGTCGCGCTCGTCGCGGTGTCGATCGGCATCCGACTCGTCGACGGCTCGCTCGGGCTCGGCGCCGCGATGTTCGTGCTCGTCCTCGCTCCGGAGGCCTTCGCCCCGATCCGCCAGGTCGGCGCCGACTTCCACGCGGCACAGGACGGCGTCGAGGCCTCGACCGCCGTGCTCGATGTCCTCGACGACACCACGGCGCCCGCGGCACGTCCCGGAGCCGTCCCCGCCGCCGACCACCTGGTGCTGGACCGACTCACCGTGCGCCGTCCCGACGTCGTGATCGGTCCGCTCGACCTCCGCGCCGGACCGGGCACGGTCGTCGTCCTGGCCGGCCCGAGCGGCTCCGGCAAGTCCAGTCTCATCGCCGCGGTCCGCGGTGCCCTGCCCCACGACGGCACGGTGACCGTGCCGGGCCCCGACGGCAGCACGGTCGCCGAGCGCACGACCTGGGCCGACCAGCGCCCACGACTCGTCCGCGGCACGATCGCCGAGAACGTCGCGCTCAGCGCGACCCCCGACGAGCCAGCGGTCCGCACCGCCCTGGGCGAGGCGGGGCTGGGACTCGACCCGCGCCTCCAGGTCGGTTCCGGCGGCAGCGGCCTGTCCGGCGGCCAGGCGCAGCGCGTCGCGGTGGCGCGCGCCCTGTACCGCGCAAGGCGGACGGGGACGCAGCTCGTGCTGCTCGACGAGCCGACTTCCGCGCTGGACGCCGACGCCGAGGCGCACGTCGTCCGCACGCTCCGCCGCCTCGCCGACGACGGGGCCGTCGTCGTGGTCGCGAGCCACCGGCCCGCGGTCGTCGCGACGGCGGACGTCCGCGTCGACGTGCGGCCGGACGGCGCGGTCGCGGTCACCCGTGTCGACGGGCGACCTGGTGGCGCGGTCGCGGTCACCAGCACGGACGGGGTGCGGGCATGACCCGGGAGGCGCGAGGGGCCCACGACGCCGGTTCCGGTCCGACGCGCCAGCGGCGGGGCGGCCGTGCCGGCGGGGACGCCTCCGTCCTGCGGCTCGCGATGCCGCACGGGGCCGGTTGGGCCAAGGCGGTCACGGCCGGTGCGCTCAGTGCGGTCTGCGCCGTGGCGCTCCTCGCCGCGAGCGGGTACCTCATCACGCGTGCGGCCGAGCACCCGCCGATCCTCTACCTGACGCTCGTGATGGTGGGTGTCCGCGCGTTCGCGCTCGGCCGTGCGGCGCTCCGGTACGTGGACCGCCTCGCCGGACACGACGCCTCGTTCCGGCAGCTCGCGGTCGTGCGCACCGAGATGTACCGCCGACTGTCGTCGATCGCTCCGGCGGGACTCGGCTCCACCGGTCGCGGCGACCTCCTCACGCGGCTCGTCACCGACACCGACCGGCTGCAGGACCTGCCCATCCGCGTCGTCGGTCCGCTCGTGTCCGCCGGCGTGGCCGCGCTGCTCTCCGTCGTCGCGGTCGCGTTCGTGTCGGTGCCAGCGGCGCTCGTGCTGCTCGTCGCCCTCGCCGTGGCCGCGCTGCTCGGGTCGGTCGTCACCCTCTCGATCGCACGGCGCTCCGACGAGCAGACGGCCGCGGAACGCGGGCACGTCGCCGACCTCGTGCTCGACACGGTGCGGACGCTCGACGTCTTCGCCGCATACGGCACGCTCGACGAACGGCTCGACCACATCGCCCGGCTCGACGCCCGGGTGACCGCGGCCGTGCGGCGCCGGGGGACGATCGAGTCACTCGTCGGGGCCCTGGTCGGTCTCGTCGGCGGTGGCGCGGTCATCGGGATCCTGGCCGTCGGCGCCCCCGCGGTCGTCACCGGCGCGCTCGACGGACCGCTCTGGGCCCTCGCCGTGTTCGTGCCGCTCGCCCTGTTCGAGGTCGTCGGCGGGGTCCCGCTCGCGGTGCTGACGCTGCGCCGGGTCCGAGCCGCGGCCGACCGGGTGGAGCGGGTCGTCCCGGCGGAGGTGCCGGCCGGCATCGTCCCGGAGCCGGACGCGGACGCCGATCCCGCTTCGCTCGTGGTCGACGGGCCCGTCGCCGTCTCGCTGCGCGACGTGACGGTGCGCTGGCCCGGTGCCGCGGCGGCCGCCGTCGACCGGGTGTCGATGGACCTCCGACCCGGCGAGGTCGTCGTGCTCGAGGGACCGAGCGGCGCGGGCAAGTCGACGCTCGTGGACGCGCTCGTCCGGTTCGTCGACCACGAGGGCTCGTACACGCTCGACGGGGTCGAGGCGAAGGACATGCACCCCGACGCCGTCCGCGCCCGCGTCGGGCTGATCGAGCAGGACCCGTTCGTGTTCGACCAGTCCGTGCGGCAGAACCTGCTGTTCGCCCGCGACACCGCGACCGACGAGGACCTGCTCGCCGTGCTCGACCGGGTCGGGCTCGGGTCGTGGGTGCAGCGACGCGGTGGACTCGACGCGGGCGTGGGGGAGCGCGGTGCCCTGGTGTCCGGCGGGCAGGCGCACCGGCTCGCGCTCGCCCGGGCGCTCCTGCACGCGTTCCCGGTGCTCGTGCTTGACGAGCCCACGGCCGACATCGACCCCGACCTCGGCGACACCGTGCTGCGCGACCTCGTCGGGGCCGCGCGGCAGGACGGCAGGACGGTCGTCGTCGTGTCGCACGTGCCGGTGGCGGCGGACCTCGTCGACCGGACGCTGCGGATGCGCGACGGGCGGCTCGCGGCGGTGTGAGCCGAGCACCTGCCGGTGGTGGGTCGACTCCGGTGCGGTGATCCGTTCCTCCAGGCTTATATCCTTGATGACCGGAGCGCGTCCGACGGACGTGATCCGTGCCTCCAGACTGAATGAGAGTTCCGTGACCACCGAGCCGTACCCCGAGGACCCGAACGCCTACGACTTCCGTCGTCTGCAGGAGAAGTGGCAGCCGCGCTGGGAGGAGCTCGGGCTCTTCACGACCGACCTCGACGACACGCGTCCGCGGAAGTACATCCTCGAGATGTTCCCGTACCCGTCCGGCGACCTGCACATGGGGCACGCCGAGAACTGGGCGCTCGGCGACTTCGTGGCGCGGTACTGGCGGCAGCAGGGCTTCAACGTGCTGCACCCGATCGGCTGGGACTCGTTCGGGCTGCCGGCCGAGAACGCGGCGATCAAGCGCGGGGTCGACCCGAAGGACTGGACCTACGCGAACATCGAGCAGCAGAAGGCGTCGTTCAAGCGCTACGCGCCGTCGTTCGACTGGACCACCGAGATCCACACCTCGGACCCCGAGTACTACAAGTGGAACCAGTGGCTGTTCCTGAAGATGTACGAGAAGGGGCTGGCCTACCGCAAGGACAGCTGGGTCAACTGGGACCCGGTGGACCAGACCGTCCTCGCGAACGAGCAGGTGCTGCCGGACGGCACCTCGGACCGATCCGGTGCCGTCGTCGTCAAGAAGAAGCTGACGCAGTGGTACTTCAAGATCACCGAGTACGCGGACCGGCTGCTCGACGACCTCAACCAGCTCGAGGGCCGGTGGCCGGCGAAGGTCATCGCGCAGCAGCGGAACTGGATCGGGCGCTCGGTCGGTGCGGACGTCGACTTCGTGATCGAAGGCCGCGACGAGCCCGTCACGGTGTTCACCACGCGTCCGGACACGATCCACGGGGTGACATTCCTCGTGGTGGCGCCGGACTCGGACCTGGCTGCTGCACTGGTGGCTGACGGATCCGTGTCGGACGACGTCCGGGCTGCGTTCGACGCGTACCTCGTCGCCACGCAGAAGACGTCGGAGATCGACCGGCAGAACGCCGACCGTCCGAAGACCGGTGTGCCGCTCGGTCGCTTCGCGATCCACCCACTGACGGGGGAGCGCCTGCCGATCTGGGCCGCCGACTACGTGCTGGCCGACTACGGCCACGGTGCGGTCATGGCGGTCCCGGCGCACGACCAGCGCGACCTCGACTTCGCGCGGGCGTTCGACCTGCCGGTGAAGGTCGTCGTCGACACGAACGCCGCGGTGACCGGGGCGATCCCGGTGATCCCCGAGGGTGCCTCGCTCGAGGACCTGCCCGCGCTCGACCCGGTGTCGACGGGTGAGGCCCTGACCGGCACCGGTCGGATGATCAACTCCGGCCCGCTCGACGGCATGTCCAAGCAGCACGCGATCACCGCGGCGATCTCCCTGCTCGAGGAGCGCGGCACCGGACGTGCCGCCAAGACCTACCGTCTTCGCGACTGGCTCATCTCGCGCCAGCGCTTCTGGGGCACCCCGATCCCGATCATCCACGGTGCCGACGGCACCGAGCACCCGGTGCCGATGGACCAGCTGCCCGTCCGGCTGCCCGACACCGAGGGGCTCGACCTCAAGCCGAAGGGCACCTCGCCGCTCGGTGGCGCGACCGACTGGGTGAACGTGCCGAACCCGGTGGACGGCACCCCCGCGCTCCGCGACACCGACACGATGGACACCTTCGTCGACTCGTCGTGGTACTTCCTGCGCTTCCTGGCGGCGAACGACGACACGCAGGCGTTCGACCCCGCCGTCGCACGCAAGTGGGCCCCGGTCGACCAGTACATCGGCGGCATCGAGCACGCGATCCTGCACCTGCTGTACGCGCGCTTCGTGACCAAGGTGCTGTTCGACCTCGGCTACCTCGACTTCACCGAGCCGTTCTCGGCGCTGCTCAACCAGGGCATGGTGCTGTCCGGCGGCTCGAAGATGTCGAAGTCGAAGGGCGGCGTCTCGCTCGGCGACGAGCTCGACGCGAACGGTGTCGACGCGATCCGCCTGGTGATGGGCTTCGCCGGGCCTCCAGAGGACGACATCAACTGGGAGGACGTCTCCCCGTCCGCCTCGGCCCGCTTCCTCGCCCGTGCCTACCGGCTGGCGCTCGACGTCACGTCGTCGCCGGACGTCGTGTGGGCGGACGGCGACCGCGCCCTGCGGCAGGTCACGCACCGGTTCCTGGCCGATGCGCCGGGAATGATGGAGTCGTTCAAGTTCAACGTCGTGATCGCCCGGCTCATGGACCTGGTGAACGTCACCCGCAAGGCGATCGACAACGGTCCGGGCGCGGCTGACCCCGCCGTCCGCGAGGCCGTCGAGACCATCGCGCTCGGCCTGAGCGTCTTCGCGCCGTACACCGGCGAGGAGATGTGGGAGAAGCTGGGCTACGAGGCCACCGTCGCCACGTACGGCTGGCGGAAGGCCGACCCGACGCTGCTCGTGCAGGAGTCGCTGACCGCGGTCGTGCAGGTCAACGGCAAGGTGCGGGACTCGTTCGAGGTGTCGAAGTCGATCGAGCCGTCGGAGCTCGAGGCGCTCGCTCGGGCGTCGGCGAACGTCCAGCGGTACATCGGGGACCGCGAGATCGTGAAGGTGATCGTGCGGGCGCCGAAGCTCGTGAACATCGCGATCAAGGGGTAGCGCGCCGTTCGTCCTCCACAGGTTGGGCGGGCGGACGGTCGTCCACCGATCGTCGTTGCGGGGTCCGGCCGGGTGGTCGGGCTCCGTAGCGTGCGGGCATGTCGTCTGGTGATGGTGGAGCCACGGGGCCGTCCGGCGGGGCTGGGGCGGTGTCGGCGGGTGGGTCTGCGCGGTCGTGGGCCGCTGGGCTGGCGTTGTCGCCGCGGACGGCGGTCCTGCTGGCAGGCCTCGTCGTCCTGGTCGCCGGGGTCGTGGTGGCGGTCGGGTCGTGGTCGGGTACGTCATCGTCGGCGGGCGGTGGGGGCGACGGTCAGCTGTCGGTGGCGGGTGCTCCGTCAGCGGTGCCGTCCCGTTCTCCGGCAGGGGGTCCTCCGTCCTCGTCGGCCGCCCCGCTCGTGGTCGTGCACGTCGTCGGGGCGGTGGCACGTCCGGGCATCGTGACCCTGCCCGGGGGCAGCCGTGTGTCCGACGCGGTCGAGCGGGCCGGGAGTGCTCGTGACGACGCGGACCTGGCTCGACTGAACCTCGCGCGGGTGCTGGTGGACGGCGAGCGGTTGTACGTGCCGAAGGTGGGGGAGACGGACATCCCGGCAGCGCTCGACGGCTCGAGCGGTTCGGTCGGTGGGGGCGGTGCCGGGTCGGATGGTGCCGGTGGTGGTGCCGGGTCTGCCGTCGATACCGTCGTCGACCTCAACACGGCCGACCAGACCCTGCTCGAGACCCTGCCCGGGATCGGGCCGTCGCTCGCCGGCCGGATCCTCGCGTGGCGCGACGAGCACGGACGGTTCGCCGCCGTCGAGGACCTGCTCGACGTCAGCGGCATCGGTGACGCCCGGTTCGCGGAGCTCCGCGACCGCGTGCGGGTCTGATCGGGGCCGGCGGTGGCGGTCGACCTCGCTCCCGGCGTGCGTGACCTGCGAGTGGCCGGTCCGGCGTCGGCCGCGTGGGTCTGCGCGGCGGTGCTGGTCGGGTTGCCCGGCAGCGCGGGGTGGTTCGTCCTCGCGGGCGCGGCCGTCGCGTGTGGCGGCATCGCATGGCTGGTGGTGGGGTGTCCGCGGCGGGCTCTCGGCGTCGTGGGGCTCGTGGTGGCGTCGGCCGCGTTCTGCACCACGGTGGCGGTCGCCGTGGTGGTCGGCGACGACCGGCGGAGCCCTGCCGTCCTCGACGGTGTCCGGACGGCCGCCGTCGAGGTCGTGCTCGACCGGGACCTCGCGCCGGGTGCCCGGTCGGTCGTCGGGACCCTGGTGGCTGCGGAGGACGTCGACGGGCTGCGTGTGCCGGTTCGGGTCGTCCCCGCAGCGCAGGGCGCGCCCGAGGCCGTCGCTGCGGGGAGTCGGGTGCACGGGGTGGCGACGCTCCAATCGGACGAGCCGGGGAACACGACGTCGTTCGTGGCGTTCCTGCGCGGCGGGGTCCGGACCGAGCCGCCGACGGGACTCCTCGCGGCCACCGATCGGGCGCGCCGAGCGTTCGTGTCCGCGAGCGCGACCCTGCCGGAACCCGGAGCCTCGTTGTTGCGCGGTCTGGCGATCGGCGACCGGAGCGGACTCGACCCCGCGACCGAGGCCGCGATGGAGACCTCGGCGCTCACCCACCTGACCGCCGTGTCCGGCGCGAACTGCGCGGTGATCGTGGGACTCGTGGTCGTGCTGGGGCGGGTCGTCGGCCTCCCGCGAGCGGGTCGGGCGGTGGTGGCGATCGCGCTCCTGCTGGCGTTCGTCGCACTGGTCCGTCCGGACCCCTCGATCGTGCGGGCGACGGTGATGGCGGTGGTCGTGCTCGTGGTGCACCTCGCGGGACGTCCGGTGCGAGGGGTCCCGCTGATCGCCCTCGCCGTGGTCGGGATGCTCGTCGTCGACCCCTGGTACGCCCGGTCGTTCGCGTTCGCCCTGTCGGTGCTCGCGACGAGTGGGATCGTGGTCCTCGGTCCGCCGCTGACGGCGCTGTTCGCACGACGGGTGTGGACGCCGGTGGCGGCAGCGCTCGCGATCCCCGTCGCGGCGCAGCTCGCCTGCTGGCCGGTCACCATCCCGTTGTCGGCCACGTTCCCGACCTACGCTGTCCCGGCGAACCTGCTGACCGAGCCGCTCGCGCCCGTCGTCACGGTGATCGGGCTCGCCGCGTGCCTGACCGCGCCGCTGTGGCCGTGGGGCGGTTCGGTGCTCGCCGCGGTGGCGTGGGCGCCCGCCAGCGCGATCGGAGGCATCGCGCACGGAGCGGCTGCGCTCCCGTACGCCGCCGCGCCCTGGCCAGCCGGCGTGCTCGGGGTGGTCGGCGCCGCCGTCGTGAGCGCCTCGGTCGCGGTGGCGGTCCTCGCGCCCCGAGCGGTCCGCTTCCGCCTGCTCCTCGCCGCGTGCACGGTCGCAGCGGTCGGGATCGTGTCCGTCGCCGTGCCGCGACTCGTCGTGCGCGCGGGGCTGCCGGGCGACTGGGCCGTCGCCGCGTGCGACGTGGGACAGGGTGACGCGGTGCTCGTCCGCGGCGGGAGCGGCACCGCACTGGTCGACGTCGGCGACGATCCGGAGCGACTCAGCGCGTGCCTGGACCTCCTCGGCGTCGACCGGGTCGACCTGCTCGTGCTGACGCACTTCGACCGGGACCACGTCGGCGCGGTCGCGTCGGTCGCGGACCGTGTGACGACCGCGCTCGTCGGGCCGACGGGTCGGGCTGAGGACGAGCGCGTCCTCCGGTCGCTCGTCGATGCGGGCATCGACGTCCGGACGGCCGACGACACGACGTCGGGCACGCTCGGGCCGCTCCGGTGGCGGGTGCTGTGGCCGCGGTCGGGTGCGCGGGACGCCGGCAACGACGCGAGTCTGGTCCTCCGCACGGAACCCGGGCCGGGCTGCACGTCGTGTGTCGCCGGGCTGTTCCTCGGAGACCTGGGGGAGACCGCGCAGCGCCGGCTCCGCGGTGTCCTGGCGACCCAGGCCGACACCGGAACGCAGGCCCGGCCCGGGACCACGATCGAGGTCGTGAAGGTCGCGCACCACGGTTCGGCCGACCAGGACCCGGTGCTCTACCGCGAGACCGCGGCCGCGGTGGGGCTCATCGGCGTCGGTGCGGACAACACGTACGGCCACCCGACCCGCTCGGCGCTGGACGTGCTCGAGGCCGCGGGCACCCGTGCGTACCGGACCGACCAGCAGGGGACCGTGGTCGTCGGACGGGACGGACCCGACGCCCTCCGGGTGTGGACGGAGCGTTCGGCGTCAGCGGTCGCCCGTAGGATCGAGGCATGGCCGCCAAGAAGCCCGTCCGCGCCGCAGCGAAGATCGACCAGGTGCCCTGGTCGGGCATCCGCCCTGCGCCGGTGGTGCTCGTCACGGGGCCCGAGACCTTCCTCGCCGAGCGAGCGAGCAGCGTCCTGCGTGACCTGCTCCTGGGCGAGGACCCCGCGCTCGAGGTGCACGACCTCGAAGCCGACCAGTACGCTCCCGGCCTCCTCGCCACCCTCGCGAGTCCGTCCCTGTTCGGCGAGCCCCGGTTGGTCCGGGTCACCAACGTCGAGAAGTGCACCGACGCGTTCATCACCGAGACGATCTCGTACCTCGGTGCCCCGGCGGACGACGTCACGCTCGTGCTGCGCCACGGCGGGGGAGTGCGCGGCAAGAAGCTGCTCGACACGATCCGCAGCGGTGTCGGCGGGGGCGTCGAGGTGCAGTGCGACGAGCTCAAGCGCGAGACCGACCGGATCGACTTCGTCACGGCGGAGTTCCGCGCTGCCCGACGCAAGATCGCGCCCTCGGCGGTTCGCACCCTCGTCGCGGCGTTCGCGGACGACCTGGCCGAGCTCGCGGCCGCGTGCCGACAGCTCCTCGCGGACGAAGCCGCCGAGATCACGGACAAGGTCGTCGACAAGTACTACGGCGGTCGCGTCGAGACGAACGCGTTCAAGGTCGCCGACATCGCACTCGCCGGCCGTTCGGCTCCGGCGATCGTCGAGTTGCGGCACGCGCTCTCGACGGGCGAGGCTCCGGTGCCGATCGTGGCGGCGTTCGCGTCGAAGATCCGCACGATGGCGAAGGTCAGTGCCTTCCGCGGGCCGAGCGGTCAGGCCGCCTCGGCACTCGGCATGGCGCCGTGGCAGGTGCAGCGGGCGCAGCGTGACGTCGCGGGGTGGAGCGAGTCCGGGCTCGCGAACGCGCTCATCAGCATCGCCGAGGCCGACACCGCGGTGAAGGGTGGCTCGCGCGATGCGCACTACGCGCTCGAGGTCATGGTCCGCACCATCGCCCGGCGCGGCGAGGCGCGCTGAGGCGAGCCGAGCCTCCTGAACTGCGCACGCGACGCGAGTCGGACGGCACCGCACACGCGTTGCGACGTTCTGCGTGTCGATCGACGCGCAGCATGTCGAACCGCGCGTGTCACGCCGCCAGGCGCCGGCGCCGCCCGCCCCGCCCCGCGCCGCGCGCCCCGCGCCGCGCGCCCCGCGCACGCAAACAGGCCCCGCACCGAACGGTGCGGGGCCTGTTCGACCAGAAGGGTCAGTGCGTCAGAGCGACGCGACCTTCTTCGCGATGGCCGACTTGCGGTTCGCAGCCTGGTTCTTGTGGATGACGCCCTTGCTCACGGCCTTGTCGAGCTTCTTCGACGCGAGGGTCAGGGCCGCGACGGCTTTGTCCTTGTCGCCGGCGACGACTGCCTCGTTCGTGTGACGGATGACCGTCTTGAGCTCCGAACGGTAGGCCTTGTTGCGCTCCTGGGCCTTGAGGTTGGTCTTGATGCGCTTCATCTGCGACTTGATGTTCGCCATGCGTGTTGCTCCTTGATCGTCTCTACGGGTGGTCGCGACCGCTGGGTAGAGGGGCCCTTGGTCGCATCGCGTTCCACCCGTGGGCGGGGAACGCGGAAGCCAGCCACCAACATTACCAGGCCGGAGCGTCTGGACCAAAGCACCGAAACGCCGAAACCGTGCCGCAACAACCGTTCGCTACCGTGACGAGCATGCCATCGCTCGCGCCCCGCATCGAGACCGTCCCCGCCTCCGGCATCCGCCGCGTGTTCGAGCAAGCCGCACGCATGCAGGCCGAGCAGACGGACCAGGCGACCGGCACGGACATCGCGATGCTCGTCATCGGCGAACCCGACGTGCCCGTCGCGGCGCACATCGGCGAGGCCGCCCGGCGCGCCTGGACCGAGGACCGCACCGACTACACCCCGAACGGCGGCATCGCCCCGCTGCGGGAGGCCATCCGCGACAAGCTCCGCCGCGAGAACCGGATCGAGGTCGACGTCGAGCAGATCTGGATGACGATCGGCGCGACGCAAGCGCTCTTCCAGGCGATGACCCTCGTGCTGAGCCCCGGTGACGAGGTCCTCGTGCCGGACCCCGGCTACACGACCTTCACGATGAACGCCCACATCATCGGAGCGACCCCGGTGCCGTACCGGCTCGAGCCGCAGCACGGGTTCGAGCCCGACCTGCAGGCCCTCGAGGCGAGCATCACCGAGCGGACCCGCGCCCTCGTCGTGAACTCGCCCTCGAACCCGCTCGGCTCGGTGTTCGGCGAGCAGACCCTCCGCGACCTGCTCGCCCTGGCGAAGCGGCACGACCTCTGGGTGATCAGCGACGAGGTCTACGAGTACTTCACCTACGGCACCCGCCACGTCAGCCTGGCGAGCCTCGACGAGGACGACCGCGTCTTCACCGCCTTCTCGCTGAGCAAGACCTACGCGATGACGGGCGTCCGTGTCGGGTACCTCGTCACGCCGAAGGGACTCGGCCCGACGATGCGGACGACCCAGGAGGCGATGATCAGCTGCGTCGCCGAACCCGACCAGTGGGCGGCCCTCGCGGCGATCGTGGGGGACCACTCCGCCGTGCAGGACGCCGGCGAGCACTACCGCGCCAACCTCGGCGTCGCGAAGGAGGTGCTCGACGCCGCCGGCATCCACTACCTCGACCCGCGCGGCGCCTTCTACCTGTGGATCGACATGTCCCACGCCTCGCAGGGCGACGTCGCGGAGTGGGCGCTCGGGTTCCTCCAGCGGGAGCGGGTCGCCGTGGCGCCCGGGAGCGCGTTCGGCCGGACCGGCGAGGGCTGGATCCGCGTCTGTCTCGCGGCGACGCCGGCGGACCTGCGCCGCGGACTGGGTGCGCTGCCGGCGCCGGAGCACGCCGTGGTCTGACCGGACGTGCGCGCCGCCGCCGCGCGGACGTGGGACAATCGTTCGACCGTCCGACCCACCCCGAGGAACCGTGAGCCCACAAGCATCCGCGCCGCTCGAGCCCGCCTCGACCCCGGCCGACGCGATCCGCAACTTCTGCATCATCGCGCACATCGACCACGGCAAGTCCACGCTGGCCGACCGCATGCTGCAGATCACCGGCATCGTCGAGGACCGCGCCATGCGTGCGCAGTACCTCGACCGCATGGACATCGAGCGCGAGCGCGGCATCACGATCAAGTCCCAGGCGGTGCGCATGCCGTGGGAGCTCGACGGGCAGACGTACGCCCTCAACATGATCGACACGCCCGGTCACGTGGACTTCTCGTACGAGGTGTCCCGGTCGCTCGCGGCGTGCGAGGGAGCGATCCTCCTGGTCGACGCCGCGCAGGGCATCGAGGCCCAGACGCTCGCCAACCTCTACCTGGCGCTCGAGAACGACCTCGAGATCATCCCGGTCCTGAACAAGATCGACCTGCCGGCGGCCGAGCCGGAGAAGTACGCGGCCGAGCTCGCCCAGCTCATCGGCGGCTCGCCGGACGACGTCCTGCGCGTGTCCGGCAAGACCGGCGTGGGCGTCGCCGAACTGCTCGACCGGGTCGTCGGCTCCGTGCCGGCCCCCGTGGGTGACGTGGACGCTCCGCCCCGCGCGATGATCTTCGACTCGGTCTACGACAGCTACCGCGGCGTCGTGACGTACGTGCGGATGGTGGACGGCACGATCCACCCGCGCGAGAAGGTCCAGATGATGTCGACCAAGTCGACGCACGAGATCCTCGAGATCGGCGTGTCCGCGCCCGAGCCGAAGCCGACGAAGGGCCTCTCCGTCGGCGAGGTCGGTTACCTCATCACCGGGGTGAAGGACGTCCGCCAGTCGAAGGTCGGCGACACGGTCACGACGGCGCAGAAGCCCGCGACCGAGGCGCTGGCCGGGTACACCGACCCGAAGCCGATGGTGTTCTCGGGCCTGTACCCGATCGACGGCTCGGACTACCCCGACCTCCGCGAGGCGCTCGACAAGCTCAAGCTGTCCGACGCCGCCCTCGTGTACGAGCCGGAGACGTCGGTGGCGCTCGGCTTCGGCTTCCGCTGCGGCTTCCTCGGCCTGCTCCACCTCGAGATCATCACCGAGCGCCTCAGCCGCGAGTTCGGGCTCGACCTCATCACCACGGCCCCGAGCGTGATCTACGAGGTCACGAACGAGGACAACACCGTGACCGAGGTCACGAACCCGTCCGAGTTCCCGGGCGGCCGCATCGTCGAGGTCCGCGAGCCGATGGTCCGTGCGGCCATCCTCGCGCCGAAGGACTACGTGGGCGCGATCATGGAGCTGTGCCAGTCGCGCCGCGGATCGCTGCTCGGCATGGAGTACCTCGGCGAGGACCGCGTCGAGATCCGGTACGAGATGCCCCTCGGCGAGATCGTCTTCGACTTCTTCGACCAGCTGAAGAGCAAGACCCAGGGCTACGCATCGCTCGACTACGAGCCCACGGGGGACCAGGCGGCCGACCTCGTGAAGGTCGACATCCTGCTCCAGGGCGAGCAGGTCGACGCGTTCAGCGCGATCGTGCACCGCGACAAGGCGTACGCCTACGGCACGCTGATGACCGAGCGCCTGCGCAAGCTCATCCCGCGCCAGCAGTTCGAGGTCCCGATCCAGGCCGCCATCGGCGCCCGGATCATCGCCCGCGAGAGCATCCGGGCGATGCGCAAGGACGTCCTCGCGAAGTGCTACGGCGGTGACATCACCCGCAAGCGCAAGCTCCTCGAGAAGCAGAAGGAGGGCAAGAAGCGCATGAAGATGGTGGGTCGCGTCGAGGTCCCGCAGGAAGCCTTCATCGCGGCGCTCTCCGGCGACGTCGAAGAGAAGAAGAAGTAGCGGAGCGCGTCAGACGCGGCGGGCGCGAGCCCGCAACGCTGCCAGGCCCAGTGCCGGGAGGCTCGCCGCGGCCAGTCCTGCGAGTGCGGTCCGCAGGATGACGAGTCCGGCAGCCGTGTCGTAGTCGGCCTGCGCCGCCGCGGCGAACCCGGCCACGACCGACCCGACCACCATCGCCAGCGTGCAGAACCCGAGCACGTAGGGCAGCCGGCGTGCCGAGTGCCGGCGCACCGCGAGCACGAGCGTCACCCCGAACAGGAGCACTCCCGCTCCGGCGCTGCACGCCCCGAACGCCGCGATGGCGTTCGCGGTGTCGAACACGTCGACGTCCCCCGGCGGCGTCGTGACGTACCGGGAGGGAGCGCCGAGGCCGGCCGTCGCCCACTCGACCGCGGCCCGTGCCGTCGCCGCCAGTCCGAACGCCGCGAGCGTCAGGACGGCGAACGCGGCCGTCGTGCGGTCGACGGACCGCGCGCGAGCGAGGGGGGAGCGGGGCACGCACCCACGATAGGGGCGTGTCGGACGGGTGTCGGGCCTCCAGTTCGGGGCGCGCGGAAAGCGGACCGCCGGTTGCGCACCCGAGGGCGACTCGGTTCGATCCGGGGGACGAGTCCCCAGTACAGTGGCCGCATGAGTACCCGCGGGAGCTACCGGACCGCCCTGACGTACGGAGCCGTGGGTGCGACCCAGGCGCCGGACCTCATGACGTACCCGCCGGAGGGGTTCGCCCCGTCCGAGTCGCGCTCCCGGATCGGCCACGGCGACCAGCGCTTCGAGACCGCGGTGACCCAGGCCCTGACCTGGCAGATCCAGGAGCGCAGCGGGATCCGCGTGCACGTCGAGGAACAGCCCGACGACGACGAGGTCCGCTACAACCCGGTGACCTTCGACGAGGACGGCGTGCCGATCGCCCCGGCCTCGATCGGGACGCCCCGGGTGGAGAAGTTCGCCCCGGACGGCACGCCGCTCGTGACGGCGGGGACGAGCGCGACGCTGACGATGCACGCGTTCGGCCAGACGGTGCAGGCGCCGGTCCGGGTCGTCTCGATCATCGACGAGACCGACCGCAAGGGCTTCGCGTACGGCACGCTCGAGGGGCATCCGCTCTCGGGCGAGGAGTCCTTCGTCGTCGAGCGGACCCCGGACGGCTCGGTGTGGTTGCAGATCCGGCAGTTCTCGCAGCCGTCGAGCCGGAAGTGGCAGTTCGTGGCCCCGTTGCTCCGTCGGCAGCAGCGCGTGATGGCGCAGAAGTACCTCGAAGCGCTCCGCGGCGACTAGGTCTGCTCGGCTAGGGGCCCTCGCCGACCGGGCGGAGCGGCGGCAGCGCCGCGATGGCGTCCTCGATGAGCGACGCGTCGTCGACGCAGTTCCGGGCGATCGTCACGGCACCCGTGGCGCGGAGCGCGTCGACGTCGAACACCCCGGTCGCCACCGCCAGGAACGGGATCCCGGCGGCCTCGGCTGCCTCGCCGTCCCGCGGGGTGTCCCCGACGATGACGGCCCGGGTGCCCGCGAGGGCATCGGCAGCACGCGCGGTCACCCCGCTGCGCTCGACCTCGGCGTCCCCGAAGTACGAGTGCTCCCAGTCGAACGCGTCGACGTCGAACCCGGCGCCCTGCAGCTTCACGCGGGCACGGTAGGGGGAGTTGCCGGTCAGCAGTCCGTTGCGCCAGCCGAGCTCGGCGAACCGTCGGACGAGGGCGATCGCACCCGGAGCCGGGCTCCGGTGGTCGCCGGACACGTGCCGTTCCTCGGTCAGGTCGTGCAGGTGACGGCTCACGGTGGGGATGAGCGAGTCGTCCAGGTCGTGGGCCCGGACGTGCTCGGCGATGAGCCCGGCGTCGGTGCGGCCGTGCTGGTGCCCGACGCGGAGGACGAGGTCGCGACCCACCGCCCGCTCGAGCGCGAGGTGGTAGAGGTTGCCCGGCGAGGAGGCGTTCATCACGAGGGTGCCGTCGATGTCCCACAGCACCGTGGTGGGGACGGGGTGGTGCTCCATGCCTCCATCATGACGGACAATGGAGTCCATGCCGAGTGCTCTCCCGATCGCCGATCCCGCACCAGCGGACGGGCTGCTCTCGCCCGCGGCGTCCGCGGGTGACGTCCCGTTCGGCGTCTACGTGCACGTGCCGTTCTGCCGCGTGCGGTGCGGCTACTGCGACTTCAACACCTACACGGCGTCCGAGCTCCGCGGGGTCCGGCGGGACGACTACGCCGGCCACGCCGTGCAGGAGATCCGTTTCGCGGCGGACGTCCTCGACCGCTCCGGCGTCCCGCGGCGCCCGGTGTCGACGGTGTTCTTCGGCGGGGGGACGCCGACGATGCTGCCGGCGTCCGACCTCGTGATGATCCTGCGGGCGATCGACGACACCTGGGGCATCCTGCCCGGGGCCGAGGTCACGACCGAGGCGAACCCGGACTCCGTCGACGAGTCGTCCCTGGCGACGCTGCGCGCCGGCGGGTTCACCCGCGTGAGCTACGGCATGCAGTCCGCGGTGCCGCACGTGCTCGCGACGCTCGACCGGACGCACGACCCCGAGCGCGTGCCGCTCGTCGTGGACGCCGCGAAGCAGCAGGGGCTCGACGTCTCGCTCGACCTCATCTACTCGACGCCGGGCGAGTCCCTCGACGACTGGCGCACCTCGCTGGACGCGGCCCTGGCGTGTGCGCCCGACCACGTCTCGGCGTACTCGCTCATCGTCGAGGACGGCACCGCGATGGGCCGGATGGTCGCACGCGGCGAGCTGCCGGCGCCGGACGACGACCTCGCGGCGGACATGTACGAGCTGGCCGACCAGGTCCTCGGCGACGCCGGGTACTCCTGGTACGAGGTCTCGAACTGGTCCCGCGGCGACCAGCAAGCGAGCCGGCACAACCTGTCCTACTGGAAGGGCCACGACTGGTGGGGCGTCGGCCCGGGCGCGCACTCCGCGGTCGCCGGCACCCGCTGGTGGAACGTGAAGCACCCGGCCGCGTACGCGAACCGGGTGCTGCAGGGCGAGTCGCCCGCGGCCGGCCGCGAGACCCTCGACGACGAGACCCGGTACGTCGAGCGCGTGCTGCTCGCCGCCCGGGTCCGCGGTGAGCTGGCGACGAGCGAGCTGGGCCAGGAGGCACGGGGCCGCGTCGCCGGCCTCATCGCACGTGGTCTCGTGGACGGGTCGGCCGCGGTGCGGGGACGGATCGAGTTGACCTTGCGGGGTCGCCTGCTCGCGGACGCGGTGGTCCGCGAGCTGCTCGACTGAGCTACTGCTTGATGAACTCGATCGAGAGCGGGTAGCGGTAGAACTGCCCGCGGTTGGCGGCGACGGCGGCCATGATCCCGAAGATGATCGTCAGGATCCCGATCACCGGCAGGAGCACCGCGCCGATCAGCACGATGGTCAAGAGGCCCGCGGCGACGTAGGCGATCGCCATCGTGATGTGGAAGTTCAGCGCCACGCGCGTGTGCTCGCGGATGAAGCCGCCGCGATCGCGCAGGACGAGGTAGGCCACGAGCGGCGCGACGAAGTTGAAGAAGATCCCGCCGATGTGCGTGAGCGTGGCCCAGAGGCGCTGGTCCTCGGGCGACATCGGCTGGGGCGGCTGGTACCCGCCCGGGAACTGGGGGCCACCGGGCTGCTGTCCGTAGGTCATGGCGGAAGCGTACTGGCAGGCGTGTGGAGAAGTCCCGGTCCGTCGGTGGTCGGGCGTAGGATCAGCAGTCGACACGTCCGAGTGCCAGATCGAGTGGAAGGGGTCCGGGTGGTCAGCGAACGCAGCCTCGAGGTCCTCAAGGCCATCGTGCGGGACTACGTCGCGTCACGCGAGCCGGTCGGTTCGAAGACGATCGTCGAGCGGCACGCCTTCGGGGTCAGCGCCGCCACGATCCGGAACGACATGGCCCAGCTCGAGGACGAGCAACTCATCGCGGCACCGCACACCTCGTCCGGTCGCGTCCCGACCGACAAGGGGTACCGCGTCTTCGTCGACCACCTCGCCGGCGCGCGGCCGCTGTCCAGCGCCCAGCGGCACGCGATCGAGACGTTCCTCGGGGCGCCGAACGACCTCGACGAGGTCCTCGGCCGCACGGTCCGGCTGCTCAGCCAGCTCACGAACCAGGTCGCCCTCGTGCAGTACCCCTCGATGGTGCGCGCGCGTGTCCAGCACATCGAGCTCGTCCGCCTCGGCGACAACCGCCTGATGGTCGTGCTCATCACCGACACCGCCCGGGTCGAGCAGCGCGTCGTGGAGACCGACGTGGCGCTCGACGAGGGCTCGCTCACCGAACTCCGCACGGTGGTGAACGGCGCCAGCGTCGGGCTGCTGCTGCAGGACGTCTCGACGGCGCTCCGCGCGGTGCCGCAGCAGATCCGCCCCGACGCCCAGCCGCTCGCCGGGGTCGTCGTCGCGACCCTCATCGAGCAGGTCGCCGCCAACCGGCAGGACCGCCTGGTGATGGCCGGTGCGGCGAACCTCGCCAAGAGCGAGCAGGACTTCTCGGGCGGGCTCTTCCCCGTGCTCGAGGCGATCGAGGAACAGGTGACCCTGCTCCGCCTGTTCGGTGAGATGCAGATCGACGACGGCGTCGCGGCGCGCATCGGCGTGGAGAACGCCGAGTACGGGCTCGACGCGACGAGCATCGTCGCCGGCGGCTACCTGGCCGGCGGCGAACTCGCCCGGCTCGGCGTGCTCGGGCCGACCCGGATGGACTACGGCACGAACATGGCCGCCGTGCGCGCCGTCGCACGGTACCTGTCCAAACTCCTGGGTGAACATTGACCAGGTGCCCACGCGCCTGAGCGAGCCGGTCCCGACGGGGCGACCCGCGCCTCCAGGCCCACCGACGACCACCAGAACCGCGGCGACCGCCGCACCTGACCGACCGAACCGAACCGACTGAGGGATACGTGGCAGACCACTACGACGTCCTCGGCGTCCAGAAGGACGCCTCCGATGCCGACATCAAGAAGGCGTACCGCCGTCTGGCGCGCGAACTGCACCCGGACGTGAACCCGAGCCCCGACGCGGCCGAGCGCTTCAAGGACGTGACGCACGCGTACGACGTGCTGAGCGACCCCGAGCAGCGCCGCCGGTACGACGCCGGGCCCCAGGCCGACAGCCCCTTCGGTGGCGGAGCCGGCGGGTTCAGCGACATCTTCGACGCGTTCTTCGGTGGCGGTGGCGGCGGCGGTCGTGGCAACGGCCCGCGCAGTCGTGCCGAGCGCGGACAGGACGCCCTGCTCCGCATCGACGTCGACCTCGACGAGGTCGTCTTCGGTACCCACAAGGACGTCGAGGTCGACACCGCGGTGCTGTGCGAGACGTGCGGCGGTTCCTGCTGCGCGCCGGGCACGAGCCCGCAGACGTGCGACATCTGCGGCGGCACCGGCCACATCCAGCGCCAGGTCCGCTCGCTCCTCGGCAACGTCGTGACGAGCGCGCCCTGCGGCACCTGCCGCGGGTACGGCACCGTCATCCCGAACCCGTGCCCGACGTGCCAGGGCCAGGGACGCGTCCGCGCCCGCCGCACGGTGCCGGTCGACGTCCCCGCCGGGGTCGACTCCGGGCTCCGCCTGCAGATGCCCGGCCAGGGCGAGGTCGGTCCGGCCGGTGGCCCCTCCGGTGACCTCTACCTCGAGATCCGGGTGCGCCACCACGACGTGTTCAGCCGCGACGGGGACGACCTACTCGCCACGCTCGAGGTCGCGATGACCGACGCCGTGCTCGGGACGACCGCGACGATCGACGGGCTCGACGGCCCGGTCGAGCTCGAGGTCCGGCCTGGTGTGCAGAGCGCCGACGTCCTCGTGATCAAGGACCGCGGCATCACGAAGCTCCGGGGCAACGGTCGCGGCGACCTCCGGGTCGGTGTGCAGGTCGTGACGCCGACGAAGCTCTCGCACAAGGAACGGCAGCTCGTCGAGCAGCTCGCGAAGTCGCACAAGGCCGCGAAGCCGCAGCTCGCCCGCTTCCAGCAGGGCATGTTCGGCAAGCTCCGCGACCGGTTCTTCAACTTCTGATGGCATCGCTCTACCTCGTCGGGTCGCTCGACGGCGTCACGGTCGGCGACACCGTCCCGCTCGACGGGGCGGAGGGACGCCACGCCGTCACGGTCGCCCGGGTCCGGGTGGGGGAGACGCTGCGCCTGTCCGACGGTCGTGGCACCGTCGTGACCGGGGCCGTGGCCGCGCTCGGGCGGGACACGCTCTCGTTGGCGGTGTCCACGGTCGCCGTCGACGACGCACCCACACCGACGCTCACGCTCGTGCAGGCGCTCGCGAAGGGCGGCCGCGACGAGATGGCGGTGCAGGCGGCGACCGAGATCGGTGTCGACCGGATCGTGCCGTGGTCGGCGGCCCGCAGCGTCTCCCGCTGGGACGGCGCGAAGGTCGAGAAGGGGCGCGCACGCTGGACGGCGATCGCGCACGAGGCGTCGAAGCAGGCGATCCGTTCCCGGGTGCCCGTCGTCGACGCGCCGGTGACGACCGGGCAGCTCGCGGCTCCGGCTCCCGGAGCGGCCGACGGTGCTCGCGCCGTCCTCGTGCTGGACCCGGTCGGCGACGTCCGGCTCTCCGAGTGGGAACCGCCGAGCGACGTCGCCGAGATCGTGCTCGTCGTCGGACCCGAGGGCGGCATCGACGGCTCCGAGTTCGACCGGCTGGTGGCCGCCGGCGCCGTCCGGGTCCGCCTCGGCGACACGGTGCTCCGGACGTCCACCGCCGGCCCGGCCGCGCTCGCGGTCCTCCAGACGCGGCTCGGTCGCTGGTAGCGCCCGGATCGGGAAGGCGTGGCGTCGGTACCGCGTTCTACGATGGAGCCATGAGCACCAGCACGCCCAGCATCTTCTCCCGGATCATCGCGCGCGAGATCCCGGCGACCGTCGTCGCCGAGGACGACCGCGTGATCGCCATCGAGGACATCGCGCCGAAGGCACCCGTCCACGTGCTCGTCATCCCCAAGACCGAGCAGTACCGGAACGTCACCGAACTCGCAGCCGGTGACCCGGACCTCCTCGCCCACCTGGTCGCCACCGCGCAGCGCATCGCCGACGAGCGTGCCGGCGGCCAGTACCGACTCGTCTTCAACACCGGCGAAGCCGCCGGTCAGACCGTGTTCCACGTGCACGCGCACGTACTCGCAGGTGAACTGCAGGAAGGCACCCTTGCCGGCTAACGAACCAGCACCCACCCCGGCCGACCCGACGGACGTGTCGGCCTCGATCCAGGTCGACGGCATCGCCATGGTGCAGCTGCTCGGCCCCCAGGACCGACTGCTCAAGACCGTCGAACGCCAGTACCCGGGCGTCCGCGTGCTCGTGCGTGGCAACGAGGTCACGCTGACCGGGCCCGAACGCGACGTCGCGCGCGCGCACGCCCTCGTCGACGAGCTCGTCGGCATGGTGAAGCGTGGACAGGACATCGGGCCGTCCGACATCCCCGTCTCCGCGAAGCTCCTCGACGAGGACCGCAAGCCGTCCGACACCTTCGGCACGCCGATCGTGTCGAGCCGCGGCAAGTCCGTGCGGCCGAAGACCGACGGGCAGCGGGCCTACGTCGACGCCATCGACGAGCACACGATCACGTTCGGCATCGGCCCCGCCGGTACCGGCAAGACGTACCTGGCGATGGCGAAGGCCGTCCAGGCGCTGCAGCGGCGCGAGGTCACCCGGATCATCCTGACGCGCCCCGCGGTCGAGGCCGGCGAGCGGCTCGGCTTCCTGCCGGGCACCCTCACCGACAAGATCGACCCGTACCTGCGCCCGCTCTACGACGCGCTCAACGAGATGATGGACCCCGAGCTGGTCCCGAAGCTCCTGGCCGCCGGCACGGTCGAGGTGGCCCCGCTGGCGTACATGCGCGGACGCACGCTGAACGACTCGTTCGTGGTCCTCGACGAGGCGCAGAACACGACGCCCGAGCAGATGAAGATGTTCCTGACGCGGCTCGGTTTCGGCTCGAAGATGGTCGTCACGGGTGACATCACCCAGGTCGACCTGCCGGGCAACCTGTCCGGGCTCCGGCTCGTCACGCGCATCCTCGGCGAGGTCGACGACATCCACTTCGCCCGCCTCGGCAGCGAGGACGTCGTCCGCCACACGCTCGTCGGACGGATCGTGGACGCCTACACCGTCTACGACGAGGAACGCCTCGCCGAGCAGTCCGGGTACCGCCCGGGCGGCCGGGGCAGTGCCGCCACGCCGAACCCCGCCGGTGCGAACCGCGCCGAGCGACGGGGGCGTCCGCCGCAGGACCGCCAGCGCTCCCCGTACCCCCAGAACGACTCCCGAGGAGGGAACCGGTGAGCATCGAGCTCAACAACGAGTCCGGCGTCGAGGTCGACGAGGCAGCCATCCAGCGCCTCGCCGCCTTCGCGCTCGACGCGCTCCACGTCCACGCCGATGCGGAGCTCGCGATCGTGCTCGTCGACGAGGGCGCGATGGAGCAGCTGCACGTCCGGTGGATGGACGAACCCGGGCCGACCGACGTCCTGAGCTTCCCGATGGACGAACTCCGTCCGGGCACCGAGGACGACCCGACGCCCGCCGGGCTGCTCGGCGACATCGTGCTCTGCCCGCAGGTTGCCGAGGAACAGGCGAAGACCGCCGGGCACTCGAGCACCGACGAGATGCTCCTGCTGACCTGCCACGGCATCCTGCACCTGCTCGGGTTCGACCACGCCGAGCCGGACGAGAAGGCGGAGATGTTCGGGCTGCAGGGCGAGATCCTCACGGCCTTCGCCGCCCAGCGCCGCGGGCGGTGAGCTGATGCTGCTCGTCGTCGGCCTGCTGGCGGTGGCGTTCGTGCTGGTCGTCGTCGGTGGCCTGCTCGCCGCGTCCGACGCCGCGCTCTCCGTCCTGTCCCGCGCCGACCTCGACGAGATCGCGCGGGAGAGCAAGCACCGCCGCGCCATCGAGGCGGTCGGCGACGACGTCGGGGCGCACGTCAACGCGCTCAACTTCTTCCGGGTGCTCGCCGAGACCGCCGCCGCCGTGCTCGTCACGATCGCGCTCGTGATGGTCTTCGACACGTGGTGGGTCGCGCTCATCGTGGCCGCCGCGATCATGACCGCGGTGTCGTTCGTGCTGGTCGGGTCCAGCCCGCGCAGCGTCGGTCGCGCGCACGCCGAACGGCTCATCGCGACCACGGGCGGGCTGGTCCGGGCCGTGCGCATCGTGCTCGGTCCGCTCGCCGGCCTGCTCGTGGCGATCGGCGACCGCGTCACGCCCGGGCGCGGGGGCAGTGCCTCGACGGTGTCGAGCGAGGAGCAGCTGCTGTCGCTCGTCGACGAGGCCACCGAGAGCAACGTCCTCGAGCAGGACGACCGCGAGCTCATCCACTCGGTCTTCGAGTTCAGCGACACCCTCGTGCGCGAGGTGATGGTGCCGCGCACCGACATGCTCACCGTCGACGGTTCGGACACCCTCGCGAGCGGCATGGAGCAGTTCCTCGCCGCGGGCGTCTCCCGCATGCCCGTCACCGGCAAGGGCAGCGACGACGTGCTCGGGGTCCTCTACCTGCGCGACGTGGCCCGGGCCCTGTACGAGCGACCGGGGTCCGGTACGAAGCGGGTCACGACGCTCCTCCGCCCGGCGGAGTTCGTGCCGGAGTCGAAGGCCGCCGACGACACCCTGCGCCACATGCAGGTCGCGAAGAACCACCTCGTGCTCGTCGTCGACGAGTACGGCGGCGTCGCCGGGCTCGTCACGATGGAAGACCTCATCGAGGAGCTCGTCGGCGACATCTCGGACGAGTACGACCGCGCCGTGGTCGACCGGGTCGAGGTCGAGCCGGGCGTCTGGCGGATCTCCGCCCGACTGCCGATCGACGACCTCGGCGACCTGTTCGGCATCGAGCTCGAGGACGACGACGTCGACACCGCCGGCGGGCTGCTCACCAAGGAGCTCGGCCACCTGGCGATCAGCGGCGACAGCGTCACCGTGTCCGGCGTCGTGCTCACGGCCGACCGGGTCGAGGGCAAGCGTCGCCACCTCATCACCGTGCTCGCCGAGCGCACGCCCGGACTCGCGGACGTCGAGGACGCCTTCGACGACGCAGCATCCACCACGACGGGAACCACGCACGCATGACCGACACCACGCCAGCCACCGCCGGACCGACCGAGCCGTACCGTGCCGGGTTCGTCTCGTTCGTGGGGCGCCCGAACGTCGGGAAGTCCACGCTGACGAACGCGCTCGTCGGCCAGAAGGTCGCGATCACCTCGTCGAAGCCGCAGACCACCCGCCGCGCCATCCGTGGGATCGTGCACCGACCGAACGGCCAGGTCATCATCGTCGACACCCCCGGCGTGCACCGACCGCGCACCCTGCTCGGCGAGCGGCTGAACGACCTCGTGCAGTCCACCCTCGGGGACGTCGACGTCATCGGGCTCTGCGTCCCGGCGAACGAGCCGATCGGCCCCGGCGACCGGTTCATCAACGACACGCTGGACCAGTACCCGCGTGCGAAGAAGGTCGCCATCGTCACGAAGATCGACCGGGCCGCCAAGGACAAGGTCGGGGAGCAACTGCTCGCGGTGTCGAAGCTCCGCGAGTGGGACGCCATCGTGCCGACCTCGGGCACGAGGGGACTGCAGCTCGAGGACCTGCTCGGCGTGATCACGTCGCTGCTGCCCGAGTCGCCCCAGCTCTACGACGACGCCGCGGTGACCGAGGAGACCGACGAGGAGCGGATCGGCGAACTCATCCGCGAAGCCGCGCTCGAGGGCGTGCGCGACGAGCTGCCGCACTCGCTCGCCGTCGTGATCGAGGACGTCGTCGAGCCCGACGAGGACGACGAACCGGACGGCCCGCTGCGCATTTTCGCGAACCTCTTCGTCGAGCGGGACAGCCAGAAGGCGATCGTCATCGGTCGCAAGGGTGAGCGCCTCAAGGACGTCGGGTCGCGGGCCCGCACCGAGATCGAGGCGCTGCTCGGCGGCCGCCACGTGTACCTCAACATCCGGGTGAAGGTCGCGAAGGAGTGGCAGCGCGACCCGAAGCAGCTCGGGCGACTGGGCTTCTGACCCGACCGTCTGCTGACGTCAACCTGGAGGCGGACGCGCACCGCGCCTCCTGGACGTACCGTGGTGTGGTGTTCCGTCCCATGCTGCGCGCGCAGGTGATCACCGACGTCGTGATCGCGGTCCTGCTCGGCGCGCTCGTGCTCGTCGTGACCGCGCGGGGACTGGACTCGCCGTTCGCGCTGCTGACGGTCCTCGGCATGACGGCAGCGCTGGCGCTCCGGCGCCTGTCGCCGGGGCTCGCGCTCGGTGTGGCGTGGGTGTTCGCCGTCCTCGAGATGGTCACCCTGCAGATGCCCGACCTGTCGAACGCGTTCATCGCCGGGGTGGTCTACTCGACGAGTCGCTACGGCAGCCGGCGCGTCCGGCTGGCGGGCCTGGTGTCGTCGATCGTCGGCCCGGTGACGGCGGCCGTCTACCTCGGTCTCGACGACTACCGGCAGCGGCAGGGCATCGTGACGGCGACGACGCCCGAGCAGGAGTCGCTCAAGGTCGCGATCGCGTACTTCGCGATCGTGCTGTTGCTGCTCCTCCTGCCGTGGCTCGCCGGTCTCGTGCTCCGCACCCGGCGGTCGGCGAGCATGAGCCGAGAGGCTCAGCTCCTCGCCGAGCGCGACGCCGCACGGGCCGATCGTGCCGTCGCCGTGGAGCAGGAACGCGTCCGGATCGCCCGGGACATGCACGACATCGTCGCGCACTCGCTGGCGGTCGTGATCGCCCAGGCGGACGGTGCCCGGTACGCGCTGAAGGCGGACCCGGCGATCGCCGACGAGGCGCTCGGGACGATCTCGAGCACCGCCCGCCGTGCCCTCGGCGACGTGCGCGAACTGCTCGGTGCGCTGCGGCACGAGCAGGGCACCGCACCGACCCCGGAGATCGACGACATCGACCGGCTGATCGGCGAGATGCGTGGCGTCGGCCTCGACGTGCGGGTCGAGCGCGAGGGCGATTCGTCTGGACTGCCGACCACGACACAGCTCGCCGTCTACCGGATCGTCCAGGAGAGCCTGACGAACGCGTGGAAGCACGGCGAGCCCAACACCCCGGTGCGCGCGAGCCTCACGTACCGGCCGGACACCGTCGAGATCACGGTCGTCAACCGGCGCGCCGACGACGGCACGCGCGGGCCCGGTACCGGACACGGGCTGGTCGGCATGCGCGAACGTGCCACCATGACCGGGGGGACGATGACCGCGGGACCGCGGGGCGACGACTTCGCGGTCGCGGTCCGGATGCCGTCCGTCCCCGCGAGCGGCCAGATGCCGCGCGGGCTCGTCCCGACCACACCCTCGACCCTCCAGGAGCGCACCGGCCGATGAACGACACCCCGATCCGCGTCGCGCTCGTCGACGACCAGGCCCTGTTCCGCACCGGCATCCGGATGCTCATCGACTCGCAAGCCGACCTGCAGTTCGTCGGCGAGGCCGGCGACGGTGCCGAGGGCGTGGAGCTCGTGCGGCGCGGGCGTCCAGACGTCGTGCTCATGGACGTCCGCATGCCGGTGATGGACGGCATCACCGCCACCGCCCGCATCGTCGAGGACAGCGGGACCGACGGCGCCAAGGTGCTCGTGCTCACCACGTTCGACTTCGACGAGGCAGCGGCGAAGGCGATCCGAGCCGGTGCGAGCGGCTTCGTGCTGAAGGATGCCGACCCGGAGTTCCTGCTCGCGGCGATCCGCACCGTGCACGCCGGGACCGCAGTGTTCGCGGCGTCGGCGACCCGTGAGCTCCTCCGCCGCTACGAGGACACGAGCGAGCAGGCGGCCTCGGTGCCGGCCGCGTTCGCCGACCTGACGCCGCGCGAACGGGAGATCTTCGACCTGGCGGCGCGGGGCTTCAGCAACAGCGAGATCGCGCAGCACGAGTACGTGAGCGAGGCGACGGTGAAGACGCACATCTCGCGCGTCCTCACGAAGCTCGAGCTGCGGGACCGGGTGCGGCTCGTGGTGTTCGCGCACGAGCACGGTCTGGTCGCGAAGGCCGACTGACCGCGGCTGCGGCTGCGCGCTGTGCGCTGCGCGATGACGGTCCGTCATCCGCCAGGATGACTTCTCCCCAGGCAGTGGAGCCGAGCGGACGATCCACAGGAGCCGCTGGGCCGACGCGGGGCGTGCCTCCTGGCCGTCATCGTGGAGTCATGACCACGAGCAGCAGACCGATCATCCGTCTCGACCGCGTTTCGAAGCACTACGGCGATGCCGTGCGGCGGGTGACGGCGTTGGACGATGTGAGCGTTGACATCGGTGCGGGGGAGTTCACGGCGGTGATGGGGCCGTCGGGTTCGGGGAAGTCGACGTTGATGCACGTCGCGGCGGGGCTCGACCAGGTGTCGTCGGGTCGGATCTGGATCGACGGGGTGGACGTCACGGGGTTGGGTGACAAGGAGTTGACGGAGTTGCGGCGTCGTCGGTTGGGGTTCGTGTTCCAGTCGTTCAACCTGGTGCCGACGTTGGATGTGGGGGAGAACATCCGGTTGCCGTTCCTGTTGGGTGGGCACAAGGTGACTCGCGAGGAGTCGGCGTGGATCGACCGTCTCGTCGAGATGCTGGGGTTGGGGGATCGGTTGTCGCATCGTCCGCACCAGTTGTCGGGTGGGCAGCAGCAGCGGGTGGCGATCGCGCGGGCGTTGGCGTCGCGGCCGGCGGTGGTGGTCGCGGACGAGCCGACGGGGGCGTTGGATTCGCGGACGGGTCGTGATGTGTTGCAGATCTTGCGGGGTGCGGTGTCGGAGTGGGGGCAGAGCGTGGTGATGGTGACGCATGATCCGGTGGCTGCGGCGAATGCTGATCGGATCCTGTTCCTGGCGGATGGTCGTGTGGTGGGGGATCGTCCGGCGATGGATGCCGCGGCGATCTCGACCACGATGCTCGGCATGGAGACCGCAGCGTGAACGGCGTCCGCGCGTTCGCCCCGACCGTCCTCGTCGCGGCGCTCGGCACCACCTTCGGGTCGGCACTGGTCATCGCGCCGGGGATCGTCACCGAGGCCCTGGCGGCCTCCGGTCTCTCCGAGCTCGGCCCGGTGAAGGCGATCCTCTCGGTCGTCGGGTGGCTCTTCCTCGGCATCGCCCTCTACGTCGGTGCGATCGTCACGGCGAACACCTGCGCCACGCTCATCGCCGGGCAGACCCGCATCATCGCGCTGCAGCGGCTCGTCGGGGCGACCGGCGCCTCGTTGCGCGCACGGATCACCCGGACCGGCCTCGTCGTCGGGGTCCTCGGCGGTCTGATCGGGGCGGTCGTCGGCACGGGGCTCAGTGCGCTCTTCGTCGTCGTGCTGCGGGGCAACGGGTTCCTGCCGGACACCGCGTACACGATCGTGCCGTGGGAGCTCGTGCTCCCGGTCGTGGCGGTCGTCCTCGCGACCTGGGGTGCGTTCGCGGCCGGTTCGCGGCGGGTGCTCACCGTGACGCCGCTCGAGGCGCTCTCGTCGAGCGTCGAACCGAGTCACGACGACGTCCGCTCCGGGACCGCCCGGAAGATCTGGGCGATCGTGCTCATGGCTGCGGGCGGCCTGCTCCTGCTCGTCGGGCTGCTCGCCAGCGCGCTCTCGCCCATCGCGGTCCTGCCGGCAGCGCTCGGGGGCTTCGTCTCCTTCGCCGGGGTTGCCGTCGGTGCGACGATCGTGATGCCGCCCGTGCTGCAGCTCATCGGACGCATCGGGGCCCGTGACCCCGTCGTCCTGCTCGCCGGCCGCAACGCCGTGCGCGCACCCGGCCGGTCCGCACGGGCGACCATCGGGCTCGTCATCGGCGTCACCCTGCTCGTCACGTTCGCCGTGGCGCTCGGCATCATGCAGCACGTGCTCGGTGCCCAGCTGCAGGCCATGGATCAGGGGCAGATGACGAAGGAGATGCTCGAGGGGCAGCGTGACTTCTTCGTCCAGCTGAACGCCGTGGTGAGCGTCATCGTCGGGTTCTCCGCCGTGATCGCCGCGGTGGGGGTCGTGAACGCGCTCGCCCTCGGGGTGCTGCAGCGCCGGCGGGAGCTCGGGCTGCTGCGGGTGCTCGGGCTGACCGGGGCGCAGGTCCGACGGATGATCGTCACCGAGGCCGTCCAGATGGTCGTCGCAGCCGTCGTCACCGGGCTCGTGCTCGGCACCTTCTACGGGTGGGTCGGTGGGCAGACGTTGCTCGGTTCGCTCGGCTTCGCGACGACGCCGGTGCTGCCGCCGTTGACGGTGGGGATCGTGGTCGTGGGGGCGTTGGTCCTCGCGGTGGTCGCGACGATCGCGCCGGTGCGGCGTGCGATGCGCGTTCCACCGACGGAGGCGCTGGCGGTCGACTGAGACTGCTGATCGCTCCTGATCACCCCATCGGATGACGCGGCGTGGGTCCGATATTGAAATACTGGACGCATGGACATGCAATCGATCATCCGTCTTGACCGCGTTTCGAAGCACTACGGCGATGCCGTGCGGCGGGTGAGGGCGTTGGACGATGTGAGTGTCGACATCGGTGCGGGGGAGTTCACGGCGGTGATGGGGCCGTCGGGTTCGGGGAAGTCGACGTTGATGCACGTCGCGGCGGGGCTCGACCAGGTGTCGTCGGGTCGGATCTGGATCGACGGGGTGGACGTCACGGGGTTGGGTGACAAGGAGTTGACGGAGTTGCGGCGTCGTCGGTTGGGGTTCGTGTTCCAGTCGTTCAACCTGGTCCCGACGTTGGACGTGGCGGAGAACATCCGGTTGCCGTTCCTGTTGGGTGGGCACAAGGTGACTCGTGAGGAGTCGGCGTGGATCGATCGTCTCGTCGAGATGCTGGGGTTGGGGGATCGGTTGTCGCATCGTCCGCACCAGTTGTCGGGTGGGCAGCAGCAGCGGGTGGCGATCGCGCGGGCGTTGGCGTCGCGGCCGGCGGTGGTGGTCGCGGACGAGCCGACGGGGGCGTTGGATTCGCGGACGGGTCGTGATGTGTTGCAGATCTTGCGGGGTGCGGTGTCGGAGTGGGGGCAGAGCGTGGTGATGGTGACGCATGATCCGGTGGCTGCGGCGAATGCTGATCGGATCCTGTTCCTGGCGGATGGTCGTGTGGTGGGGGATCGTCCGGCGATGGATGCCGCGGCGATCTCGACCACGATGCTCGGCATGGAGACCGCAGCGTGAACGGGCAGCACCGTGCGCGCCGCTCCCGGCGATGGTCCGTCCCGACACGAGCGCTCGCGGACAACGGCGGTTCGGTCGTCGTCGCCGTCCTCGCTGGCACCTTCGGTGGAGTGGTCGTCGCGGCTGCTGAGCTCGCAGGGCGGATCCTCGACGCGGGAGCGCGCACCGGCCAGAGCGGCACCGTCGCAGTCCTCCTCCCGCTGGCGGCGTGGGTCTTCTTCGGCGTCGCACTCTCCGTCGCGTCGGTCGTCACGGTGAACACATGCGGGACCGCGATGGCAGGTCGGACCCGGGTGCTCGCGCTCGAACGACTGCTCGGCGGGTCGGCGTCGCTGCTCCGCCGACGGCTGACCCGTGCCGGCGCGGTCGTCGGGATCATCGGGGCGTTGGCCGGGGTGCTCCTCGCGCTCGCGCTGGCGAACGTGGGGGTCGTCGTGGCGGGGTCGACCGGCATCGTCGAGGACTCGAGTCCGCTGGTGCCCCTGCAGTCCCTGGTCGTGTGGGTGACGGTCGCGGGCGCCGTGGTCATCGCGTTCCGGATCGGGTCCCGTCGGGTGCTCTCGCTCGCGCCCCTCCAGGCGCTGGGGTCGACGGTCGAGTCCGAGGTCTCAGCGCGCACGAATCCGTGGCGCACGGCGGTCGCGGTGGTCCTCTTCCTCGGGGGCTGGATCGGTGTCGCCGGCTCGATCGTCCTCGGAGCGACGTCGTACCTCGCCGTGCTGCTCGCCGTCGCGGCGGGGGCGGTCTCGTTCGCCGGTCTGGTGCTCGGGTCGCCGGTCGTCCTGCCGCCCGTCCTCCGACTCGTGGCCGCGGTCGGCCGGTTCCCGATGGCGATGCTCGCGGGCCGCAACGCCCTGCGGTCGCCGGCGCGCGCCTCCCGGGCCGCCGTCGGGCTCCTCATCGCGGTCACCCTCGTCGTGACGTTCTCGGTCGGGCTCGCCACCTACGAGGCCATGCTCGTCCGACAGGTCGACGGCGACCCGGTCTACTACCGCGGCATCCATGATCAGTTCGTCGCGCTCTCGACGATGTTCACCGTGCTGATCGGTGGTGCCGGCGTGATCGCGGCGGCAGGTGTGGTGAACGTTTCGTCGATGACCGTCGCACAACGCAGGCAGGAGTTCGGACTGCTTCGGACGCTCGGTGCGACCCGGCGTCAGGTGGCCGTGATGGTCACGGTCGAGACGGTGGTCATGGTGACGGTGGCGCTGGTCCTCGGCGTGCTCCTCGGTGTCGGCTACGGCTGGGCCGGCGCGTACTCGATCCTCGGGACGACGCAGGGAGCAGCGCTGATCGCGCCCGTCTTCCCGCTGTCGGCCGTCGCGGTGGTCGTGATCGGGACGCTCGCGGTCGCGCTCTGGTCGGTGCTCGGTCCGGTGCGGCGTGCGATGCGGGTGCCGCCGACGGAGGCGCTGGCGGTCGACTGAGACGCCGCTCGCGGTCGCTCGGGTCGCACGGGTCGCACGTTCGGTCGCTCGGGCCGGCCGAGGTCGCACGTTCGGTCGCTCGGGCCGGCCGAGGTCGCACGTTCGGTCGTTCGGGTCGGCCGAGGTCGCACGAAGTGTCGCTCGCGGTGCCTGCGGGCGACGGTTCGTGCGACCTCGACGCCCCGGCCGCGGCACGTCGTGCGACCTCGGACCCCGGGCCCCGGGTCGTGCGACCTCGGCGCCCCGCGACGGCTCGCTCTGTCACACGGACCGCCGCCGGTGCTACCGTGGACTCGATGTACTCGGCGCTCCTCCTCCTTCGCTGCCGCGACGAGGCCTGACACAACGGCCCACCTCGTCGCGGAGTCCGTCGTGGCCTGACCCACACCTGACGACGAAAGCGACGAAACGATGCAGAACACCCAGCGCCCCTCCGGGATGCCGATCCACAAGTACGTCCCGTTCCACGACCAGATCCGTGTCGACCTCCCGGACCGCACCTGGCCGACGAAGCGCATCGACGAGGCACCGCGGTGGTGCGCGGTCGACCTGCGCGACGGCAACCAGGCCCTGATCGACCCGATGGACTCCGAGCGCAAGCGCGCCATGTTCGACCTGCTCGTCCGCATGGGCTACAAGGAGATCGAGGTCGGGTTCCCGAGCGCCTCGCAGACCGACTTCGACTTCGTCCGCTCGCTCATCGACGAGGGCGCGATCCCCGACGACGTCACGATCCAGGTGCTGACCCAGGCGCGCGAGCACCTCATCAACCGCACGTACGAGGCGATCGACGGCGCGAAGCAGGCCATCGTGCACCTGTACAACTCGACGTCGATCGTCCAGCGCGAGGTCGTGTTCCGCACCGACGTGCAGGGCGTCGTCGACATCGCGGTGTCCGGCGCGAAGCTGTGCCGTGCGGCCGAGGCGAACCTACAGCACGACACGAAGGTGTTCTACGAGTACTCGCCCGAGTCGTACACCGGCACCGAGCTCGAGGTCGCGGTCCAGATCTGCAACGCCGTGCTCGAGGTCTTCGAGCCGACGCCCGACCGCAAGGTGATCATCAACCTGCCGGCGACCGTCGAGATGGCGACGCCGAACGTCTACGCCGACTCGATCGAGTGGATGTCCCGCAACCTGGCCCACCGCGAGGACGTCATCCTCTCCCTGCACCCCCACAACGACCGCGGCACCGCCGTCGCGGCCGCAGAGCTCGGCTACATGGCCGGCGCCGACCGCATCGAGGGCTGCCTGTTCGGCAACGGTGAGCGCACCGGCAACGTCGACCTGGTCGCACTCGGCATGAACCTGTTCACGCAGGGGATCGACCCCGAGATCGACTTCTCGGACATCGACCAGATCAAGCGCACGGTCGAGTACTGCAACCAGCTGCCGGTGCCGGAGCGTCAGCCGTGGGCGGGCGACCTCGTCTACACGGCGTTCAGCGGCTCGCACCAGGACGCCATCAACAAGGGCTTCCAGGCCATGAAGGCCAAGGCCGCGGCCGCCGGCAAGGACATCGACGAGATCGCGTGGGCGGTGCCGTACCTGCCCGTCGACCCGAAGGACATCGGCCGTTCGTACGAGGCCGTGATCCGCGTCAACTCCCAGTCCGGCAAGGGCGGCGTCGCCTACCTGCTCAAGACGGACCACTCGATCGACCTGCCCCGCAAGTTGCAGATCGAGTTCTCCGGGGTCGTGCAGCAGCGCACCGACGCCGAGGGCGGCGAGTTCTCGTCCGAGCGCATCTGGGACCTCTTCCGCGACGAGTACCTGCCCGCGGCCGACGAGTCCGACAAGTGGGGCCGCTACGAGATCACGAAGACGGCGACGTCGAGCGACTTCGACGGCACGACGAAGCTCTCGGTCGCCCTGCGCGTCGACGACGGCTCGATCACGTCCGACGCCGTCGGGACGGGCCCGATCGACGCGTTCCTCACGGTGATGCGGGAGCAGGGCGTCGACGTGACGCTCTACGACTACTCGGAGCACACGATGAGCGCCTCGGGTGACGCGCAGGCCGCGTCCTACGTCGAGCTCGACGTCGACGGCGTCCGGCTGTGGGGCGTCGGGATCGACGCCGACATCGCCACCGCGTCGCTCAAGGCGATCGTCTCGGCGGTCAACCGCGCGGTGCGCTCGGGGGCTGCGTCCGGCGCGTCGGAGCTGGTCTCGGCGTAACGCGTTCCGTCCAGGAGGTGCGGTGCGGGTCCGACCCGCACCGCGCCTCCTGTGCGTGGTCGCGCTGGTGCGTGCGTGCGTGCGTGCGCGCCGCGAGCGGGACGTTTCTGTACCGCTCGGCGGTGGCGAGCGGCGCCTTCCGCCCGTTCGGCGGACGTGAGCGGCGTGTCGCGCCCGCTCGACGCCCGCCCGCTCCGCGCCGCGAGCAGCGCGGCGCGGAACGTCGGTGGCGCGGGGGATACTGGACCAATGCCGCTGTACCGGGACGAGTGCGTCGTGTTGCGTACCCACAAGCTCGGTGAAGCCGACCGCATCGTCACGATGCTGAGCCGGCAGCACGGCAAGATCCGGGCGGTGGCGAAGGGCGTCCGGCGGACCGCGTCGAAGTTCGGGTCCCGGCTCGAGCCGTTCATGGTCGTCGACGCCCAGTTCTACGAGGGCCGCTCGCTCGACATCGTCACCCAGGCCGAATCGCTCGGTTCGTACGGCGCGCAGATCGTCGCCGACTACGGGGCCTACACCGCCGCCAGCGCGATGGTCGAGACCGCCGACCGCCTGAGCGAGGCCGACGCCGGACTGCAGCAGTACCTGCTCCTCGTCGGGGCCCTCCGGTCGCTGGCGCGCGGCGAGCACGTGACGAGTGCGACGCTCGACTCGTACCTGTTGCGCGCGATGAGCATCGCGGGGTGGGCGCCATCGTTCCGCGACTGCGCGGTCACCGGGGAGCCCGGGCCGCACTCGGCGTTCGTCGTGCAGCTCGGCGGCGTGGTGGCGGACCACGCGGCGCCTCCGGGGACACCGCGGCTCGACCCGGACACCCTGCAGCTCCTGGGCTCCCTGCTCGCCGGCGACTGGGGCACGGTGGACGCGTCGGACGAGCGCACGCGCTCCCGGGCGTCCGGCGTGGTGGCGGCGTACGCCCAGTGGCACCTGGAACGATCGCTCCGGTCGCTGCCGCACGTCGACCGCACCGAGCACCCGTCCCCGGTCCATCCGACACCGGGTGGTGTGCCCGCCGCGGTCGCCGCGACCCCGGCACCCACGCTGCCGGAGCCGCCGGTCCCGTCCGACCACGCCCCCGACAAGGCGCCCCGCAACGCGCCCGGCAATGCGACCGGCAACTTGCCGGGCAACGCGCCCGACCAGCCGTCCGACCACGGAGGAACCCCTGCATGAGCCCTCGCCGGTACGCCGAGTCCGAGCCGCTGAAGCCCGTCGACTGGACGGGTGAGCACCCTCCGGCGATCCCGCTGCAGTTCGTCCCCGAGCACGTCGCGATCGTGATGGACGGCAACGGCCGCTGGGCGAACCAGCGCGGCCTCACCCGGGTCGAGGGGCACCGCGCGGGTGAGGCATCGCTCCTCGACGTGGTCGCCGGCGCCGTGCAGATCGGCGTCAAGCACGTCTCGGCGTACGCGTTCTCGACCGAGAACTGGAAGCGCTCACCCGACGAGGTCCGCTTCCTGATGGGCTTCAACCGCGAGGTCCTGCACCGCCGCCGCGACCAACTGAACGCGTGGGGGGTCCGGATCCGGTGGGCGGGACGTCGGCCGCGGCTCTGGCGCAGCGTGATCGACGAGCTGCAGACCGCCGAGCGCATGACCGCCGACAACAACGTCTGCACGCTGACGATGTGCGTCAACTACGGCGGTCGGAACGAGATCGTCGACGCGGTGCGGGGCATGGCCGAGGACGTCGCCGCCGGGCGCCTCAAGCCGAGCCAGGTCACCGAGAAGGCCCTCGCGAAGCGGCTGTACGTGCCGGAGCTGCCGGACGTCGACCTCTTCCTGCGGAGCTCGGGGGAGCAGCGGACGTCCAACTTCATGCTGTGGCAGTCGGCGTACGCCGAGATGGTGTTCCTCGACCGGCTGTGGCCGGACTTCCGTCGCACCGACCTGTGGGGAGCGATCGAGCAGTACGCGCGCCGCGATCGACGGTTCGGCGGGGCGGTGGACGCACCGACGGCCTGACAGGAGGCGCGGGTCGGCGCCGACCCGCGCCTCCCGTCCGACGGTTCCCGGCTCGACCGAGCGCCCGCCTTCGGCTCAGCCGAGCAGGTGTGCCGCGCCGCGGACCGCGTCGAGCGCCGCGCGGACGCTCGGCACCCGGTCCGCGCCCCGTGCCACCACCACCTCGACGCGCCGCGCGAGCTCGTCGCTCGCCGGCGTGACCGAGACGCCGGGCGGCACCACGGTGGTCGTGAGCGCGAGGCGGGGGAGCAGGGCCACACCGAGGCCCGCCGCGACCAACCCGACGACCGCCGCGGCGTTGTCCGTCTCGAGGACGATGTCCGGGGTGAACCCGGAAGCGGCGCACGACGCGAGCAGGTGCCCTCGGCACCGCGGGCACCCGCCGATCCAGCGCGCCTCGCGGAAGGCGGCGAGGTCCGCGACCGCGTCGGCACCGTGCGCGGACCCGCTCAGTGCCGGGGCAGGCGTCACGAGGGCGAGCGGGTCGCGACCGAGCACCCGGGTCGTGAGCGTCGGGTCGGCGCCGACGTCGTCGCCCTGCAACGCGTGCGAGAACGTCAGCGCCACGTCCACCTCGCCGCGGCGGAGGAGCTCGACGGCCTCCGGCGGTTCGGCCTCGACGTACGAGGTCACCACGCCCGGGCTCGTGGCCGACATCGCGGCGAGCACCGGCGGCACGAGGGTCGACGACGCGCTCGGGAACCCGGCGATCCGCACCCGTCCGCGGGCGAGTCCGCCGACGGCGTCGAGGTCCTCCTGCGCTGCCGCGAGGGCCGCCTGCACGGCGAGGGCGTGGTCGGCGAGGACTCGTCCCGACTCGGTGAGCGTGACGCCGCGCGCTCCGCGGAGCACGAGCTCGTGGCCCGTCCGGCGTTCGGCGCGGGCGAGCAGCTGGCTCACCGCGGGCTGGCTGTACCCGAGGGCGGCGGCCGCGCGGCTGATCGAACCGGCGTCACGGACGGCGCGCAGCACGCGGAGGAGTTGGGGATCGAGGTCGTCCACAACGTCATGTTATGGGGGATCGAAGAAGCCTGCCCTGGTGTGATGGGCGACCCCGGGTCACCGTGGAGGCATGGACTCCTTCGTCGACGGCTCCGGCTACCTCGCTGCCTGCACCGCCGGACTCCCCACGCGCGGCACGCTCGCCGCCATGCGCGCCGACCTCGACGAGTGGGAGCACGCCGCGTCCACGCCGGTCGCCTACGGCGCGCTCGTCGAGGAGGGCCGCTCGCTCTTCGCGCGCATCGTCGGCGTCGATCGGGCCCGGGTCGCCACGGGGTCGCAGACGTCCGCCATGGTCGCGGTCGTCGCCGCTGCGCTGCCGGACGGCGCCGAGGTGGTGGTCCCCGACGGCGACTTCAGTTCGCTCGTGTTCCCGTTCCTCGCCCAGGCGCACCGCGGGGTCCGCGTCCGGAGCGTCCCGCTCGCCTCCCTCGCCGACGCGGTGCGGCCCGGGACGTCCCTCGTCGCCTGGTCCGCGGTGCAGTCGTCGAGCGGCGTCGTCACCGATCCGGGGCCGGTGCTCGAGGCGGCTCGGACCGTCGGCGCGCTCACGCTGTGCGACCTCACGCAGGCCGCCGGCGTGCTCCCGGTGGACGCGGCCCCGTTCGACGTGACCGTCACGCACGCGTACAAGTGGCTGTGCGCGCCGCGCGGGGTCGCCTTCTCGACGTTCTCGGACGCCGCGCTCGAACGGCTCCGCCCCGTGCAGGCCGGGTGGTACGCGGGCGCCGACGTGTGGGCGTCCTGCTACGGCCCCGCGATGCGGCTCGCCGACGACGCGCGTCGGTTCGACGTCTCGCCGGCGTGGCAGGCATGGCCGGGCGCGGTGGCTGCGCTCCGGCACGTCGCCGCGCTCGATGCGACGTCGTCCTGGAGGCACGCCACGCGTCTCACGGACCGGCTCGCCGACACGCTCGGGTCACCTCGGAGCGGTCAGGCGATCACGACGTTCGCGGACGCCGACGGCGCGGCCCTCCGGGCCCTCGCGGCAGCCGGGATCACCGCGAGCGGGCGGGCCGGTCGGCTCCGGCTGGCGTTCCACCTCTGGAACGACGAGGACGACGTGACGCGCGTGGCGGACGCGCTGGGCGCGGTGGACGGCTTCAGACCGGAGGGGTGAGGCCCGTTCTCCACAGGCACCGCGCCTCCCGTCCGCCGAGGCGCGTGGGGCCGGTACGCTTGCCCGGTACGTTTCCGAACCGGGCACCCAGCTCGGCGACCTCTGGAGCATCCCTTGGCACAGTCCTCCCGTCTCGACAGCGTCATCGCCCTGGCCAAGGGCCGTGGCTTCGTCTTCCAGTCGGGGGAGATCTACGGCGGATCGCGCTCCGCGTGGGACTACGGGCCCCTCGGCGTCGAGCTGAAGGAGAACATCAAGCGGCAGTGGTGGCAGCGGTTCGTCCGCGGCCGCGGTGACATGGTCGGCCTCGACTCGGCCGTGATCCTGCCGCGCAAGGTGTGGGAGGCGTCCGGGCACGTCGCGACCTTCACCGACCCGCTCGTCGAGTGCCTGCACTGCCACCACCGGTTCCGCGAAGACCACCTCATCGAGGCGTTCGTGGCGAAGAAGGACCGGCAGCCCGAGGGTGGCATGGCCGAGATCGCGTGCCCGAACTGCGGCACCCGCGGCCAGTGGACCGAGCCGCGCGAGTTCTCCGGCATGCTCAAGACCTACCTCGGCCCGGTCGAGTCGGAAGAGGGCCTGAACTTCCTCCGCCCCGAGACCGCGCAGGGCATCTTCGTGGACTTCGCGCAGGTCGTGACGACCAGCCGCATGAAGCCCCCGTTCGGCATCGGCCAGGTCGGCAAGGCCTTCCGCAACGAGATCACGCCCGGCAACTTCATCTTCCGGACGCGCGAGTTCGAGCAGATGGAGATCGAGTACTTCGTGCCGCCGGCATCCGCGCAGGAGCACTACGAGCAGTGGATCGCCGACTCGGTCGCGTTCTTCACCGACCTCGGCATCGACCCGGAGAACCTGCGGCGCTTCGACGTCCCGGACGGGGAACGCGCGCACTACTCCGACGCCACCGCCGACATCGAGTACCGCTTCGGGTTCGCGGGCACCGAGTGGGGCGAGCTCATGGGCGTCGCGAACCGCACGGACTTCGACCTCAACAACCACATCGAGTCCTCCGGCAAGGACCTCCGGTACTTCGACCAGGCCGCGAACGAGAAGTACGTGCCGTACGTCATCGAGCCGTCGTTCGGTCTGACCCGTGCGCTCATGGCGTTCCTGCTCGACGCCTACCACGAGGACGAGGCGCCGAACGCGAAGGGCGGCGTCGACAAGCGCACGGTCCTGCGGCTCGACCCGCGGCTCGCTCCGGTCAAGGCCGCCGTCCTGCCGCTGTCCCGCAACGAGCAGCTGTCGCCGGTGGCGCGCGGCCTCGCGGACGACCTGCGCAAGTACTGGAACGTGGACTTCGACGACGCGGGGGCGATCGGCCGTCGCTACCGTCGCCACGACGAGATCGGCACGCCGTTCTGCATCACGGTGGACTTCGACACGCTCGAGGACAAGGCCGTGACGGTGCGCGAGCGCGACACGATGTCGCAGGAGCGGGTGGCGCTCGACCAGCTGCAGGGGTACCTCGCGGCGCGGTTGCTCGGCGCGTAGGCGCGGCGCGGCCGGCGCGGCCGTTCGCACAACCAAAGGCACCCCGAACCACGCTGTGCGCGGCGCGGGGTGCTTATGGTTGTGCGCCGCGCCCGCCGCTCCCGGCAGCGCGGGAATGCGGCTGCGGCGGCCCCGGTTGCGACCAGCATGAACGACTCTGTGAAGGTCGATGTCTGGTCGGACATCGCCTGCCCCTGGTGCTACATCGGCAAGCGGAAGTTCGAGGCCGGCGTCGCCGCCTTCGCCTCGCCCCCGAACGGCGCCCCGGTCGAGGTCGAGTACCACTCCTTCGAGCTCAGCCCCGACACCCCCGTGGACTTCGAGGGCACCGAGGCCGAGTTCCTCTCCGGCCACAAGGGCATGCCCGTCGAGCAGGCGCAGCAGATGCTCGACCAGGTCTCCGGCATCGCCGCGAGCGTGGGCCTCGACTACGACTTCGAGTCGATGCACCACACCAACACGGTGAAGGCGCACCAGGTCATCCACCTGGCGAAGGAGCAGGGCAAGCAGCTCGAGATGGTCGAGCGCCTCTTCGCCGCCTACTTCGAGCGCGGTGAGCACGTCGGCCAGGACGAGTCGCTGGCGTCCCTCGCGGCCGAGGTCGGTCTCGACCCGGACGAGGTCCGCGCCACGCTCCGCGACGACTCGCAGCTCGCGGCCGTCCGCGCCGACCAGGCGCAGGCGCAGTCGTACGGCATCAACGGCGTCCCGTTCTTCGTCATCGACGGCAAGTACGGCGTGTCCGGCGCGCAGGACCCGGCTGCGTTCGAGCAGGTGCTGACGCAGGTCGTCGCCCTCCGCGGGTCGACCCCGTCGGACGTCGCCGAGGCCGAGCAGCGGTCCGCCGAGGACGCGGCAGCAGACGCGGAGGCGACCCGATGACGGACGTCCGCGTCGACGGCTCGGCCGAGCCGCGCCTCCAGTCCGACGGCCAGGAGGCGCGACCCGCCCTGCTCACGCTCGTCACGCCCGGCGGTGCGCCGGTCTGCGAGGGCGACTCGTGCTTCGTGCCCGGCGCCGAGGGCGTCTGGACCGAGGTCCCCGACTGAGCGGGTGCTAGCGGACGGGCTCCTCGTCGGTGATGTCGGCGACCGTCGCGCCGTACGCCGCGACCAGGTCATCGGCGTCGACGAAGGCGCTCGCGCCGTGCCGACCGGCGCCGAGGGCGACCCGGCGTCCGAGGATCCGTTCGTCGGCGTAGACCGGCAGGTCGCCGGTCGCGCCGATGGGCGTGATGGTGCCGCGTTCGTAGCCGGAGGCCTCGAGCGCGGTGGCGGCGTCGGGCATCGAGAGCTTGTTGACGCCGACGACGGTGCGGAGCTTCTTCCAGGCGATGGCACGGCCACCGGGCACGAGGGCGAGCAGGAAGCCGCCGTCGTGCCGCTTCACGACGAGGGTCTTCACGACGTCGCCGGGCTCGATGCCGAGCAGTGCGGCTGCCCCGTGCAGGGAGTCCGCGGCGGGTCGCTCGACCACGTCGACCCGGAGCCGTCGGGCCCGTGCGTCGGCGTCGAACCTGGTGATGGCGTCGGTCGTCATGTGGAGAACGCTACCGGCGTGCACCGACGTGGGAAGATGGGAGACGTATGACGATCACTGACGCACCCGGGACGGCGACCCGTCCGGCGAAGCCCCTGCGCATCGGCCCCATCGAGGTCGACGTGCCGGTCGTGCTCGCGCCGATGGCGGGCATCACGAACATGGCCTACCGCCGGCTCTGCCGCGAGTACGGCGCCGGCTTGTACGTGTGCGAGATGATCACCTCGCGCGCGCTCGTCGAACGGACCCCCGTGTCGATGCAGCTCATCCAGCACCACGAGTCCGAGACCCCGCGGTCGATCCAGCTGTACGGCGTCGAGCCGAACACGGTGGCCGAGGCGGCGACGATCCTCGTGGGCGAGGACCGCGCCGACCACATCGACCTCAACTTCGGGTGCCCCGTGCCGAAGGTCACGCGCAAGGGCGGGGGAGCGGCCCTGCCCTGGAAGCTCGACCTCTTCAAGGAACTCGTCACGAAGACGGTCCGCGCCGCCGGGGACGTGCCCGTCACCGTGAAGATGCGCAAGGGCATCGACGGCGACCACCTCACGTACCTCGACGCCGCCCGCATCGCGCGGGACGCCGGCGTCGCGGCCGTCTCCCTGCACGCCCGCACCGCCAACGAGCACTACTCGGGCCACGCGGACTGGTCGGCGATCGCGACGCTGAAGGAGACCATCACCGACATCCCGGTGCTCGGCAACGGCGACATCTGGTCCGCTGCCGACGCGCTCCGCATGGTCGACGAGACCGGGGCGGACGGCGTCGTCGTCGGGCGCGGGTGTCTCGGCCGGCCGTGGCTGTTCGGCGACCTCGCGGCGGCGTTCCGCGGCGAGGGGCTGCGCTACATGCCGTCCCTCGGCGAGGTGGCGGTGGCGTTCAAGCGGCACGCCGAACTGCTCGTCGAGTTCTTCGGCAGCGAGGAGCACGGCTGCCGCGACGTCCGGAAGCACGTCGCCTGGTACTTCAAGGGGTACCCGATCGGCGGCGACGTCCGGTCCGGGCTCGCGATGGCGTCCAGCCTGCAGGAGATCGACGACCTGCTCGGGCAGCTCGACCACGACGCTCCGTACCCCGGTGCCGACGCCGAGGGGCCCCGAGGTCGTGCGGGCCACCCGAAGCGCACCGCCCTGCCCGACCGCTGGCTCGAGTCGCGCGACGTCGACAGCGAGTTCCGCAAGGTCCTCGCCGCCGCCGAGCTGCACCACAGCGGCGGATGAGCGCCACGAGTTCGTACGGGCCGGCCGACGCCGAACGCTGGCTGCCCGAGACCCACGGCAACCGTCGGTCCGACTTCGCCCGTGACCGCGCCCGGCTCCTGCACTCGAGCGCGCTCCGACGGCTCGCCGCGAAGACCCAGGTGCTCAGTCCGACGACCGGGCTCGACTTCGCCCGGAACCGCCTGACGCACTCGCTCGAGGTCGCCCAGGTCGGCCGCGAGCTCGCCGACTCGCTCGGCCTCGACCCCGACGTCGTAGACACCGCCTGCCTCGCGCACGACATCGGGCACCCGCCGTTCGGCCACAACGGCGAGACGGCCGTGAACGCGTGGGCGGCGGGCATCGGCGGGTTCGAGGGGAACGCGCAGACGCTGCGGCTCCTCACCCGGCTCGAGCCGAAGGTGTACGGCGCCGAGCCCGAGGACCACCGTCCGTACGGGCTCAACCTCACGCGGGCATCGCTCGACGCCAGCTGCAAGTACCCGTGGCCGGCAGCCCAGGGCGTGTCCGAGGCGTCGTCCGGCCGCACCAAGTTCGGCTTCTACGACGACGACCACGACGCGTTCGAGTGGCTCCGTGCCGGTGCTCCCCGTCGGCAGCGCTGCATCGAGGCGCAGGTCATGGACCTCTCGGACGACATCGCGTACTCGGTGCACGACTTCGAGGACGCCGTCGTCGCGGGCTTCATCGACGTCGCTGCACTGGGCGACCGCGTCGGCGAGAACGACATCGTGTCGGCCATGCACGCCTGGGTCGGCTCGGACCTCAGCCGCGACGAGCTGCTCGAGGCGTTCGACCGGCTCCGCTCGTTGCCGCTGTGGATGACCTCCTACGACGGGTCGCGACGAGACCTGGCGCGGCTGAAGAACCTCACCTCGCAGCTGATCGGTCGGTTCGCGCGGACGGCGACCGCGGCGACGCGGGAGTCCTACGCCTCGGGCTCCCTCGTGCGCTTCGCGGCGTCGGTCGTGACCCCGCCCGAGATCATCGGAGAGATCGCCGTGCTGAAGGGCATCGTCGCGGCGTTCGTCATGACGCAGGGCGATCGACAGCCGGTGTACGAGGACCAGCGGCGCATCCTGACCGAGCTCCTCGACGCCCTGGCGGCGAGCGGCAGCGCCGACCTCGAGCCGGGCTTCGCGGCGGACTGGCGTGCTGCGTCCGACGACGCCGGGCGGTTGCGGGCCGTGGTCGACCAGGTGGCGAGCCTGACCGACCAGGGCGCGCTGGCGTGGCACAAGCGGCTCGTGGTCGGGGACCGCGAGACGGTGCACATCCCGGTCTGACGGTCGGGCCCGGGTCACGTGCGCTTCGCCCTGGCCGCGACCCGCGGCGGGGCGGCGCCGGCGGGGCGGGGCCGAGCCGCGCCTCCTGGCCGTTGTCCACAGGTCTCGTGACGGTCGGCCGACGTCGGTCGCACGAACTAGGATCGAGGGGTGGCTGGGAGGATCGCGCGGAACGACATCGACGAGGTCCGCTCGCGTGTCAACATCGCCGACGTCGTCGGCGACTACGTGACCCTGAAGTCCGCCGGGGTGGGCTCGTTGAAGGGCCTCTGCCCCTTCCACGACGAACGCTCCCCGTCGTTCCACGTCCGTCCCCAGGTCGGGCGGTACCACTGCTTCGGCTGCGGCGAGGACGGCGACGTCTTCGACTTCGTCATCAAGCAGGACCACACGACCTTCCAGGAAGCCGTCGAGCGGATGGCCGCGAAGATCGGCTTCACGCTCCACTACGAAGAGGGCGACGGCCCCCGCACCGACTACAACGCCCGCGCGCGGCTCATCGCCGCGAACGAGGCGGCGCAGCAGTTCTACACCGCGCAGCTCACGACGGCGGCGGCCGAGCCGGCCCGGCAGTTCCTCGGTGAGCGCGGGTTCGACCCCGCGGCGGCACAGCACTTCGGCGTCGGCTTCGCCCCGAAGTCGTACGACGCACTGCGGGACCACCTGCGCGGTCGTGGGTTCTCGCTCGAGGAGATCGTCTCCGCCGGACTCGTCAGCCAGGGCGACCGGTCGCCGTACGACCGGTTCCGCGGGCGCCTCATGTGGCCGATCCGCGACGTCACCGGGGCGACGATCGGCTTCGGTGCGCGGCGGCTGCTCGAGGACGACAAGGGCCCCAAGTACCTCAACACGCCCGAGACCCCGATCTACCACAAGAGCCAGGTGCTCTACGGGCTCGACCTCGCCCGGCGCGACATCTCGAAGCAGAAGCAGGTCGTGATCGTCGAGGGGTACACCGACGTCATGGCGTGCCACCTCGCCGGCATCACCACCGCGGTCGCCACCTGCGGCACGTCGTTCGGCGTCGACCACATCAAGGTGCTCCGGCCGATGCTCGGCGACTCGGCCAGCCGCGACCTCTCGCAGCTCGGCAACATCGTCTTCACGTTCGACCCGGACGAGGCCGGGCAGCGCGCTGCCTCGCGGGCGTTCGCGGAAGAGAGCCGCTTCGCGTCGCAGACCTACGTCGCGGTCGCGCCGGGCGGGCTCGACCCGTGCGACCTCCGGCTGGCGCGGGGCGACGCCGCGGTCACGCGCCTCATCGAGACGAAGCGCCCGATGTTCGAGTTCATCATCCGTCGCCGGCTCGCCGCGCACGACATCGAGACGGCCGAGGGGCGCGTCGCCGGCCTCCGCGACGCCGCACCGGTCGTCGCGGGCATCCGCGACCGGACGCTCGCGACGGCGTACACGCGCGAGACCGCCAAGTGGCTCGGCCTCGACATCCCCGAGGTGCGTCGCGCGGTCGAGAACGCCCGGCAGCGCGCGGGCGCGTCGACGACCGACCACCGCTCAGGAGGCGCGGCTCCAGCCACGCACGCCGGCTCCGGTGGCGAGGCGGTCGCCGTCCCGGACGAGCCCGTGGCCGGGCTCCGACTCCTGCCGAGCGACCCGATCACCCGCATGGAGCGCGATGCCGTGATGGCGATGGTGCAGCAACCCGGGCACGTCGGAGCGCCGCTCCTCGGGTTGGCGGCGGCCGCGACCTTCTCGGCGCCGATGCTGTCCGTCGTGCGGGACGCCGTCGTGGCGAACGTCGACGCGATCGGCGCGGGGGACTGGCTCGAACGGTTGCTGCAGGACGTGCCGGGGCCGTTCCGTGGCCTCGTGCAGGAGCTCGCGCTCGCACCGATCCCGGCCCGCACCGACGAGGACCTGGCCATCTACGCGCGGAGCATCGTCGTCGCGTTGGTGGAGCGGGACCTGCTCGCGCGGAAGGCATCGCTGCTCGGGCAGTTGCAGCGGGCGGACCCGACGGAGCAGGCCGATCGGCGGGCGGAGATCCAGCGGCAGCTCGTGGACATCGACGCGCAGCGGATGCGGTTGCGCGCGGACGCCGAGGCGGCGGCGAACCCGTAGGCGGGTCGCGGCGCCCACCTGGCTGCCGTGCGGTCGGACGCCCGTGGTCGCCCGCGGTCGCCCGCGCGGGGTCGTTCGCCTGGGGTCGCCCGCGCGGGGTCGTTCGCCGAGGTCGCACGACGCGCCGCGTGCGTGTCGCCGAGGTCGCACGAACGGCCGATCGGTAGCGCTCGGAGCGGCACTTCGTGCGACCTCGGGCCAGGGGCCAGCCACGCGCACGGGGTGGACCCGCGTGCGGTGGACGTGACCGGAGCGTCACCGGGGGATGCGGTGCGGACTGGTGCCGCGCCTCCAGGGTGCCGAGATCGCACGACGCGCCGCGTGCGTGTCGCCGAGGTCGCACGAACGGCCGGCGAGGCCGCCCGCGGACGGCACTTCGCGCGACCTCGGCGCTGCCGGCCGGCACGGTCGCAGGCTGGCGACGCCGAGCGGGCGGGACGCGCCGCGTGCCGGGCGGCGAGCGGGCGGAACATGCCGCATGCCGGGCGTGAGGGGTGTGCATTTCGCCCGCTCGCGACCCGGCGAACCCGGCGAGCCCGGCGAACCCGCCGGATCGCCGACGGCGACCGCGAGCGGGCGGAGCACGCTGCTCGCCGGGCGCGAGCGGTGCGGACATCGCCCGCTCGCGCGCCGGGGCGCCGGAGCGCCCGCCGGATGCCAGGCGCGAGCGGTGCGGACATCGCCCGCTCGCGCGCCGGGGCGCCGGGGCGCCGGCGGGGCCGGCAGAGCCGCGCGTTGCACCGCGCAACAATCCTGCGCGACGCGCCGGCCGGACACGCACGGATGATGCAACACGCGACGCGACCGTGCATTACAGCGGTGTAAACAAATCTCCCTCGGTTCGTGCAGTTCCGTGACAGGGTGATAGCAATGAGCGTTCCTGGCCGGGCACACAGTCGATCCACCTCCGGCCCAGGACCCTTGCATTCATCACCAAGAGAGGCATCGGACATGGCATCCGTGACCAAGTGGGGCAAGCGCGGCATCGCGCTCGGCGCCGGAGTGGCAGCGACGGCGCTGGTGCTCAGCGGCTGCGCGAGCAGCAGCGTGAGCGACACCGCCCTGAACGGCATCAGCATCGGGACGACCGACAAGATCACGTCGCTCGACCCGGCGGGCTCGTACGACAACGGCTCGTTCGCCGTGCAGAACCAGGTCTTCCCGTTCCTGATGAACACGCCGGTGGGCAGCCCCGACGTCAAGCCGGACATCGCGACCAAGGGCGAGTTCACGAACGACACCACGTACACGGTGACGCTCAAGAAGGGCCTGAAGTTCGCGAACGGGAACGACCTCACGTCGAGCGACGTGAAGTTCTCGTTCGAGCGCGAGCTGAAGATCAACAACGAGAACGGGCCGCAGTCCCTGCTCGCCAACCTCAAGAGCATCGACACGCCGGACGACACGACGGTCGTGTTCAACCTCGACCACGCCGACCAGACCTGGCCGCAGGTGCTCTCCAGCCCCGCCGGCCCGATCGTCGACGAGCAGGTCTTCTCGGCCGACAAGCTCACGCCGGCTGCGGACATCGTCAAGGGCAAGGCGTTCGCCGGGCAGTACTCGATCAGCTCCTACAAGGAGAACGACACGATCCAGTACAAGGCGAACAAGAACTACGACGGCCTCCTGGGCAAGCCGAAGACCGACGAGGTCACGGCGAGCTACTACACCAAGGAGACCGACCTCAAGCTCGCCGTCCAGAAGGGTGACGTCGACGTCGCCTACCGCTCGCTGACGCCGACCGACATCGCCGACCTCCGCAAGGACGACAAGGTGAAGGTCACCGACGGCCCCGGCGGTGAGATCCGCTACCTGGTCTTCAACTTCAACACGCAGCCGTTCGGCGCGAAGCAGTCGGACGCCGACGAGACGAAGGCCCTGGCCGTACGCCAGGCCGTGGCGGACGTCGTCGACCGCGAGAAGCTCGCCAAGGACGTCTACAACGACACCTACTCGCCGCTCTACTCGATGGTGCCGGACGGCCTCACCGGTGCCGCGAAGCCCTTCGAGGAGCTCTACGGCGACGGCGACGGCGGCGCGGACGTCGACAAGGCGAAGGAGACCCTGTCGAAGGCGGGCGTCACCGGCAAGGTGCAGCTCGACATCCAGTACGCACCGGACCACTACGGTTCGACGTCGGACGACGAGTACGCCGAGCTCAAGACCCAGCTCGAGAACTCCGGCCTGTTCACCGTGAACATCCAGTCGACGGTCTACACGACCTACGCACAGGAGCGCACGAAGGACGCCTACCCGGTGTACCAGCTCGGCTGGTTCCCGGACTTCTCGGACGCCGACAACTACCTGTCGCCGTTCTTCACGAAGGACAATTTCGTGCAGAACCACTACGACGACCCGACGATCCAGCAGCTCATCTCCGAGGAGCAGCAGGAGTCCGACAAGGACAAGCGCGCCGACCTCATCGAGCAGGCGCAGGAGCGTGAGGCGACGCAGATCTCGACGCTGCCGCTGCTGCAGGGCAAGTCGGTCGCCGTCGCGGCCAAGGACGTCAAGGGCCTGACCCTCGACTCCTCGTACAAGTTCCGGTACGCGACCCTCTCCAAGTAAGCCCGGCTCCGGTCCACGGGGGCGTTCCCACGAGGAGCGCCCCCGTGACCGCGTCCCCAACGGCACCGAAAGGCACCCGTCCCCGTGACCCTCAGCACCCCAGAGGCGAGCTCGGAACTGGCCACCGACCCCACCAAGCCCGAGGCACAGCGCAGTGCCAAGAGCAGCGGCGGCGGACTCGGCCGGTACGTCCTCGTCCGGTTCCTCCTCATCTTCCCGACCGTCTTCATCCTGGTGACGCTCGTGTTCTTCCTGATGCGCGTCATCGGGAACCCGATCACCGCATCGGTCGGCGGCCGACTCACGCCGTCCCAGCTGCAGGAACGCCTGCACGCCGCGGGCTACGACCGCCCGGTCTTCGTCCAGTACATCGAGTACCTCGGCAACATCGTCCGCGGCGACTTCGGCACGACGGCCACCGACAACCGGCCGATCACCGAGATCATCGTCACGTACGGCGGCGCGACCGCCGAGCTCGTCTTCTACGCGCTCATCGTCGCGCTGCTGCTCGGCATCCCGCTCGGCATGCTCGCCGCGTACATGCGCGACAAGTGGCCGGACGTCCTGTTCCGCGCGCTCGCGATCCTCACCTACGCGACGCCGGTGTTCTTCGGCGGCCTGCTGCTCAAGCTCGTCTTCTCGGTGTGGCTCGGCTGGCTCCCGCTCGGCGACCGCGCGTCCACGCGGGTGTCGCTCGTCCTCGACAACATCCAGGGCGCGACGGGCATCTACCTCATCGACGCCCTGCGCACCGGCAACGCCCAGATCATCGGGGACGTGCTGGCGCACGCCGTCCTGCCGGCACTGACCCTGGGGCTCCTCACCGCCGGCATCTTCCTGCGCCTGGTGCGCGCGAACATGATCGGGACGCTCGGTTCCGAGTACGTCGACGCGGCCCGCTCGCGCGGCGTTCGGGAGGCGCGGCTCGTCCGGACGCACGCGTTCCGTCCCGCCCTCGTGCCGATCATCACGGTGATGGGACTCCAGATCGCCATGCTCCTGGGCGGTTCCGTCCTCACCGAGACCACCTTCGGGTGGCGCGGGCTCGGCTTCGAGCTCAACCAGTACCTGTCGGCCCGCGACTTCGTCGCGGTCCAGGGCATCGTCGCGATGCTCGCGGTGATCGTCGCGGTGACGAACTTCATCGTGGACGTCGTCGCGGCCCTCATCGACCCGAGAGTGAGGTTCTAGAGATGGCTGACACCTCCCTCGTCGACCGCCACGAGCCGCTCTGGAAGCGGCTGCCCGTCGTGCTGCAGCTCCGCCGGAGCACGGGCTGGCAGCGCGCCATGCTCATCACCGGCGTGGTCATCTGCGCGCTGTACCTCCTCGTCGCGATCGCCGCGCCGCTCATCGCCCCGTACGGCTTCGGCCAGCTGCAGGGCGCCGACGGGCAGAGCTTCCCGCGCACCGGTGCACCGAGCGCCACGCACATCTGGGGCACGACCGTCGGCGGCTTCGACGTCTTCAGCCGCGTCGTCTACGGCGCCCGGACCGCGGTGCTCGTGGTCATCGTGGCCGTCGTCGTGTCGATCATCATCGGCGTCCTGCTCGGCATGGTCTCCGGTTACATCGGCGGCTGGCTCGACCGGATCCTCGTCGTCGTGGCGGACGCGATCTACGCGTTCCCCTCGCTGCTCCTCGCCATCGTGGTGTCGATCGTCATCTCGGGCGGCAACTCGAGCTACTCGGGCGGCATCATCGCCGCGGCGATCTCGATCACGGTCGTGTACGTCCCGCAGTACTTCCGGGTCGTCCGCGCCGAGGCCGTGCGGCTCAAGAACGAGGCGTTCGTCGAGTCCGCGCGGGTGATGGGCACGAACCCGTGGCGCATCATGACCCGGCACGTCCTCCGGAACTCGACGCGATCCCTCCCGCTGATCCTCACGCTGAACGCGAGCGACGCGATCCTGACGCTCGCGGGCCTCGGGTTCCTGGGCTTCGGCATCGGCCCGACCAGCGGCGCGGAGTGGGGCTACGACCTCAGCCGCGCGCTGTCCGACGTCGCGAGCGGCGTCTGGTGGACCGGCGTCTTCCCGGGTGTCGCGATCGTGGTGCTCGTCCTCGGCGTGACGTTCATCGGCGAGAGCCTCAACGACATCTCCGACCCGCGCCTGCGTGCGCGACGCCGGCTCAAGCAGCTGGTGTCCCGCAAGCAGACGGCCAGCACGGAAGGGGCGACCGCATGACGGACGCGACCAACCAGTCCCGCGCCTCCACGCGCCTCCAGGCCGGCGACACCACGACGGAACCGGTCGTCGTCGTCGACGACCTGACCGTCACCTTCGCGACCGACGGCGGTGCCGTCGACGCGGTCAAGGGCGTCAGCATCGACGTCCGCCCCGGCGAGGTCCTCGCCCTCGTCGGCGAGTCCGGCTCGGGCAAGTCCGTCACGGCGCGGAGCATCCTGCGCCTCATGCCGGAGACGGCGACGCTCGGCGGTGCGGTGTTCCTCGACGGCACGGACGTCGTGACCGTCGGCGCGCAGAAGCTCCGGAGCCTGCGTGGCACCGCCGGCGCGATGGTGTTCCAGGAGCCCTCCACGGCGCTGAACCCGGTCTTCACGGTCGGGTGGCAGATCGCCGAGGGGCTCCGGGCCCACGGCGGCGTCTCCGCGAAGGAGGCCCGCGCGAAGGCGATCGACTACCTCCGGCGCGTCGGCATCCCCGATCCCGAGACCCGGGTCGACCACTACCCGCACCAGTTCTCCGGCGGTCAGAAGCAGCGCGTCGTCATCGCGAGCGCGCTCGCCCTCGAACCGTCGGTGATCATCGCCGACGAACCGACCACCGCCCTCGACGTGACGGTCCAGGCGGAGATCCTCGACCTGCTCCGCCGGTGCCGCGACGAGTTCGGCGCGGCGATCGTCATCATCACGCACAACATGGGCGTCGTCGCCGACCTGGCGGACCGCGTCGCCGTGATGTACCAGGGCGAGGTCGTCGAGGAGGCCCCGGTCGCCGAGCTGTTCGCGGCGCCGCAGGCCGACTACACGAAGCGCCTGCTCGCCGCCGTGCCGCGGCTCGAGGCCTCCACCGGGGTCGCCCGCCGTGCGGCGATCAGTGACGACGTCGAGCCGCTCGTCCGCGCACGCGGGCTCGAGATCGAGTACCCGGGCCGGCTCGGGTCGCACGCGTTCAAGGCGGTCAAGGGCGTCGACCTCGACATCCGTCCCGGCGAGGTCCTCGGCCTCGTGGGGGAGTCCGGCTCCGGCAAGACGACCATCGGCCGCGCGATCGCCGGTCTGACGAAGATCACCGGCGGCTCGCTCGAGGTGCTCGGAACCGAGATGCTCGGGTACCGCGAACGCGACTTCAAGCGGCACCGCAAGGACATCGGGTTCGTCTTCCAGGACCCGGCGACCTCGTTCAACCCGCTGCTCACGATCTCGGAGTGCGTCGCCGAACCGCTCGTCGTGCACGGCGAGGTGTCGAGCCCGCGTGCCGCCCGGAAGCGTGTCGGCGAGCTGCTCGAGGCCGTGCAGCTCCCGGCGGCCTACGGCGACCGGTACCCGCACGAGCTGTCCGGCGGCCAGCGGCAGCGTGCGTCGCTCGCGCGGTCGCTCGCGCTCCGGCCGAAGCTCCTCATCGCCGACGAACCGACGAGTGCGCTCGACGTGTCCGTCCAGGCGCGCGTGCTCGAGCTGTTCCTCGAGCTGCAGCAGGACCTCGGGTTCGCATCGCTGTTCATCAGCCACGACCTCGCCGTGGTCGGCGCGCTCTCCGACCGGATCGCCGTGCTCTACCGCGGCGACCTGGTCGAGACGGGCACCACGGCCGAGGTCCTCGGCTCGCCGCAGCACCCGTACACGCAGCGTCTCCTGGCGTCACTCCCGGTGCCGGATCCGGCGGAACAGGCGGAGCGACGGCGTACGCTTGTGGAACTGGAGAACGCCGGGTCCTGACCCGACGCGACCACTCCCGGAGGCGCGGCTGACGTCGACGACGCACGCCGCGCCTCCTGGGCGGTCACCTCCACCGCAACACGCACGACGGTCGGTGCAGCCCGGTCCGTCGCGAACCGCCGCCAGGGGGCGGCGTGGAAGGGGACCCATGATCGCGGTCAACGGACCGGCGGTCGTCGCGGACGACGTGTCGATCGAGTACCGGAGCGGACGGGGGACGGATGCGATCCGGGCCGTCGACGGCGTGAGCCTCACGGTCCGTCAGGGGGAGATCCTGGCCGTGCTCGGCGAGTCCGGGTCCGGCAAGTCGACGTTCGCCGCGGCGATCGCCGGCCAGCTCGGCACCACCGGCGAGGGCGACGGCGCCCACCGTCGGCACATCGTCGGGGGCGAACTCACGGTGCTCGGGCAGAAGACGCGCGGGCTCCGACCGACGTCCCGCAAGCTCGAGCGGCTCAGCGGTCGCATCGGCTACCTGCCGCAGGACGGCGCAGACCGGCTCAGCCCGGACCTCACCGTCGGCGAGGCCATCGCGGAACCGATCTACGCACGTGACCGCCGGTTCGACCGCAAGGAGGCCGGCCTCATCGTCGCCCGCCTGGTCGACGCGGTGCACCTGCCGCTCGGGGTGATGCGGCTCAACACGTGGGAGCTCTCGAGCGGGCAGCGGCAGCGCGTCGCCCTCGCGAAGGCGCTCGTGCTCGAGCCCCAGCTGCTCGTCGCCGACGAACCCGCCCGCGGCGTCGACGTGCTCGTGCGGCAGTCGGTGCTCGAGGCGCTGGCGACCCTGCAGCGGAACCGGCAGTTCTCGGCGGTCGTGGTGTCGAGCGACCTGCGCGAGGCCCGGGCACTGGCCGACCGGGTGGCGATCATGGCCGAGAGCCGGCTCGTCGGCCTCGGCACCTTCGACGAGGTCCTCGACAACCCCGTCGACCCCTACGTCAAGACGCTCGCGTCGACGGCGGCCCGTCCGGTGAAGCGTCGGCAGCCGGCGTCTGCCGCACCCCGTCGGTCCTCGGCGCCGCGTCGGCCGGTCGCCGCCGGCACCGGTCCGCGCGCGGAGCGGCAGGAGAACGCATGAGCGCGGGTACGTCTTCGTCGTCGGGCGCGCGCGGGCACCGGGCCGTGGTGACCGACGCGGGTGCCGAGCTGCCGGTCGCCCCGCCGACCGCCGGACCGATCGCGATCCTGCCCGCCGGGGACGGCACCGCCCTCCACGAGGACGCCGTCGCCGCAGCCGGTGGGACCGTCGCTCCGCTCGGGGCGGACACCGCCGGACTCGTCTGGCTCGACCCTCGCGATCCCGCGGGGCTCGCCGAGGCGCTCGACGCCGCACCGTCCATCGGCTGGGTCCAGCTGCCGTTCGCCGGCGTCGACGCCTTCGCCTCGCTCATCGCCGAGCACGGCGACCGGGTGCTCTTCACCTCGGCCAAGGGTGCGTACGCCGAACCCGTCGCCGAGCACGCCCTCGCGCTGACGCTCGGGACGCTGCGGGTGCTGCAGAAGCGTGCCCGAGCGCGGTCGTGGGCGACCGAGCCCGAGGGCGTCTCGCTCTACGGCCGGAACGTGGTCGTCATCGGCGCCGGTGGCATCGCGCTGGAGTACATCCGCCTGCTCGCGCCGTTCGAGGTCTCGGTCACCGTTGTGCGCCGGTCGTCCTCGCCGGTTCCCGGGGCGGACCGGACCGTCACGACCGACCAGCTCGACGACGTCCTGCCCGATGCCGACGTGGTCATGATCGCCGCGGCGATGACCTCGGGGACCGCGAAGCTCTTCGGGCCCGCGCAGTTCGCGATCATGAAGCCGTCGGCACGGCTCGTGAACATCGCCCGCGGGGGACTGGTCGACACCGCCGCGCTCGTGGACGCCCTGCGCAGCGGTGCGATCGCGGCGGCCGGACTCGACGTCACCGACCCGGAGCCGTTGCCGGACGGACACCCGCTCTGGGACGAGCCGGGCGCGATCATCACGCCGCACCAGGCCGACACGCCGGAGATGGTGGCGCCGCTGCTGGCCGAGCGCGTGCGGGTGAACACCGTGGCGTTCCTCGGCGCGGCAGGCGAGGGCTTCGTCGGCGTGGTGGACCCGGTCGCGGGGTACTGAGCGCGGCACGCCCGGGATGCGTGGCGGATGCGCGGGGTCGCTCCCGGGTGCTGCTATGCTGTTACCCGTTGTTCGCACGACATTCGCCAGCGGACAGTGATCCTCGATAGCTCAATTGGCAGAGCAGCCGGCTGTTAACCGGCAGGTTGTTGGTTCGAGTCCAACTCGGGGAGCAGCACGGCCCTCACCTTCGGGTGGGGGCCTTTTGCGTGGCGTCGGAGCTCGCAGCGGACGCATGGCCGGAAGCTGTTAGCGTTCACAGGTGATCACCGTGCGCCGAGCCCTCGCCGCGGGCGTCGTCGCGGCCGCGGCGATCGGCCTCGTGGGGTGCACGACCGGCGCGGAGTCCGAGCCGGGCGACTCGCTCGACACCACCGCAACCTCGGGCGTCGCGGTGTCGGGCACGGCACCGATCGTCTTCGCGTTCGTCTGCGACGTGGGGACGTCGGACCGCTCCGAGACGTACACGACCTACTCCGCCGTGTGGGACGACGAGCGCACCGACTGTCGGGCGCAGCGGATCACCGGCACCGAGATGTCGACGCAGCAGCGCTCCGCGGTCGACGCCGCCGAGGGGGACGCCACGCTCGAGGAACTCGCGACCACCTGCGCGGTGCGGGGGACCGGGCCGTGGGCGGCCTCCGTCGACTCGTCGGCCGAGGCGCACGTCGCGGCCGGTCTGCTCGAGTACTGCCCGGGGCATCCGGAGACCGAGCGCCTGCGGGACGCGATCGCTGCCTGGCGGGGGTGAGCCGCGCCTCCTGGGCCTCGCCTTGCGTCCCCGCTGACCGGGCACTCGCCTCCCGTCCCCGCTGACCGGGCCCTCGCCTTGCGTCCCCGCTGGCCGGGCCCGAGCCGACGCGGTCCGCCGCCGTCAGCCCTCGGGGTGGTCGCGCCCGGGCAGCCAGGACTTGCCCGGGCCGCCCCAGCTGTTCTTCCTGATGGCCTTCGCGACCTGCTTGCCGTACGGGTGCACGAGCCGGTCCGCGTAGAGGTACCCGTCGAGGTGGTCGTACTCGTGCTGGAAGATGCGGGCGAGCCAGCCGTGGGCCTCGACCTCGAACGGCGTGCCGTGCTCGTCGACGGCACGGAGCAGCGCGCCCTCGGAGCGGCGGAGCGGGAACCGTTCGCCCGGGACCGAGAGGCAGCCCTCGGACTCCTCGTCCTCGTCGAGTTCCTCCACAGCCTCGGGAACGGCGGGGGTCGTCCACAGGACGGGGTTCACCGCGACGCCGCGGTGCAGGACCTCGTCATCATCGGTCCATGAGTACACGAACAGCCGCTTGCCGACGCCGACCTGCGGGCCGGCCAGTCCGACCCCGGGTGCGAGGTCCATCGTCTCGAACATGTCGGCGACCAGCGATCGCAGGTCGTCGTCGAAGTCGGTGACCTCGGCTGCACGCTCGTGCAGGACGGGTTCGCCGGTGATGCGGATCGGGAGAACGGCCATTCACCCAGGTTATCCGGCGGGGAACGGTAGCCTCGACGCGTGACGACGGACCTCCAGCTGCCCGACGCGGTGAACCTCACGCCGTTCCAGGCGCTCATGATCCCCGTCGCGCTCATCGGGGCGGTCTTCCTCTCACTGGGGGCGCAGTTCCAGAGCCGCGGGGTGCAGCGGGTGGAAGCGCGGCTCGGTCGGCAGTCGAAGGGACTCAGCGTCCGGCACGTCGTCGGGCTGGTCTCGAGTGGCTACTGGGTGCTCGGCACGCTCATGCTCGGCATCGCCGTGGTCCTGCAGCTGGTGAGCATCACGTACGCGCCGCTCATCGTCGTGCAGCCGCTCGGCGCCGTGGCCCTCGTGATCACGACCTGGTTCTCGTCGCGGTCCTCCGGGGTGCCGCTCGGCCGTCGGGCACGGCGAGCGGTCTGGACGTGCATCGTCGGCGTCGGCATCTTCGTCGGCATCGCGGCCTTCGTCGGGCACGAGAGCGCGATCACGAGCCGACAGCTCGTCACCGTGCTCGTGATCCTGGCCGTCGTGCTGGTGCTCGTGCTGGTGTCGTTCCGCCTCGTCGCGAAGCACAAGAACGCGCTGTACTACATCGTCGGCGCCGGCGTCCTCTACGGGTTCGTCGCGACGCTGGCCAAGGTCGTGCTCAACCGGTTCGTGAACGGCACGTTCGACTGGCTGACCGTGCTCGCGATCGTCGGGGTGGTCGTCGCCGCCTCGCTGGGCGGGTACTTCGTGCAGAACGCGTACTCGAGCGGGTCGGCCGACCTCGTCATCGCCGGTCTGACGGTCATCGACCCGATCGTCGCCGTCGGCATCGGGGTGATCGTCCTCGGCGAGGCCACCGGTGCTCCGGTCTTCGCCGTCTTCGGCTTCGTCGTCGCCGCCGCGATCGCGATCACCGGGGTGTTCCTCCTCGCCAAGCACCACCCGCAGACCCGCTCCTGAGCCGTCGTCCCGTGGGGTGACGGAGTCCACCGCGAGGCGGACGCGCTGCCCGAGCGGCGTGCGGTAGCGTCGTCGAACGACCAGCAATCGCCCACGAGAGGACGACGCCAGCCGTGTCAGACGACGCCACCACCGCCACCGCCGGACCGACGGGTGCGACGGGCGGTCGACGACCGCTGCGCGTCCTCATCGCAGCGGACACCTTCGCCCCCGACGTCAACGGAGCCGCGACCTTCGCCGAGCAGCTCGCCGTCGGCCTGGCCGAGCGCGGGCACGAGGTCCAGATCGTCGCCCCGGCGGCGAGCCGCCACTACGGCACCTTCGACGAGGAGCTCCACGGCGTGACCCTCGTCGTGCACCGCCTGAAGTCCTACAAGTGGCCGCTGCACGCGTGGCTGCGCTTCGTGTGGCCGTGGAGCGTGAAGAAGTGGACCGCCCCGATCCTCGACGCGTTCCAGCCCGACGTCCTGCACATCCAGTCGCACGTCGTCGTCGGCCGGGGCATGGTGCCCGAGGCGCACGCGCGCGGCATCCGGGTGATCGCCACGAACCACTTCATGCCCGAGAACCTCCTCGAGTACACGCCGTTCGGCAAGCGCACGGTGCCGATCGCCGTGAAGATCGCCTGGAACGACGCCGCCAAGACCTACCGGCTCGCCGACGCGATCACGACCCCGACGAACCTCGCCGCCGACTACCTGCGCCGGGCCATCGCCGGGCAGCGGGTCCTGGCGATCTCGTGTGGGATCGACGCCACCCGGTACGTCGCACGCGAGGGGCGGCCTGCCAACAACGACATCGTCTTCGTCGGTCGGGTCGCACCCGAGAAGAACCTCGACGTCCTCGTGAAGGCCCTCGCGCTGCTGCCGTCCGAGCTCGGAGCCACGCTGACGATCGTCGGCGACGGCGAGATGATCCCCAAGCTCCGGCAACAGGCGAAGGAGCTCGGGCTCGAGGACCGCGTCCGGTTCCTCGGCTTCGTCTCGGACGAGGTCAAGCAGCAGGCGCTCACCAACTCGACCGTGTTCGCGATGCCCTCCACCGCCGAGCTGCAGAGCATCGCCTCGCTCGAGGGCATGGCCTCCGGTCTCCCCGTCGTCGCGGCGGACTCGATGGCGCTCCCGCACCTCATCGACGGCAACGGGTACCTGTTCACCCCCGGTGACGAGCACGACCTCGCGGCGAAGCTCACGGCGGTGCTGACCGCGTCGGACGAGGACTACGTCACGATGCGCGACCGCAGCCTGGCGATGATCGAGGCACACGACATCAACCGCACGCTCTCGACGTTCGAGTCGCTGTATCGTGGGGAACCGGTGGCCTGACGGTCCCCGGCACGGGGCGGTAGCCAAGCTGGTCAAGGCAGTCGGCTCATAACCGAACGATTCGCGGGTTCAAGTCCCGCCCGCCCTACATGTCAAAAGCCGACGCGGGTTCGAGCAACAGCAAGCGACCGCACCCGCCCCGCGTGCACCTCCCGAGGAAGCGCGACACGCAGCAGCAACAGGACGACCACAGCCCGACGCCCAACGTGACGTTCGAGGTGACCCGTGGTGGCACCGGCGTGCGCGTGAACGCCTTCCGGATCGGCTTCATGGGTGCGCTCGGCGTGCTCGTCGCCGTCGTCGCGGGGGCGATCGTCAACGAGCTCTCCACCGTGCTCGTCTACGTCGGCGTCGCGCTGTTCCTGGCGCTCGGCATCGACCCGCTGGTGTCCTTCCTCGAACGGTTCGTGCCGCGCTGGGTGGCGATCACCGTCGTGGTCGTCGGTGTCCTCGCCGCGTTCGCCGGGGTGGTGTTCGCGGTCGTGCCGATCCTCGTGCAGCAGGCGACGAACCTCATCCAGAACTTCCCCGACATCGTGCAGGACATCTCGAGGCAGGAGTGGGTGCAGAACCTCTCCGACCAGCTCTCGGGGTCGTTCGACATCGACCACGCGCTGCAGTCCGTGCAGTCCTTCGTCGAGAACCCCGGCAACCTGCTGAGCCTCGGCGGCGGGATCCTCGCGGTCGGCAGCGGGATCCTGACCGGTCTCACGGGGGCCGTCATCGTCATCATCCTGATGCTCTACTTCCTCGCGTCGATGCGCGGCATGAAGTCGATGACCTACCGCTTCGTGCCGGCGTCCCGTCGCGAGAACTTCATCGACGTCAGCGAGCAGATCACCCAGGCGGTCGGCCGCTACGTCGTCGGGCAGATCTCCCAGGCGCTCATCAACGGCATCCTCAGCCTGGTGTTCCTGCTCATCATCGGTGCTCCGCTGCCCGTGCTGCTGGCCTCGTTCGCGTTCCTCGGGTCGCTCATCCCGCTCGTGGGCACGCTCGCGTCAGCCATCGTCATCTCGCTGCTGTGCCTGTTCGCCTCGCCCGCGACGGCCCTCGCCGCCGCGATCTACTACCTCGTGTACATGCAGGTCGAGGCGTACGTGATCTCGCCGCGGATCATGTCCCGTGCCGTGCAGGTCCCCGGCGCCCTCGTCGTCATCGCAGCGGTCGCGGGCGGGACCATCGGCGGGGTGCTCGGCGCACTCGTGGCCCTGCCGGTCGCCGCGTCGGTGATCATCATCGTCCAGAAGGTCATCTACCCCCGCCAAGAGCAGTCGTGACCGCCTTCGACGAGCACGTCGCCGACCGTGACCGCTGGGCGACCAGCCCTCGGGGTCCGCTCGCGCTCGTGAACGCCCAGCGTGTCGACCACGCCCAGCCCGTGTGGCCGGTCCCGGGGCAGTGGGCACCGGCACCCGGCGGCCTGACGGTCACCGCCGACGCGGGTGACGGGGTGGTCGTCGACGGCGACCCGGTGGACGGCACCGTGCTCGTCGCCGGTGACGAGGCGGTCGTCCCGTCGGTCGTCGCCTTCCCGGACGGCCTCGCCGGCACCGTCTCCCGCGGCACGCTGCGCGTGTGGGACCCGGCGTCCGACGCGATCGCCCGCTTCGCACGCATCGCCCGGTTCGACCACTCCGCCGCGTGGGTCACGTCCGGCAGGTACACGCCGGGTGTCCCAGGAGGCGCGGCGAGCGTCGTCGACGCAGCCGGCGATCCGCTCGAGGTCGCCGGACACGTCGAGACCACCCTGGGCGCATCGGCCGTCCGGTTGGTTGCGGTCCGCTCCGCGGCCTTCCGAGGCGCCGCACGGCTGCAGCTCATCGTGCAGGACGCCACGAGCGCCCTGCCCGAGGACGATCCCGGCAGCACCTACTCGATGGGCCGGTTCCTGTACCTCGACGCCCCCGGTGTCGCTGCCGACGTCGAGCTGGACTGGAACTTCCTCGTCCTGCCGCCGTGCGCGTTCTCGTACCAGTTCGCCTGCCCGATCCCGCCCGCCGAGAACCGGATCCCGGTGCCGCTCACCGCGGGGGAGCGGCACCCGCTCGACGCGTCGGGGCACGTCTTCCACTGACTCTGTCGCGGTGCCTGGTGTTCCCAGCGCGCAGCCTGCATAATGGGCGTGTCCGCAAGGACATCACAATCGGATATCGATGGTTCCGAAACGAGAACCTCCAGTTCAGGTCGATGGGGAAGTCGCACCTGACGAATCGGAGGAATCGTGAACGGAACGACCACCGGGGTGCTCTACGTGCACTCCTCACCACGCGCGCTCTGCCCGCACGTCGAATGGGCGGCAGGTCGCGCCATGAGCCGTGCCGTGAACTTCTCGTGGCTCGACCAGCCCGCACAGGACGGCGCCCGTCGGACCGAGTTCACCTGGACCGGTTCCGTCGGTACGGGTGCGGCGATCGCCTCGGCCCTGCGCGGCTGGGAGCACCTCCGGTACGAGGTCACTGAGGAGCCCACCTCCGAGTCGGACGGCGGCCGCTGGATGCACACGCCCGACCTCGGGGTGTTCTACGCGCAGACCGACGTCACCGGCAACATGGTCGTCCCCGAGGACCGCGTCCGCTACGCGATGGAGGTGGCGGGGAGCAACGCCCTCGAACTCCACCGCGAGCTCCGACTCGCCCTGGGTCAGGCGTGGGACGACGAACTCGAACCGTTCCGCCACGCCGCCGAGGGCAACCCGGTCGTCTGGCTGCACCGCGTCGGCTGAGTCGCGCCCGATCCTCCGTCACGGACGCCGCCCCTCGGGGCGGCGTTCGTGCGTCCGCGGCCGCCCGCCCGCGCCGAGTCTCGCCTCGGCGGACGGTTTCGCGCTTCCGGAGCCGCGAAACCGTCCGCGGGGCCGAGTCTCGGCGCACCGACGCGGCCACACGCCACACGCTACGGGCCGCGGCCACGGGGAGCGCGCCGCGCCAAGGTCGGCCACGGGAACGACGGAGGCCCGCCTCGACGACGCGGGACGGGCCTCCAGGACCGACGGACGGACCCGACGGACCGACAGGCGGACCCGACGGCCCGACGGACCGGACTCAGACGCTCCGGAACGCGACCACGGCGTTGTGCCCACCGAACCCGAACGAGTTGCTCACCGCGAGCAGGTCGCCCTGCGGGAGCTCGCGCGGCGCCGTGGCGACGTCCATCACGATCTCCGGGTCCTGCTGGGTGAGGTTGATCGTCGGCGGCGCGACGCGGTTGTGCAGCGCGAGGGCCGTGAACGCGGCCTCGATCGCACCGGCACCACCGAGGAGGTGCCCCGTCGACGCCTTCGTGGCGGACACCACGACGTTGTCGAGGTGGTCGCCGAACACGCGTCGCATGGCGTGGTACTCGGCGACGTCGCCCACCGGGGTCGAGGTGGCGTGCGCGTTGACGTGCACGACGTCCTCGCGCGCGGCACCGGCGTGCTCGAGCGCCTGCAGGACGGCACGGGCGGCAGCACTGCCCTCGGGGTCCGGCGCGGTGATGTGGAACGCGTCCGAGGTGATGCCGGCGCCGGCGACCTCGGCGTAGATCGTCGCCCCGCGGGCCTCGGCGTGCTCCTTGGTCTCGAGGATGAGCGCCGCGGCGCCGTCCGCGAGCACGAAGCCGTCGCGCGTGACGTCGTACGGACGCGAGGCGGTCTGGGGGGAGTCGTTGCGGCGGGAGAGCGCCTGCATCGACGCGAACGCCGCGAGGGGCAGCGGGTGCAGGGCGGCCTCGGCACCGCCGGTGATGACGATGTCGGCCTCGCCGGTGGCGACGTGGCGGTAGGCCTCGGCGAGGGACTCGGTCGAGGACGCGCACGCCGAGAGGTAGGTGCGGGCACCGCCGCGGGCGCCGAACTCCATCTCGATGGCGGCGGCCGGGCCGTTCGCCATGAGCATCGGGACCGTCATCGGCAGGACGCGACGGGGACCCTTCTCGCGCAGGGTGTCCCACGCGTCGAGCAGGGTGTTGACGCCGCCGATGCCGGTGGCCCAGTCGACGATGAGGCGCTCGGGGACGACGGTCTCGGCGTCGATGCCGGCGTCGGCCCAGGCCTCGCGCGCGGCGACGAGCGACAGCTGCGACGAGGGGTCGAGGCGCTTCGACTCGGGGCGGGTGAGCTGGTCGGTGAGGAACCGGCGCGCCTGGCCGGCGAACTCGACGGGGAGCTCGAGCTCGGCGTAGCGCGGGTCCTCGATGCGGGTGATGCCGGACGTGCCGGCGAGCAGCGCGTCCCACGTGTCCGGGGCGGTCGCGGCGAGGGGCGTGATCGCACCGATCCCGGTGACGACGACGGTCTTGTTGGTCATGGAACGACGTGTTCTTTCGTGAGGACGTCCGACCGCTCGTGGCGGTGCCGGACGGAGCCGGGGCGGCCCGACGAACGCCGGACCGGGGCGGCCCGACGAACGCCGGACCTGTGTGGACCGACGAGGGTCGGTCCGGTGGACGAGATGAGCGCCGCGGCCCGCGGTCGGTCCGCCGGGGCCGCGGCGCTCAGGAAGCTCGCGTCAGGCCTGGGCCTTGACGATGTAGTCGACGGCGTCGCCGACGGTCTTGAGGTTCTTGACCTCTTCGTCGGGGATCTTGACGTCGAACTTCTCTTCGGCGTTGACGACGATGGTCATCATCGAGATCGAGTCGATGTCGAGGTCGTCGGTGAACGACTTGTCGGCCGCGACGGTGTCGGTCGCGATGCCGGTCTCGTCGTTGATCAGCTCGGCCAGGCCGGCGAGGACTTCTTCGTTGGACAGGGCCATGGGGATTCTCCTTGAGGGGGTGTCGTTTGACCGTGGACCAGCCTAGGGCACGCAGCGGTCGCGCGCCCGGAGGCTCGTCGGAGGGTGGCCGCGCGGGTGCGTGGCCGGGATGGGCTAGGGGAGGACGACGACCTGGGCGCCGAAGACGAGACCGGCACCGAAGCCGATCTGCAGGGCGAGGCCGCCGGAGAGCTCGGGGTTCTCCTCGAGCAGGCGGTGCGTGGCGAGCGGGATGCTCGCCGCGGAGGTGTTGCCGGTGGTGGTGATGTCGCGCGCGATCACGACGGACTCGGGCAGGCCGAGCTGCTTCGCGAACTCGTCGATGATGCGGATGTTCGCCTGGTGCGGCACGAACGCGGCGAGGTCGGACGGCTGGATGCCGGCGGACTCGAGCGCCTCACGGGCGACCTTGACCATCTCCCAGACGGCCCAGCGGAACACGGTCTGACCGGCCTGCCGTATCGTCGGCCGCGCGGCCCCCGCTTCCCACTCGTTGTAGGTCGAGGTCATGCCGATCGCGTCCCACTTCGACCCGTCGGAGCCCCAGATCGTCGGGGCGATCCCGGGGAAGTCGCTCGGGCCGACGATCGCCGCTCCGGCACCGTCGCCGAGCAGGAACGAGATCGAGCGGTCGGTCGGGTCGACGATGTCGCTGAGCTTCTCGGCACCGACGACCAGCACGTGGTCGGCGATGCCGGACTTCACGAACGAGTCCGCCTGGGCGATGCCGTACGCGTACCCGGCGCACGCGGCGCTGATGTCGTAGGCCGCGGCGGGCGCGGCACCGATGCGCTCGGCGAGCAGCGAGGCCATCGACGGCGTGGCGACGGTGTGGGTCACGGTGCTCACGAGCACGACGCCGATCTGGTCCGGCGTCAGGCCGGCCTTGGCGATCGCGTCGAGCGCGGCGGCCTCGGCGAGGTCGACCGCTTCGACGTCCTTGCCGGCGCGCATGCGGGTGATGATGCCGGTGCGCTGGCGGATCCACTCGTCGGAGGAGTCGATCGGCCCGACGAGGTCGTCGTTCGGCACGGCGTTCTCACCGCGGGCGGCGCCGAAGGCCAGGATGCGGGTGAACTCGTGGCCGCGACGCTGCTGCAGCAGCGGACGGGAGGCGCGGGTCGGCTCCGTCCCCTCGGTCGCGGTGGTCGGGATGGGGGCGTCGGTCATGCGGTTGCGTCTGCTTCCTGGCCCGCGCTCTGCAGCAGGTCGATCGCTGCGGGCAGGTCGTCGGGGGTCTTGATCGCGACGGTCGGCGTCCCGCGCAGACCGCGCTTCGCCAGGCCGACGAGGGCACCGGCGGGTGCGAGTTCGATGATGCCCGTGACACCGGCGGCCGCGAAGGACTCCATCACGGCGTCCCAGTGCACGGGGCTCTGGATCTGCTGGACCATGAGGTCGACGAAGCGACGACCGTCGTCGACACGGGAACCGTCGGCGTTCGTCCAGATCGGCAGCGACGGGTCCTGCACGGTCGCGGCGGCGGCGACCGGGGCGACACGCTCGACGGCGGACGCCATGTACCGGGTGTGGAACGCACCGGCCACGGCGAGGGGGATCACGCGGGCCTTCGCGGGCGGGTCGGCGGCGAGGGCGGCGATCGCGTCGGCGGGTCCGGCGACGACGGTCTGACCGCCGCCGTTGTGGTTCGCGGGGACGAGGCCGTTCGCCTCGAGCGCGGCGGCGACGGCATCGGCGTCCCCACCGAGGACGGCGGCCATCGACGTGGGCTCGAGCGCGGCGGCGTCCGCCATCGCCCGGCCGCGTTCGGCGACGAGGGCGACGGCGTCGGTCGGCTCGAGGATCCCGGCGACCCCGGCGGCGGTGAACTCGCCGACCGAGTGGCCGGCGACCCCGCCCACGAGGGCACGGCGGCCGTCGGCGAGCAGGGCGTCGGCCGTGATGAGACCGGCGGCGACGATGAGCGGCTGCGCGAGCGCCGTGTCCTTGATGGTCTCGGCGTCGGACTCCGTGCCGTGGGCGGCGAGGTCGACGCCGATGGCCTCGGACCACGCCCCCACGCGGTCACGGACGGTGGCGTCCTCGAGCCAGGGGGCGAGGAAGCCGGGGGTCTGGGAGCCCTGTCCGGGCGCGACGACGACGATCACCGGACAATCCTGCCCGTCGGCCTGCGCCGCACCCGTGTGGGCTTCCCACAGCGATGACCGCTCGACATTGTGCATTTCCTAGCGACGATGCGGCATACGACGTCGCTCACCGGCGGTGCGGGATGCGACGTCGCCCGGCGGTCGACTCGGACATGGCGCCGAGGATGAGCGCCGACTGCACGATGAGGGCGTCCCGCGCGTGCGTGGCGTCCCACCCGATGATGTCCGCCACGCGGCGGAGCCGGTAGCGCACCGTGTTCGGGTGCACGAACAGCTCGCGCGCCGTGGCCTCGAGCGACCGGCCGGTGTCGAGGTAGCACCAGAGCGTCTGCAGGAGCTCCGTCGACTGGTCCTTGAGCGGCACGTAGATGCGCTGCACGAGGGCGGACCGGGCGAGCGGGTCGCCGGCGAGGGCCCGCTCCGGGAGCAGGTCGTCGGCCAGGGCCGGACGAGGAGCACCGCGCCATGCCCGCGCGACCGCGAAGCCGGCGAGGGCACCCTTGGCACTGGTGGACGCGTCGACCACGCCGGGCACTTCGTTGCCGAGGACGAGGTGTCCCTCGCCGAACGAGGGCTCGAGCGCCTGGGCGATGGCGGTGAAGGACACCGGCTCCTCGCCTTCGGGGACGTCGTCGCGCGGCGTGGCACGGCCGATCACCACGACGAGGCGGGAGCCCTGCACGCCGATGAGCACGTCGGCGTCCATGTGCCGCGCGGTGCGACGGATCTGGTCGACCTCGAGCTGCTTCGGCGCGTTGCCGACCAGGACCGCGACCTCGCCGTGACCGTGCCAGCCGAGGGCCGCGATGCGCGACGGGAGTTCGTCGTCGTACTCACCCGACAGGATGGAGTCGACCACGAGGGCCTCGAGCCGGGCGTCCCACAGCCCACGGGCCTCGGCCGCGCGGGCGTAGACGTCGGCGGCCGCGAAGGCGATGTCCCGCGAGTACTTGAGGATCGCCTCCTGCAGCATCTCGTCGTCCTTGGCGCGTTCCTCGACCACGGTGACGACCACGCGGATGAGCTGGAGCGTCTGCTGCAGGCTCACCGAGCGCAGGAGTTCCCGCGGCGCTGAGCCGAAGACGTCCGCCGCGGCGATCCACGGGGTCGACGCGGTGCCCTCGAGCCAGCTGATGAACGAGGTGATGCCCGCCTGGGCCACGAGCCCCACGGCGGAGCGTCGGCCCGGAGGCATCTCGCTGTACCAGGGGAGGGTGTCCTCGAGCCGCTTGATGGTGGCGGTGGAGAGTTCCCCGGACACCTGACGGAGCCAGGAGAGCGCCCGCTCGCGCGCGCTCTCCTGGCTCTCGGAGTCCGGTCGGACCGACGTCACCGGCAGATCAGCTCTCGCCGCCCGCGCTGCCCGTGGTGCCGGCGGTCACGTCGTGCAGGCGGTACTTGTCGATCGCCTGCTGGACGAGCGCGCCGTCGACCTTGCCCTGCTTCGCGAGCTGCTGCAGCGTCCGCACGACGACCGAGGGGCCGTCGATGTGGAAGAAGCGGCGCGCTGCCGGACGGGTGTCCGAGAAGCCGAAGCCGTCGGCGCCGAGGGTGGCGTAGTCGGTCGGGACGAACGGGCGGATCTGCTCCTGCACGGCGTGCATGAAGTCGCTCACCGCGACGACCGGGCCCTCGGTGCCGAGCAGTCGCTCGGTCACGTACGGGGTGCGCGGCGCCTCGTTCGGGTTGAGGAAGGCGTGCTGCTCCGCGTCGAGACCGTCGCGGTACAGCTCGCCCCAGCTCGTGACGCTCCAGACGTCGGCCGACACGCCCCAGTCCTCGGCGAGGAGCTGCTGCGCCTCGAGGATCCACGGGACGGCGACACCCGACGCGAGCAGCTGGGCCTTCGGGCCGTCGTGCTCGCTGCGGTTGAGCAGGTACATGCCCTTGACGATGCCGTCGACGTCGATGCCCTCGGGCTCGGCCGGCTGGACGATCGGCTCGTTGTAGACCGTCAGGTAGTACATGACGTTCGGGTCGGCGTGCTTCGCGCTGCCGTCCTCGTTCGTGCCGTACATCCGGTCGAGGCCGGCCTGGACGATGTGCCCGATCTCGTAGCCGTACGCGGGGTCGTAGGACACCACGGCCGGGTTCGTCGTCGCGAGGAGCAGCGAGTGGCCGTCGGCGTGCTGGAGGCCCTCGCCCGTGAGCGTCGTGCGACCGGCGGTGGCGCCGATCATGAACCCACGGGTCATCTGGTCGCCGGCGGCCCAGATGGCGTCGCCGGTGCGCTGGAACCCGAACATCGAGTAGAAGACGTAGACCGGGATGAGCGGCTCGCCCTGCGTCGAGTACGAGGTGCCGACCGCGGTGAACGCCGCGAGGGCGCCCGCCTCGTTGATGCCGACGTGGATGATCTGTCCCTGCGGGCTCTCCTTGTAGGCGAGGAGGAGCTCACGGTCGACCGACGTGTAGTGCTGGCCGTTCGGGTTGTAGATCTTCGCCGTCGGGAAGTACGCGTCCATGCCGAACGTGCGTGCCTCGTCGGGGATGATCGGCACCACGCGGTCGCCGAAGTCGGGGGAGCGGAGCAGGTCCTTCAGCAGTCGGGCGAACGCCATGGTGGTGGCGATCTCCTGCTTGCCGGAGCCCTTCTTGACGACCTGGTACTTCGAGTCCTCGGGGAGGGTGATCGACGTGTACTTGGTGCGACGCTCCGGCACGTACCCGCCGAGCTCGCGCCGGCGCTCGTGCATGTACTGGATCGCCTCGTCGTCGTTCCCGGGGTGGTAGTACGGCGGCGTGTAGGGGTTCTCCTCGAGCTGCGCGTCCGTGATCGGGATGCGCATCTCGTCGCGGAACTGCTTGAGGTTGTCGAGCGTGAGCTTCTTCATCTGGTGCGTCGCGTTGCGCCCCTCGAAGCTCGGGCCGAGGCCGTAGCCCTTGACCGTCTTCGCGAGGATGACGGTCGGCTGGCCCTTGTGCTCGGTCGCGGCCTTGAACGCGGCGTAGACCTTGCGGTAGTCGTGCCCACCGCGCTTGAGGTTCCAGATCTGGTCGTCCGAGTAGTCCTTGACCAGCTCGAGCGCCTTCGGGTCGCGCCCGAAGAAGTTCTCGCGGACGTACGCGCCGTTCTCGGCCTTGTATGTCTGGTAGTCGCCGTCCGGCGTCTGGTTCATCAGGTTGAGGAGCGCGCCCTCGGTGTCGCGGGCGAGCAGGTCGTCCCACTCGCGGCCCCAGACGACCTTGATGACGTTCCAGCCCGCACCGCGGAAGAACGCCTCGAGCTCCTGGATGATCTTGCCGTTGCCGCGGACCGGACCGTCGAGACGCTGCAGGTTGCAGTTGATCACGAAGTTCAGGTTGTCGAGGCCGTCGTTCGCGGCGACCTGGAGCTGTCCACGCGACTCGACCTCGTCCATCTCGCCGTCGCCGAGGAACGCCCAGACCTGCTGGTCGGAGGCGTCCTTGATGCCGCGGTTGGAGAGGTACTTCGCCTGCTGCGCCTGGTAGATCGCGTTGATCGGGCCGATGCCCATCGACACGGTCGGGAACTGCCAGAAGTGCGGCATGAGGCGCGGGTGCGGGTAGGACGAGAGTCCGCCGCCGGCGTGGGACTTCTCCTGCCGGAAGCCGTCGAGCTGGTCCTCGCCGAGGCGCCCTTCCATGTAGGCGCGGGCGTACATGCCGGGGGACGCGTGCCCCTGGAAGAACACCTGGTCGCCGCCGGACGGGTGGTCCTGCGCGCGGAAGAAGTGGTTGTAGCCGACCTCGTACATGGCGGCGCTCGACGCGTAGGTCGAGATGTGGCCGCCGACCGCGATCCCGGGGCGCTGCGCGCGGTGCACGGTGATCGCGGCGTTCCACCGGATCCACCGGCGGTAGCGGCGCTCGAGCTCCTCGTCGCCCGGGAACTCGGGCTCGTTCTCCGGCGCGATGGTGTTCACGTAGTCCGTGGTCGGGACCATCGGCACACCGAGGTGCAGTTCCTTGGACCGCTTGAGCAGGCTCAGCATGATCTCGCGGCCACGCTGGTGGCCGTGGGTCTGCACCAGCCCGTCGAGGGACTCACGCCATTCGGCGGTCTCCTCCGGGTCCTGGTCGCTGCTGCCGTGGCTGTACGGGTCCTGGTCGTTCACCGTCACCCTTGACCTCGTTCGTTCTCGTGGTGGTGGACATGGCGGGCCACCGGTTGGTCGGGTCACGACCGGATGGGGCCCCGACCACTCTAGGCCCCCGCACCGACCGAGAGGCTGATGGTGACGTGTGGGTGGACAGGTGCTTGCATTCGGGTGACGTCGGCGTACGATTGCCGATCGTGCACACGCGACCCGTGCGTGCGCGAGGACACCGGGCACACCCCACGCCCGAGGAAGAAGCAACGCACTGATGGCACTGGAGATCGGCTCGCTCGCGCCGGACTTCGAACTCCCGAACCAGTTCGGGGAGCACGTCCGCCTCAGCGACTTCCGTGGCGTCCGCCCGGTCGCGCTGGTCTTCTTCCCGCTCGCGTTCTCGTCGACCTGCACGAACGAGCTCTGCGCCCTCCAGGACAACATCGCGATGTTCCAGGACCAGCGCGTCGAGCTCGTCGGCATCTCGGTCGACTCGAAGGCGACGCTCCGATCGTTCGCCGAATCGAACGGCTACGACTTCGAGCTCCTCGCGGACTTCTGGCCGCACGGCGCCGTCTCGAAGGAGTACGGCGTCTTCCTCGAGCACAAGGGCTTCGCCACCCGCGCGACCTTCGTCATCGACGTGCAGGGTCGCATCAAGGCCTCGATCATCTCCGAGCCGGGCGTCGCCCGTGACGTGACGGAGTACAAGGCCGCGCTCGACCGCCTGGCGGCCTGCGCCGCACCAGTCCCCGTCGGCTAGCGTTCCGAACACCTCCTGAGGCGACGCGCGACGCGTCGCGGACTGGAGGCACGGTGCACGCCGTCGACGACCGCCCACCCGCGCGGGTGGTCACCGCCGAGCCGTACGCGCCGTTCCCGGTCACCGCCGACGCCGACCGGTTCGGCCTGCAGCGCACCGTCGTCCCGACGGACGTCGGCCCGGTCGTCGTGCACCACCGACCCGGTCCCGCCGCGCTGCTCCTGCTGCACGGGGTCGCCGGGTCGTGGACCACGTGGACCCCGCTCCTGTCGGCGGCGCACGGCATCGACGACCGCGGTCTCGTGCTCGTCGACCTGCCGGGCTGGGGCGCGTCACCGGCACCGGTCGAGCCGCTCGGGGTCGACCAGGCGGCGTCGGTGCTGACCACGGTGCTCGACGCCCTCGCCGTGCCGGACGTCGACGTCGTCGGCCACTCGATGGGCGCCTTCGTCGGCATGCACCTGGCCGTCGTGGCACCCGGACGCGTGCGCTCCGTCGCGCTCGTCTCCGGCACGACCGTGGCGACCGCCGGAGCGTCCCGGCATCCCGTGCGCGGGCTCCTGACGCTCCCCGCGTTCACGCTGCTGCGGGCAGGCCTCGCGATCACCGGGGAGACGGCACGGCCGCTCCTGCGCGGACTCCGGGCGATCGGCCTCCTGCCCGTCCTCGCCGCTCCCGTCTTCTCGCACGTGCGCCGGCTCGACCCGAGCGTGCTCGAGGCGTTCGTCGACGAGCTCCGTCCGGCCGGCTTCACCGGAGCCGCTCGTGCCGCGGCCGCCTACGACCTGGACCGATGGCGCGGCGTGACGTGCCCGGTCACCGCGATCGCCGGGCGGGACGACGTGTTCGCCCGGGTGTCCGACCTCGCGGCGCTCCGTGGCCTCCTGCCCGACGTCCGGACGGTGCTGCTCGACGACTGCGGGCACTTCGCCCACGTCGAGCACCCGACCGCGGTGGCGCGCACGCTCGACCTCGTCCGGTCCGCACGTCCGTCGTAGGCTCCGGGGGTGCACCCGCCCATCGACCCCCACGACCACGGCTGGCTCGACCGTCCCGACGGCGCCCGGATCCACTGGGAGGAGTCCGGCAACCCGACCGGCCGCCCAGCGCTGTACCTGCACGGCGGCCCGGGATCCGGTCTCGGCGCCGGGGGCTACCGGCAGCGGTTCGACCCCGAGGTGTACCGGATCATCGGGCTCGACCAGCGCGGGTGCGGGCGGAGCACCCCGTGGGCGATCGACGACCTCGGGTCGCTCGACCGCAACACGACGGCGGCCCTGATCGAGGACGTCGAGGCGTTGCGGCGACACCTCGGCGTCGAGCGTTGGTTGCTGCACGGTGTCTCGTGGGGCAGCACCCTCGCGCTCGCCTACGCCCTGAAGCACCCCGAGCGCGTCACCGAGGTCGTGCTCGTCGCGGTGACCACCGGTTCCCGTCGCGAGGTCGACTGGATCACCGAGGGGGTCGGGACGGTGTTCCCGGAGGCCTGGTCACGGTTCACCGCCGACGTCCCGGCAGGCGTGCGGCCGGTCGAGCACCACGCCCGACTGCTGCGTTCGTCCGACCCCGCCGTCCGGGACGCCGCAGCCGACAGCTGGGACACGTGGGAGTCGACCCACGTCTCGCTCGACCCGGCGTGGCGCCCGGGGCAGCTGCACGCCGATCCCCGGGACCGGCGCAACTTCGCCACCCTGGTCACCCACTACTGGGCGAACGACTGCTTCCTCGGTCCGGACGAGGTCCTCCGGCGCGCCGGCGAGCTCGCCGGGATCCCCGGCGTGCTCGTGCACGGGCGGCGTGACGTCAGCGGGCCGGTCATCACGCCGTGGCTGCTGCACCGGGCGTGGCCGGGCAGCCGCCTCGAGGTCGTCGAGGACGAGGGACACGGCGGGCCCACCGAGGTCGCGATCGCGCAGCGCGCCATCGACGGGTTCGCTCGCCGGTCAGGCGTGCACGGGGAACGTCGCCGCGACGCGTGACCGCACCTCGGTGAGCACGGCCTGCCGCATCACCGGGGAGAACAGCGAGTGGTCGCCGTCCGGCACCCGCACGAGTTCCACCCTGCCGGTCCGGCCCCGGGTTCCCCACCGCCGGAGGGCGCGCGGACCACCGAGGCGCTCGAACAGCTCGACGTCCACGGGCGACGCGATGAGCACGACGTCGGTGCCGTGCTCGACGAGCGGACGGACGTGTCCGACGACCCCGCCGACCCGGTCGCGACGGGCGACCCGGTCGCGCACCCACTCGGGTACGACGGCGTTCCACCAGCGCCGGAGCACCAGCCGCAGCGGCGACGGTTCGTCGATCGCGCGGAGGGCATCGGCGTACGCGCCCACCGCGGCCGGCTGGCGGCGGTAGTCGTTCGGGCTGATCTCGAGGACCATGCGCGGTGCGGCGTCCGCAGAGCGCCCCGCGAGCCACGCGCCGGCGCACATGCCCACGAGCACGAGCCGTCGGGAGTCCACGGCGAGGGAATCGACCACCGCCTGCTGGTCATCGATCCACTCCTGCGCGAACATCGCGGACCGCTCGTCCTCGTGGACCGCGGAGCTCTCACCGGTGCCGCTGCGGTCGACCCGGACCACCCGGGCACCGTCGCGGGCGAGGGTCCGTGCGAGGGCGACCTGGTAGTCGGACGCGCCGACGTGGTGCTCGGCGGCGCCGTTGTGCAGCACGACGACCGGGGCGTCCTCGTGCTGGCCGGAGGTGACGGTCTCGATGGCGAAGAGCCGTTCCGGGCCCATCCGGACGATGCGCTCCGACGTGCGGGCATCCACGTCGAGGACCTCGTCGAGTGCCGGCGGCAGGACCGGCAGGGCCACCGTCGGCGCCCACGCGTCCGTCCACGCCACGACGGTGTCGACTGCGGAACCCGGGATCCGGGCGACCATGCTCGTGCCGTCGAGGAGCTCGGCGCTCCCGGTGACCTCGGTCGTCGACACGTCGCCGAGCGCTGCGGGGGCGCTGCTGCCCGGGCGCACGAGGGCGACGGTCGGGCCGGTCCGCGCCCGGTAGGTGAGCGCGCCGAGGGCTGCAGTTTCGGTGGGGTCGACGTCCATGCCGACGAGGCTCTCGACGCCGTCGACCACGCGGTCGGCGCCGATCGTGATCGTCGCCAGTGCTCGCTGCTTCCGGAGCCAGGCTCGGCCGGAGGCGGGCGCGTCCCAGAGGACCAGGCCGTCCGTGTCGGACGCCGCGGCGGCGGCGATCGGCGCGGCGGAGGCCAGACCGACGTACGCGATCCGCTCGACCCCGGCGTCACGCAGCACCGCTGCGGCGCGACGGGCCGACCGGACCTGCGCGTCGGGATCGCCGTCGGGTGCGGAGTCCCCACGTCCGGACGGGTCGTAACGCACCGAGGCCACGCCACGCGCCTCCAGTCGGTCCGCCAGCAGGCGGAGGGTCCGGTACGCGATGACGCCCTCCTGCCCGAGCGGCGGACAGATCACGACGCCGGCGCGCGCCGCGACGGGGAGCTGCACGGCGACGCGGAGGGCCGGGCGACCCGTCCAGCCGTGGTGGGTGCTCACAGGGCCAGGGCCGCGCGGACCGGAGCCGGCCACGCGTCGGGGTCGGTGCCGTGGGCGGCGAAGAGGGCGATCGTGATGCGCTCCAGGCCGAACGCGACGCAGGCGCTGTGCGCGACCTCGCCGTCGGCCGTGCGGATGCCGAACGAGGTGCCGAAGTGGTCCTCGTGCAGGTTCGCCGAGCCGATCGCGGTCGCCGGGTGCTCCGGGCCGTAGACGGGCGTGACGAACTCGAACTTGAGCGCCTGCTCGACCTGGTTCCGGGCGAGCATCTGCCCGACCCGTCCGAAGAACGGGTCGTTCGCGGGGACGACGTCGATCTCGAGGCCGAACGACTCGAGCAGCGCGCGCATCACCGGGATGCGGTCGTCACGGTGGTGCTGGGCCGAGCCGGGCGTGCCGATGTGCACGAACTCGTGCATGTGGAACGCCTGCAGCCGCATCGGGTCGAGCGAGGGCTCGCGCCGGAACGAGTCGCCGACGATGTCGAAGGTGCGGCCGTCCTGCGGGACGCGGTCCCCGACGAGCCCGTAGACCGGGTGGCAGACCGCCGGGGTCAGCATCAGGTCGGCCGGCTCGAGGAAGCCCTCCCACCGTTCCCCGCGCTCGCGGGCGGCGAGCAGGGCACGGTGCGTGCGGTCGTCACCGGTGAAGCCGGAGATCGACGCGGCGAGGTCCGGGAAGGACGCGATGTAGTCGGTGCGCTCGAACGCCGCGAGCGGCTCCACGGGCGGGAAGCGCAGCACCTCGGCGTCGAGGTACTGCTGGCTGGCCACGGCCGCGGTGTCGACCGCCGTGTACACGCGCTCGAACACTCCGGTGCGGCCGTAGAGCCCCGGCGAGCCGAGGTCGATGAGCACGCCGTCGGCGAGCAGCCGTGCACGCAGCGCGGCGCGGGCGGCGTCGAGGTCGGACGCGGGTGCGGACTGCGTCGTGGTCGTCGGTTCGGTGATGGTCACAGGATGGCTCCGGTCATGAGTGCCAGTGCGGCGTCGTTCTGCAGGAGACGGTCGTTGCTCACCATCACGGCGGCACCGTGCGCGTCGCGGAGGTGCCGGGCGATGCTGAGCTCCCCGGTGGCGGCGAACCCGGCGATGCCGACGATCCGCAGCGCCTGGGTGACGAGGTCGGTGACCCGCTCGGAGGAGCCGATCTTCAGCGCGTTCGCGGCCAGCGCGTACGCCGTCGACTCGAGCACCTCGGGGTCGTCGGCCACCTGGTCGAACCGGGCCGCGGCGTGCCGGACGGCGTCGGCCATGGTCTGCAGGTCGACCAGGAGCTCGGCGAGCCGGAGGGCTCCAGGAGGGGTCTGGCCGACGGCGGCACGCGCCTGCTTGCGGACGGCTCGACGGGCACGGTCCGCAGCGTCCGCCGCGATGCCGAGCCACACCGACGCCCAGAGCACGTGCGACACGGGGAGGACCGTGCGGGCGGAGATCGTCGCGTAGTCGTCGCGGAGGACGCGGTCCTCGTGGGTCTCGGTGTCGAGCAGCCAGCCGTTGCTGCACGTGCCGCGGAGCCCGAGCGTGTCCCAGGTCGAGGTCTGCGTGAGCGTGGTCTCCGCCGGCAGCGCGATGACGAGCCGCTGGTCGGACGCCGGCGCGTCGAGGTCGCGCCGGGCGGTGACGAGGATCGCGTCGGCCTCGGTCGCGTACGAGATGACCGGGGCGTCCTTGCGGAGCCGGATGCGTCCGGCCTGGTCGGGCTCGATCGCGCAGGTGCTCCGACGGGCGTCGCCGCCGATGCCGCGCTCGGTGGTCGACGACGCGACGAGGGCGCCGTCCCGCACGGCCTCGATCATCGCGGTGACGCCGAGGGCCACGCCGCCGTGCCGCCAGAGCGCCATGGCCTGGCCGTGGTGCATCGCGAACACCATCGCCGTCGCGGCGCATGCACGTCCGAGTTCGGTCGCGATGACGGAGAGCTCGGAAAGGGTGGCTCCCTCGCCGCCGTGCTCCACCGGGACCGCCGCGGCGAGGAGACCGTGCTCCTTCATCGCGGCGATCGCCTCGCGCGGGGGACGGGCGTCACGATCGACCTCGTCGGCGTACCGGGCGGCAATGTCGACCACGAGGGCGGTGCGCTCGGCGAACCGGTCGACCGCGGAGAGGGTGGTCCCGGCGCTCGCCGGACGCTCCTCGGTGATCACGCCGCCGTCTCCGCTGCCGTGGCGATGGACTCGATGGTCGCGAAGGTCGACCGGTGCAGCGCGGCGTCGGGGAACTCCACGTCGAGTTCGTTCTCGACTGCGAGCATCACGTTCACGGTGGCGTGCGAGGTCAGCCCGAGGGCGTAGAGGTTGGCGATCGACGCCACGTCCATGGCGTCGACGACGAGCCGTCCGTGGTCGGCGAGGGCTCGCCGGACGGCCAGTTCGGTCGTCGGGGCGACGAGTGCGACGGCGGTCGCTGCGGAGGTCGGGTCCTGGTGCATGCTGGCAACGATAAGGAGGACGGCGGCCCGGAAAGCCGCCGTGCGGGTGCGTGAAACCGCACGCGCCGCGCCGGACCTGAGTGCCTTGACAGGGAGCGACCCAGGGGGCTGCGTCAGCGCTCGGAGAGGGCGACGGCGGTGGCGATCGCCAGTCCCCGTTCGTGGGACAACGAGACCGCGATCGACGTGCAGCCGACCGCCTCGGCGAGCTCCGCCGCACGACCGGTCAGCTCGACGACGGGGGCGCCGACGGTGTCGAGCACGACGGCGACGTCGGTCAGCGGGACGGCGTCCGAACGCTCCGGCCGGAGCAGTTTCAGCACGGCCTCCTTGCCGGCGAAGCGGGCGGCGAGGCGCTCCGGGTCGTCCCCGGCGTCGGCGCGCTCCTGCCGGGTGAAGACCCGGGCGAGGTAGCGCTCGCCGTGCGCGGTGATCCCGGCGATCACGTCCTCGACCGCGGCGAGGTCGGTGCCGGTCCGGATCGTGGCCATGGGCCGAGCGTACGCGGCCTCGGGGAGCACTGCATGCCCCGGACGGCATGGGCGTCACCGGGCGTTCGTATGATCGACCGCAGAGACCACCGAGGGGGAACCGATGGCATCACCGTGGACGGGCATCATCGAGGACGCGCGGCACTACCCGTCGCCGCACAACTCGCAACCGATCGTCGTGCGCGTCGAGGACGACCGCACCGCGACCGTGTTCTACGACCTGCGCAGGGGGTTGCCGGCCGAGTCGTTCGGCATCCCGTTCGGCCACGTCTGCGCCGGGGTGTTCCTGGCCGGGCTCGACGTGGTCGCCCGGGCGCACGGGTTCACCGTGCAGGAACGGCTGGACCACGCCGAGATGGACTTCGGGCGGCTGGACGCCGGCGTCGGTTCCGGCGCGGCCGACGACCACCTGCACCGACTGGGCACGGTCGCGTTGCGTCCGCGCGCCGCCACGGCGGACGACCGGGAGGCGCTGGCCCGTTTCCTCGAACGGCGCACCTCGCGCAGGCCCTACGACGCGACCCTGGTGGACGAGTCCGCGATCCGGGCTGCGGCCGCCATCGCGTCGGCGGCCGGTCACCGCTTCCGCACCACCGCCGACCGGGCCACCGTCGACGAGATCGTCCGGGTCAACCAGGAGACCCTGTTCGACGACCTGCAGCACGACGCCGTGCACGACGAGATCCTGCACTGGCTGCGGTTCTCGAAGCGGCAGGCGGCGGAGTCCGGTGACGGGCTGTCGGCGGAGACGATGCTCATGCCCGGACCGGTGCTGCGGTTCGCGATGGAGCACCGCGGGCTCTGGGAGGCACCCGGCGTCGGCGGGGTCTTCAAGCGCGTGTACCTGTCGACGATGCGCGGCGTCCGGCAGCTCGGGTGGCTCGAGGGACCGTTCTCGTCGCCGGCGGACTACGTCGAGGCGGGACGCACCTTCATGCGGATCTGGCTCGAGCTCACGGCACGGGGCGTCGCCCTGCACCCGTTCGGCACCGTGATCACGAACCCGCGGTCGCACGCGGCGTTCGTCGAGCGCGCCGGCGTCGACGAGTCCGACGGTCGGATGGCCTGGATGCTCTTCCGCTTCGGCCACAGCGCACCGCCACCGCTGGCGCACCGCCGACCCGCGGCGGCGATGACGATCGGGGGTGCCCGGTGAAGCGCGCGGCGGTGTTCTCGGTGGTCTGGGTCGTCGAGACGGTCGTGGCGCTGTTCATGCCGCGCGTCGGCACGCACAAGCTCCTGCTCACGCCGGGCATCGAGCCGCTCCGCTGGACCCTCGGACGCTGGCGTGCGTGGCGGACGGCCGAGCGGGCTGCGAAGCGGGTGCCCGCGTACGGGGCGTTCCTGGCGGAGGCGGGGCGTGCCTCCCGTCTGGACACACGCGGCGGCATCGCCGCAGCGATCTCGGGGCTGCCCGAGATGGACAAGGAGTCGTACGTCAAGCGGTGGAGCATTCCCGAGCGCTGCGTCGACGGTCGGCTGCCCCGGCGCGGGGTCGTCGTCGACGAGTCGAGCGGGTCGAGCGGCACGCCGACGAGCTGGGTGCGCGGCCCCGACGAACGGCAGGCGACCCGCCAACTGCTGCAGCTCGGGTTCTCGCGGACCGCGAAGGACCTGCCGAAGCAGCCGTTCGTGCTCAACGCGTTCTCGCTCGGCGCCTGGGCCACCGGCATGAACGTGACGGCGTCGCTCACCGAGTCGTCGATGATCAAGTCGATCGGGCCGGACCGCGACAAGATCGTGCAGACGATGCGCGAGTTCGGCACCGACTTCACGTACATCATCTGCAGCTACCCGCCGTTCCTGAAGGCACTGTTCGAGGACGACCGGCTCGACTGGAGCGAGTACACGATCGTCGCGGCGTTCGGCGGCGAGGGCATCAGCGAGAACATGCGCGCCCACATCGAGCAGTACGCGCAGGCCGTGCTCGGGTCGTACGGGGCGAGCGACCTCGAGATCAACCTCGGCATCGAGACGCCGTTCAGCGTGCAGCTGCGTCGGGCGATCGCGGCGTCGCCGGAGCTCTCCGCCGCACTGACGAAGCAGGCCGAGTACGGCGTGCTGCCGATGGTGTTCCAGTTCAACCCGTTCGGCTACCTCATCGAGACGAACGAGCTCGGGGAGCTCGTCGTCACGATCACCCGGTCCGAGAACATCAGCCCCCGCATCCGGTACAACATCCACGACCGCGGGCACGTCGTGCGGATGCGCTCGCTGCGTCGGACCCTGCGCGAGCACGGGTTCGACGAGCTCGCCGACGCCGCCGAGCTCGACCTGCCGCTGCTGTTCCACTACGGGCGGTCCGACCTGTCCGTCGACTACAACGGGGCGGTCGTCGCGCCGGACGTCGTGCGCGACGTGGTCTACGGCGACCCGGCGCTGCTCGAGGCCGTCGAGAACCACCGGCTGATCAGCTACGAGGACGACCGGGGCGACCGGCAGCTGCACATCGCGTTCCAGCTCGCGTCCGGCGCATCGGGGTTCGACGCCGACGGTGCTCGAGGCGCGGTGGTCGCCGAGCTGCGGCGGTTGAACAAGGACTTCTCGAACGCGATCCGGACGGCGCCGCCGGGCACGCTGCCGACCGTGGCGTTCTACCCGTACCGCACCGGACCCTTCCGCGAGGACGGCCGCAAGCTCAAGAACGAGTACGTGTGGCAGCTGCCGGCCGGCTCGGTGGACGAGTGGGACCTCGACCTGGCGTGGACCGCCCCGAAGGAGGCCTGACGCGCCGCGGGACCGTCGGGCGTGGCTGAAGCGGCTGCGGGACGGCCGCTTCGTCGACCCGGTGCCGCTCCGTGTGGCGAGCCTCGTCGCGGTGGCGGTCGGGACCGCAGCGTGTGTCGCGTTCCACACCGAACCGACGATCAGCGCGATCGCGGCCTCCGTCATCATCACGGGCGTGGTGGTGGTCGTGCCGAACCTGTGGTTCCCGTACGCCGACCGCGCGACGGCGCGACGGGTGCACGAGGTCGGTGGGCTGCCGATCCGGCTCTGGCTGCCGGTGCGGCGTTGGGCATCCGGACAGCGCGCCGTCGGGGTGCCGGCATCGCTGCCGGTGGTGTGGACCGTCGATGACGCGGGCCTGCACGGGTGGGCACCCGAGGAACCGGAGCCGGTGTCGACCGTGCGGTGGTCGGACGTGACGTCGATCGACGTGGGCGAGCACCGGCCGCCGTGGTACCCGACGTTCACGATGTCGTGCCTCCGCCTCGAGACCGTCCACGGGCCGGTCCGACTGCGTGCCCGGTACGGCCTCGGGAGCGTCGGCGGCGGCTCGGACCGGCACGACCGCGAGCTGGTTCGCGCGCTCCGGGCCGTGCACCCTCCGGAGCCGCGACCGGTCCCGCGGGGGAGCGCGCTCGGGCTACCGGGCGACTGAGGGCGCGGGGCGGCGTCGCCTGACGCGGCGTCGCCGGGCGTGTCGCGGTGCGGGTCAGCGGTACTGCGGCGGCCAGTCGAAGGGCGGCGGCAGGTGCGGGACCTCGCCGATCGTCGTGACGTCGAGCACGACCTCGCGGCGGTTCGTCAGCGCGATGGAGCGCGGGTCGCCGATGAACCTGCGGCCGTCGACCCACACCGTCAGCTCGCCACGGAGCCCGCCGACGTGCGCGGGGCCGAGGGAGACGCCCCACTCGTCGAAGAACTGCCCGAGCGTGAAGGTCTGCCGGGTGGGGGACTCGACGTGCAGGATGCCCGAGGTGTCGTGCGTGTGCAGCTGCGCGGCGAACCGTCGGGTGTCCGAGTGCCCGACGTTCGCCGGCACCGTCACGGGGACGTCGCCGTCGAGGATCGTCAGGTGGGTGTGCACGTGCTCGGCGAGTCGCTCGCCCCAGACGTTGCGCAGTCCGGCGTCGTCCGCGTGCTCGGCGAGGGCCGTCGGCGCGGGCCACGGGGGAGCGGACCGCGAGGTGCCGTCCGCCGGTGCCGTCCCGCCCGCGATGAGCGCCAGGACCGTGAGGGCCGCGAGCGCCGCGCCGACGGCCGCCGGCTTCACCACCGGTCGTGCACGGCGGCGCGGAACCACTCGTCGTACAGCTCGCGGACGGTCTCGTCGAGGCCCGGCACCTCGGGCAGCGCGCCCGCACCGGCGTTCGACCGGGCCTGCTCCGGGTTGCGTGCGCCGGGGATCGCCGCGGTCACGCCGTCCTGGGCGATGATCCACGCGAGCGCCGCCTGCGGGACCGAGACACCATCGGGCAGCGATGCCGCGAAGGCCTGGGCGGCGCGCACCCCGTCCTCGAAGTCGACGCCGCTGAAGGTCTCGCCCTGGTCGAACGCCTCGCCGTGGCGGTTGTAGTTGCGGTGGTCGCCCTCGGCGAAGGACGTGTCCGCCGTGTACTTGCCGGACAGCAACCCCGATGCCAGCGGGACGCGCGCGAGGATGCCGACCCGCGCCTCCTGGGCCGCCGGCAGCACGCGGTCGAGCGGCTTCAGACGGAACGCGTTGAGGATGATCTGGACGGTGGCGACGCCGGGGCGGGCGATCGCGGTGAGCGCCTGGTCGGCGGTCTCGACGCTGACGCCGTAGGCGGCGACCGAGCCGTCGGCGACGAGCGCGTCGAGGGCGTCGTACACGGCGTCGTCGGCGACGACCTCGGTCGGCGGGCAGTGCAGCTGGACGAGGTCGAGTGTGTCCTGCCGCAGGTTCCGGCGCGAGCGGTCGACCCACTCGCGGAAGTTCGCGGCGACGTAGTTGGACGGGACCTGGTCGGCGCGACGGCCCATCTTCGTCGTGATCGTCAGCGGGACGTCGGGGTTGACCGCCCGCCACGCGCCGATCAACTGTTCGCTCCGGCCGTCGCCGTAGACGTCGGCGGTGTCGAACAGCGTGACGCCGGACTCGACGGACGCGTCCATCACGGCGTTCGCGTCGGCGTCGGAGACCGGGCCCCAGTCACCGCCGAACTGCCAGGTGCCGAGGCCGACGACGGACACGGGGCGGCCGGTACGGCCGAGGGTGCGACTCTGCATGACGGCGAGCGTACCCAGGACGGTGCCGGGCGGGATCAGGTGGGGGTGGCGACGCCGCGGCCGAGCAGTCGTTTGGCGGCCCGGGCGCGGGGGATCACCCAGAGTGCGCTCCACAGGCCGAGGCCGATCCAGAGCAGGATCAGCATCGTCGTGATGACCGGACCGTGCTGGTCCCGCATCGACCACGTCATCAGGATCCAGATCGTCGAGAGCACGATCTTGCCCCAGCCGGCGACCTCGCGCTCGGCCTGGGCCTGCACGAGGGGGATCCACTCGGCGGCCGGCACGGTCGGGGGCACCTCGCCGTCGAGCACCCAGTTGCGGACGACGACGCTCCGGTCGTACCCGCCCTCGGCGCGCCAGGAGCGGAGCTGCAGGACGACGGCGATCGCGATGCCCACCGCTGCCGCCGGGACGCCGAGGCCGACGAGGAGCGCCGGGGTCGGTTCCGTCCACGACGACGCCACGAGGACGACGAGCACGACGGCGAAGGCGGCACCGGTCGCACCGGCACCGAGCAGCCGCAGGCGGCCGGCCTCGTCGAGGACTCCGACTCCGTTCACGGGGATGACGCTACCCGGCGACGACCGGGATCTCCCGGGGCGGCCGCTGTGCATCGACCCGTGGCGTCGGCGGGGCGCTGGCGGCGGTGCGCTGGCGGCGTCGAACCACGGATCCGACATCGAACCGGGACCCGGCGGTTGTTCGATGTCGGATTCGTGGTTCGACGGGGGAGCGCGGTGCCCGGGGACGCGGGTCACGGGTCGCGCGGGACGCGGCGCGAGCCTCAGCCCTGTGCGAGCAACCAGCACATGCCGGCCGCGGCGAACGCCATCGCCCAGCTCACCAGGCTGCCGATGAGGAAGTACTCGGCCTGGTACCCGGTCGTCTCGCGGCGGATCTCCGGGAAGCGGACGATGCCCTTGGCCGCGATCAGCGCCGCGACGACGGGGAACGCCCCGACCAGCGAGAACCCGGCGAGCAGCAGGCGCTCGATCGGGCCGATCATGCGGCCGCCCTGCAGCAGGACCGTGCCCGCGCCGGTGTCGTCGTCGCCTGCAGGCTCGGCGTCGCGGGCATCCCGTCGGGGTCGTCGTGCGAACAGCCGTCGCCCCCGGCCGTCCTCGACCGTACGCCCGACGGTGTCGGGGGAGAGCCCCGGCGGGAGGGCCTGGGCGACGACGACGTTGGCCGAGTCGACCAGGAACAGCGCTGCTCCGACGCCGCCGACGATCGCGGCGAGCGGGACGGCGGCGACGAACGCCGGCGCGGAACCGCGCTGCCACTCGACGACGAACCCCGAGGGATCGACGGACGGGACCGTCAGCAGCAGCACGGCGAGCGCGACCGCGAGCAGGACCGACGGCCACGAGCCCGAACGGCGCCACCAGACCCGTGGCGGCGTGGTCGACGGCCGGGCGTCGGTCGGCCGCACCGGCGTCGTCGTGGCGATCCACAGGGCGGCGAGCACGATCGCGGTGGCCACCGCCCCGACGGGGAGGCCGAGGCCCGGCACGGCGACGACGGCCATCCCGATCCACAGCAGCAGGACCACGATCACGGTCAGGACGCGGCGTGGTGCGGCGTCGGTGCCGGTCCGGGTGCGCACGACGTCGGCCGTCCCGATCAGGGCGAGGAGGACCCCGGCGAGCATCAGCGGCCCCCGTCCCCGAGGACCCGCAGGCCCTCGACCAGTGCGGCGACGCCCGACTTCTGCACGGACTGGGAGACCGCCGACGGGGTGATGCCCTCCTCAGCAGCGATCTGCGCCTGGGTCCGGCCCTGGACCAGCCCGAGGGCGATCCGCCGTGCACGCGGGGTCAGGCGCGCGACGACGTGGTCGCGGCTCAGGAAGTAGGCGTTCACGAGTCGCTCCGTCGGTCCGTGGCGGTCCTCGGCGTCGTGGTACCAGGCCCGGAGGAACGCGGTCCGGCCGTCCTCGCGCCGGTGGGTCTCGTTGATGGCGTCGCGTGCGGACCACCACCCGGGGCCGTCCTGCAGGGGACCGACCGCACCCGCGCCGATCGTCTGCACCGTGCCGCGCCCGATCCCGAACCGGATCTGCACGGTCGGCGGCAGTGCGAGGATCGCGGCCGTGGTCGCGACGAGTGCGTCGGTCAGCGTGGCGTAGATCACCTGGAACTCATCGCCGACGGTGGCGCGCAGCGGATCGACCGCCTCGACCGCTGGGGTACCGTCGAAGGCGCGCTCGACGTCGCGCTGGGCCGCTGCGCGGTCGTCGAGGGTGCGGGAGTCGACGAGGTCGACGATCACCGCGATCACGGGGTCGGAGTGCACGTGTTAAGGATACGACTTCACATCGCCGAAAGTAAGCCTGTGGCTGAACATCGGGCGGGTGTCCGACGCCGTAGACTCGACGTGAGGGCCTTTAGCTCAGCTGGTAGAGCGCCACGTTTACACCGTGGATGTCGTCGGTTCGATCCCGGCAGGGCCCACCGTTCCCGGCGTGGTGCGCGTCGCGCGCGGACCCGCGATCTTCGCCGTCTGCTCGGCGACGAGTCCGCGCATCCGAGTGGCCTGGTCGTCGTCGAGGTCGTTCCAAGCGGTGTCGATCCGGTCGGCGACGTCGTCGTACACCCGTTGCACCTCGACGCGGGCGCGGTCGACGTCCAGGCCGGACTGATCGGCGAGCTTCGACCAGTGGTCGAGTGTCAGCTCCTGCGTGTACTGCGCGCCACCGATGCGCATCGCGAGCTGCTCGTCGTACCCGGGCCAGAGGCGCGTGGGCAGGGCGTCGTAGAGCGGCGCGAGTTCCACCCCCGCCGGTCGGAGCAGGACCGAGTAGTTCTTCGCGTGCGCGTCAGCGTTGCCGATCGCTGCGTTGAACGCGGCCTGCCGGAGGAAGTCGTGCGCGGCCGTGCCCGACGCATCGTGCTGCAGCAGGAGCTGGAGGATCGGCTTCGCTCCGATGCGGTACTTGTCGGCACCGGACCTGCCGAGTGCCTGTGCGAGGTCCTCCATGTGGAGTCGCGCGGCGAAGCCGGACGGTTGCGGTGCCCGGTCGAAGCGCTCAACGAGGTACGCCTGCTCGCCGACCACGTCGAGCACGTCGGCTCGCGGGGCGACGATGCCGATGTCCGCTGCCAGGCGCTCGGCCGCGACCTCTGCATGCTCGGCTCCCCGGTTGGCGGAGAACGCCGGCTTGATGATGTGCGTCGACGGGACCGACGCGTTCGGCCAGAACCAGGTACCGGCGACGTTCGCGAGCGCGAACTTCGGCTGCGTACCGGCGAGAGAGAACCGGGCCGGGTCGCTCCGCTCCCACCAGCGATCCGGATCGTCGTGCAGGCTGCTGATCCGGAACGCGATCGCGTCGTCGTCGGCCAGCAGCAGCGCGGTGGCCGCCGGCTGCGGCAACTCCGGTGCGGGGAGGAGCACCAGCCCGCCGGCGACGTCGCCGCCGACCTCTTCGAGGAGGTCGAACGTGCTCGTCGAGCGGGCTCCGGTGACGCGACGCATCCAGTCGCGGGCTTCGGGCCGATCGGGCAGGAGGTTGTCGAGGAACCGGCCCGGTGCCCGGTCGGAGATCTTGCCGTCCCGGGGCAGGGACAGCGACACGGGTGTGTCCGGGGCGGCATCGTCGTAGTGGAGCGTGATCCGGCCGCTCCCGTCGACGGCGAACTCGCCGACGTACTGCCCTTCGAGCCAGGCGTGGAGCACCCGGTTCACGCGGAGTCCCGGACAGCTCCGGTGGGCAACGCCAGGGGGTGCACGTCGAGCGCGTTCACGACCCGGAGGACGGTGAGCATGGTGTCGACCTGCCGCCCGGTCTCGACGGCGGCGACGTCACCGGGTGTCGTGCCGGCACGGTCGGCCAGTTGTGCGCGGCTGAGGCCGTGGATCGCCCGTTCGTCGGCGACGACCCGCGCCAGGCGCTCGGGCGAGTTGAGGTACCGCCGCTGTGGTCGGGCGAGACGGTCGGCGACGACGTCGTCCTGGTGTTCCAGTGCCGCCCGGACCAGGAGTTCTCCGAGCGTGAAGCCCGTCGGGACTTCCGCTTCGCGGAACCACGCCCGGATGAGCGCTGCCGGTCGGTCGGAGGCGCGGAGCCGGCCGAGGTACGCGGCGATGCGTCGGCGGTCGGACCCGGTCACCTCACGGACGGTCTGGTCGCTCAGTGCACGGAGGAACAGGCGCCGCGTGCGCTCGCTCATCGGTCGGGTGCCGACGGCCGGCGTCGTGGCGACGCCATCGTCGAGGATCCAGGCACGTCCGACCCGTCGTGCCGGGAGACGGCCCTGCTGCGCGAGCGCGCGAGCGCGGCGCGGCGAGATGCCGTGCTGCGCCGCGTACTCGGAGATGGTGGTCACGGGTGCGAATCTACGCCGTGCGGAACAGGAAGTGCAATCGATGACGCATGCCGATCCCGGCAGGGCCCACCGCAGTGCGGACGCGACCGCCTGCGGGACGGGAGGCGCGGCGCGGCCCCGCACCGCGCCTCCCGTCCGCCACCTGGTGACGGTTCCCGCTCAGGAGACCTGACCGGCGCGCGCGCGGGCCCACAGGTCGACGTCCGCGATCCCGACGGAGTGCTCGTCGATGGTGCGGAGCTCCTCGTCGGTGAAGGACGTGTTCGCCAGGGCGGCGACGTTGTCCTCGACCTGGGACACGCGCGAGGCGCCGATGACGAGCGACGTGACCCGCTCGTCGCGGAGCGCCCAGGCCAGCGCGAGCTGCGCGAGGGACTGGCCACGTGCGGCGGCGACGTCGTTCAGGGCACGGAGGTGGGCGACCACCTCCGGTGTGATGCTCGACGCGTCGAGGGACTTGCCGGCGGCGGCGCGGGAGTCCTCCGGGACGCCGTCGAGGTACTTGCCGGTCAGGAGCCCCTGCGCGAGCGCGGTGAAGCCGATGACGCCGAAGCCGAGTTCGCTCGCGGCGTCGAGCAGCCCCTCGGTCTCGATCCAGCGGTTCAGCATCGAGTACGAGGGCTGGTGGATGAGCAGGGGCGTGCCGAGGTCGCGCAGGATCGCGGCGGCCTGGCGGCTGCGCTCGGCGTCGTACGACGAGATGCCGACGTAGAGCGCCTTGCCCTGCTGGACCGCGGTGTGCAGGGCGCCCATCGTCTCCTCGAGCGGGGTGGACGCGTCGAGGCGGTGCGAGTAGAAGACGTCCACGTAGTCGAGGCCCGTGCGCTGCAGCGACTGGTCGAGGGAGGCGAGGACGTACTTGCGGGAGCCGCCGCCCTGGCCGTAGGGACCGGGCCACATGTCCCAGCCGGCCTTCGTCGACACGATCATCTCGTCGCGGTACGGCCGGAAGTCCTCACGCATGAGGCGCCCGAAGTTGACCTCGGCGGCGCCGTAGGGCGGGCCGTAGTTGTTCGCGAGGTCGTGGTGGGTGATGCCGAGGTCGAAGGCGCGGCGGCTCACGGCGCGCTGCGTCTCGAAGGCGACGTCGTCGCCGAAGTTGTGCCAGTAGCCGAGCGAGAGCAGCGGCAGGTCGAGGCCGGAGTTCCCGGTACGGCGGTAGGGCATCGTGTCGTAGCGGTCGCTGCTGGCGGTGTAGGTCATGCCGTCCATCGTGGCAGGACGCGCGGCCCCGTCGTTCAGGACGCGGTGATCACGTTCGGCGCGAAGCGGCACCAGTAGTCGGTGATGGGGCCGTCGGACTCGCGGATGCCGACGCCGAACGACTCGCCGTCCACCACCCAGGAGCCGAGGACCGGGTGGTTGTGGCCGCGTGACCCGGGGAAGTCCGGCAGCTCGTGGTACTGCTGCCAGACCCGTTCGCCGCCGGTGCCGGCGCGGCGGTACTCCGAGCCGTTCGTCGTCACCGAGCCGTCCGCGCGGTGCACGGCGATGCCGTCGCCCTCACGCCCGAACACCGGCTTCACGACGAAGTCCGTCATGCCGTTCGGGCCGTCGGCGAACGCCGGCAGCAGGTTCTCGTGGCCCGGGAACAGCCGCCAGAGCGCGACCAGCAGCAGCTTGTTCGACAGGAACATCTTCCACGCGGGCTCGTACCACCGGCCGAGGCGGCCGCGGTCGCTGACGAGGAACGCGCCGAACTCCTGGTCGCCCTCGGCGCGGTCGTCCCCGGAGACGAGGTCCTCCCACGGGTAGAGCTTGAACAGGTTCCGGATGACCGGGTACTGCGTGCCGTCCTCGTCGCCGGGCAGCGTGAAGACGCTCCGCGACGAGCCGACGGGCTCGGCGCTGCCCACGAACTGCCGGGCGACCGCGTGCCACCCGATGTCCTTCATCTCGATGCCGGTGTGCTCCCACCCGGCCTCGCCGGCGAGGTCCCGCATGTACGCGACGGTGTTCCAGTCCTCGCCGGCGGTGTCGAGGTCGGAGTGGGCGACGAAGAGCCGGCCGCCCTCCTCGGCGCGGAGCGATGCGTGGAGCAGGGTGCGCCAGCGGGCGACCATCGCCTCGTGGATGCCGTTCCACTGGTCGGTGTCGGCGGGCAGCGTCCCGTCGGCGATGCGGTCCTGCAGCCAGTGCCACTGCGTGACCGAGGCCTCGATGAGACCGGTGGGGGTGTCGCCGTTGTACTCGAGCATCTTCGCGGGGGAGTCGTCGCCCGCGTACGCCAGGTCGAAGCGGGCGTACACGTCCGGTTCGCCCTGCTCGAGCGACCACGCGGCGAGGTCGAAGCCCTCGCGGGTGAGCCCGAGGGTGCCGAGTTCGCCGGACGCGAGGTACCGGGCTGCCTCGAGGCACATGCGGTGCAGCTCCTCGGTCTGCCGTTCGAGCGCCTCGACCTCGGGCAGCGTGAACACGTACGCCGCGCCGTCGTTCCAGTACTCGACCGCGGTGCCGTCCTCGCGCACCGACCGTGAGTAGATGAGGCCGGTCTGCTGGATCCGTCGCTGCCAGTCCGGGCGCTCGGTGAACTCGACGCGCTCCATCAGCCGCCGAACCCGCCGTGCTCGCCGGACCCGCCGAAGCCGCCCTTCGTCACCGAGCTGCCGCGGGACGAGATGCCCGACTCCGCGGTCTTGCCCGACGGGAGGCTGGCGGTGCCGCCCGACACGGCGTCGCCGACGGCGGGGACCTTCGTCGCGCGGCTGCCGCTGAGCGGGAGGTAGTACCAGCCGGCGTGCCCGCCGTGGTTGTTGCAGTCGTCGTCCGGCAGGCGCTTCTGCGTCGAGTTGTCGCGGCAGATCTTCGCGTAGTCGCTGTCGACCCCGGACCCCTCCCCGCAGCCGGTCAACGACGCGGCGAGGGCTGCGACGACCCCGATCGAGACGACACGGGACGCACGACGACGAACACTCACGAACGGGAACAGTACCGGGGCGGGCGGCGCCGTTCTGGCTCGACACCGCCTTCGCAGCGCGACCTGTCCGTTCGCTCAGCTCCCGCGACACCGTGTCCGCCATGCTCGGGGCATGGAGTGGTGGTCGGTCGTCATCGCGATCGTGGGCGGGTTCGTCATCGTGTGGGGCGTCGTGGTGATCGCCCTGGTGGTCGCCGCAGGTCGATCTGGTGACGGCCTCCGGCTGGTCGAGGCGCTCCGGCTCGTCCCCGACGTCGTGCGGCTGGTCCGGCGGCTCGTCGCCGACCCGACGGTGCCGCGGGGTGTGCGCATCGCCCTCGTCGCACTCCTCGGGTACCTGCTGCTGCCGATCGACCTCGTGCCGGACTTCGTGCCGGTGATCGGGTACCTCGACGACGCGGTCGTCGTCGCGCTCGTGCTCCGGTTCGTCACGCGGCGGGCGGGCGCGGCGGCGGTGGACCGGCACTGGCCGGGTACGCCCGAGGGGTTGCGTGCCGTGCGCGCCGCGGTGGGGCTGTCGGGGTCGTGACCGTCCCCGCGACGGAGAGCGGTCGGCCAGTCCGGCCGGCCATCGCGAGCCGCGGATCAGACGGTCCGGCGCGTCGCGACCGCGGCCCCCACGACCGCGGTCGCGGACGACCGGACTCCCCACACACCGCTCAGCATGCTCCGGTCGCCCCGCGGGTGCATCCTCCGGAGGGATGAAAAGCTGATGGCCACTCAGCGAGCGCTGCGGCCCTCGACCCGCACCGGGTCGGACTGGAGGCACGGTTCGGGCCCGCACCGTGCCTCCAGGCCGTCACCCGCTCGCGTTCACCGCCCCAGTTGCGCGCGCAGGTAGGGCGCGGTCCGACTCGTGGCGGACGCCGCGACCGCGGCCGGCGTACCGGCGGCGACCACCTGCCCGCCCGCGTCCCCGCCGGCGGGACCCATGTCGATGACGTGGTCGGCCGCCGCGACGACGTCCATGCTGTGCTCGACGACCACGACGGTGTTGCCGGCGTCCGTGAGCCGCGACAGCTGCTCGGACAGCAGCTCGACGTCGGCCGGGTGGAGGCCGGTGGTCGGCTCGTCGAGCAGGTAGAGCGTGTGGCCGGACCGGGCGCGCTGCAGTTCGGTGGCGAGCTTGATGCGCTGCGCTTCGCCGCCCGAGAGCTCCGGGGCGGGCTGGCCGAGTCGGAGGTAGCCGAGACCGACCTGGCGCAGCGTCTCGAGCCCGCGCGCCGCGGCCGGGAGGCCGGCGAGGAACGGCGCCGCCTCGTCGACGGTCATGCCGAGCACGTCGGCGATGCTCGCGCCGTCCCACCGGACCTCGAGCGTCTCGGCGTTGTACCGGGCACCGTGGCACTCCGGGCACGGCGCCCAGCTGCCGGGCAGGAAGAGCAGCTCGACGGAGACGGACCCCTCGCCCTGGCACACCTCGCACCGGCCGCCCGCGACGTTGAACGAGAACCGTCCGGCGCCCCAGCCGCGCTCCCGTGCGGCATCGGTGGCGGCGAAGGCCTGGCGGACGGCGTCGAACAGGCCCGTGTAGGTGGCGAGGTTCGACCGGGGCGTGCGGCCGATCGGCTTCTGGTCGACCTGGACGACCCGGGTCACGAGCGGGTGCGAGGCGCCCTCGGTGGCCAGGACGCCACCGACGAGCGAGGACTTCCCCGAGCCGCTCACCCCCGTGACCGCGGTGAGGACCCCGAGCGGGACGTCGACGTCGAGACCGTGCAGGTTGTGCAGCGTCACGTCGCGGAGCGCCAGGGTGGCGACCGGCTCCCGCGGTGTGCGGACGGCAGGTGGGCCGGCCGGGTGGAGGAACCGCCGCGTCACCGACCCCTCGACGTGCTGGAGGCCGTCGACGGGACCGCTGTACAGGACGGTGCCGCCACCGGAGCCTGCGCCCGGCCCGACGTCGACGATCCAGTCGGCGCGGCGGACGATGCTCATGTCGTGCTCGACCACGAAGACGCTGTTGCCGCCGGCGCGAAGGTCGTCGAGCACCTGCACGAGGGACTCGGCATCGGCGGGGTGCAGACCGGCGCTCGGCTCGTCGAGGACGTACACGACACCGAACAACCCGGAGCGGAGCTGCGTCGCGATCCGGAGCCGCTGCGTCTCACCGGGGGAGAGCGTCGGCGTCGACCGGTCGAGCGCGAGGTACCCGAGCCCGAGGCCGAGGAGGACGTCGAGGCGCGTGACGAGGTCACCCGCGATCGCGACGGCCACCTCGGTGTGCTCGCCCGAGGACGCACGGGACGTCGCCGCCGAGGCGTCCGTGATCGCGGCGATCGGCCGGAGCACGTCGGCGAGCGCCGTGATCGGCAGCGCGTTGAGGTCGGCGATGCTGTGCCCGCCGACCGTGACGGCGAGGGCCGCCCGGGTGAGCCCGGTGCCGCCGCACAGGCCGCACGGTCCGGACTCGACGTACTGCAGGGCCTTGGTGCGCTGGGTCTCGCTCTGGGAGTCCGCGAGGGTGTGCAGCACGAACTGCCGGGCGCTCCAGAACCGACCGCGGTAGGGCTTGGCGACCCGGTCGCGCTTCGGGTGCACCTCGACCACCGGCTGCTCCTCGGTGAAGAGCAGCCAGTCGCGGTCGGCGCGGGGGAGATCCCGCCACGGCCGGTCGATGTCGTAGCCGAGCACCGCCGTCACGTCGCGGAGGTTCTTGCCCTGCCAGGCGCCGGGCCACGCGGTGATCGCGCCGTCGCGGATGCTGAGCGAGTCGTCGTGGACCGCGGACGCCTCGGTGACCTCGTGCGCGGTGCCGAGTCCGTGGCAGCGGGGGCAGGCCCCGGCGGCGGTGTTCGGCGAGAACGAGTCGGACTCGAGCCGGTCGGCTCCCGGCGGGTAGGTGCCGGCGCGGGAGAACAGCATGCGCATCGAGTTCGACAGGGTCGTCAGCGTGCCCACGGTGGAGCGGGCACTCGGGGCACCGCGGCGCTGCTGCAGGGCGACGGCCGGGGGGAGTCCCGTGATCGACTCCACGTGCGGGGTGGACCCCTGCGCGATGAGCCGCCGAGCGTACGGGGCGACGGACTCGAGGAACCGGCGCTGCGCCTCGGCGAACACGGTGCCGAACGCGAGGCTCGACTTGCCGGAGCCGGAGACGCCGGTGAAGGCGACGATGCGGTCGCGGGGGATGTCGACGTCCACGTCCTGCAGGTTGTGCTCGCGGGCGCCGCGGACGCGGATGAACTCGTCGGGGCGGGGGTCGGGCATCCTCACGATGCTAGGCCGAGGCGGCTGGGTGCTCGGGTGCTCGGGCGCTGGTGGTGCGCGGGGAGCGTCCGGTGCTGGTGGTGCGCGGCGAGCGTCCGGTGCTGGTGGTGGGCGGGCACCGCCGGACGTCATCCCGACCGGCGTCGGTCCGCCGCCGCCAGTGCCCGGCGCATCCGCTCCGCGTCGCCGGCCGCCCACCCGCCGGAACTCGCCAGCGGCAACTCCGTCATGTGCCGACGCAGGTGCTCCGGGTAGTCCCGCACGACCCGGTCGGGGTCGTCCCGCACCGTGGCGTACAGCGCGGGGCCGTCCGCGTAGAACAGGTCGGCGACGACCAGCCGGCCGTCCGAGCCGCGCATCACGTTCGCCGGGTTGTCGTCGAGCGGACCCCACCACGGCTGCTCCCGGGCACCACGCGCGTGCACGGCGTCGATGTGCTCGGCGAGCGCCGCCACGTCCGGCTCCCGTGCACGGATCGACCGGTGGAAGGCCGCCCCCTCGGCCGCGGACACCGGCGCGAGGTACTCCATCACCGTGAGGTCGGACCCGCCCTCGAGCACGCGGTGGTCGACCAGCACGGGGACCTGACGGGTGTGCGCCGCCACACGGTAGAGCATCGCCGAGTACGGCCCGGCGGGGTCGAACGGGCTGACCCGCGCCGCGAGCCGACCGGAAGGGGAACGGAACGCGCACGCCCAGTCCCCGGTGCCGCACGGCGTCCACCCGAGGCCCTCGAGTGTCCGGACCACCTCGGTCCACGGCATCTCGGCGCTGAGGTGCTCGTCGTACGCGTCGTCGCTGTCCACCGCCCCATCCTGCACGACCCGCCCACGGGCTTCCGCACGCGCCGACGGTCTGGGACGATCGACGCGACACGGACGACGGCGCCCGTGCACCATCCGCGAGGAGTCCACCATGACCGTCCGACTCAACCCGTACATCGGCCTCCGCGACCAGGCCCGTGACGCGCTCGACTTCTACCACGGCGTCTTCGGCGGCGAACTCACCGTCAACACCTTCGGCGAGGCCGGGATGGCACAGGACCCCGCCGACGCCGACAAGGTCATGCACGGCCAGCTCGAGGGCGAGAACGGCCTGCTGCTCATGGCCTCCGACGCACCGACCGGCATGGAGGGCCCCGACGTCAGCAACATCTCGGTGTCCCTGAGCGGTGACGACGAAGCAGCCCTCACGCGCTACTGGAACGGGCTCGCCGACGGGGCGAAGACGATCATCGAACCCCTCACGAAGGCCCCGTGGGGCGACACGTTCGGCATGGTCACCGACCGCTTCGGCGTGACCTGGCTCGTCAACATCAGCGGCGCGGCGGGCTGATCGCGTCCGCCGGGGCGCTCGCCGGGATCGGCCACCGGGGGACCCAGCACCGGACGCGTGCGGCGTAGCGCCGGAAGTCGTCGCCGAACCGGTGGTCGAGGTCGGCCTCCTCGAGCGGGCGGACGACGCAGTTCCAGACGATCGACCCGGCGAGCGCGTACACGACGACCATCCACGAGGTGAGCAGGAGCCCGACGGCGACGCCCTGGGCGATGCCGGCGAGCGCCATCGGGTTGCGCACCGAGCGGTACGGACCGGCGATCACGAGCCGGTTCGGCATCGCGGACGGCAGCGGGGTCCCGGCGCCCTGCGTCGACATCGCCGCGGCGGACGCGATGCCGAGCGCACTCGCGGCGACGAGTGCGACGGCTCCGGTGACGACAGCGGTGGTCACGACGCCGTCGGGCAGCGTCGGGTGGAGCCGCCAGCGGTGCTCGGCGGCGGCGATGACGAGCGGCAGCACCCCGAGGAAGAGCCCCCAGAAGACGGTGATCTGCAGGACGGTGCCGAGGACGTGGCGGCGGCGACCCGCGTCGGGGGCGGCGGTCCGGAACCGCAGCGGGCCGGTCGTCAGCCACTCGGTCGGGACCCGGCCGAGCACGACGAGCGCCAGGGCGAGGGCTGACCCGACGGTCGCGCCGATCATCACGAGCACACCGGCACCGGCCTCGGTCGTCGCGGTGGCCCAGACGGCCAGGGCGGCCATGACCAGCGCGGTCCACCCGGTCGTGACCACCGCGGCGGCGCGACTGCCGGCCGCCGCGAGCGCCGATGCCACGACGAAGAGCGGGACGTCGAACACCGCGACGACGACGGGGTCGAGCGAGCCGAGGGTCGCCGACCGGACCCCGGGGAGGGTGCACACCGCGATCCACCAGAGGGCCCCCGCGACCGACTGGACCGCGAAGTACCGTCGGCCCCAGGACATGCGAGCACGGTAGCAGTGCGGGATCCCGGCAGCGGACACCGCAAGAATCGCGCAACGCCCCGGTCCCCGCGTTGTCGACCGTGCTCGAGCCGACCTACCGTTCCGGCTGTGTGCGAGGACGCACACGTCCCCCTGCGAGACCTGGAGGCGGCATGTCCGCACGCACCGCATCTCCGTCCACGTTCGGCTCACGGCTGCGCGACGACGTCGTCCACGCCCGCGAGTACACGCTGTTCACGCTGCTGCTCGGTTCGCCGTTCCTGCCACGTGCGGTGCGCCGGTTGATCGCGTCCGCCGCGGGCGCCGACCTCGCGTCGAGCCCCGGTCCGCTGTTCTCACTGACGGGGGATCCGAAGAACCTCGTGGTCGGCCGGGGCGTGTACTTCAACCGGAACGTCACGGTCGAGGCCGTCGCGCCGGTCCGGATCGGCGACCACACCGCGATCGGGATGCAGGTGCTCGTGATGACGAGCCACCACGAGATCGGCGACGACGGGGCGTGGAGCGAGACCGCCTCGGGCCGATCGGTCGACATCGGCGAGCGGGTCTGGATCGGTGGGCGTGCCGTCGTGCTGCCCGGGACGGTCATCGAGGACGACGTGGTGGTGGCGGCCGGGGCGGTCGTCCGGGGGCGGCTCACGTCCCACGGGGTCTACGCCGGGGTGCCGGCGCGGCGGATCCGTGAACTCGGCGTCCCGGGCGCCGCCCCCGCGCCTGCGGGCGCCGCGACGGCGACGCCCGCGGTCCCGGCCGCTGCCGGACCGCCCGCGGTCCCGGCCGCTGCCGCGACGGCGGTCAGTCCTGCCGGTTGATCTGGCCCAGCCAGCGCCCGAACGACGGCTTGCGCTCGTCGTGCAGGACGGAGACCGTCGTCGCCGGCGTGCAGCTCCGCTGGACGTCGACGGCCGTGCTCTCGTGGAGGTCGTGGCTCATGGTGTGCTCCTTCGCGTTCGGTGGTGGATGAGACACCCGGGACGCCCGTTCCATTCCCGGGTGCGTGCAGCCCGTGGGCCGCGCCGGGTCAGGGCGTCACCATGCCGCCGTTCACGTTGAGGGTCTCCCCGGCGACGTAGCTCGACTCGTGCGAGGCGAGGAACACGTAGGCGGGCGCGAGTTCGGCCGGCTGCGCGGCGCGGCCCATCGGCGACTCGCTCGACCCGAACTCGGGCAGCGACTCCGGGTCGACGCCGCCGCTCGGCTGCAGGACGGTCCAGGTGGGTCCGGGAGCCACGATGTTCACCCGGATCCCACGCTCGACGAGTGCCTGCGACAGCCCCTTCGAGAGGTTGTTGATCGCGCCCTTCGACGCCGCGTAGTCGAGCCGGTCCGGAGCGGGCTTGTACGCCTCCATCGACGCCGTCGTGGTGATCGTCGACCCCGGCTGCAGGTGGGGGAGCGCAGCGCGGACCAGGCGGAACAACCCGAACACGTTGACGTCGAACGTCGCCTCGAACTGCTCGTCGGTGAGGTCCTCGACCTCGGGCTGCCAGCGCTGCTTGCCGGCCACGCTCACGAGCGCGTCGAGGCCGCCGAGTCCCGCGACGGCCTGCTCCACCAGCGTGGTCGCGTACGACCGGTCGCGCAGGTCACCGGGTACCGCGACGGCCGTCCGGCCCGCGGCGCGGATCTGCTCGATGACGTGGTCCGCGTCGGACTGCTCCTCCGGGAGGTACGCGAGCGCGACGTCCGCACCCTCGCGTGCGAACGCGATGGCGACGGCGCCACCGATACCGGAGTCCGCGCCGGTGATCAGCGCCTTCCGACCGGCGAGCCGGCCGGTTCCCCGGTAGGTCTCCTCACCGAGGTCCGGTACCGGCCGCATGCGGCTCTGGAGGCCCGGCTCGGCTTGCGTCTGCGGCTCCGGCTGGACGTCGGGGTAGCGGGTGCGCGGGTCGGCTGGCTCGTACTGGTCGCGGGGCATGGTGCGGGTCCTCTCATCGGTTCCCTCCCACAGAACCGGACGGCATCTGGACCGCCGCCCAGGAGTGCGGTGTCCGGTCAGTGCCGCGCGCGACGGCGGGGTGCGACACCGTCGCTCTTGTCGGTCGCGTGGAACGCCTCGACGAGCTGCGCGACGAGGTCCGGCTGCTCGACGACGAGGCCGTGCGTCGCCCTCGGGACCACTGCGAGTTCGCCGTCCGGCAGTGCCTCGAGCATCTGGGCGAGGTGGTCGAGCCGCACCTCGTCGTCGTCCCCGCACAGGATCAGGACCGGGACGTCGAGGCCGCCCAGCTGCGCCACCGTCACCGCGGGTTCCGCCGTGTGCAGCACCCGCGACTTGGCGGTGACGACCTCCCAGTGCTCCGGAGGGTCGGGGGACACCTCGGCGTAGGCGTCCGCCATGAACCGGGGCGGCACCCGACGAGGTGCACGGGACCGGCGCCGAGGGACCGCACGGTGCCGGCGAGTTCCTCGGCCATGTCCGCGAAGTGCCACGGGCCGTCGACGTCGGGAGTGCGACCGTGCCCGGCTCGGTCGACGAGCACGACACGGGCGCCACCGAACGCCGCGGCCAGCGCCGACATCGACCGGGAATCGGTGCCACCGGGGTGGAGCAGCACGATCGGGGTGCCCGGACCACCCTGGTCGGAGGTCCAGGGTTCGGTCATGCCGGAGTCTCCCACGTCGAGGACCCGGGCGTACGGTGTGCGCCATGCCGAACCAACTCAAGAAGCCGGACATGTACGAGGAGCTCCGCAAGGAGGGCAACTCGAAGGAGAAGGCCGCCCGCATCAGCAACGCCGCGGCGGCGCGGGGCGAGCACGCCGTGGCGAAGAAGGGCGGCGAGTCCGGGTCGTACGACGACTGGACCGTGGCGGACCTCAAGCGACGCGCGAAGGAGCTCGGCATCACCGGGTACTCGTCGAAGCGGAAGGCCGAGCTCGTCGAGGCGCTCCGGGAGCACTGACGGCATCTGGCACCATGGAGTCGTGAACGAGACGGGCATGCCGCGCTTCCGACGGATCTGGTCGACGGTGCAGGTGGGCGTGCTCGCCGTGGCCGTCGTGTTCTGCGTCGTGATGCTCGTGATCGGACAGGGCAAGCTCGACCGCGTGTACGCCGTGGCCGCGGTGTTCTTCGGCCTCGCCCTCATCGGGCACAGCACGTACCTGTGGCTCGTCGCGCGGAACGACCGCGGCCGCCCCTGAGCCTCAGGCGTTCGCGAAGACGCGCACCCAGTCCACCGTCATCTGCTGCGGGAAACGCGTCGACGCGTCGGGCGACCCGGGCCACGAGCCGCCGACGGCCACGTTGAGGACGACGAAGAACGGCTTGTCGAACACCCACGGATTCGCCCCGACGTCGGCACGGGTCAGCGTCCGGTACGCCGTGCCGTCGACCGACCACGTGATCGAGTCCGGACGCCAGTCGACGCCGAACACGTGGAAGTCGTCGGCGAACGGAGCCCCCGTGGGGTTCGTGGACGCCGCCGAGATGCCCTGCGCGCCGGAGTACCCCGGACCGTGCACCGTGCCGTGGACCGCGGTCGGTTCGTACCCGACGTTCTCCATCACGTCGATCTCGCCGCAGGCCGGCCACCCGACCGACCCGATGTCCGCGCCGAGCATCCAGAACGCGGGCCAGATCCCCTGCCCCCGCGGGATCCGGATGCGCGCCTCGATCCGGCCGTACTGCGCCGTCGACGTGCCCTCGGTCTTCAGTCGAGCCGAGGTGAACGAACCGTCGGCCTCACGCCGGGCGGTGATCACGAGGTTGCCGGCACCGTCGAGCGCCGCGTTCCGCCGGGAGTCCGTGTAGGTCTGCAGTTCCCCGTTGCCCCACCCGCCCGCGCCGAGGTCGTACCGCCAGACCGCGCTGTTCGGTGCACTGCCTGCTGGCCCGTCGAACTCGTCCGCGGCGAGCAGGGTGCCCGCTGCCGCCACGGCCGGCGTGGAGCGGCTCGCGATGCTCGTACCGACGATCGCGGCGGTGGTCCCGGCGATGCCGGCGGTCATGAACCGGCGACGGTCGATGCGGTCGTCCACGTCGTCCTCCTCGGGTGTGCGCGTGGGTGGTCAGGGTCGGTAGGCGATGCAGAGCACCGTGACGTCGTCGGGGTGCTCGCCGCGGTGGGCGAGCTCGGTGATCCCGTCGACGAGCTGCTGGGGGTGCGAGCGTTCGGCGACCCAGGCCTCGAAGCGGTCGAGCGCGTCGAGGTCCCCGCCGAAGAGGTCGAGCACCCCGTCGCTGACGCTCACGACGACGTCGCCGGGCTCGAGGTCGGTCGTCTCGCTCGACCACGAGGTCCCGACGCCGATCGGCAGGTGCCCGGACCGCAGCGACCGGACCGTGCCGTCGGCACGCCGGAGCAGGCTCAACCCGTGGCCGGCGTCGACCCAGCGGGCGTGGCCGTCGCGGTCGATCCGCACGTGGAAGCACGTCGTGAACTGTGCGCTCTCGACGTCGGATGTCCCGGTCGCCAGGCCGGCGGCCGCTCGACGGACCGCCGTGGCCGCGTCCGGTTCGTCGACGGTGCTGCGCACGAGGGACCGGACCGCGGCGGCGATCATGCCGGCGCCGACGCCCTTGCCCATCACGTCGCCGAGCGTGAAGGCCGCGCCGTCCGGTGTCGGGAACCAGTCGTAGAAGTCGCCGCCGACGGTCCGTGCCGGGATGCACACCCCGAGTGCGTGGAGTTCCGGTGGGAGTCCCTCCGTGGACGCGGGCAGCAGGGACTGCTGGACGAGGGCGGCCCGGTCGATCTCACCCTCGGCCACGCGACGACGACGCTGTGCGGTGCTGAGCCGGACGTCCGCCTGCCGGGCGAGCTCGTTGGTCACGGCCGCCGTCGCGCCGTACACGACGACCGCGAAGGCGAGCCGGACGAGTTCGCTCGGACGCGGTTCGGTGGGTTCCAGCACGTACGGCAACAGCAGCGTGGCGCAGGTCCCGAGCAGCGGGTACAGCACGTGGCGCCGACCCGGGCTCGCCGCCATCCAGATCACCGGCAGAACGACGACGGCGAGGAACACCGAACGGGTGTCGCCCGTGCCGTACCGGAGCAGCCCGATCGCGATGAAGTCGATCGCCGGGACGACCAGCTCGGCGCGGGCGGCGCCCGGCCAGCGCGCCATGACAGCTGCCGCCAGCAGTCCGCCGAGGGCGAGTGCCACGCCGGTCCACATCCGCGGCGCGTCGGTGACCGGGAGCCAGGGCGTGAGTGTGCTGGTCACCGCGGCGGCCACCACGAGGGCGGCGACGACGGACTGCTTCGCCAGGGGCGCCCACGAGGCGCGGAGCCCGACGAGCGCGATGGGCCCGGTGTCCTCCCGTGCGGTCACGGTCCAGGTCCTGGGGGTCGCGGTCGAGCCGGCCGTGCTGGTCATCGGGTCGAGTCAAGCCGCTCCGGCCCGGCGGGGCAAGCCCGTGCCCGGGTCACCCGAAGTGGAAGGCGAACGGTGCGAGCAACCCCGCGACCCAGACGAGCACCATGACGAGGGCGCCGATCGCGATGAACCGCCGGCGGCGTCGGAGCCGCGGACTCGGTTCGTCACCCCACATCTGTGCGCGGACGAGGACCCGGTTCGCCTGCTCGACGACCTTGCGCACCTCGGGATCGTCGAGTTCCAGCACGCCGTCGCGGGCGTGCTGGGCGATGACGGTCGCCTCGTCGACGGTGAGGTCGTCCTTGCGCATGGGCCCATCGTGGCAGGCGGCCCGCGTCAGCGCACCCCGTCGCGCGTCACGGCCACCCGGAGCGGCAGGCCCGCGGCGAGCGCCTCGACACGCGGATCGCGCAGGGGACGCCCTCCGACCGTCGGCAGGTCGAGGTAGCCACGGCTGACCGTGTGCCGGAGCGCACCGGACGGCACGGGTCCGTCGCCGGTGCGCATGCGCCACGCCTGCGGTCGGCGACGCAGGAAGTCGGCGTCGGTGGCGGTGTCGGGGTCGGCGACGAGGCGCGCCCAGACCTCGTCCTCGGTGCTCCGGGCGAGGTCGGTCGGCGACAGCGCACCGCGGTCGAGCAGCCGCCCGACGAGGTCGCGGAGCACGGTCACGGGCACGAGGTTCGCCGCGGAGCGTTGTGCGAGTGCCTCGCGGATGGCCAGGTCGGCCAGCTCGAGGGCGTCGTCCGGATCCGCGTCGACCGTCCCGCCGACGAGCCGCAGGCGACCGAGCAGCACGTGCGGCGGCGTCTGCGTCCGTCCGTGCGCCTGGCCGCTCCGGAGGAACGAGTCCAGGTGGTCGAGCTTCAGTCCGCCCGGGACCGACGTCAGCACCGACGGCACGCGGCCCTCGTCGACCGCGATGACCTGGTCGGCGTCGATACCAGGGACCTCGTCCGCGAGGCGCCGGATCGCGGTTCGTCCGAGGGAGTGGTGCTCGAGGCCGCCCAGACCCTCCAAGGTGTGGCTGAACGGCAGGTGTCCGACGTCGTGCAGGAGTGCGGTCGTGCGGGCGAGGTGGTCGTCCGGAGCGAAGGCGGTGACGAGCGCGAGCACCCCGAGGGAGTGTTCGAGCCGCGAGTACGACTGGGTCGTCGTGAGCGCGGCACCACCGGCGTGGGCGACGAACGCGAGCCGTCGCACCGTCCACGTCTCGAGCAGTCGTCGTTCGAGCGGGGTGAGCCGCACCTCCACCCGCCAGAGCGGATCGAACCAGACCCCGTCGATCCCGAGCGTGTCCACCGCGTCCCCGTGCACCGTTCCCCCTCGTCGCCTGCCCCTCGACGCTACCGGACCCGCCGTGCAGCACGCGCCCTGTGCGGGGACGGAGCCGCGACCGCGTAGCAAGGACCCATGGCACATCGGTTCCGCGGGAAGATCGTCGTCGTCACCGGAGCATCGAGCGGGATCGGCAGGGCCGCCGCGCACGAGTTCGCACGGCAGGGCGCGACGCTCGTGCTGGCCGCCCGCAGCCACGACTCGCTCGAAGCCGCCGCCGCCGAGTGCCGGGCGCTCGGGGCCGAGGCAGTCGCGATCCCCACGGACGTCGCCGACGAGCACGCCGTCCGCGACCTCGTCGCGACCACCACGACCCGCTTCGGACGGATCGACGTCTTCGTGGGGAACGCCGCACTGTTCGTCTACGGCCTCTTCGAGCAGACCCCGACCGAGGCCTTCAAGCGCGTCGTCGACACGAACCTGTACGGCCACCTGCACGCGATCACCGCCCTGCTCCCGCACTGGAAGCAGCGGGGCGAGGGCACCTACGTCCTCGTCGGCTCGATCCAGTCCCTGCTGTCCGCGCCGTACCAGTCCGCCTACGTGACGAGCAAGCACGCGGCCCTCGGCCTGGTCGACGTCCTCGGCGACGAGTTCGCCGGTACGGGCATCCGCTTCGCCGCGCTCCTGCCGTCGACCATCGACACGCCGATCTACCAGAACGGCGCCAACTACACCGGCAAGACCTCGCACCCGTTGCCGCCGACGGTGTCCGTCGAGCGTGCCGGCCGCGCGGTCGTCCGGACGGCACTGCACCCCAAGCGCTACCGGTTCGTCGGCCGGATCCAGGCGTCGCTCGTGCCGCTGCAGTACGTCTTCCCCGGGCTGTTCCACAAGATCACCAAGCCGATGGTGCAGACGTTCGCGCTCCGCGGCACGGGAGCACCGACCGACGGCAACCTCTGGACCCCGGCCGACGCCGGCAACGCGACGAACGGCGGCTGGGTCGCGAAGCGCCGCCGCGTGACCCGGCCGCTGGCCTGGGCGGGCGTGGCTGCGGTCGTGGGCGCCGTGTTGCTCGGGCGCTCCCGCCGGTGACCGGAGCGGCCGCATCCGACCGCTAACCTGCTGCACGCGAGCGCGTCGGGTGCTCGCGGATCGGGGGACCGCATGGCCGACGCAGGACCGGCGACACGGGTCGAGGTTGACACCGAGGACGCTGCCCGGGCACGTGCACGGTCGCACCGCGCGGGCTCGAAGGCGGGCAGCGGACCCTGGACCACCGTGCTCGTCACCGCGTGGATCGTGCTCGTCGTCGCCTTCGTCGCGATCGCGGTGTTCGAGAACGCCTTCCGGTACCGGGCGGTCGGCGCCTCGTTCCTCATCGCATCGGCGTGGACGCTCCCGCCGCTGCTCGTCCTGCACGGCATCCACGCCGCCGTCGTCCGTCCCGGCGGGCCGCGCGCCCGCCGTCGTGACGCCCCCTTCGACCGTGCCGCGGCCCGGGTGGTCGCCGAATCGCGTGCGGCGGGGTTCCCGGACCTCGACGTCGCCGCCGTGGTCCGGATGCTCCGATCGGCGGACAACGGCCCCGACCCGGGCACCGGCGAGCGTGGGATGCCCGACTGGCCGCTCCTCCGCTGGGAACTGCCGCTCGCGCCGCCACAGCCCGGTCGGTTCGTCGTCGCCGAGCGCAGGAGCGGACCGGAGCGCGGGAGCGGACCCGAGCGCGGGAGCGGACCCGAACGCACCGTGCTGACGCTGGTCGAGCCGCGGGCCGAGACCCCCGTTCCCCGGACCGCCCCGTCGGTGGCGGAGCACCTCGGCACGATCGTGCTCGGGGCGTACCGACCGGACGCGCCGGCCCCGTTCACCGCCTCGCGCATCGGCGGTGCCCCCGCGGTGCCCGAGGGATGGGAGTGGCCGCTGTGCGTCCACCACGACGAACCGATGCAGTTCACCGCCCAGATCGAACACCGGGAGACGCTCGTCAGCGTGTTCGTGTGTCAGTTCGACCCGGGGACGTGTGCCTCGTGGGAGCCCGACAGCGGCGCGAACGCGGCGTTCGTGTTCTCCCTCCGAGGGCTGCACCTCGCGGCCGGACCCGTCTCACCGCACGGCGATCCCGACGACCCGGAGCCGGCGTCCCCACCGCTCCTCGCCGACGCGATGCTCCTCCGGAACGTGCCGGTGCCGATGGTCCACGACGACGAGGATCCCGACCGAGTGCTCGCGGCTGCGGCAGCCGAGGGGGTCCTCGTCGCGGGCCAGTACGGCGGCGTGCCGGAGTGGATCCAGGACGACGAGACCCCGGTGGGCACCGAGTTCGTCGCGTCGATCGAGCCGGGTCCGCTCGGGTTCGACCTCGGCGACGCCGGCCGGGCGTACGTCTTCAGCGACGGCGCGGGCGTCGGTGCTCTGGCAGACCTCCTGAGCTCCGACGTCCCTCTCGGGGAGACGCGACCGCCTGCGGGCCCGGAGGCGCGGGTCGGGCCCGCACCGCGCCTCCAGACCGTCCCGTGCGAGCGTCCGCACACCGTGACAGGCCGTGCGGGCCGCACCGAGCGCGGAACCTCGCACGCTGCGACGGCTAGAAGAGCGTCGCGCTCGCCCGGCGCGCGCCCTCGCCGAGGGACTCGAGCTTCGCGGCGGCGATCTGCGGGTGGATGCGGCCGCCGAGGCCGCAGTCGGTGCCGGCGATGACGCGCTCCCGGCCGACGACCGAGGCGAACCGCTCGATGCGCTGCGCGACGAGGTCCGGGTGCTCGACGACGTTCGTGGCGTGGCCGACCACGCCGGGCACGATGACCTTGCCGTCCGGCAGCGCGACGTCCTGCCAGACCGTCCACTCGTGCTCGTGGCGCGCGTTGGCGGCCTCGAACGAGTACGCGCCGGCATCGATGTCGAGCATGAGGTCGACGATGTGGCGGAGCTCGATGTCGGTGGTGTGCGGGCCGTGCCACGAGCCCCAGCAGAGGTGGAAGCGCACCCGCGAGGTGTCGAGGCCGCGCAGCGCGTGGTTGAGCGCCTCGACGCGGATGCGGGTGAAGGCGCGGTAGTCCTCGACGGTCGGCTCCGGGTTGATCTGGTCCCAGTTCTCGGCGATCGAGGGGTCGTCGATCTGCAGGACGAGACCGGCGTCGAGGATGATCCGGTACTCCTCGCGCAGGGCGTCGGCCCAGGCCCAGATGTGCTCCTCGTCGGTGGCGTAGTACTCGTTCGCGACCCGCGCGGCGGACCCGGGGGAGAGCGCCGTGATGAAGCCGTTCGCGGCGCCGGCCGCCTCGACGGCGTGCCGGAGGTTGGCGGCGTCCGTCCGGGCTGCCTCGTGCCCGGTGTACGCGATCGGGCCGGTCGTCGTCGGGAACGCGGTGGCGTTCTTGCCCGTGCCGATGCCCGAGCCCGGGTCGGTGTATGCCTCGCGGAAGATCGTCCAGTCGCGGCGGTCCGGGAAGCTCGTGAGCCGGACATGTCCGGGCTCGGAGCGGACCGGCTCCTGCGTGAAGATGTCCTCGTCGGTCAGGCTGAGGCCGCTGACGCGCTGGAACGAGTAGCCCCACCAGGCGCCGTAGTCGACGCTGTTCGACATCGCCTTGCCGAACTCGCCGTCGCCGGGCTGCGTGATGCCGAGGGCGGTCTGGCGGGCGACGACGTCGTCGACCGCGGCGCTCGTGAGCGCACGGACCTCGTCGGTGGTCTCCAGCGTGAAGCCGTCGGCGCCGAGGGGCCGGGCGGCGTTCGCGGCGATGAGTTCCGGCGTGCGGGGCAACGAGCCGGCGGTGGTGGCCTGGACGTGGTCGGTGTTCTCGAAGGACATGGTGCCCAATCTGGCACGGGACCCCCGGGAGCGGTCCGACTCGGGAGAATGGGACACCGTGCCCCGTCCCACCACCCGCATCCCGCTCAACACCCTCGCCGTCCCGTTCGGTCTCGCCGGCTTCGCCGAGACCTGGTCGTACGCCGCCCCCGTCCTCGACCTGCCGGCCGTCCTCCCGCAGGTCTTCTGGGGCATCGCCGCCGTCGCCTGGACCTGGCTGCTCGCCGCGCACGCCGTCCGCGGGGTCCGGGTGCGCGCGCACGACCGGCTCGTCGATCAACTGCGGCACCCCGCGCAGGGTCCCCTCGCTGCCCTGGTCCCGGCGACCGCGATGCTGCTCGGGGTCGACCTCGCGCACGGCTGGCCGGTCGGCGGGAGGGTGCTCGTGCTCGTCGCCGTGGCGGTCGCCGCCGGGTTCGCCGCCTGGCTCCTCGCGACGTGGTTCGAGGGTCGGCTCGCCCTCGAGTCGGTGCACGGCGGTTACCTCCTGCCGACCGTCGCAGCGGCGCTCGTCGGCTCGGTCGCCACGCACGAGGTCGGGCTCACCTGGCTCTCCTGGGCCTGCTTCGGTGTCGGCGTGTTCTTCTGGGTCGTGATGACCGGGCTGCTCCTCATCCGGCTGTCCTTCCGCCCCGCGCTGCCCGCACCGCTCGTGCCGACGATGGCGATCCTCGTGGCACCGCCGTCGGTCGCCACGGTCGCGGTGTTCGCGCTGACGGACGACGTGCTCACGGTCCCGGTGCAGGCGATCACCGGGCTCGGCGTGCTGCTCGTCGCGGTGCAGGTCGCCCTGCTGCCGCGGTACGTGCGGCTACCCTTCTCGCTCGGGTTCTGGTCGTTCGTGTTCCCGGCGGCGGCAGTCGCGACGGCCGCGATCGAGTGGCTGCGGGTGCTCGACGTGTGGTGGGCGTGGATCCCCACCGCGGGGGTGCTCGCCCTGCTCTCGGTGCTGGTCGCGGTCGTCGGGTCGCGGTCGATCGCGCTGGCTGTGCGGCACCTGCTGCCCCAGGCGGAGGGCGTCCTGCAGGCCGCCGACGACGAGGACGCCGAGCCCGGCACCGTGACGGGCGCGACCCGGACGGTCTGAAGGTGACCACGGTTCGGGAGGCGGGGGGGGGCGGGCCCCCCCCCCCCCCCCCCCCCCCCCGGGGGCCCCCCCCCCCCCCCCGCGGCGCCCCCCCCCCCCCGCCGGGGGCGCCCCCCCCGCCCCCCGCCCCCGCGCGGGGGGGGGGGGGGGCGGGGGGGGGGGGGGGGGCCCCCGGGGGGGGGGGGGGGGGGGGCGGCCCCCCCCCCCCCCCCGCCTCCCGAACCGGTCGGGCACACCGCGTGACGTCCGGAGACGACGTGCGTCGTCACCCGGCCGTGACACGACGTACCGTCGTGGCATGACCACGACGACGCCGACCGCAGCCGACTTCCGCTCCGAGTGGGCCGCGTGGCACGACGCCCACGAGGCGGCCCGGGCGAGTGCGCACGGCTTCCTCGCGATCACGAGCATCCGGTGGCTGACGGGCACGCCGGAGCGCTTCGACGACGCGCCCGGGGAGTGGTCGACCTCGGAGGCGGGACCGGTCGTCACCCTCGACGACGGCGAGTCGATCGAGGTCGACGGCGTCGCGGTGACGGGCAGGCACCGGTTCGGTCCGCTGCCCGAGCGGTCGAGCACGACCATCGCGTGGCAGGACGGCGACGAGCGGGTCGTCATCGAGGTCGCCCGGCGTGGCGGCAGTGACGTCCTCCGACCGCGGCACCCCTCGAACCCGACGCGGACCGGGTACACCGGGACGCCGTCGTACTCGCCGGACCCGTCGTTCGCGGTCGCGGCGCACTTCGAGCCGTTCGACACGCCCCGCTCGGTGACCGTCGGGTCGGTGGTCGACGGGCTGCAGCACGTGTACGAGGCGCCCGGCGTGCTGACGTTCGACCTCGACGGTCCGCGGTCGCTCCTGGCGTTCAACGGGTACGGCGACGGGCTCCTGGTGCTGTTCACCGACCGGACGAGCGGCGTGACGACCTACGCGGCCAACCGGAGCCTGGACGTCCCGGCGCCGGACGCGTCGGGCGCGACGACGATCGACTTCAACCGGGCGACGAACCTGCCGTGCGCCTACACGCCGCACGCGACGTGCCCGTTGCCGCCGGCGGAGAACCGGCTCGACGTCGCGGTGGAGGCGGGGGAGCAGCTGCCGGCGTGACGCGGCGGGGCGGCGCGGCGGCGCGGCGCGGGGTGCAAGGCGCGCGGTGTTCGACACCGCACCACCGGATCGACGCGCGGAACGTCGCACCATGCACGTGCATCGGATGCGCGGGCATCGTCCGACACTCCACCAGGTGATCGACGGGTGCGATGTCGCAGCATGCACACGCACCCGCGCGCGACGCCCGGCTCAGGGCACCTCGACGCGGGCCCAACCACTCGTCGCCCGCCACGTGCCGGGGTCGAACGAGAACACGCTGCCCATCCCCGGCTGGTCGAGCGCACGGGTGACCGGCACGCCCCGCAGGTCGGCGAGCAGCAGCGCCCCGACCGCACCGTGCGACACGATCGTGACGTCGCCGGCGTCGGTCAGCGCCCGCACGGCACGGACGATGCGGTCCTGGGCGTCGACGGCGCGCTCCCACCCGCGCACCGAGTCCTCCGGCGTGGCGAAGAACGCGTCGACGACCCCGTCGAACTCCGGGGGCGGCAGGTAGCCCGTCGCGCTCCGGTCGATCTCGCCGAGCGCCGCGTCCGTCGAGTGCACGAGCCCCACCGCCTCCGCGAGGATCGCCGCCGTGTCGACCGCCTTCTGCTCGGTGCTCGACACGATCCGCTGGACCCCGGGGCCCCAGGCGACGGCCGCGGCTCCGGCAGCGCGGGCACGCCCGTCGGGGGAGAGCCCCCACGACTCGATCGGCCGCGCGGGGTCGACGACCACCTCGGCGTGGGTCAGGAAGAACGAGGGCACGGTGTCACTCCAGGTCGTCGGCGGCCGACGGGTCGACGACGCGCACACCGTCGACCTCGCCGATCCGGGCGATGAGCAGGGACCCCTCGGCACGGCCGGCGACGTCGATCCGGACCGCGGTGGCGTCGACCCGGTCGGTGTCCTGCCGCACGAGCCGGGCGACCCGCCACCCGCCGGCCGTCGCGAGGGCGAGCACGTCCGGCAGCACCCCGCGGCCGGCGTCGTAGACCACGTCGAGCGTCATCGACTGCTCGGCGGAGCGGGACAGCGCCCGGACGATCGCGGTGTAGCCGAACACGACGACGAAGTGCAGGGCCGTGACGACGAGTGCGAGCAGCCAGAGGCCGGCACCCGCGGCCATGCCGATCGCCGCGGTCTCCCACACCGCGGCGGCCGTGGTGAGGCCCCGGACGGCTCCGCGTCGGGTGAGGATCAGCCCGGCGCCGAGGAACCCGACACCGGAGACGATCTGCGCCGCGACGCGCGAGGGGTCGAGCACGACGTGGTCCGGCACGAGGACGTCGCTGAACCCGTACTTGCTCACGAGCAGCATGAGGGCCGACGCGGTCCCGACGATCGCCTGCGTGCGGATGCCTGCGCTCTTCGACCGGAGCTGCCGCTCGAGGCCGATGAGCGACGCGAGGGCGAACGCGAGCAGGACCTCGCCGATCTGGACCCACCCCTGTCCGGCGAGGGGCTCCGTGAGCTGTTGGATCGTCACGCCGAGCGACGATACGCCGGCACCCGGCGGACGGGAGGCGCGGTGCGGGCCCGACCCGCGCCTCCCGTCCGTCAGCGGGTCGCCGTAGGGTGAGCGCGTGGAGTTCCCGGGGGAGGCGGCCGACGCGCGTGACGCGTCGACCTCTCCGGGGTCACCCCGGGGCACGCAGGACCAGCAGGACGACACGCCCCGAGCGGGACGGCGCGCTCCGCGCGCGACGCCGCACGGAGGCACCGACGGGTCCCCCGGGAACCCCACGCCACTGACCGTCGTCGCCGGTGCCCTCGCCGACGCGTTCCTGACCGCGGAGCACTGGGGACCGGACGACCTGACCGCCGCCGGCTGGGCGGTGGTCGGCGTCGAGCGCGCCTACGTCGGGCTCGCGGTCGCAGCGGCCCTCGCCGCACACCCGCGACCACCGGTCGACGCACCGCGACAGCTCGCGGCGGTGCTCGAGGCGTCGCCGCGCCTCGCCGAGCTGCACCGCGCACGCGAGGCGCGCCGACCGGTCCGGGTCGTCGCGCGCCGGGCGACCGCGGTCCGGGCGCGTCCGGAGACCGCGAGCCGACTGCTCGTCGACACGCTGCCCGAGCTCGCGCGCGAGCTCGACCTCACCGTCGGGCGGCTGCTCTGGCTCGCCGACACCCGCTCGTGGAACCGGCGACCGGGGTCGTCGAGCCCGCTCCACCACCACCGCTGCGAGTGGATCCGTCGACCCGGACGCACGCCGCGGCTGCTCGAGAAGCCGATGGACATGCTCCGCCGGACGCAGCGGACGATCCTCGACGAGCTCCTCACCGCGCTGCCGGTGCACGACGCGGCGCACGGCTTCGTCGGCGGTCGGAGCGTCGTGACCGGAGCCACGGCGCACACCGGGCGGCAGGTCGTCGTCACGGCCGACCTGACGTCCTTCTTCGCGAGCGTCACCGCGCCCACCGTGTACGGGGTCTTCCGTGCGGCGGGCTTCGCGGAGCCGCTCGCACACGTCCTCACGGGCGTGTGCACGCACCGGGTGCCGGTGCACGTCCTCAGCGCGATGCCGGACGGCGGCAGCCCCGAGGAACGGCAGGCGCTGCGCGCGATGCTCCGGGAAGCCCACCTGCCGCAGGGCGCGCCGACCTCACCGGCGCTGGCGAACACGGCGCTCCGGCACCTGGACGCGCGGCTCGCGGGGTGGGCGGCCTCGGTCGGCGCGGTCTACACGCGGTACGCCGACGACCTGACGTTCAGCGGTGACGAGCGGCTCGCGGCCCGACCGGACGCGTTCCTCCGCGGGGTCGACCGGATCGTCACGGAGCAGGGACTCCGGCTGAACCCGTCGAAGACCCGGGTGCGGCGACGGGGCACGCGGCAGTCGGTCACCGGGGTCGTCGTCAACGACCGGACGTCGCCCGGTCGGCGCGAGGTCGACCGGCTGCACGCGATCCTGCACAACGCCGCCGAGCACGGTCCGGCGTCGCAGAACCGTGCTGGGCACCCCGACTTCCGGGCGCACCTGCTCGGGCGGATCGGGTGGGTCGAGCAGGTCCACCCCGGACGCGCACGGCGCCTGCACGAGGAGTTCGCCCGCATCACGTGGTGATCCCGGGCCGTCCCGGTGCGGGTGTGACGCCGGGTTGCAGCGGGCACGGGCACGACGCCCGACCGCCGGTAGCGTGCCGCCATGTGCCCGAGTGAGATCCCGGCCGACGCCCGCTACGAGGAACTGATCGCGCCGCTGCGACCGGTGATCGAGCGGATCGCCCTCGACGCCCGGCAGCGGGAACGCGAGGAACGGCTCGCCACCGACCAGCTCGGGTGGCTCGTCGACGCCGGGTTCGCGCGCTGGCGCACCCCGGTCGCGTGGGGCGGGATCGGGGCCCGACTGTCGGACGTGTTCCGGGCGGTCGCCGAGATCGCCGAGGTCGACCCGAACCTCGCGCACGTGTGGCGGAACCACTTCTCGTTCATCGAGGACCGGGTGCACGCCGAGGGGAGCGCCTCCGACCGGGCGATCGTCGAACGCCTCGGTGGCGGGGAGTTCGTCGGCGGTGGGTGGAGCGAGACGCCGAACCCGGCCGGAGCGGACATCAGCACGCGGCTCACCCCGGACCCGGACGGCGGCTGGCGCGTCACCGGCCGGAAGTTCTACTCGACGGGGAGCATCTACGCCCGGTGGATCACGGTGCTGGCGCTCGACGACGCCGGAGCACGGTTCGTCGCGCTCGTGGACGCCCGCGACCCGGGCGTGCGGATCGGCGACGACTGGGACGGGTTCGGCCAGCGGATCACCGGCAGCGGGAGCGTGACGTACACCGACGTGCGCGTGCCCGACGAGCGGGTCCTGCCGTACGCGACGCGCTACCCGTACCAGGAGCAGTACTACCAGACGGTGATGCACGCGATCCTCGTCGGCATCGGGCGTGCGGCCCTCCGCGAGGGGATCGAGGCGCTGCGCTCCCGGCAGCGCGGGCACCACAACGGCACGACCACGGACCCGACCGCCGACCCCGAGCTGCTCAGCACGATCGGCACCGTCGCGGCGCGGGTGTACGCCGCCGACGCCGCGTTCACCGCGAGCCTCGGACCGGTGGACGCCGCCGTCGACCGCCACACCGGACTCCGGGCGGCCGGCGCGGACCCCTCGACGGACCCGGTGCTGCGCGCCGCGCTCGAGCGGAGCTGGATCGCGGTCGCCCAGGCGCAGACGGTGGTCACCGACGCCGTGCTCGACGCGACGACGCTCGTGTTCGACGCCCTCGGGTCGAGCGGCACGTTCCGCTCCCTGGGGCTCGACCGGCACTGGCGGAACGCCCGGACCCTGGCGTCGCACAACCCGCGCGTGCACAAGCGGCGCATCGTCGGGGACCTGCTCGTGAACGGCGCCAGCCCGCTCGACCGCGTGTAACCCGCCGTCACGAGGCGCAACCCGACGACACCTGCACCCGCCGGGGCCGCGCTGCCCCGTACGGTCGTCGGCAACGGCCCGCCACGGACGCTGGGGAGGCGACGGTGGCGGGCCGCTCTGCACGCGTACGGAGGGACCACCGTGACCGAGACACCAGCACCGACCATCGTCGCCGTGCCGGACGGCGACCTCGCCGCCGCCGTCGCCCGACCCGGTGGGATCGCCCGGCTCGCCGACCGGATCCGTGCCTCGGGCGCCGCGGTCGTCGCGATCGGCACCGACCGCTTCGACGCCGAACGCGGTCGTGGCCACCGGCTCGACCCGACCACCGCGGCGCTCGCCCTCGGCCGTGCCCTGCCCACGCACGGGCTGCTCGTCGCCGCGGCCCCGACCCGGGAGCACCCGTACAACGTCGCCCGCCGGGTGCTGTCCCTCGACCACGTCCTGGACGCCCGGGTCGGTCTCGTCGTCGGAGCGCGGGACCACGGCCTCCCGGCGACGGGGGAGCAGCACGACCCGGCCGAGTTCGCCGAGGTGGTGCGCGGCCTCTGGCGGACGTGGCCGCTCGACAGCATCGTCGGCGACCGCGCAGCCGGCCGGTTCGCCGACACGACCCGGATCATCCCGCTCGACCACGACGGCGGGCCGGACGGGTACCGGGTCCGGGGGCCGTTGACGACGCCGTCGAGCCGGCAGGGCGAGCCCGTCCTCGCGGTCTGGCACGACGTCGCACACGAGGGTGCCGACCTGGTGCTCGGCGGAGCCGCGCGCCCGCTCGTCCCGTTGCCGGGCGGGGCCGGTGCGTCCGAGCCGAGCCGCGCCTCCCGGACCCCGACCGGCCCCGGTGCCCACCGGCGGACGCTGCGTGACCTGCTCGGTCTGCCGGTCCCCGCGCCGGTCGGCGCATGAGCGCCGACACCGACGCCGGGCTCGTCCTCGGCGTCAACCTGCAGGGCTTCGGCCAGCGACCGGCGGCCTGGCGGACCCAGGACGTCGAGCCGACCGACCTGCTCACCGCCGGGTTCTGGGAGGACCTCGGCCGGACCGCCGAACGCGGGCTGCTGGACATGGTGTTCTTCGCGGACCACCCCGCGCTCGGCGACCCGAACGTCCGCGCGTACGGGCTGCTCGAGCCGTTCGTGGCGCTCGGGGCGATCGCCGACGCGACCACGCACCTCGGACTCGTCGGGACGGCGTCGACGACCTACAACGACCCGGTCGACCTCGCCGAGCGGCTCCTGTCCCTCGACACGGTCTCCGGGGGCCGCGTGGCGTGGAACGCCGTGACGACCTACGACCGGTCGGTGTCGGCGAACTTCGGCGTCGCGACGAACCCGGAGCGACCCGAGCGGTACGCCCGTGCCGGCGAGGTCGTCGACCTCGTGCAGGCGCTCTGGCGGTCCGCCGCCACCGGGGTGCCGGTCGACCACCACGGCGAGTTCACCGAGTTCGCGGGGACGATCACCGTCCCGCCGTCGGCGCAGGGACACCCGGTGGTGTTCCAGGCCGGGGGATCGCCGCACGGACGAGACCTCGCCGCGCGCGTCGCCGAGGGCGTGTTCGCCGTCGAGCTGACGCCCGAGCCCGCCCGGGAGCACTACCGCGCCGTCAAGCAGGCGGCCCGGACGTACGGCCGGCGGGCGGCGGACGTGGCGATCGTCCCGGGGCTGTCGCTCGTGCTCGGCAGCACCGAGGCCGAGGCGCAGCGGCGGTTCGACGAGCTCGAGGCCCTCGCCCCGGACGGCTACTCCCTGCGGGCGCTCGGGACCCACCTCGACGCCGACCTCACCGACCTCGACCCGGACGCGCCGGTCCCCGCGGCGATCCTCGACCGCGAGGTCGACCCCGTCACCTACGGCCCCTCGCTCGGGTACCACGAGACCGTCGTGCGCTGGGTCCGCGCGCACAACACGTCCCTGCGAGAGGTCCTGCGCGGCTTCGGTGGCTACGGCGCCCGGATCGTCGTCGGCACCCCGGAGCAGGCCGCCGACACCATCGAGGAGTGGTACCGGACCGGGGCCGCCGACGGCTTCAACCTCATGATCGACGAGTTCCCGCGCGGCCTCGAGACCGTGGTCGACGAGCTCGTCCCGATCCTGCAGCGGCGCGGTGTGTTCCACCGCGAGTACGAGGACGTCACGTTGCGCGGGCGGCTCGGTGCGCGGGCGCGCGGGCTGTAGGGCGCGCGCCGCGTGACGCCGTGTGACGTGGCGACCAGGCCCGCCGCGTCACACGGGGCAACGCCCGGTCACGCTCCGCAACACCCGTCGTGCCCGGGCCCGGTCGGTCATAGCGTCGCCACCATGACCGACTACCTCGACCGCGAGCACGACAAGACCTTCACGAAGGTCTACAAGCAGCAGACCCCGGACATCCTCTCGGCCTTCGTGCAGTTCGACGAGTCGGTGTTCCGGGCCGAGGGTCGCGAGATCCCGCTGAAGTACCGGGAGCTCATCGCACTGGCGGTCGGCATCACCACGCAGTGCGTCTACTGCATCGACGGCCACAGCCAGCGCGCGGTCACGGCCGGCGCGAACGAGGCCGAGCTCGCCGAGGCCGCCTGGGTCGCCACGGCCATCCGCGCCGGCGGCGGGTTCGCCCACGGCCGCCTCGGCTTCAAGTTCGGCGCCGACGCCGCGGCTCCCTCCGACTTCGCGACCTCCGCGTCGCACCAGCACTGACCACCGACCACACCCGACGGAAGCGCACCCCATGCCCGACCGCATCACCCTCGTCACCGCCCTCCAGGGCGCCGGCTGGCACCCCGCCGCCTGGCGCACCGCCGGTCCCGCGGCGCAGCGCCTCACCAGCCTCCGACACTGGCGCGACGTCGTCGTGGAGCAGGACCGCCTCGGCGTCGACGCCGTCACGATCGAGGACTCCTTCACCGCCGGTCCGGTGGACGCGGCGGGCGACCTCGACACGAGCACGGTCGTCGGCCGCCTCGACGCCCTCCTCGTCGCGAACGCGGTCGCCCCCGCGACGCGCGCGCTCGGTCTGGTGCCGACCGTCTCGGTGACGCACACCGAACCGTTCCACGTCGCCACGGGCCTCCAGACCCTCGACCACGTCTCGCAGGGGCGAGCCGGGTGGCGGATCCAGGTGAGCCCGACGCCCCGCGAAGCAGCGCTCTTCGGGCGCCGTCCCGGCGGCGACGAGGCGTCCGTCCTCTTCGACGAGGCGCGCGAGGTCGCCGAGGTCGTGTCGCGACTCTGGGACAGCTGGGACGACGACGCGATCATCCGCGACGTGACCACCGGCCGGTTCATCGACCGCGACCGCATCCACAACGCCGAGTTCGCGGGGTCCTTCGTCTCGGTCCACGGCGCGTCGATCGTGCCGCGGTCGCCGCAGGGCCGTCCGCCGGTCTTCTCGCTGGCGCACCGCGCCGACGCGGCCGCGTTCGCGGTGGACGCTGCGGACGTCGTGCTGGTCACGCCCGGGTACGACGGACGGGAGGCGCGGGACCTGCTGTCGGAGATCCGTCACCTCGAGCAGGTGGCCGGCTCGGACGTCCGTCGTCCGGTCCTCGCCGACCTCGCGGTGCTCATCGGGTCGTCGTCGGCCGCCGCCGCCGACGCGCTGGCCTCGCTCGACACGGCTGCCGGTGCCCCGTACGCGTCGACGTCCGACACGTCCGTGCTGGCGACGACCGTGCCCGAGCTCGTCACGCTCATCGGGGCCCTGCGGGACCTCGGGTTCGCCGGTGTCCGACTCCGCCCGCTGCGCATCCCGCTCGACTCCACGGCGATCGCCCGCGAGCTCGTCCCCGCGCTCGTCACGGCCGGCCTCCGAGCCGACGTGGCCTCGCGTCCCACCGCCGACCTGCGCACGCGGCTCGGCATCGCCCCGGCGGTCGGCCGGTACGCGTCCGCATCCGCCCCCGTGGAGGTCCCAGCATGAGCGCCAAGCGTCAGGTCCACCTCGCCGCCCACTTCCCGGGCGTCAACAACACCACGATCTGGAGCGACGACCGGGCCGAGAGCCAGATCGCGTTCTCGTCGTTCGAGCACTTCGCCCGGAACGCCGAGCGCGGGCTGTTCGACTACCTGTTCCTCGCCGAGGGCCTGCGGCTCCGCGAGCAGAAGGGCCGCATCCACGACCTCGACGTCGTCGGGCGCCCGAACACGCTCGCGGTCCTCGCCGCCCTCGCCGGGGTCACCGACCACATCGGGCTCGTCGGCACGCTGCAGACCACGTTCAACGAGCCGCTCGAGCTCGCGAAGCAGCTCGCGACGCTCGACCACCTCACCGACGGACGCGCCGGCTGGAACGTCGTGACCAGCTCGGACGCGTTCCACGGCGCGAACTTCCGTCGTGGCGGGTTCCTGGACCACGCCGACCGGTACACGCGGGCGGCGGAGTTCATCGAGCTGTCCCGCGAGCTCTGGGACTCGTGGGAGTCCGACGCCGTCGTGGCCTCGGCCGTGTTCGCCGACCGCTCCCGGATCCGCGACGTCGACCACCACGGGCCGCAGTTCGACGTGACCGGGACGTTCCCGGTGCCCCGGAGCCCGCAGGGGCACCCGGTGGTCGTGCAGGCCGGCGACTCCGACGAGGGGCGCGACCTCGCCGCGACGCACGCCGAGGTGATCTTCTCGCTGCACACCGAGTTCGACGACGCGAAGTCCTACTACGACGACATCACGGCGCGCCTCGAGCGCGTCGGCCGCTCGAAGGACGAGCTGCACATCCTGCCCGCGTCGACCTTCGTCCTCGGAGACACCGCCGCGGACGCCGCCGAGCGGGCCCGGGCGATCCAGCGCGCCCAGGTCAGCCCGGCAACGGCGATCGCGTTCCTCGAGCAGGTGTGGAACCGCGACCTGTCCGGGTACGACGTGGACGGCCCGCTGCCCGACGTCGAGCCGGACCTCGAGGGCGCCGCGATCACCCGCGGCCGCGCACGGCACACCCGCGACGTGCCGGCACTCGTGCGGTCGTGGCGCGACCGCGCCGAGGCCGAGCACCTGTCCATCCGTGAGCTCGTCATCGCGGTGTCGACGCGCGGCGGGTTCGTCGGGACGCCCTCGCACATCGCGGCCGAGATCGACCGCTACGTCCAGGAACGTGCGACGGACGGGTTCGTCGTGGTCCCGCACACCAACCCGTACGGCCTCGACGAGTTCGTCGACACGGTCGTCCCGCTGCTGCAGGAGCGCGGCGTCTACCGGGAGTCCTACACCGAGGGCGCGACGCTCCGCGAGACACTCGGTCTGCCCGGGACCATCCGAGACCGCCGGGGGGTGCTCGCGTGACGGTGCGCAGCCTGTCGATCCTCGTGCCGGGGAACTTCGCGGACGACGCACCCGTCGACGGCCTCGAGGCCACGCTCGACCTCTTCGTCACGGCGGAGCGGCTCGGCGTCGACGGCGCCTGGGTCCGGCACCGTCACCTCGAGCACGGCATCGGGTCGGCGGCGGTGTTCCTCGCCGCGGCCTCGCAGCGTACGAGCGCGATCGAGCTCGGGGTCGCCGTCGTGCCGATCGGGTGGGAGAGCCCGTTCCGCCTCGCCGAGGACTTCTCGCTCGCCGACGTCCTGTCGCACGGGCGGGTCCAGGTCGGGCTGTCGACGAGCGCCCCGCACGAGGACATCCTCGGCGACCTGGTGTTCGACGGCGACTGGCGCTCCTTCGACCGCGGCTACGAGCGGGTCACCCGCTTCGTCGACAACCTGCGCGGGGACTTCCTCGGCGGCGACGACACCGTCATCCAGAGCCCCGGCAACGTCCAGCGCCCGCGGCTGCAGCCGTACGCACCGGGGCTCGTCGACCGGGTCTGGTACGGCGGGGGATCGCTCCGGTCGGCCGCCTTCGCGGGCAGCGCCGGGCTCAACCTGCTCATCGGCAACCTCACCTCGGGCGAGGGCACGGACGACTACGGCACCGCCCAGCGGAACCAGCTCGCCGCCTACCGCGCCGCGCTGCCGTCCGGCCGGACACCCCGCGTCGCCTGGGGACGATGCGTCGTCCCGACCGACTCGGCCGACCGCGTCTCGCGTGAGCGCTACCGGACCTGGTACGAGTCGCGTCTCGACCGGCAGAGGGCTCCGCAGGGTCCCCGGCGCACCCTGTTCTCGGCGGACCTCGTGGGATCGGCCGAGCAGATCGTCGAGCAGCTCGTCCACGACGCCACGCTCGCCGAGGTCGACGAGTTCCGCATCGAGCTGCCGTACGAGTTCGCCGGCGACGAGTACGAGCAGATCGTGTCGGACGTCGTGTCGAGGGTCGCGCCGGCCCTCGGGTGGGCACCAGCGCGGACGGTGGTGGCGGCGTGACCCGGTACGTGCTCTCGCGCATCGGGCAGGCGGTGCTCGTGCTCTGGGCGGCGTGGACGATCTCCTTCTTCGTCCTCTACGTCCTGCCGAGCGACCCCGCCCGGATCATGCTCGGTCCGGACGCCACCGACGTGACGCAGGCGCAGCTCGACGCGCTCCGCCACCAGTACGGACTCGACCAGCCCGTGCTCGTGCAGTACTTCCAGCACCTCGGTTCGCTGCTCACAGGCGACCTCGGCCGCTCGATCGGCGTCGGACGACCCGTCACCGAGGTCATCGGCGAGGCCGTCGGTCCCACCGCGCAGATCGCCGTCGTCGGCCTGCTGCTCGCGATCGTGTTCGGCGGCGGGCTCGCGGTCCTCGCCACGTGGACCCGCAACCGCGCCCTCGGGCAGTTCCTGCTGCAGCTGCCGCCGGTCGGTGTCGCCGTCCCGGGCTTCTGGTTCGCCCTGCTGCTCGTGCAGTGGTTCTCGTTCGGCTTGCACGTGTTCCCGGCGTTCGGCGGCGAGGGACCGTCGTCGGTCGTCCTCCCCGCGATCACCCTGGCGCTGCCGACCGGCGCGACGATCGCCCAGCTGCTGTCGAAGTCCCTGGTCGCGACGCTCCGTGAGCCGTACGTCGACACCGCGTACGCCAAGGGCGCCGGACGCTGGCGGGTGCAGCTCCGGCACGCGCTGAAGAACGCCGCGCTGCCGGCCCTCACCGTGACCGGCCTCATCGTCGGACAGCTGTTCTCCGGCACCGTCGTCACCGAGACGGTGTTCTCCCGCCCGGGCCTCGGCCGCGTCACCGCGACCGCCGTGCAGGGGCAGGACATCCCCGTCGTCCAGGGCATCGTGCTCGTCGCCGCGGCGATCTTCGTCGTCGCGAACCTCGTCGTCGACCTCGTGTACCCGCTCCTCGACCCGCGTGTCGTCCTGGCCGGGAGCCGCCGGAAGCTCCGGGAGCAGGACGGTCCGACACCGGGCGGCGGCACGGGCGACGCCGCGGGCCCCGGTGCCACCACGGGCACCACCGCCCCGACACCCCAGGGAGTCCCCGCATGACCGAGACCACGCAGCTCGCGATCGGCCGTCCCGCGTCGCTCGTCTCCGACCGCGTCCCCGGCGGCGCGACCGCACTCCGGGGCGTCGTCGCCCGGCCGACCCTCACGCTCGCCGTGCTCTGGCTCGCCCTGGTCGTCCTCGCCGCGCTGCTCCCCGGCGCCCTGACCCACCTCGACCCGCTCGCCGCGGAACCCGCCGTGAAGCTCACCGCGCCCGACGCCGCACACTGGTTCGGCACCGACCAGCTCGGCCGCGACCTCTACGCCCGCGTCGTGCACGGCACGGCGCTCACCCTGCAGGCGGCGATCCTCGCGATCCTCATCGGGCTCGTCGGCGGCTCGGTGGTCGGGCTCCTCGCCGGGTTCGTCGGCGGGGTGGTCGACACCGTGCTCATGCGCGTCGCGGACGTCCTGCTCGCCATCCCGAGCCTGCTGCTGTCGCTGACGATCGTGACCGTCCTGGGCTTCGGCACCGTGAACGTCGCGGTGGCGGTCGGCGTCGCGAGCATCGCCACCATCGCCCGGATCATGCGCTCCGAGGTCGTCCGGGTCCGCACCGCCCCGTACGTCGAGGCGGCCACGGCGAACGGGAACCGCTGGTGGCGGGTGCTGCTCGTGCACGTCCTGCCGAACGCGGCCGGCCCCGTGCTCGTCCTCGCCGCGCTCGAGTTCGGCACCGCGATCCTCGCCGTCTCCAGCCTGAGCTTCCTCGGCTACGGCGCCCAGCCGCCGGCACCGGAGTGGGGCTCGCTCGTCTCGACCGGCCGCGACTTCATCGCCACCTCGTGGTGGCTGACGACCATCCCCGGTCTCGTCATCGCGGTCACGGTCCTCGCCGGCAACCGCGTCGCCCGGGCACTCGACACCGAACGGCGGGCCGTCCGATGAGCCTCCTCAGCATCCGCGACCTCACGGTCGCGTACGGCCACGGCCGGCACGCGCGGACGGCGCTGCACGGCGTCTCCCTCGACGTCGGTCGCGGCGAGCGCGTCGCGATCGTCGGCGAGTCCGGTTCGGGCAAGTCGACGACGGCGCACGCGGTCCTCCGGCTCCTGCCCGCAGCGGCCGAGCTGACGGGAGGCACGGTGCGGCTCTCCGGGACCGCCGCCGGTTCCGCGGACCTCGACCTGGTCACCGCGTCCGACGCCGAGGTCCGTCGTGTCCGCGGCGTCCGGATCGGCTTCGTCCCGCAGGACCCGACGGTCTCGCTCAACCCCGTCACGCGCATCGGTCGGCAGGTCGCCGAGGTGCTCGAGATCCACGGGATCGCGACCGGGGCCGACGCCCGCCAGCGCGCCGTGGAGGAGCTCCGTCGCGCCGGGATCGACCGTCCGGAACTGCGCGCGGAGCAGTACCCGCACGAACTCTCCGGCGGCATGCGGCAGCGGGTGCTCATCGCCATCGCACTGATCGGCGACCCGGAGCTCCTCGTCGCCGACGAGCCCACGAGCGCCCTCGACGTCACCGTGCAGCGGACGATCCTCGACCACCTCGACCGACTCGTCGCCGAGCGGGGGACGAGCGTCCTCTTCATCACGCACGACCTCGGGGTCGCCGCGGACCGGGCGGACCGGATCGTCGTGATGTCCGAGGGACGGATCGTCGAGCAGGGCACCCCCGCCGAGGTGCTCGGCGCTCCCCGCGAGGCGTACACCCGCGCGCTCATCGCCGCGGCGCCCAGTCTCGACGACGTGACCGTGTCCGTGGGGGCCGACCCGCGCCTCCCGTCCGGCAGTGACAACCCGCTCGTCGTCGCGACGGGCCTGCGGAAGTCCTTCGCCCGCGTGGCCGCCGTCGACGGCGTCGACGTGACCGTCCCGCGCGGCCGCACCCTCGCGCTGGTGGGGGAGTCCGGGTCCGGGAAGTCGACCACGGCGCGCCTCGTGCTCGGTCTCGAGCGCGCCGACGCGGGCACCGTCCGGTTCGACGGCGACGACGTGACCGCTGCCCGCGGTGCGGCGCTGCGGGCGTACCGGCACCGCGCGCAGATCGTGCAGCAGAACCCGTACGCGGCCCTGCACCCGCGGCTGTCGGTCGGGTCGATCATCGCCGACCCGCTCGCGGCGTTCGGGATCGGCACCCGGCGATCGCGTGCGGCCCGTGCGGCGGAGCTGCTCGACCTCGTGGCCCTGCCGGCATCGACGGCGGGTCGGCGACCGTCGGAGCTGTCGGGCGGTCAGCGGCAGCGCGTCGCCATCGCCCGGGCGCTCGCGCTCGACCCGTCGTTCGTCGTCCTGGACGAACCGGTCTCGGCGCTCGACGTGTCCGTCCAGGCGCAGATCCTCGACCTGCTCGCGTCGCTGCAGGAGACGCTCGGCGTCTCGTACCTGTTCATCTCGCACGACCTCGCCGTCGTCCGCCGCATCGCCCACGAGGTGTCCGTCCTCCGGGGCGGGCGCGTGGTCGAGCACGGCGCTGTCGCCGAGGTCCTCCACCACCCGCAGCACGAGTACACCCGTGCCCTGCTCGACGCGATCCCCGGTCGATCCCGGCGCGTCGCACCCCTCACCCCCTCCGAAGGAGTCTCATGACCATCCACCGCACCCCGATCCGTCTGGTGGTCGCGATCGCGGCCGGCACCGCGGCGGCCCTGGTGATGGCCGGCTGCTCGTCGGGTGGCACCGCGTCGTCGTCCTCGTCGAAGCCCGTCGACGGCGGCTCGCTGACCTACGCGATCGCCAACGACCCGATCACGCTCAACCCGACCGGGACCGGCGCCGGCAACGACACCCTCGCCATCACCCGGCAGCTCGTCGACTCGCTGCTCTGGCAGGACCCGTCGGACGGCTCGCTGAAGCCCTGGCTGGCGACGAAGTACTCGGCGAACGCCGACGCGACCACGTTCACGTTCGACCTGCGCTCCGGTGTGACGTTCTCCGACGGGTCGGCCTTCGACGCCACCGCCGTGAAGGACACCTTCGACGACATCGCGAAGGCCGGGGCGTCCAGCACCGCCGCCGCGTACTTCTCGGGGTACCGGGAGACGAAGGTCGTCGACGACGACACCGTCGAGGTCGACTTCACGACGCCGAACGCCGCGTTCCCGAACGCCACCGCGTCGGTCGCGCTCGGCATCGTCGCGCCGAAGACCACCGAGACGCCGTTCGAGGACCGGGCCGACGGCACGGCCGTCATCGGGACGGGGCCGTTCACGCTGTCGTCGTACACGAAGAACACCTCCACCGTCCTGACGAAGCGCAAGGACTACGACTGGGGCCCGGCCGCGCGGTCGAACACCGGCGCGGCGCACCTGTCGAAGGTGACGTTCCAGGTCGTCCCGGAGGCGAGCGTCCGCACCGGCAGCCTGCAGTCCGGCCAGCTCGACGCGATCAGCAGCGTGCAGCCGAGCGACGTCGACACGCTCGAGTCGCAGTACGAGCTCGTGACCCGCGCCAACCCCGGGCAGGTGTTCGGGCTCACGTTCAACCAGAAGCGCCCGCTCGTGTCCGACCTCGTCGTCCGCAGGGCGATCGCGCAGGCCGTCGACCCGAAGACCGTCCGGGACACGTCGCTGAACGACCTGTTCGAGGTCGCGACGTCGGTGCTCGGCTCGACCACCCCCGGGTACACCGACACCTCCTCGGCGATCTCGTACGACCCGGCCGCGGCCGAGCAGGCGCTCGACGAGGCCGGGTGGAAGACCGGCTCCGACGGCATCCGGGCGAAGGACGGCCAGGAGCTGCGGCTCAAGCTCATCTGGATCACGAACTTCGGGCCGAACCAGACCTCGCTCGAACTCATCCAGCAGGAGCTGCGGAAGGTCGGCGTCGGTCTGACCCTCGAGAGCGGCACCGTCCCGCAGTACCTCGCCAACACCACGAGCGGGGACTGGGACCTCGCGTGGGACAACAGCTCCCGCGCCGACGGCGACGTCCTCCGCTCGAAGTTCTCGAGCGACGGCGCCCAGTCGATCGGCGCCGCCGACGGCACGCTCGACGCCCTGTTCACGAAGGAGCTCTCGCAGTCGTCCGCCACCGAGCGAGCGGCCACGTTCGCGGCGATCCAGGAACGGATCGCGTCGCAGGTGGACTTCGTCCCCGTGCACGAGCTCACCAGCATCATCGCCACCACGAAGGACGTGCACGGCATCACGTTCGGCGCGGACACCCGCCTCGACCAGCTCACCGGCGCCTGGACGGACGCAGCATGACCGCCGTCCCCCTGTCCGTCCTCGACCTCGTCCCGGTCAGCGCCGGGTCCACCGCCGCGCAGGCGCTGCACCGCACGATCGACCTCGCGCAGCACGCCGAGCGTGCCGGGTACGCCCGGTACTGGCTCGCCGAGCACCACCTCAACCCGGGTGTCGCCGGCAGCGCACCGAACATCGTGATCGGGGCCGTGGCCGCCGCGACCTCGACGATCCGCGTCGGCAGCGCGGCGACGCTGGTCGGCAACGTCCGCGGACTGCAGATCGCCGAGACCTTCGGCACGCTCGCCGCGCTGTACGGGCCGCGGATCGACCTCGGTCTCGGCCGGTCCGGTGCCCCCGCGCCCGGTGCCCCGAAGCCGCCGTCGCTCGCCCCGCGCGAGGACGAGGTCGTCGACGGGCTGCTCATCCCGGCACCGTTCGACTTCCGGATCGCCCCGCGCAGCCGGTTCGCGCTGCAGGGCGAGCTGCTCGGTCGGGTGCCGGGCGACGTCGACCGGTTCGAGGGCGAACTCGACCTGATCCGAGCGCTGTTCGCCGGGACCTGGTCGCACGACGGCGCGGTCGTCGAAGCGCCGCCCGCCGCCGGTACCCCCGTCGAACTCTGGATCCACGGCTCCACCGGGGGTGCGAGCGCACGGGCCGCCGGCGCGCTCGGCCTGCCCTACGGCGCGAACTACCACACGTCGCCGGGCACGGTGCTGGCGTCGGTCGAGGCGTACCGCGACGCGTTCCGCCCCGGCGTGCTCGACGCGCCGCACGTCATCGTGTCGGCGGACGTCGTCGTCGGCCGGGACACCGACGAGGCGTCCGGACTCGCCCTCGGCTACGGCCAGTGGGTGCACTCCATCCGCTCCGGTGTCGGGGCGATCGAGTACCCGACGCCCGAGTGGGCCCGTGAGCACCCGTTGGACGACGCTGCGGCGGCATCGGTCGCGGACCGCATCGCCACGCGGTTCGTCGGCGATGCCGGCACGGTCGCGGACCAGCTCGAGACGCTGCGGCGTGCCACCGGGGCGGACGAGCTCCTCGTCACGACGATCACGCACGACCACGACGCGCGGGTGCGCTCCTACGAGCTGCTCGCGGCCGAGTGGGCGCGGCGTGCCGAGCAGGCGGTGCCGGCCGCGGTCTGAGACGTGGCCGGCCGACGGACGGGAGGCGGGGGGGCCGCCGGGCCCCCCCCCCCCCCCCCGGGGGGGGGGCCCCCCCCCCCGGGGGGGGGGGCCCCCGCGGGGGGGG
>NZ_JBIVBW010000006.1:272963-319337 GCF_044746255.1 Curtobacterium sp. NPDC086286
ACCGCCCCCCCGGAGGGGCCCTGCCCGGGGGGCGCGCGGCCCCGGCACCGCCCGGGGGGGCGCCGGGGGGGGGGGCGCCGGGCCCGGGGGGGGGGGGGGGGGCCCCCGGGGCCCCCGCGCCTCCCGTCCGTCGTGTGCGCGCGTCCCGCGCGTGCCGGGTCAGCCGGCGTCGAGCGGCAGGCCCTCCGGGTTGAGCTCGGACTGCTTCACGGCCTCGTTCGACAGGTTGTAGGCCGTGAGCCACTTGGCGTACGTGCCGTCGTCGATGAGCTCGTCGATGGCCTCCTGGACCGGCTTCGCGAGCCCGTCGCCCTTCTTGGTGGTCGCCGCGATGAGCCCCTGCAGGTCGGCGCCGGCACCCGAGTACGTGCCCGCGGTCGTCGTCGCCTTCGCCGTCCCCGCGTTCTGCTTGTTCTGGTAGGCGATCGTCGGGTTCGGGCCGAGGTAGCCGTCGACCTTGCCGGACTGCACGGCGAGGAGCTTCGCGTTCGCGTCCGGGTAGTACTTCACCGTGATGGTCTTGCCCTGCTTCGCGAGGTCGGCCTTCCACCCGAGCAGGATCTTCTCCTGGTTCGTGCCGGAGTCGGTGGCGATCGTCTTGCCGGCGAGCACGGAGGGATCACCGTCGAACCGCAGGGAGCTGCCCTCCTTCACCTGCAGCGCGAGGTTGTCCTGGCGGTACGAGGCGAAGTCGTACTTCTCCTTGCGCTGCTCCGTCACGGTGATGTTCGACAGGCCGACGTCGACCGACCCGCCGTCGATGCCGACGAACAGGTTGTCCCACGTGGCGTTCTTCACCTGGGGCTCGAGGCCGAGCTTCGCCGCGACGAGACGGCCGAGGTCGGGCTCGGAACCGGTCAGCGTCTTCTGGTCGTCGCCGGTGAAGGCGAGGGGCGGGTACCCGGACGGCAGGGCCCCGATGCCGATGACGAGCTTGCCGGACTGCTTGACGTCGGCGGGGAGCTCGTCGTGGAGCTTCGAGTCTTCCTGCACGGAGACCTTCGTCTCGGTCGCGGCGCCGTTCGAGGCGGCGCCGATCGTGACGGTGCCGTCGTCCGAGCCGGTGCCGGCGCTGGCGTTCGCGGCGCAGCCGGCGAGGGCGACGACGACGCCGGTGGCGAGGACGAGGGCGCCGGCGCGGTGCCGCCAGCGGGAGGGGGTGATCGGGGACATGGTTCTCCAGGGGTCGGGTCGGAACGGGTGGGGAGTTCAGCGGACGCGGGACAGGAAGTCGCGCGTGCGGGGGTGCTGCGGGTCGTCGATGAGCTGCGCCGGTGGGCCCTGCTCGACGATGCGGCCGTGGTCGAGGAAGACGACGTGGTCGGCGACCTCGCGGGCGAAGGCGACCTCGTGCGTGACGATGACGAGCGTCGTGCCGGACTCGGCGAGGTCCGTGATCACGCCGAGCACCTCGCCGACCAGTTCCGGGTCGAGCGCCGAGGTCGGTTCGTCCAGCAGGACCACCGAGGGCTCGAGCGCCAGCGCCCGGGCGATCGCCACGCGCTGCTGCTGCCCGCCGGAGAGCTGGCGCGGGCGGGTGGCTCCGCGGTCGCCGAGGCCGACGCGTTCGAGCAGCGTCTGGGCCCGGGCCTTCGCGGTGGCGGCGGGGACACCGGAGGCGATCGGGCCCTCGGCCACGTTCTCGAGCGCGGTGAGGTGCGGGAACAGGTTGAAGTGCTGGAACACGAACCCGATCCGGGAGCGCTGCCGCAGGATCAGGCGCTCGGGCAGCTCCTTGTAGCGCGGGACCCCGTCGCGGCCGGTCCGCACCCGGACGCCGATGGTCTCGCCGCCGACGGTGACGACACCGCGGTCGAGGGGTTCGAGGTGGTTGATCGCCCGCAGCAGCGTGGACTTGCCGGACCCGGACGGGCCGAGGATCACGGTGACGCTCCCGGACGGCAGCGACAGGTCGACGCCGTCGATGACGACGTTCTCGCCGAAGGCCTTCCCGGCGCCGTGGATGCCGATGGTGGCGCTCATCAGATGGCCTTCCCGTCGTTCTGGCCGGACGCGACCACGCGGTCGGCGGCGACCGCCTGTGCAGCGCGTGCCGACGAGGAGGGGCGATCCGCGCCTCCTGGGCCTCCCCGGCCGCGCCCGGGACCGCGGCGCACCGCGGACCGGAGCCGCTGGAACGGCGTCGGCGGGAGCGCGCGGACCGAGCCGCGCGCCGTCCATCGCTCGACGTAGTACTGGACGATCGACACCGCACTCGTGAGCGCGAGGTACCAGATCGTCGCCACGACGAGCAGCGGGATGATGTCCGTCGGGTACGTGCTCGACAGGTTCTGCACCACGCCGAACAGGTCGAGGAGCGACACGTAGAACAGCAGCGAGGACGCCTTGAGCAGGCCGACGATCTGGTTGACGAAGGCCGGCACGATCGAGCGGAGCGCCTGCGGCAGGATGACCCGCACGAACTGGCGGCGGCGGGGGAGCCCGAGGGCCTGCGCGGCCTCGTGCTGGCCGTGGTCGACGGCGAGCACGCCGGCGCGGACGATCTCCGACGCGTAGGCGATCTCGCTGAGGCTCAGCCCGATGACGCCGATCGCCAGGTCGCCGAGGACGTTCGCGGTCGGGACCTCGAACTGCGGTCCGAACGGGACGCCGATGCCGATGGTCGGGTACAGCGACCCGAGGTTGTAGAGGAAGACGAGCACCAGGATGAGCGGCACCGAACGGAACAGCCACACGTAGCCCCAGGCGAGCCCGGACAGCACCGGGTTGCGCGAGAGCCGGCCGATCGCCACGACGATGCCGCCGGCGAAGCTGATCACCGCGCTCAGTGCCGTCGCGACGAGGGTGAGCTGCAGGCCGGTCAGGATCGCCGGGCTGAACAGCCACCTGCCGACCGCCGGCCAGCCCCACTGCTCGTTGGTGAAGAGCGTCTCGACGAAGTTCAGGAGGACCACGAGGACGACCGCCGCGGCGATCCACCGCAGCGGGTGGCGCAGCGGGACGACGGGGCGGTCGAGCGCTGCGCGGCCGGCGGCGTCGATGGTCGCGTCGGCCGTGCTTCCGGCCGTGCTTCCGGTCGGAGTTCCGGCGGGGCTTCCGGTCGGGCGCTCCGTGTCGGTGGTCTGGGTCATGTCGCGACCGTAGGAGGTGCTCCGAGGCGCGACAACGCCGCGCGAAACACATCGGCACGGGAGGGAACCCGGCGTCACACGCGGGGATCGGATGACGCTCTGTGACGCGGGACGGCGGCTATCGTGACCCCCATGACCGCACACCGCGTGACCGCACCGGAGCCCCCGGCCGACGGCAGCAAGCCGAAGGGACCGGCGTCGTACTTCCCGAGCATCGAGAAGACCTACGGGCGTCCGGTGCAGGAGTGGCTCGACCTCGTCGCGGACCGGCTCGACGGCCAGAAACACATGGAGGTCGTCGCCTGGCTCAAGACCGAGCACGGCATGGGACACGGGCACGCGAACGCCCTCGTCGGCTACGTGCGGAACGCCCTCGCGGACTGATCCCCGTCGCCGTGGCGGTTGTCGGTGGTGCTGCCTAGCGTGGCAGCGTGGCCGAACCCGTCGACGCGTGGTGGCGCCGCCGACAGTGGTCGCGCGGCGTGGCGGTGCCGTACGCCGTGGGGGAGTTCCGTGCCGAGTGGTCCTCGTACCCGGTGCTCGTCCGGCAGTACCACCCGGAGTGGAACCACGGCGTCGTCCTCAGCCAGGTACCACCCGCTGCCGAGGTCCTGCTGACGTGGGAGTGCGACGTCGGGCACGTGTTCGTCGCGACCCCGGGTGAGCAGCGCTCCCGTCCGGGGCGGGAACGACGCCGGTCGGTGTGGTGCCCCGAGTGCGCCGTCCAGGCCCAGCCGCAGCGCTGGCCCGTGCTGCCGTCCGACTGGCCGGCCGCGGTGCCGGTCCCGCAGCGGGTCGTGCGCGTCACCGGTCGGCAGACGCTGCCCGCGGCTCCTGCTCGAGGGACTCCGGCCGGTGCTGTGGCATCGACGCGGTCCCGTCCTCGTCGCCCGGAACCCGGTGCACCCCGCCGGCCCCGGCCCCCGGCCGTCCCGCGGTCGATCTGCCCGAAGACGCCGCGGCTGCCCTCGGGGGAGTCGTTCACGAGCGTGTGCGCCCCGGCGACGGCCTCCGCGGTCGAGGCCGAGCTCCGTGCCGCCCTCGCCGAGCGGTTCGCCTTCACGTTCGACCATTCCGCGATCCGCCTCGACCGACCGTTCTTCGACCACGTCGAGGTCTGGCCGGACATCATCCTGCCGGAGCTCCGCGTCGCGATCGAGTACGACTCCACCGGACGTCACGGCCTCGAGCACGTCGGACCCCGGCAGGAGACGGACCGCCGGAAGGACCGTGCCGTGCGCGGTGTCGGGTGGGAGGTCGTCCGCATCCGGACCGGGCGGCTGCAGGCGCTGGGGCCGTACGACCTCGAGGTCTCCGGGATCTCCGGCCGGACGATCGCGCGCCTGGCCGACACGCTGCGCGAGGTCCGCGGCGCCCTCTTCGTCGACGCGTACGCGCGCTGACGCCTGGGCGGCCGGGCGTCGGCGCCGCACAACCACAGTGCGCCGGAACCGCGGTTCCCCGCGGTTCGGCGTGACTTGTGTTGTGCGCAGCACCCACCGCCCGCCGGCGGCGCCGCCTCGAACCACAGAAACGACGTCGAACCGCGTGCGACGGCTGGTGCGACGTCGCTTTCGTGGTTCGACGCGCGCGGGCGCCCGCTGGCGGCGTGCGCTCACCCGCCGCGCAACCGAAGTGCGCCTCAACCGCGGTTCCCCGCGGTTCGGCGTGACTTGCGTTGTGCGCAGCACCCACCGCCCGCCGGCGCCGCCGTGTCGAACCACGGAAGCGACATGGAACCGGCCGCGATGGCTGGTGCGACGTCGCTTTCGTGGTTCGACGCGCGCGGGCGCCCGCTGGCGGCGCGCGCCCGCCCGCCGCACAACCACAGTGCGCCGGAACCGCGGTTCCCCGCGGTTCGGCGTGCCTTGCGTTGTGCGCAGCACCCGCCGCCGGCCGCGGGCGCCCGCTGGCGGCGTGCACCCGCCGCGCCGCCGCGCCGCCGCGCCGCGCCGCGCCTCACCCGCGCAGCGCCAGCGCCTCGCTCCGCCACCGGGCGTGCAGCTCCCACGGGTCACTCACGCCCGCGGCCACGACCGCGACGTGCTCGAGCAACTCCGGCGTCACCCGGAACCACTCCGTACCGGGGTACCGCGACCCGGCGAACTGCGCGTGCCGCCGCCGCTCGAGCGTCCGGTCGCCGCGCTCGAACCCGAGGAGGTCCTGGTGCGGGATCGCCGCGAGCCGCTGCCGCGGGTTCGCCGTCGTCCCGATCTTGATCCGGTCGCCGAAGTCGTCCCGCATCCGCAGGTAGTACACGACGTCGACCCGCGGGGGAGCGAGGTCCCCGTCCGGCACGTCGCCCCAGCGCCACTCGCACGCCGCACACACCGCACCCGACGGGAAGCGCACCCCGACCCGCGACCCGCACACCGGGCACGGGCCGGGCAGCACGTCCTCGACGCCGACGTGCTCGGCGGCGGCGTCGACCACGAGGGCGACGTGTCCGGCGCACAGCGGCACCGCGGGCACCGCCGACCCGGCGACCGCACCGGCGTCGCAACCGGGCGCGCAGCACGAGAGGGCGACCATGCCGGGAACGCTAGCCCGACCCACCGACGTCAGCCGCGCCTCCAGGCCCGAGCGCTACTCGGTGAAGATGACGCCGATCGGTTCGCGCTTCTCCTCCTGGAACCGGTCCTCGGCGCGCCCGAGCGCCCAGTACGCGGACAGCGACATCTCGGACTTCTCGAGTCCCCAGTCGTCCTGCAGCAGTCGACGGATCGCCTTCATCGCGGTCCGCTCGCCGTGCGCGAACACCTGCACGGGCCTGGAGGCGCGCTCCAGCGAGCGAGCCGCCTCCAGCAGCAGCGTGCCCGGCTCGGCGCCGGTGGCGTCGCGGTGCAGCCACCGCAGGTCGACCCCGGCCGGGTGCGCGACGTCCTGCTCGTCGGCCGGACCCGCCACCTCGACGAGGGCGACGCCCGTGGCGGTGTCGGCCATGCCCTCGAGGGCGGCGGAGATCGCGGGGAGCGCGCTGTCGTCGCCGAGCAGCACGTGGGTGACGGCGGGGTCGGTGGACGGGGCGTACCCGCCGCCGGGACCGGAGAGCGCGAGGAGGTCGCCGGGCTGCGCCGAGGCCGCCCAGGGACCCGCGAGGCCGTCGTCGCCGTGCACGACGAAGTCGACGGCGATGGTCTTCGCCTCGTGGTCGACGGCGCGCACGGTGTAGGTGCGGCGCGCCGGCCGGTCGTGCTTCGGGAGCGACTCGCGCAGCGACTCGAGGTCGTACGGCGGCGTGAGCCCGAGCGACGGCTTCGCGAGCAGGAGCTTGACGTACTTGTCCGTGGCGGCGAGCCGCTCCGGGTCCGCTGCCGCGACGAACTCGTCGAAGGCGGGACCGCCGAGGTGGACGCGGACCATGTGCGGCGAGAGACGCTCCGTGCGGTCGACGACGAAGACGTGCTGGGGGCGTTTGGGTTTCGAGCTCATCGGTGCGAGCTTCCTCTCTCGACTTCTGGGTGCGCTGTGCTTGACGTACCGCTCAGTAAGGTTAGCCTTACCTCCATGGACACAGTCATCCCGTTCTCCGAGCTGCTGCGTCGGCGCACGCGTCGCTCGCAGGGGTCGGGCGGCGACGGGTTCATGCAGGACCTGCTCGCCGGGCGGTGCGACGTCGGCGAGTACGCGGCCCTGCTCGGACAGTACGCGTTCGTGTACGCCGCCCTCGAGCGCGCGGCCGAGCGGATGGCGGACCACCCCGTGGCTTCCCCCTTCGTCACGTCGCAGTTGACGCGGATGCCGGCGATCCGGGCGGACCTCGAGTACCTCATCGGTCCGGACTGGTCCGAGCTCGTGTGCCCGCTGCCCGAGACCACCGCGTACGTCCGACGACTGAACGAGGTCGCGGCGACGTGGCCCGGCGGGTTCGTCGCCCACCACTACACGCGGTCCCTCGGCGACCTGTCCGGCGGGCGTCTCATCGGACGACTGCTCGCGGAGCAGTTCGGCTTCGAGACGAACGGCGTCCTGTTCTACATCTTCGACCAGGTCGCCGATCCGAGTGCGTTCGAGCAGACCTACCGGGCGCAGCTCGACGCGGCTCCGTGGTCGGCCGAGGAACGCGAACGGGTGATCGCCGAGGTCGAGCTGGCGCACCGGCTCGACAGCGGGCTGCTCGCGGGGCTCGACGCGACACGGGGACCGGTGCTCGGCCGTGCCGCGGCGTGGTCCGACGATGACGGGCCGCACGGCGCGGGCGACGACGTGGCCGTGATCGCGTGACCGAGCCGAGTTGACCCGAGCGGCCACGTGCCGCCCACCAGACCCGCCGGGATCGCGGAGCGCGTCGCTTCGCAGGGGTGCTTCCGCCACGCGCCGCGATCCCGGCGCTCCCTCGTTCGTGCCGCGCCGCGGGGCCCGCGCGCCGTGCCGCCCGTGCCGCCCGCGCCGCGCCGAGCGGCGGGCGCTTGGTGAGCAGAAACTGTCGGGTGCGGGCAGCCCAGGCGACCATTTCTGCTCACGAAGCGCGCCCGCCGCCCCGCCCCCGCCTCAGTGCCGCATGCGGCGCGCGAGCTTCTGGATCGGGCCGGTCTTCGGCGCGCGCTCCGCGGGTTCGACGACCTCCTGCTGGTAGAAGTCCGCGAGGTCCGCCATCAACGCCCGACGCTCCGCCCGCGCGTACGCCCGACGCTCCCGCGTGAAGGCGATCACCGTCGACCAGCACATCAGCACCATCACGACGCTGAACGGGAGCGCCGTCGTGATCGCCGCGGTCTTCAGCGCGTTCAGCCCGCCCGCGAGCAGGAGCGCCACCGCGACGAGTGCCGTGACCCCGGCGAAGAACACCCGGATCCAGTTCTTCGGCTCGATCTGCCCGCCGGTCGCGATCATGCCCATCACGAGCGCACCCGAGTCCGCCGAGGTCACGAAGAACACCCCGATCAGGATGATCGCCCCGATCACGAGCACCGATCCGGCGGGCATCCCGCCGAGCAGCTGGAACAGGACCTGCTCGACGGACACGCTGCCGTCCGCCCCGACGAGGTCGCCGGTGCCGTGCAGCTGGTCGTACAGCGCGGTCCCGCCCATGATCGCGAACCAGAGGAAGGTCAGCAGCGTCGGGACGAACAGCACGCCGAGCACGAACTGCCGGACGGTCCGTCCGCGGGAGATCCGCGCGATGAAGATGCCGACGAACGGCGCCCACGACATCCACCAGCCCCAGTAGAACGTCGTCCACGCGCCCTGCCACTCCTGCCCGGCCTGACCCGCGAAGGCGCTCGTGTCGAACGCCAGCCCGACGAACCCCTGCACGTACTGCCCGATCGACTGCACGAACTCGCCGAGCAGGAACTGCGTCGGCCCGACGAGCAGGACGAAGACGAGCAGCACGGCCGCCAGCACGAGGTTGATGTTCGACAGGATCTTCATGCCCTTGCCGACACCGCTCAGCAGCGACCCGACGGCGATCAGCGTGACGACGACGATCAGTCCGATCTGCAGGCCCCGGGTGTTCTCCGCCGCCCCGGTGTACTCGAGCCCCGACCCGATCTGGAGCACGCCGAGCCCGAGCGACGTCGCGACGCCGAACAGTGTGCCGATCAGCGCGAGGACGTCGATGAGGTTGCCCCACCCGCCCACCACGCGCTTGCCCAGCAGCGGTTCGAGCGCCCAGCGGATCGACACCGGTCGCGACCGTCGGTGGATCGCGTACGCCAGGGCGAGCCCGACCACGACGTAGATCGCCCACGCGTGCAGGCCCCAGTGCAGGAACGTCTGCGTGAGCGCCTGCTGCGCGAGGGCGTCGTCGTCGCCCGTCACCCCCGGCCGTGGTGAGGCGAAGTGACTGAGGGGCTCGGCAACGCCGTAGAACACGAGCCCGATGCCCATGCCCGCGGCGAACAGCAGCGAGAGCCACGAGAGCGTCGAGAACTCGGGCGCCTCGTCGTCCTGGCCGAGCACGATGTCGCCGAACCGGCTGAACCCGATCCAGATCGCGAAGACGACGAACGCGGCCGCGGCGATCACGTAGTACCAGCCGAAGTCCCGCACGATCCACCCCTGGACGGCCGAGAAGACGTCCTCGGTGGCACGAGGCGCGGCGAGCGCGACGGCGACGAACGCGAGCACGATCCCCGCGGCCGGCCAGAAGACCCAGCGCTCGACGGGCGGCTTCCGGACCGCCGTGTCGGCCGGCGGGCCAGGAGCCGCGGATCCCGTCCCCACGTCGTCCTGCGTCCGCCCCGTGGCGGGTTCGCGGTCTGCCGGCTCGGCCGTCTCGTCCATGGCGTCCCTCCACCCACGGATGCGGAGCATCCCTGGCCGGATTCTACGAACGCTCGCCGTGGTCCGTCCGGGTGCGATGGGAACGGGCGCCGCGCCCGAGGCACTTCGTGAGCAGGAACGGTCGGGTCCCCTTGGCCGCGACGACCTCTTCTGCTCACGAAGCGAGGCCGCGCACCCGCCCGCCGCGGTCCGTCCGGACGGTTGTCGTCACCGGTCCCGACGGGCCGATACGCTGCTGGGATACCGGGACGACCTTCCCGGCTGAGACCCGGAGAGGACCACATGACGATCGACGGTCAGACGCGCCACGGACGCGCGCGGGACGACGTCAGTGGCGCGGTCGACAGCGACCTGCGCTCCGACGTGCGGTACCTCGGCAAGCTGCTCGGACGCGTCCTGCGGGAGACCGGCGGCGAGGACCTCCTGCACGACGTGGAGAGCCTCCGCGCCGCGGTCATCGACGCGTACGAGGGCGGCGAGGCCGAGGGGGCCGCGCGTGCCGAGGCCATCGTCGCGGACCTGTCCGCCGAGCGTGCCGAAGCCGTGGCACAGGCGTTCACCACGTACTTCCACCTCACGAACCTCGCCGAGGAGCACCACCGCGTGCGCGTGCTCCGGCACCGCGGCGACGACGGCGGACTCGCGGGGGACTCCTTCCCGGCGACGTACGCCTCGCTCGTCGAGCAGGTCGGCGACGAGGCCGCTGCGGCCCGGCTGCGCGAACTCCGGTTCCACCCGGTCCTCACGGCGCACCCGACCGAGGCCCGCCGACGCGCGGTGACCACGGCCGTGCGGCGCATCACCGACCTCATCGACGAGCGCGACCGGACGACGAACACCACGGCCCTCGCCGAGAACGAGCGCCGGCTGCTCGAGGAGATCACGACCCTCCTGCGCACCTCGCCGCTCCGCACGACCCGCCCGACCCCGCTCGACGAGGTCCGCACGGCGATGAGCGTGTTCGACCAGACGCTGTTCGAGATCGTCCCGCAGGTCTACCGCCTGCTCGACGACCGGCTGCTCGGTGACGACGCCGGCCGCGTGCCGGTCACCGCACCGGCGTTCGTGCGCTTCGGCACCTGGATCGGCGGCGACCGCGACGGCAACCCGCACGTCACGGCGGACGTCACCCGCCAGGCGGCGGAGATCGCGGCCGAGCACATCCTGCTCGGGCTCTCCCGCGCCGCCACCCGCATCGGCAGCACCCTCACCCTCGACGCGAGCGAGACCCCGGCGGACGCCGGTCTCACCGCGCTCGTCGCCGCGCAGGAGTCCCTCGACCCCGGGATCGCCGAGCGCATCGGGGTCCGTGCGCCGAACGAGACGCACCGTCGGGCGCTCCTGTTCGTCGCCGCCCGCATCGACGCCACGCGCCGGGGCGAGGCCGAGCTCGCCTACCCCGGGCCGGACGCGCTCCTGGCCGACCTCCGCACGATCCAGACCTCGCTCGTCGCGGCCGGGGCCACCCGTCCCGCGAACGGCGAGCTGCAGAACCTCGTCTGGCAGGTCGAGACCTTCGGGTTCCACCTCGCCGAGCTCGAGGTCCGGCAGCACTCGCAGGTGCACCGGAACGCCCTCGCCGAGATCCGCGCCGGTGGAGAGCTGAGCGAGACCACGGAAGAGGTCCTCGCCGTGTTCCGTACGATCGCCGCGCTGCAGGCCCGCTACGGCGTCCGCGCCGCCAGCCGCTACATCGTGTCGTTCACGCAGTCGGCAGCCGACCTCGCGAACGTCCACGAGCTCGCGGTCGCCGCACTCGGGTCGCCCGAGGCCGCCCCGGTGCTCGACGTCATCCCGCTGTTCGAGACCTTCGCGGACCTGCACGCCAGTGTCGACATCCTCGACGAGGCCGTCCGCACCGAGCCGTTCCAGCGTCGCCTCGCAGCGACCGGTCGCCGCCTCGAGGTCATGCTCGGCTACTCCGACTCCTCCAAGGACGTCGGTCCGGTGTCGGCGAACCTCGCGCTCTACGACGCACAGGCCCGGATCGCCGACTGGGCGAAGCACAACGACGTCGAGCTCACGCTGTTCCACGGCCGCGGCGGCTCGCTCGGCCGCGGTGGTGGCCCGGCGAACGAGGCCGTCCTGGCCCAGCCCCGCGGTTCCATCGACGGACGCCTCAAGCTCACCGAGCAGGGCGAGGTCATCTTCGCCCAGTACGGCGACAAGGACATCGCCGCGCGGCACCTCGAGCAGATGGCCTCGGCCACGCTGTTCGCGTCCTCGCCGTCGAACGAGGACCGCACGGCCGTCGCCGCCACGCGCTTCGCCGACCTCGCGCAGCAGCTCGACGACGTCTCGCGCGAGGCGTTCTACGGCCTCGTGAAGGCGGACGGCTTCGCGCCGTGGTTCGCGCGCGTGACCCCGATGGAGGAGATCGGTCTGCTCCCGCTCGGCTCCCGTCCGGCCCGCCGCGGTCTGAGCGTCGAGTCGCTCGAGGACCTCCGGGCGATCCCGTGGGTGTTCTCGTGGACGCAGGCGCGCATCAACCTCGCCGGGTGGTACGGCCTCGGTTCCGCGCTCGAGGCCGTCGGCGACGTGGAGCTCCTCCGCACCGCGTACGCCGAGTGGCCCCTCTTCGGCGCGATGATCAAGAACGTCGAGATGTCGCTCGCGAAGACCGACGAGCACATCGCCCGCCGGTACCTCGAGCTCGCGGACCGCGACGACCTCGCCGCGAAGGTCCTCGACGAGATGCTCCGCACGCGCGAGTGGGTGTTGCGCGTCTCGGGCGGGAGCGACGTCCTCGAGGACCGTCCCGTCCTCGCACGCGCCGTCCGGCTCCGCAGCCCGTACGTCGACGCGCTCTCGCACCTGCAGCTCCGGGCGCTCCGCGCGATCCGCACCTCGGGCAGCACGGACCCGACGGACGGTGACCACCGGCTGCTCCTCCTCACCGTGAACGGCATCGCGGCCGGCCTGCAGAACACGGGCTGATCCGCGCGGACCGGCCGTCGGTCGTCGACGCGACCATCTCGGGCCCAGGAGGCGCGGTGCCAGCTGGCACCGTCCCTCCAGGCCGTCTCGGTGTAGGCAACGCGACACCACCGCCCTTGTCGAATCGATTCGGGGGCGCGTAGCGTGGCCGACGTGACGACGGAGCGCACAGGACCGACCAGCCGGACGAGCGCCCTCCCACCGATCCTGCCGCTCGCCCTGATCGTCGGCGTCTCGCCGTTCGCGACCGACATGTACATCCCGGCCCTGCCGGCGATCGCACGCGACCTCGGCACGACGCCCGGTGCCGTGCAGCTGTCCCTGACGGCGTTCCTCGTCGCGTTCGCCGTCGGGCAGCTGCTCGCCGGACCGGTGAGCGACGGCATCGGGCGGCGTCCGCTGATGCTCGTCGGCACGGCGGTCTTCGCCGTCGCCTCCGTCGGGTGCGCGATCGCGCCGGACGTCGTGACGCTCGTCGTGGCGCGGGTGTTCCAGGGGCTGGCGGGTGCGGCCGGGGCGGTCGCCGGGCGGGCGATGGTCTCGGACGTGGTCGACGGGCCGCGGATGGCGAAGGTGTTCGGGACCCTCGCGGCCATCAACGCGATCGGCCCGGTCGTCGCCCCGCTGGCCGGGGGAGCGGTGCTGACGGTCGGCACCTGGCGACTCATGTTCGTCGTCCTCGCGGTGCTCGGTGCGGTGTTCTTCGTCGCCGTGGTCGTCCGGTTCCACGAGACCCTGCCGCGGGCGTTCCGCGGCGGGGTGGGCCTCGGTGCGAACTGGGGGCGCATCCGCGAGCTCATGGGCATCCCGCGGTTCCGTGCGTACGTGCTGACCGGGGTGCTCTCGACCATCGGGTTCTTCGCGTACATCGCCACGAGCTCGTTCGTGTTCCAGACCGGCTTCGGGTTCTCGGAGGGGATGTACACCCTCGTGTTCGCCACGAACGCCTCGATGATGATCGTCACGACGCTCGTGTTCCGCCGCGTGGTCGGTCGGTTCTCGGAGGACGCACTGCTGTCGTTCGGCCTGGCGCTCGGGACCCTCGGCGCGACGGGCGTCCTCGTGTCCGCGTTGCTCGGAGCCGGCGCGGTGCCGGTCTGGGTCTCGCTCGCCGTCGTGACCGCGGCGTGGGGGTTCGTCCTGCCGGCGGCGATGACCCGCACGCAGCACGTCGGTGCCGCGCACCCGGGGACCGCAGCGGCACTGCAGGGCGGGCTGACGTTCGGGCTCGGCGGCCTCGGCACGCCGCTCGCGGGAGCGCTCGGCGGGACGGCCGTCGCGATGGGGTCGGTGATGGCGGTGCTCATGGCGGCCGCCGTGGTCGTGCAGCTGCTGGCGACGCGACGGACCGGACGCGCCTCGACGGGTTCGTGACCCGGACCCGGTAGGTTGCAGGGTGCACCCCGCACCGATCCCAGGAGGCACCGACATGGACATCGTCGTACACGAAGCGGACGCCGGCGCCGCCGTGCTCGAGTGCAGCGGCCGACTCAACATGGTGTCGGCCCCGACGTTCCGCGAGACCGTCGCGAAGGTCGTCGGCGACGGACGGCCCCGCGTGGTCGTCGAGCTGTCCGGGGTGGAGTTCATGGACTCCTCCGGTCTCGGCGCGCTCGTCGGGTCGCTCAAGGCCGCGCGGCAGGCCGGCGGGGACCTCCGCATCGCGGCGCCGTCCGACCAGGTCGAGATGGTGCTGAAGCTCTCCAACATGGACAAGATCCTCCGCACGTACCCGGACGGGGACGCCGCGGTGACCGACTGGGCATGAACGCCGCGGTGGGTGGGCACAGCCTCGACCTGGCGTGCCCGCCGGACGACGTCACGGCGGTGCACGCGTTCCTCGCGACGGTGTGGGACACCGAGCCCACCGTCTCGGCCGAGGACCGGATGGCCCTCGAGCTCGCGCTGGTCGAACTCACCTCGAACGTGATCGAGCACGGGGCGGCCGGTCGCGGCGTCTCGTGCTCGCTCCACCTCGACGTCGGTTCGGACGCGGTCGAGGCGCAGCTGACCGACGACGGTGTGCCGGTGCCGGTCGACCCGTCCGCCGCGCAGCTGCCCGACGCGCTGGCCGAGAGCGGGCGAGGGCTGGCGCTCGTGCAGATGGTGGTCGACGACCTTCGCTACGAACGGGTCGCGGACCGGAACCTGTGGACGGTCCGGCGCGGGCGCCACTGAGTGCCGCTCGTGTCTGACGGACCGGTTCGTCCGCTTCGCGCAGCCCGTGGGCCGGTATCCGCAATGCGTGCGCATACATCCGGTGGGTTCCGTGCCGCCGTGTCACGATCCAGTCGATGAACGTCGAGCCCGACCCCAGGATCAGCTTCGAGACGTCCGGGGCCGACCTCGAGGCGGCGATCCAGATGTACGAGGACGCGTACGAGAGCGTGGGCTTCCAGGCGGAGCGCACGGAACGCCCGTTCGGCTACCGCTTCCGGGTCACGGGCGACGAGACGATGTCCTTCCGCTCCACCCGGTTCGACGCCCGGATGCAGGGCGAGCTCGAGTCCGGCGACGAGTACGTCGTGATGTGGCTCGCCGACGGTGGGGGCACCGTCGACGTCGGGCGGCAGGAGGTCGCCTTCACGCCCGGCACGCCGATGATGTTCCCGACCGGTCGACCGTTCGCCTTCGACCTGCAGGACCTCCGGCAGAGCCTGGTCCAGTTCGATCGCACGTTCCTCGAGGGCGTGGCGGCCGAGGAGCACGGCACGCAGCCGGCCCCGCTCGTGTTCGACCACACCCAGCCGCCGCGGCGCGAGGACCTCCGCGGGTGGAACGCCCAGGTCCGCCGGGCCGCCGAGACCGTGCTCGGCGAGGCACCGGTGTCGCAGCTGGTCCTCGCGGAGACCGCCCGGGACACCGCCCTCGCGCTCCTCCGCACCTTCCCGCACACCGTGCTCGCGCCGGACATCACCCTGCCGCAGGGCGCCACCGGCCGGGTCCGCGAGGCCGTCGAGTACATGCACGCGTTCGCCCACACCCCGATCAGCACGACCGACGTCGCCGAACACGTCGGGCTCAGCGTGCGCGGGCTCCAGCAGGCGTTCCAGCGGCAGGTCGGTACGGCGCCCAACGCGATGCTGCGCGGCATCCGGCTCGACCGCGTCCGCGAGGAACTCCGCCGCTCGTCGCCCGGTGACGTCACGGTCGCCGCGATCGCCGTGCGGTGGGGTTTCGCCCACCTCGGACGGTTCTCCGGGGCGTACGCCGCCCGGTTCGGCGAGTACCCGCGCGACACGCTGCACGGCTGATCCGACCCCCACTACGCTTCGAGGGTGCGCAGACCTCGACCGTGGGTGATCGTCCCCGGGATCTGGAACTCCGACCCCGACCACTGGCAGTCGCTGTGGCAGGACGACCGGTCGGCCGAGGACCCGGGCGCGGTCGTCCGGATCGCACCGGCGTCGTGGAGCGAGCCCGACCCGGACGACTGGTCCCGCGCGATCACCAGCGCCGTGGCCGCCGTCGACGAACCGCCGGTGCTCATCGCGCACAGCCTGGGCGTCCTCGCCGTCGCCGCGTGGCTCGGTCAGCGCGGACACGCCGAGGTCGCGGGTGCCTTCCTCGTGGCGCCGCCGGACCCGCTCGCGCCGGGGTTCCCCGCCGCAGCGGCCGGGTTCGTCGAGCCGGTGGCCCAGGCGGCCCCTGCGGTCCCGACGCGTCTGGTGGTCAGCGACGACGACCCGTACTGCACGCTCGACCGGGCCCTGGGGTTCGCGGACGTCCTCGGTGCCGGAGTCGTCCGGGTCGGCGCGCTCGGCCACGTGAACGTCGCCAGTGGTGTCGGTGCCTGGCCGGACGGCCGTGCACTCGTGGACGACCTCGAGCGCACGCTCTGACACCGTCCGCGACACGCCGTTCACCTTCGAGGCGATATGGCAGGGACTCCGGCGACACACCGGGGATGTCCGCCGAGATGAGCGTTGCGATATTTATCCTTCGATCATGGAAACGCAGTCCGGTGCACGCACCCCCCTCGTCGACCCGTTCGGTCGCGAGCTCGAGGAGTGGCTCCGTGACGCCCCGGCGACGCGCGCCCCGTACCTGTCGGACCTCGTGGTCCCGCCGGTCACCGGGCCCGTGCAGCGTCCGGACGCAGCGTCGGACGCCCCCGTCGAGCCCGCCACGACCAGCGGCGCCGCGGCCGTCGTCGACGCCGGTGTGCCGGTCGACGACTCCGCCTTCCGTCGCCCCCGCGACCGTGCTCGGCACGCCGCGGTCTGCGCGCCGTCCTTCCCCGAACCACCGGAGCGCCTCGCCCTCCGCATCGAGGACCTCGCCGTCGAGGTGTCCTCGGCCAGCGGGCGCACCACGATCGAGCGCATCGTGATCCTCGAGGACGAGGTCCGTCGTCGTGACGAGGACCTCGCTCGCCTCGCCGCGTGGGAGGCCACCGTCGCCGGACAGCGCGACCCCGAGGTCGAAGCCGCTCGGGCGTTCGCCCACGCCGTCTTCGCGGACCTGCTGGCCGATGCCGCGCTCGAGGCCGATCGTCGTGACCGTGCCGCGGCGCGGCGTGCGGCGACGGGCAGCGTGCCGGTCGCCGGCGTGCCTGCGTCGGCCGCCGTCCCGGCGTCCGCCGTCGTCACCGCCGTCGTCACCGCGACGGGCTCCGCACCGGCTCCCGCACTCGTGGACGCGACCGAGGTCGTGGACGCGATCGACGCCCCCGAGGCGACCACGCCGGGACGCGACGAGCCCGCTCGACCGGTGCTGTCCCTCCCGGTCGTCTCACCGGTGTCCGCGAACACGCGACCCACGCCGCTCGTCCAGCCCGCGACCGGGCCGACCGTGATCGACCGTGCCGCGTTCGCCGCCGCGCTGACGGCGCACGCCGGCGCGACGGCCAGCACGCCTGTCGTGCTCCCGGAGGCCGTCGTCCCGACGACCGCCGAGACGGCCGCCCACGCGCCCGCCGCGCACACGCCCGCTGGGCACCCCGCCCACGCAGCCGACGTCGCGTCCGAGGACCGTGCCTCCGCCGGGTGGTGGACGCGCTTCGTCGCCGTCGTCATGCGCGCGTTCGGTCGCCGCTGATCCACCGGGCAGCCGCGCGTCGCCCGTCGTCCACAGTGCTGCTCGGTCCCGTGGTCGTCCACAGGGCGCCCGGACCGACCCGGGCGGCTCGGTAGACTGACGGGATGCCGACGCTCCGCGAACTCCAGGCCGTGATCGAAGACCTGTGGCCCGCCGCCGGCGCCGAGTCCTGGGACTCCGTCGGGCTCGTGGCGGGGGACCCCGACCAGACGGTCGAGCACGTGCACCTCGCGGTCGACGCCGTCCCGGCCACCGCCCGCGAGACGGTCGAGCTCGGCGCTGACCTGCTGCTCACCCACCACCCGTTGCTGCTCCGCGGCGTCACCACGATCGCCGAGTCGACCTACAAGGGCAGCGTGCTCGCCACCCTCGTGCGCGGCGGGGCAGCCCTCGTCGCCGCGCACACCAACGCCGACGTCGTGACGACGGGCACCTCGGCCGTGCTCGCCGACCGGCTCGGCCTGACCGACCAGCGCCCGCTCGAGGCCGGTGCGGACCCGTCGACGGGCATCGGCCGCGTCGGGGTGCTCGCCGAACCGACCACGCTCGGCGCGCTCGCCCGGGCGCTGGTGGACCTCCTGCCCGGCACCGCGACCGGCGTCCGGGTCTCGGGGGAGTTCGACCGGCCCGTCCGTTCCGTCGCGCTCTGCGCCGGCGCCGGTGACGCGTACCTCGGCCACCCCGACGTGCTCGGTGCCGACGTCTACGTCACGAGCGACCTCCGGCACCACCCGGCGTCCGAGTTCCGCGAGCAGGCGATGCTCGTCGGCGGACCCGCCCTCATCGACACCTCGCACTGGGCCACCGAGTGGCTCTGGCTCGACGTCGCCGCCGAGCAACTCCGCCGCGCCGCGGGCGTCCGCGTCACCGTGAGCGACCTCCGCACCGACCCGTGGGACTTCGCCGTCCTGCCGGCCGCCGAACCCACCACCGACACACAAGGAGTCTGACCATGAAGGCAGCACCCGAGGACCAGGTCATCCTCCTCGACGTCCAGCGTCTCGACAACGACGTCACCCGGATCGCGCACCGCATCACGTCGCTGCAGAAGGGCGACCGGCTCACCGAGCTCGGCACCACGGCGGCGGGGCTGCGCGCCCAGCTCGCGGCGGCCACCGGCGAGGTCGAGGACGCCGAGCGCGAACTCGCCCGCCTCGAGTCCGACACCGCCACGGCGCAGGCCCGTGTGGAGCGTGACACCACGATGCTCCAGAACGTGTCCAGCGCGAAGGACGCCGCTGGTCTCCAGAGCGAGCTCGAGTCGCTGCAGCGCCGCATCGGGGACCTCGAGACCGCTGAGCTCGAGGTCATGGAGAACCTGGACGGCTTCCGCGCCCGCGTCGGTGACATCGAAGCGCAGCTCGCCGACGTCGAGGCCGCGCGTGCCGGGCTCGTGGCCGAGCGCGACGCCGAGATCGCCCGGCTCGAGTCCGACCGTGAATCGGCCACGCAGAGCCGTGCCGCCGTCGCCGCGAAGGTGCCGGCGGACCTCCTCGCGCTGTACGACCGGCAGCGGGCACGGTACGGCTTCGGCGCCTCGCTGCTGCAGGGCGGGGTGTCCACGGCGTCCGGCGTGACGCTCACGAACTCCGACCTGCAGACCATCCGGCGGGCAGCGCCCGACGACGTCGTGCTCTGCCCCGACAGCGACGCGATCCTGGTGCGGACCGCGGAGTCCGGGCTCTAGGCGCGACCTGACGACGAACGGGAGGCGCGGTGTCGGCTGGCACCGCGCCTCCCGTCCGTCGCGTGCGTGCGCTGGTCGCGTCACGTCGCACGTGGGCGCAGTGTGCGAGGTCTCGCGCTGCGTGCGAGGGCGCTGGCGTCGCACGCAGCACGGAACCTCGCACAGTGCCGCGGTCGGCGCGCGCGCCGCGCTTGCACGCCGAGCGTGGGGTGCGAATGGGCCGGCCGTACGCCGGGTTCTGTCCCGCCGCTCGCGCGGCGGTGACGGCCATCTCTCTCGGACCGACGTTGCCGTCGGCCTCCAGCGGTCTACCCGAGGACTCGGCGAGCAGCCTCAGCGTCCTCTGTCTGACCTTGCTCCGGGCGAGGTTTACCGAGCGGATCCGGTCACCCGGACCCCTGGTGGTCTCTTACACCACCGTTTCACCCTTACCGACGTCGCCGCCGGCGGTCTGCTTTCTGTGGCACTGTCTCGCGGATTGCTCCGGGTGGGTGTTACCCACCGCCCTGCTCTGTGGAGCCCGGACGTTCCTCGGCACTCCCGGGGGAGTGACGCGACCGTCTCACCGACCCATTCGCGAGCACGAGTCTACCGGGCACGGGGCCACGTCGAACCACGAATCCGACATCGAACCAGCGGCGTGGGCCGGTTCGATGTCGGATTCGTGGTTCGACCCGCGGCGAGGCCGCGACGACGGCGCGTCGACGCGTCAGGCGCTCCGCGCGGCCAGGGTCGCGGCGCCGATGATGCCCGCGTTGTTCCGGAGCGTCGCCGGGATGATGTCCGCCTGCAGGTCGAGCAGCGGCAGGAACTCCTCGTACTGCTTCGAGACCCCGCCACCGACGACGAAGAGCTCCGGGGAGAGCAGGGCCTCGAGCGTGGAGTAGTACTTCTGCAGCCGCTTCGCCCAGTGCTTCCACGACAGGTCGTCGCGCTCCTTCGCGGCGAACGAGGCGCGCGACTCGGCGTCGTGCCCGTCGATCTCGAGGTGCCCGAGCTCCGAGTTCACGATGAGCACGCCGTCGTTGATGAGCGCCGTGCCGATCCCGGTGCCGAGCGTCGTGACGACGACCAGGCCGTCCTTGCCCTTCGCCGCACCGAACTGCTGCTCGGCGAACCCGGCGGCGTCGGCGTCGTTGACGAAGTGGATGGAGCGGCCGAGCTCCTTCTCGAAGAGCGCCTCGGCCTCGAAGCCGATCCACTTCTTCGAGACGTTCGCCGCGGACATGGTCTTGCCGTCGCGGACGATCGCCGGGAAGCAGACCCCGACGGGCACGTCCGACGCCGGAGCGAGCTCGTCGAGGATGGACGCGGCCACGGCGACGATGTCGTGCGGCTTCCCGCCCTCGGGCGTGGCCTTCTTGATCCGGTCGGTGGTGAGTTCGCCGGTGGAGACGTCGACGATCGCGCCCTTGATGCCCGTACCGCCGATGTCGACGCCGACTGCGAGGGAGGTCATGAGGAGCCTTTCGGTGTGGAGGTCAGGAGACCGTGAGGAGTTCCGCGCCGCGCTCGGTGACGACGAGGGTGTGTTCGAACTGTGCGGTCCACGACTTGTCCCGGGTGGAGACGGTCCAGTCGTCGGCCCAGATGTCGGCGTCGATGCCGCCGAGCGTGAGCATCGGCTCGATCGTGAAGACCATGCCGGGTTCCATGACGTCGTCGAAGCGCGGAGCGTCGTAGTGGGGGATGATCAGCCCGGAGTGGAACGCCCGCCCGACGCCGTGGCCGGTGTAGTCGCGGACGACGCCGTAGCCGAAGCGCTTCGCGTACGCCTCGATGGCACGGCCGATGACGTTCACCTGCCGGCCCGGGGCGACGGCCTTGATCCCGCGCTCGAGGGCGAGTCGCGTGCGGGTCACGAGGTCCTCGACCTCCTGCGACGCCTGCCCGACGATGAAGGTGCGGTTCGTGTCGCCGTGCATCCCGTCCTTGTAGGCGGTGATGTCGATGTTGACGAGGTCGCCCTCCTGCAGGACGGTGTCGTCGGGGATGCCGTGGCAGATGACCTCGTTGAGGCTCGAGCAGAGGGACTTCGGGTAGCCGCGGTAGCCGAGCGTCGAGGGGTAGGCGCCGTGCGCGACGACGAACTCGTGGCCGATCCGGTCGAGCTCGTCCGTCGTGACACCGGGGCGGATCGCCGCGCCGACGGCGTCGATGGCCTGGGAGGCGATGCGCCCGGCGGTCCGGATCCGCTCGACCTCGTCCGGGGTGTACGTGTCGCCGAGTCCGTGCTCGTGCGGCTCGGCCTTGCCGACGTACTCCGGACGCTCGATCTCCTTCGGGACGGACCGCAGCGGGGAGATGCGGCCGGCGGTCAGGTGTCCGTGTTCGTCCCGGGGCATGCGGACCACTCTAGCCGGGGCCGCGTGTCGCGCGGACGCGGCCGGTGCGCGGGGAACAGTTCCGTCCTCACGCGCTCAACGACACCTCACGCGTCGTGGGGCCCGTGAACTGTCGCCCAGCGCGAAACCTCGCCGCGGGGCGCGGACGCGACCGCCTGGAGGCGCGGTGCCGGCCCGACGGACGCCAGCCGCGCCTCCAGGCGGTCACCCGGCGCGCGTGGCGCGACCCGCCCGCACCGCCGCCGCCCCACCTGGGTACGGTGGCGGCATGAGTGACGAACGCATCGAGTCCCAGTGGTGGTTCAACGAGAAGACGCACGCCGTCGAGCAGGGCCCGCAGTCGCCGCAGCGCGACCGGATCGGCCCGTTCGCCTCGCGTGAGGAAGCGCAACACGCCCTGGACCGGATCAAGGCGAACAACGAGCGTTGGGACGACGAAGACCAATAGGCTGAGACTCCCAGCTGGACCAGCTGCACCACGGAAAGGGCGTCAATGGACAAGCAGACGGACTTCGTGCTCCGCACCATCGAGGAGCGGGGCATCAAGTTCATCCGACTCTGGTTCACGGACGTCATCGGGACCCTGAAGTCCGTGGCGATCGCCCCGGCCGAGGTCGAGGGCGCGTTCGCCGAGGGCATCGGGTTCGACGGCTCCGCGATCGAGGGCCTCACGCGCTCGTACGAGGCGGACGTCCTGGCCCACCCGGACCCGTCGACGTTCCAGATCCTCCCGTGGCGCGGCGAGATCGACCCGACCGCGCGGATGTTCTGCGACATCACGACGCCGGACGGCCAGCCCGCCGTCGCCGACCCGCGCAACGTGCTCAAGCGCACGCTGGCGAAGGCGAGCGAGCGCGGCTTCACGTTCTACACGCACCCCGAGATCGAGTTCTACCTGCTGAAGAGCCGCGACTGGAAGGACGGCGGCCCGCAGCCCGTCGACCGCGCCGGCTACTTCGACAACGTCCCCGGTGGCAGCGCGCACGACTTCCGTCGCCGGTCCGTCCGGATGCTCGAGGACCTCGGCATCTCGGTGGAGTTCTCCCACCACGAGGCCGGCCCCGGCCAGAACGAGATCGACCTCCGCTACGCCGATGCACTGACGATGGCGGACAACATCATGACGTTCCGCACCGTCGTGAAGGAGGTCGCGATCGAGCAGGGCGTCTACGCGACGTTCATGCCGAAGCCGATCTCCGGCCAGCCGGGCTCGGGCATGCACACGCACGTGTCGCTGTTCGAGGGCGACCAGAACGCCTTCTACGAGGCGGGCGGTCAGTACCAGCTGTCCGACACCGCGAAGCACTTCATCGCCGGCGTCCTCAAGCACGCGCCGGAGATCACCGCCGTCACGAACCAGTTCGTGAACTCGTACAAGCGCCTCTGGGGCGGTGACGAGGCCCCGTCGTTCGTGACCTGGGGCCACAACAACCGCTCGGCCCTCGTGCGCGTCCCGCTGTACAAGCCGAACAAGGGCCAGTCCGCCCGCATCGAGTACCGCGGTATCGACTCGGCGGCGAACCCGTACCTCGCGTACTCGCTGCTGCTGGCCGCGGGGCTCAAGGGCATCGACGAGGGCTACGAGCTGCCACCAGAGGCCGAGGACAACGTCTGGAGCCTGTCCGACTCCGAGCGCCGTGCCCTCGGGTACAGCCAGCTGCCGGCGAGCCTCGACCACGCGCTGAGCCTCATGGAGGACTCGGAACTCGTGGCGGAGACGCTCGGCGAGCAGGTCTTCAACTTCGTGCTGCTGAACAAGCGCCAGGAGTGGAAGGCCTACCGCGACCAGGTCACGCCGTTCGAGCTCGACACGAACCTCGGCGCGCTCTGACGGCACCGGGGGCACGCACCACATGACCGGTCGGACGACGACGTCGCGTTCCGAGTTGGCCCGCCTGGGCTTCGCGGAGCTGTCGGAGAGCCTGGAACGCATCGCCGACCTGGAGGCGCGGTTCGGCCCCGACCTGCAGGTGCCGGTGAGCGGGTCCCCGGCACTGTGGGAGTCCACGGCCGATCCCGACGGCGCACTCCGCGCGCTCGAGCGGCTGCTCGAGCGCGCGCCGGACGAACTGCGTCCGGTCCTCGCGGACGACGCCGCCACCGAACGGCTCGTGCGGCTCCTCGGTGCGTCGGTCGGGCTCGGTGAGTTCCTGCACCGCCGTCCGGCGGAGATCGACCTGCTCCTGGCGCCGGTGACGGCGCCGTGGTCGCAGCAGGAGTACACCGACTCGTTGCTCGCCGCGATCGACGGTGCCACGGGTGAGGACGCCCGACTCCGGCTCCGGGTGCGCTACCGCCGGCACCTGGCCCAGATCGCGCTGTTCGACGTCCTGAACGCCGCGCCGACCGAGGCGTTCCCCGCCGTCGCGGCCGGGCTGGCCGACCTCGCCGGTGCCGCGCTCGAGGCCGCGGTGGACGTCGCCCGGCGCGAGGTCCCGTTCCCCGCGGCCGACGTCGAGGCGACGCCGCTCGCCGTCATCGCGATGGGCAAGGCCGGGGCCCGCGAACTCAACTACGTCAGCGATGTCGACGTCATCTTCGTCACCGAACCCACCCGCGACGACGAAGCGGGCACGGGCGTGGGGACCGACCGCGCCGTGCTCATCGCCACGCGGCTGGCGATCGCGGCCACGCACGCCATCACCGACCTCGCGGCCGAACCGGCGCTGTGGGAGGTCGACGCGAACCTCCGGCCGGAGGGCAAGGACGGCGCGCTCGTCCGGACGCTCGACTCCCACGTGGCGTACTACGAGCGCTGGGCGAAGGAGTGGGAGTTCCAGGCCCTGCTCAAGGCGCGGCCGATCGCCGGGTCGGTCGACCTGGGGGAGCGCTACGCCACCGCGGTCGCCGACTTCGTGTGGACGTCGGCGCAGCGACCGGGGTTCGTCGAGTCCGTGCAGCGCATGCGGCAGCGGGTCACCGACAACATCCCCGACGACGAGGTCGACCGGCAGCTCAAGCTCGGGCCGGGCGGTCTGCGCGACGTCGAGTTCACCGTGCAGCTGCTGCAGCTCGTGCACGGCCGCGACGACGAGACCGTGCGGGTCCGGTCCACGCTCGAGGCGATGGACGCGCTCACCGACGCCGGCTACGTCGGCCGTGCCGAGGCCGCCCGCTTCGGGCCGGACTACGCCCTGCTCCGCCTGCTCGAGCACCGCATCCAGCTCCGCCGCCTGCAGCGCACCCACCTGATGCCCTCCGACGAGGACGAGCTCCGGGTGCTCGCCCGGTCGAGCGGTCTCGCACGGTCCGCTGCGGCGCTCGAGACACGGTGGCGCGCCGTGAAGCTCGAGGTCCGCGGCCTGCACGAGCGCCTGTTCTACCGACCGCTCCTGTCCGCGGTGGCCGCGAGCGACGGCGACATCGTGCTCACCAGCGTCCAGGCGGTCGACCGGCTCGGCGCGATCGGCTTCGCGGACCCCGCCGGGGCACTCGGTCACATCCGGGCCCTGACGCAGGGCACGAGCCGCCGGGCGGCGATCCAGCGGAACCTCCTGCCGGTGCTCCTGCGCTGGATGGCCGAGGGACCGGCACCGGACCGGGCGCTCCTGGCCTTCCGCCGGCTGAGCGACACCCTGGGGGAGTCGAGCTGGTTCCTCCGCATGCTCCGGGACTCCTCCGGCGCGGCGCACTCGCTCACCACCGTGCTCTCGGAGTCGGCGTTCCTGTCCGGGCTGCTCGAACGCTTCCCCGAGGCGGTGGCCTGGCTCGACGAACCGGAGGCGCTGCTGCGCCCCCGGCCGATCGAGTCGCTGCTCGCCGAGGTCACGGCGACGACGGCACGGCACGGGGACGACGTGGACGGCGCGGCCGCCCTGGTCCGGTCCGCCCGCCGGCGTGAGACGCTCCGACTCGGCATGGCCGCCGTCCTCGGACACCTCGACGTCGATGCCCTCGGCCCGGCGTTGAGCGACGTCACCGAGTCGACCCTGGCCGGTGCCCTCACGCTCGCGCGACGGGACGCCCCGGCAGGCCTGGAGTTCGGCGTCATCGCGATGGGGCGGTACGGCGGCCGTGAGCTCGGCTTCGGCTCGGACGCCGACGTCCTCTACGTGTACCGGGCGACCGAGGACGTCCCGTCCGAACAGGCTTCGCGAGCGGCGCAGACCATCGTGCGGGAGCTCGCCCGCTTGACCGACGACGCGATCCACCCTCTCGACCTCGACATCGACCTCCGCCCCGAGGGCAAGAACGGCCCCGTGGTGCGCACGCTCGACTCCTACGGCGCGTACTACGCCCGCTGGTCGCTCACTTGGGAGGCCCAGGCGTTGCTCCGGGCCCGTGGGGCGGTCGGGGACGCGCAGCTCCTGCGTGACTTCGAGCACCTCGCCGACCGCACGCGCTACCCGGAGCACATCGACGACCAGCAGGTGCGCGAGGTCCGACGCATCAAGGCCCGCGTCGAGTCCGAACGCCTCCCGCGCGGTGCGGACCCCGCCCGGCACCTCAAGCTCGGCCGCGGTTCCCTGAGCGACGTGGAGTGGTTCGTCCAGCTCCTCCAGCTGCAGCACGCGCTGACGATCCCCGGCCTCCGGACGACGTCCACGCTCGAGGCGCTCGACGCCGCCCGCGACGCCGGACTCGTCGCCCCCGACGACGCCGAGCGTCTCGGTGCCGCCTGGCGCTTCGCCTCGCGGACCCGGAGCGCGCTCGTGCTCTGGTCGGGCAAGACCACGGACGTGCTGCCCGTCGACCGGGTGCAGCTCGAGGGCATCGCACGCCTGATGGAGTACCCGCCGGGGTCCGCCTCGGAACTCGAGGAGGACTACCTCGGGGTCACCCGCCGGGCACGTCAGGTCTTCGAGCGCGAGTTCTACGGCGCCTGACGCCCGCCGCGACACGCCCGGACCGACGTGTTTCGCAGCGAGTTGACACGTCCTCGGAAGTGAATTCCCCGTAACGTGCAGCGTCCCCCGTTCGACATCTGCCTGTACCCCGGCATGTCGAGGTCGGGCGTCCGTTACCGGGATGTGATCCTGCTGACCACGTCGACGCGAGGCGACGGCCGGAGCTGCTCGCGGCGCGCCCGGCGACCATGACCTGAACAGGGCTTTCGCTGGGGGCCGAGCCGCGCCTCCTGGCCCGTCCACCACCCGCACAGGGTGAGTGGCAGGGTGAACGCGGTCCACCGGAGTGCTGTCAGCACCAGTGCGGACACGATGACCACACGCGGAGGGGGACCGTGGTGTACCCCGTAACGTGCCCGTAACGCCCCCGGTCGGGGGTCGCGTTGCGCACCGGGTCACGGTTCTGCATCAATGGGGTCACCCGAACCGGCCCTGATTCCCCAACGACGCGGAATCTCCACCTCGAACGTTGAAGCAGGGATCGATGTTCACCTTCATTCTGCAGATCAGGCAGATGGTCGAAGGGCACCCCGAGTTCTACCTGTTCGCCGTGTACTCCGCGGTGATCTGGTTGCTCTGGCTGCTCAAGGTCATCCTGTCCGCCCGCTACCGCCCCTACACCGGCACCTACACCGGCACCACGAGCGTCGTCGTCCCCGTCGTGGACGAACCGCTCGACCTCTTCCGCGACGTGATCGGCCGCATGGTCGAGCAGCGTCCCGGCGAGATCATCGTCGTCATCAACGGCGCCCGCAACGAGGCCCTCGAAGCGGTCTGTGACGAGTTCGCCCCACTCGTCCGCTGGACGCACACGCCCATCCCGGGCAAGCGCAACGCCGTCAAGGTCGGCACCGAGATGTCCAACGGCGACATCACCGTGCTCGTCGACTCGGACACGGTGTGGACGCCCGGCACCCTCGACGAGCTGCTCAAGCCGTTCGCGGACGCCTCGGTCGGCGGCGTGACGACGCGCCAGCGCATCCTCGAGCCGACCCGCAGCTGGATCACCCGCTGGGCGGACTGGCTGGAGAACTCCCGCGCGCTGTACTCGATGCCCGCGCAGAGCGTCCTCGGCCAGATCGGCTGCCTGCCCGGGCGCACGATCGCCTTCCGCCGCGACATCCTGGTGCGCGTCATGGATCGCTTCATGCACGAGAAGTTCATGGGCGTGTTCCTCGAGGTGTCCGACGACCGGACGCTGACGAACCTCACGCTCAAGGAGGGGTACCGGACCGTCTACCAGTACACGTCGCTGGTCTACACGGACGCTCCGCTGCAGGTGAAGAAGCTGTTCAAGCAGCAGCTCCGCTGGGCCCGTGGTTCGCAGTACAACACGCTCCGGATGCTGCCGTGGATGCTCGGCCACGCGCCGATCCTCGCGGTGTTCTTCCTCACCGACATCATCCTGCCGTTCATGCTGTTCGGCGTGATCGCCGGCTGGATCTACCGCGCCTTCACCGGCCAGGGCGAGAACCTCTACCAGGGGATCCTGCAGCAGTACGGCTTCTCCACCGGCTTCGTGTACGTCGCGGCCCTCATGGTCGTCTCGTCGGTGCTCAGCATGGCGATCCGGCAGATGCGGCACCTCGCCGAGAAGCCGAGCGACTTCTTCCGCCTGCCGATGTTCATCATCGTGTCGACGTTCTTCCTCATGCCGATCCGGCTCATCGGCTTCTTCCGCCTGGCGCACGCGTCCGGCTGGGGGACCCGTGCCGGTGCGTACGCCGGTGGACCGATGGAGGAGGACCCCGCGGACGCGGTGCAGCCCTCGGCCGTCGCCACCCAGACCCCGGTGAGCCCGATCGACGCGGCTGCCCCGGCCCCGGCCGGTGGAGCCGGCTACGGCGACGACCAGCGCGCCGTGGACCGGGCGTTCGACGACCTGTTCGGCCCGGACGCCACCACCAACTCCACCGCGACGGTGCTCGCGACCCGCCGCTCGGCAGCCACTGCAGCGCAGTCGCAGTCGGCGACCGCGGCGGCCCCCGCCCCGGCACGCGTCCGTCGGTACAACCCGTACGCCGCGATCCCGTACTGCATCGGCTTCGCGATCTTCGCCCTGGAGGCCTTCCTCATTGTCTGACCTCATCCGCTCCTCAGGTGCTTGGTGGGCCCAGTCCAGCAAGCACGCACGACTCACCGCGGTCGGGACCACCGCCATCGTCCTCGTCCTCGGACTCATCACCTGGAACGTCTGGGTGTCCCCGGCGGGCTCGGTGTCCACCGCGGTCCACCAGGCGCTCGGTGTGACGCCGCCGAAGAAGAAGATCTCGGCGGCCGAGCTCCAGACGAAGCTCACGGCCGCCCAGGAGAAGATCTGGGCGCTCGAGGGCAAGCTCGACTCCTCGACCGCGCAGTCCGGCTCGCGTGCCGACCAGATCGCCGAGCTCAAGGCGCAGATCGCGTCGCTGCAGTCGGACCTCGGGGCCGCCAAGGCCGCCGGGGCACGGTCCGGTGACGGCGCGTCCGGTTCGGGAGGGTCGGGCGACGGTTCCGGCGGTTCCGGCGGCTCCGGTTCCGGCAGTGGCTCCGGTGGCTCCGGTTCGGGCAGCGGCTCCGGTGGCTCCGGCGGCTCCGGCAACGGTTCCGGCTCCGGCAACCACGGCGTCACGAACCCGAACGGCGGCCCCTCGAAGGACCCCGGCACGACCCCGATCTCCGTCCCCACCAAGGCGCAGATCATGGCGCAGCCGGCTCGTTGGTACGGCCTCTACACCGCGCAGTCCCCCTTCAACTGGGCGGAGTACGACGAGGTCTCGCAGCAGGTCGGCAAGGCCACGAACATGGTCGGCTTCTTCCAGGGCTTCGACCAGGACTTCAACGCCACCGCCGTCCAGCGCGCGTGGGCGAACGGCCGCCTGCCGCTCATGACCTGGGAGTCCGCACCCGCCAAGACGGGCAACGACGCGAAGTACGTCCCCGGGTACACGAACGAGGACATCGTCTCGGGCAAGTTCGACGCCTACCTCACGAAGTACGCGAAGGCCCTCGCGGCGAACGGGCAGCCGATGGTCATCCGGCTCGACCACGAGATGAACGGCTCTTGGTACAACTGGTCCGAGGGGACGGCACAGCAGAACGCAGCCGGGTCCTACGTCGCGATGTGGCAGCACGTGCACGACGTCTTCCAGGCCAGCGGCGCGAACAAGTACGTCATCTGGAACTGGGCACCGAGCCGCATCGACAAGCTCGGCAACGACAAGTACATGCAGCTCGAGTACCTGCGTGAGTACTACCCGGAGTCGAAGTACGTCGACTGGGTCGGGATGAGCGGGTACTACCGCACCGCCTCCGAGTCGCCGACCTTCGACAACACGTTCGGCAAGACCCTCGCCCAGCTCCGCCAGATCGCACCGGACAAGAAGATCCTCCTCAGTGAGATCGGTGCGACCGAGACCGGGACGAGCGTGACCAACGGGCAGAAGGCGAAGTGGATCACCTCGCTCTTCGACGGCCTCGCGGAACCGGCCAACGGCGACGTCATCGGCTTCTCGTACTTCAGCGAGACCGCGACCACGGTCGTGGACGGCGTCCGCACCACGAACGACTGGCGACTCAACTCCCGCGCCGACAGCCTCCAGGCCTTCGTGGCCGGCATCTCGCGCACCGACACCGACTACGACCTGCAGGAGGTCAAGCAGTGACCGCTCAGAAGAAGACCGCAGACTCCCGTCCGGCACCCGTCATCAGCGTCATCGGCACCGGCTACCTCGGTGCCACCCACGCGGCCGCCATGGCCGAGATGGGCTTCGAGACCATCGGCGTGGACGTCGATCCCGCCAAGCTCGCAGCCCTGTCCGCCGGTGAGGTCCCGTTCTACGAGCCCGGACTGCCGGAGCTCATCACGAAGCACGTCGCCAGCGGCAAGCTCCGCTTCACGGCGTCGCTGCCCGAGGCCGTGGCCGCGGCCGACGTCCACTTCGTCTGCGTCGGGACGCCGCAGCGCGCCGGGTCGCACGCCGCGAACCTCACCTACGTCGAGAACGCCACGCGCGGTGTCGCCGAGAACCTCACGCACCCCGGCCTCATCGTCGGCAAGTCGACGGTCCCGGTGGGCACGGCCGAGCGGCTCCGCGGCATCGTCCGCGAGTTCACCCCGTCGGGCATCGACGCCGAGCTCATCTGGAACCCGGAGTTCCTGCGCGAGGGCAAGGCCGTCGACGACACGCTGCACCCGGACCGGCTCGTCTGGGGCGGTGCCTCCGCGTCGGCCGACGCCGTGATCCGCGAGGTCTACGCCGCACCCATCGCCGAGGGCACCCCGGTCATCACGACCGACCTCGCCACGGCGGAGCTCGTCAAGGTCAGCGCGAACGCGTTCCTCGCCACGAAGATCTCGTTCATCAACGCGATCTCCGAGATGTGCGCGATCACCGGTGCGGACGTGTCCACCCTGGCCGACGCCCTCGGGCACGACGCCCGCATCGGCCGGAAGTTCCTGAACGCCGGCCTCGGCTTCGGCGGGGGCTGCCTGCCGAAGGACATCCGGGCGCTCATGCACCGCGCGAACGAGCTCGGTGCCGGTCGTGTCGTCGGGCTCATGCAGCAGGTCGACGAGATCAACATGGGGCAGCGCGAGCGCGTCATCGACATGACGATCGACGCGCTCGGCGGCTCCGTGCTGAACCGTCGCGTCGCCGTCGTCGGGGCGGCGTTCAAGCCCCTCACCGACGACGTCCGGGACTCGCCGGCGCTCAACGTCGCCGCTGCGCTGCACCTCCGCGGCGCCCAGGTCACCCTGTGGGACCCGGAGGCGATGGAGACCGCCCGCCGCTCCTTCCCGACGCTCACCTACTCGTCGTCGATGGAGGGTGCGATCGAGGACGCCGACGTCGTGCTCGTCCTCACCGAGTGGGACGAGGTCATCGCCGCCGATCCCGCGGCGCTCGCCTCGATCGTGGGGCGTCGCACGGTGATCGACGCCCGCAACTGCCTCCCGGTCGCCGACTGGGTCAAGGCGGGTTGGACCGTCCGTTCCCTGGGACGGCCCACTCCGGTCACGGGTGCACCCGTGAGCGTCGCTGCGGGGACGAACGACGCGGTGGCCACCGCGCGGTAGTCACCCGGACGCGAAGCGGGGTCTGTGCCGGGGCGGCACGGGCCCCGTTCTCGTGTGCCCGGTGGACCTGCGCCTTCGGTGCGGTCTGGCACGTTCCGTCGCTCCGGCAGTGGACGCGACCGCCTGGAGGGGCGGTGCCGGCCCGCCGGGCGTGCGCCGCGCCTCCAGGCAGGCACGTTCCCACCCGGTGGCCGGGCCCGCAGGCGAGACAGCGGAACGCCCCCGCACCGGAGACCGGTGCGGGGGCGTTCGTGGTGCGGTGTGCGTCAGACGCCGAAGTAGAGCTCGTACTCGAACGGGTGCGGGCGCTGCGCGAGCGGGAGGATCTCGTTCTCGCGCTTGTAGTCGATCCAGGTCTGGATGAGGTCCTCGGTGAAGACGTTGCCCTTCGTGAGGAACTCGTGGTCCGCCTCGAGCGCCTCGAGCGCCTCGTCGAGGGAGCCGGGGACCTGGGGGATGCCCTTCGCCTCTTCCGGCGGGAGCTCGTAGAGGTCCTTGTCGACCGGCTCGTGCGGCTCGATGCGGTTCTGGATGCCGTCGAGGCCCGCCATCAGCTGCGCGGCGAACGCGAGGTACGGGTTGCCCGAGGCGTCCGGCGCGCGGAACTCGATGCGCTTGGCCTTGGGGTTCGTGCCCGTGATCGGGATGCGGATCGCGGCGGAGCGGTTGCCGGCCGAGTAGACCAGGTTGACCGGGGCCTCGAAGCCCTTCACCAGACGGTGGTACGAGTTGATCGACGGGTTCGTGAAGGCGAGCAGCGCCGGGGCGTGCTTGAGGATGCCACCGATGTACCAGCGGGCGAGGTCGGACAGGCCGCCGTAGCCGTTCTCGTCGTAGAACAGCGGCTTGCCGTCGCTCCAGAGGGACTGGTGGGTGTGCATGCCCGAACCGTTGTCACCGAAGAGCGGCTTCGGCATGAACGTGGCGACCTTGCCCCACTGGTCGGCGGTGTTCTTGACGATGTACTTGAACTTCAGGATGTCGTCCGCGGCGTGGACCATCGTGTCGAACTTGTAGTTGATCTCCTGCTGGCCGCCGGTGCCCACCTCGTGGTGCGAGCGCTCGAGCTCGAAGCCCGCCTCGATCAGCTTGAGGGTGATGTCGTCGCGGAGGTCGGCCGTCTTGTCGACCGGCGACACGGGGAAGTAGCCGCCCTTGTAGGGGGTCTTGTTGGCGAGGTTGCCGCCCTCTTCCTCGCGACCGGTGTTCCAGGCGCCCTCTTCGGAGTCGACCGAGTAGAACGACTTGTTCTGGGTGACCGAGTAGCGGACGTCGTCGAAGATGTAGAACTCGGCCTCGGGGGCGAAGAACGCGGTGTCCGCGATGCCCGTCGACGCGAGGTACTTCTCCGCCTTCTTGGCGACCTGACGCGGGTCACGGCCGTAGATCTCGCCGTTCCGCGGGTTGTAGATGTCGAAGATCATGATCAGCGTGCGCTCGGCGCGGAACTGGTCGATGTACGCCGTCGTCACGTCGGGGATGAGCTGCATGTCGGACTCGTGGATCGACGCGAAGCCGCGGATCGAGGAGCCGTCGAAGAGCTGGCCGACCGAGAAGAAGTCCTCGTCGACGGTGGAGGCCGGGATGTTGAAGTGCTGCTGCACACCCGGCAGGTCCGTGAACCGGATGTCGAGAAACTTGACGTCGGTGTCCTTGATGAAGGCCAGGACCTCGGAGGAATCGCTGAACATGTGGGCCGATCTCCAATGGGTTGGGTGATGTCGGAGGGTCCATCTCGGCACCCTCCGACGAGGCTATTGACACCGAGTTTCCCGGACATGACTGGATTGTTTCGTGCGTGTTACGTCGACCCGTTCGCCTACGCTGGGACCATGGCCCGCAGCACCAGTTCGTCGTCCGCGTCGTCCTCCGGGGGATCGGGGCATCCCGACGGCTGGCCGGGCAAGGACCTCGGTCTGCCGGAAGAGGGGCCCCGCAGCGTCGGGCGGATCGGCCGCCGGATCGTGGCCCTGCTGATCGACGGCGCGCTGGCCGACCTCGTGGCGTACGTGACCGGCGTGTGGTCGCCCGTGAACGGCTCGGGGGACATCGCGCACTCGTGGATCCAGATCGCGATCTTCGCCGTGCTGCAGATCCTGTTCATCTGCCTGCTGTCGGGGTCGTTCGGGCACGTGTGCGTCGGGCTCCGGGTGGTGCCGATGCGCGGCGGGTACGTCGGGGTCTGGCGGCCGGTGGTGCGGACGGTGCTGCTGTGCCTGGTCGTGCCGGCGCTGATCATCGACCGCGACAGCCGTGGGGCGCACGACCGGATCGCGGGGACGGTGTTGGTGCGGCGCTGAGGGGGCTGCGGCCGGGGCCGCGGCTTCGCGAGGCCGCTCCCGGCGGCTCGGAGCGCGTGGCGCGGGCGGCGCGAGAGCGCGGCGCAGCACGGTGCGAGGTTCCGTCCTGAGTGCGAGCAGGCGTCCGTCCCACGGTGCGCCGAACCTCGCACGGTGCGCGATCGACCCATCGCCGACGTTCGGACCGCCAGCGCACCGGACCCGCGCTGCACGGTGCGAGGTGCTTCGCCGGGCATGGAGTTGCCCACTCGGTGCCGCACGACGAGCCCGCACCGCGTGGTCGACCTCGCACCGACCGGCGAGAGCCGCACCATGCGAGGCCGCTGCCCCCACCGCGCCAGCGCCCGCCCTGCCACGCGCCCTGCGGACGCAGAACGCCCCCGACCTGGCACGGTCGGGGGCGTTCGTCGTCTGTGGGGGAGTCCGTCAGCGCGGACGTCCCGCGCGGGCCCGCATCGGGTCCATCCCCTTCGGGATCGCCGCGGCCGGGCTCTGCGTGAGGGAGTCGAGCCGGTTCGCGACCGCCAGGACCTCGTTGCGGTTGAGCGCCTTCTTGAACTTGTTCATGGCACGGGGGAGCTTGTGCAGCGTCACGGAGTCGTCACCGTCGCCGTCCTTGCCACTGGCCACGTGCACGACGTGCACCGGGACGTTCGGGACGATGCGCTGGACCTTGCGGCGCTCTTCGTCGACCTGGCGGTTGAGGTTGCCACGCTGGCCCTCGGTGATGAGCACGACACCCGGGGTGCCGACGGCCCGGTAGACAGCGGCCTGCGAACGACCGTGCACCGCGACCGGCATCTCGCTCGAGCGCCACTGACGGCGGAGCGAGTTCGACAGCACGGCACCCACGGCACCGGGCTGCCCCTCGATCTGCGAGTAGGCGGCACGTTCGGCCAGCCGACCGAGGACGATCAGGAAGAGCAGCACACCCAGCAGCACGCCGGCCACGATCCAGAGGATGATCGCGAGCCAGTTCTGCCCGGGCAGCAGCAGGGCGAGCAGGACGCCCAGCACCACCGGGACGACGAACGCCAGGGCGAACCACCAGACGGAGCTCGGGTCCGCCCGACGGGTCATCGTGAAGACCTGGTACATCTGCTTGAGACGACCCGGCTCCTTCGCCGTCGTACCTTGAGAACTGCTGCGTGCCATGCGACCAGGATACGGCCTGTCCCGACTTCCGAGGACCGTCGATGCTCTGGCTGTGGGCGAACAGCGTTCTCCACAGGACGGCGTCCCGTCCGCCGGAGGCTGGGCGGGCCCGGCCAGGCTGTCCGGATGCAGACGCTCCCCGATCACGTCCGGTGGCACGCGGTGGACGACGAGCAGCCGTTGCTCGCCTGGGTCGCCGACCGCGCCGCCGTCGCCCCGGATCCCTCGGCACGTCACCTCGTCCCGGTCGTCGACGTCGGCCGACTGGCGGACGGACGGCTCGCCGTCGATGTCCTCCGTCCCGCGGGGACGGTGCTGTCAGCGGCACTCGACACCCTCGGCACGCCGACCACCGGTGTCGCCGTGACGCTCACCGTGCCGATGCTGGAGCTCGCGGTGACCGAACGGTCCGGCGCGGTGCAGATCGGCTCCGCGGGGCTCGACGACGTCCTGGTGGACGATTCCGGTGCGGTCGTGCTGTGCGACCGGCCACCCGGGTCGGACGGCGTCCGTCGGTCCGACCAGAGCGGCGCGAGGGTCCTGGTCCTCGCGGCCCGGCTGGTGTGGGAGCGGACCGACGCACGCGCGCCGGACCGTCCGGCCGTCGATGGTGCCCTCGCCGAGGCCCTCGACGGCGACACGACGGCGGTGCGTGCGGCGTTGGCGGTGGTCCGAGCGGCCGCGGCGCCGCGCCCGATCCGCTGGGAACGGCCGTCGGACGACCTGCTCGTCGGGCTGCCCGAGCGCACGTCGATGCCACCGGGGCCGGCTGGTTCCCTCGAGACGGCGCTGCGCGGGGTCGTCGAGCACGGCCTCCCGATCGGCGGTGGGAGACGGCTGCCGCTCCGACGAGCGCTGGTGGGGGTCGTGGTCGTCGCGGGGCTGACCGCGGCGGTGGTCTTCACGATCGGCTGAACGCGCCAGAAACGGGGAACGGCCCCGATCCACAGTGGGATCGGGGCCGTCCGGAGTACGACGAGCGCTGGGCTCAGTACCCGAGGTTCGGGCCGAAGTTGCCCTCCTCGAGGCGGTTCTTCACCGCGACGAGGTAGCGCGACGCGTCGGCGCCGTCGATGATCCGGTGGTCGTACGACAGCGCGAGGTAGACGAACGAACGGATCGCGATGGCCTCTTGCCCGTCGACCTTCACGACCGCCGGACGCTTCGTCACGATGCCCGTGCCGAGGATCGCCGACTGCGGCAGGAACACCACGGGGGTGTCGAACAGTGCGCCACGCGAACCGGTGTTCGTCAGCGTGAACGTGCCACCCGCGAGCTCGTCCGGCTTGAGCTGGTTGTTGCGGGTGCGCTCGGCGAGGTCCGCGATCGACTGCGAGAACTGCGCCAGGTTCAGCGACGCCGCGTCCTTGATCACCGGGGTGAGCAGGCCGCGCTCGGTGTCCACCGCGATGGAGACGTTCTCGGTCTCCGGGTAGACGATCTCCTCGCCCTCGACGGTCGAGTTGATCTTCGGGTGCGCCTTGAGCGCCTCGGACGCCGCGAGGGCGAAGAACGGCATGAAGGAGAGCTTCGAACCGGTCTTCTCGAGGAACTCGGCCTTGTGCGCGTCACGGAACTGCGCGACCTTCGTCACGTCCACCTCGACGACGCTGGTGAGCTGCGCGGTCGAGGTCATCGACTGCACGGCGCGCTCGGCGACGACCTTGCGGAGGCGGGTCATCTTCTCGCGGGTGCCACGCAGCGGCGACACCTCGGCGACGAACGGACCGGCCGGGGCCGCAGCGGCGGAACCACCGGCGGCCGGGGCCTTCGCAGCGGCTTCGGCAGCGGCGAGGACGTCTTCCTTGCGGATGCGTCCGCCGACGCCGGAGCCGGTGACGGTCGAGAGGTCGACACCCTGCTCGTTCGCGAGCTTGCGCACGAGCGGGGTGACGTAGCCGGAGGCCGAGGCGTCCTGCGTCGGGTTCGGCACCGAGGCGCTGGCGGCCGAGCCACCCGAGGCTGCAGCCGGAGCCGGAGCGGCGGCGGGAGCCGGGACCGCTGCCGGCGGGGCAGCGGCGGGCGGCGGGACCGGAGCGGCCTGCGGCACCGGAGCGGCGGCGGGCGGTGCTGCCGGGGCCTGCGGCGCAGCGGGCTGCGTCTGACCGGCGGGCGCCGGCTCGGGCTCGGTCGGCTCCGGGGCAGGGGTCTCGGACTCCTGCTCGGTGCTCGGTGCCGCCTCGGGCTCCTCGGCGTCGGCGGCGGCCTCGTTCGAGGACTCGTCCGACTCGGTGGAGCCACCGTCGGAGGAACCACCGTCGGACGACCCGTCGCCGATCTTCACCAGCGCGGTGCCGACCTCGACGGTCTCGTCCTCCTGCACGAGGATCTCCTCCACGACGCCGGCGATCGGCGACGGGATCTCGGTGTCGACCTTGTCGGTCGAGACCTCGAGCAGCGGCTCGTCGACCTCGACCCGGTCACCGACGTTCTTCAGCCATCGGGTCACCGTGCCCTCGGTGACGCTCTCGCCGAGCGCCGGGAGGTTGACGGATTCGCTCATCGGGTGGACTCCTCTTCGCAGGGGTGGTTCGTGGTGGTGGTCATGGTGTTCACAGTGCGTGCAGCGGCTTGCCCGCGAGGTGCAGGAACGCCTCGCCGAGTGCCTCGTTCTGCGTCGGGTGCGCGTGGACGAGCGGCGCGACGTCCTCGGGGTAGGCCTCCCAGTTCACGGCGAGCTGTGCCTCGCCGATGAGCTCGCCGACCCGGGCGCCGATCATGCTGACGCCGACGACGGGGCCGTCGACCACACGGACGACCTTGACCGAACCGGACGTGCCGATGATGTGGCTCTTGCCGTTGCCGGCGAGGTTGTACTCGTACGAGTCCACCTTGTCGGCGCCGTACTGCTCTTCGGCCTTGGCCTGCGAGAGACCAACCGATGCGACCTCGGGGTCGGAGTACGTGATCTTCGGGATGTTCTTGTCCTCGATGATGACCGGGTTGAGCCCGGCGATCTCCTCGGCGACGAAGATGCCCTGCTGGAAGCCGCGGTGCGCGAGCTGCAGGCCCGGAACGATGTCGCCGACGGCGTACACGTTCGGGATGTTCGTGGCGAGGCGCTCGTTCGTGGTGACGAACCCGCGGTCCATCGCGACGCCGACCTCGTCGTAGCCGACGTTCTGCGTCACGGGGCCACGGCCGACCGCGACGAGCAGGATGTCGCCGTCGAAGGTCTTGCCGTCCTCGAGCGTGACGACCACGCCGTTCTCGTGCTGCTCGACGCCCTGGAACCGGACACCGAGCGAGAACTCGATGCCGCGCTTGCGGAACGCGCGCTCGAGCTGCTTCGACATCGACTCGTCCTCGGCCGGGACGAGGTGGGGGAGCGCCTCGACGATCGTGACCTCGGCACCGAAGGACTTCCAGACGCTGGCGAACTCGACGCCGATGACGCCACCACCGAGGATGACGACCTTGTTCGGCACGTAGTCCATGCGCAGGGCGGTCTCGGAGGTGATCACGCGACCACCGATCTCGAGGCCGGGGAGCGACTTCGAGTAGGAGCCGGTCGCGAGCACGATGTTCTTGCCGGTCACGGTCTGGTCGCCGACCTGCACGGTGTTCTGCGAGGTGAGGCGGCCCCAGCCCTCGACGACGGTGATCCCGCGCGCCTTGATGAGCCCCTGGAGGCCCTTGTACTTCGACGAGATGACGCCCTGCTGGTACTCGATGACCTTCGGGACCTCGACACCGGCGAACTCGGCGATGACGCCGTACTTCTCGGCGTCGCGCGTCGCGTCGGCGACCTCGGCCGCGTGCAGCAGCGCCTTCGTCGGGATGCAGCCGCGGTGCAGACACGTCCCCCCGAGCTTGTCTCCCTCGATGAGCGCGACGCTCATGCCGAGCTCGGCGGCCCGGAGCGCAGCGGCGTAGCCACCACTGCCGCCACCGAGGACCACGACGTCGTAAGTCTGTTCCGTCACCTGGTGCAACTCCCTCGTGCGTGTCGGGACCGATCGGGCCCCACTGGACACCGCGGCGGCGGCGTCCGACGGTCGGACCGCATGGTTCCGGTCCCGTCCCGTTGGTTTCCGGCGGGGGCGCGTCGAGCGCGCCGTCCCGCCGGAGTCAAACCTACTACTTGGCCTGGAGCTCTTCTGCGAGCGAGATGAGCGTCCGGACCATGGCAGCGGTCGCGCCCTTGCCGAGCCACCCGTAGCCGCCGCCCTTGTTCTCCGACGGACCGGCGATGTCGAGGTGCGCCCACGGGATGCCCTCGCCGACGAAGCGCTCGAGGAACTTGCCCGCGAGCAGCATGCCGCCCGCCGGGTTGCCGACGGTGGCGTTGACCATGTCGGCGACCTCGCTCGCGAGTCGGGCGTCGAGCTCCTCGGGGAGCGGCATCGGCCAGATCGGCTCCGCCACGGCCCCGGCGACCGCGCGGACCTGCGCGACGAGGTCGTCGCTGCCCATGAGCCCGGTGGTGCGGTCGCCGAGCGCGACGACCTGCGCCCCGGTCAGCGTCGCGACGTCGACGATGGCGTCGGGCTGCTCGAGCGACGCGGCGGCCATGCCGTCACCCAGCACGAGTCGGCCCTCGGCGTCGGTGTTCGTGACCTCGACGGTCTTGCCGTTCTTCAGCGTGAGGACGTCGCCGGGGCGCGTCGCCGAGCCGGAGGGCATGTTCTCCGCCAGGCACAGCCACGCGGTGACGCGGACGTCGAGTCCGAGACGCGCGGCGGCGACGGTCGCGGCGAGGACGGTGGCGGCACCCGTCATGTCGGTCTTCATGCCGAGCATGGAGGCGGCCGGCTTGAGCGAGAGACCACCCGAGTCGAACGTGATGCCCTTGCCGACGAGTGCGAGGTGCTTCGTCGCGGACTCCGGCGCGTACCGGACGACGACGAGCCGCGGCGGGCGCTCCGAGCCGCGACCGACACCGAGGATGCCGCCGAAGCCCTGCTCCTCGAGCGCGGTCTCGTCGAGGACCTCGACGGTGAGGGGGAGCCCCTCGGCCTGCGCACGTGCGACGTCGGCGACGTCCGCCGGGCCGAGGTCACCGGCAGCGGTGTTGACGAGGTCGCGCACGAGCGTGGCGGCGTCGCCGACGATCGCCGGGCGGACGGTGGCGTCGGCCGCGGCGGAGGGTGCCAGCACGGTCACCTGCTGGTCCCCGCGGCCGGGACCGGTCGTGCCGGCGCCCTTGTGCCGGGTGAACGAGTAGGCACCGAGCGCGGCACCCTCGAGCGCGGCGTCGACGAGCTCGGTCGTGTCGGTCGGCAGCGCGAGGACGATCGACGACGCGAGGGGGAGCTGGCGGACCGCGCTGCCGGCGGCCGAGCGGAGTGCCGCTGCGTCGGTGCCGGAGCCGAGCCCGATGAGCGCGATGCCCTGCGCGTCGACACCGACGGCGGGGATGCGCACGAGCTGGTCCTTCGCACCGGTCGCACCGATCGCGGCGAGGTCGATGCCGTCGAGCGCGGAGAACGGCGTCGTGGCGGGCGTCGCGATGGTCGCGGGAGCGCCGTCGGAACCGGGCCGGACACCGAGCACGAGGACGTCGGCGGAGATCGAGGCGGGAGCGGAGGAGTCAGTGGAGAGCGTCGGTCGGACCATGCCCCAACCCTATCCAGCAGGTGTTCGCTGTCGGCGTGGTCGCCCGGCACCGGGGGACACCGGCTCCCCGCCTAGCATGGGGACGGTGAACCACCCCGAGGAGCTCTACACCTTCGCCGAGGACGCGCCGTCCGTCCCCGAGGGGCTGCACCTGGTCGCCGGACTCACCGGGTTCGCCGACGCCGGCTCGGCCGTGGCGCAGGTGACGACCGCCGTCCTGGACGACCTCGAGACGGAGCTCGTCGCCGAGTTCGACCCGGACGTCCTGCTCGACTGGCGTGCACGCCGCCCGGTGATCACCTTCGAGCACGACCACATCGCCGCCGTCGAGCCCCCACGGCTCCGGCTGCACCTCGTGCGCGACGAGATCGGCCAGCCGTTCCTCTTCCTCTCCGGGTACGAGCCGGACTTCCAGTGGAACCGGTTCGTCCGCGCGGTCACCGACCTCGCCGCCCAGCTCCGGGTCGCCGACACCACCTGGGTCCAGTCGATCCCGATGCCCGTCCCGCACACGCGCCCGATCAGCCTCACCGTCTCCGGCACGCGCGCCGACCTCGTCGAGCAGATGAGCGTCTGGAAGCCCGAGACCCAGGCGCCCGCGAACGTCCTGCACCTCGTCGAGCACCGGCTGTCCGAGCTCGGCGAACAGGTCACCGGACTCGTCCTGCTCGTCCCGCACTACCTGTCCGACACCGAGTTCCCCGACGCTGCCGTCGCCGCGCTCTCCGGCATCTCCGCCGCCACCGGCCTCATCTTCCCCTCCGACGAGCTGCGCGAAGAGGGACGCGAGTTCCGCACCCGCGTCGACGAGCAGGTCGCCGGCAACGAGGAGCTGCAGCGTCTGGTCGGGGTGCTCGAGGAACGGCACGACACCTACATGGAGGGCAACCCGATCGCGTCGCCACTCACCGGCGTCGACGGGCAGGTCCCCACTGCAGACGCGATCGCCGCGGAGCTGGAACGCTTCCTGGCGGACCGCCGCACCGACGGCGACGCGAGCGGCGACTAGCCGTACCGATCAGCAGCACCCACGGCGACGCGAGCGGCGAGCGGCCGCACCGACGTGGCGGAGGCGGGTCGCGCCTCCTGGACCGTCGGACGGGAGGCGCGACACCCGTCCGCCGCGCTCGTCACGTTCTCCACAGCCCGTCCTGGCGGCGGTGCCGCCCCCGCTAGCCTGGTCACGTGAACTCCCGCCGCGCCTTCCTCGTGTGGGGCGTCGCGGTGCTGGCGTACGTCCTCGCGGTCGTGCAGCGGTCCTCGCTCGGGGTCTCCGGCGTCGACGCGCAGGACCGCTTCGCGGTGTCGGCGGCGGTGCTGTCGACGCTCGCGGTGGTGCAGATCGCCGTCTACGCCGGACTCCAGATCCCGGTGGGGATCGCCCTCGACCGCGTCGGGCCGCGCCGACTCGTGCTGCTGGGGGCCGCGCTGCTCGTCGCCGGCCAGGCCGTGGTGGCGGTGTCGCCCACCATCGGGCCGGCGATCGCGGGGCGTGTCCTCGTCGGCGCCGGGGACGCGATGACCTTCATCTCCGTGATCCGCCTCGTGCCGATGTGGTTCAGCGGGCCGATCCTGCCGCAGATCTCGCAGTGGACCGGCAACCTCGGCCAGGTCGGGCAGATCCTGTCGGCGTTCCCGTTCGCCGTGCTGCTGCACACCGCGGGGTGGTCGCCGGCGTTCGGCGTCGCCGCGGCCGCGAGTGCCGTCGGGCTCGTGCTGGCGTTCGTCTTCGTCCGGAACGGCCCCGTGCCGGTGCGCACCGACACGATCCCGCTGCCGCACACCTGGCGGGGCGCGTTCCACACCTTCGGGCACGCGCTGCGGCGGCCCGGTACCCAGCTCGGCTTCTGGTCCCACTACGTCACGCAGTCCTCCGGAACGGTCTTCTCACTGCTCTGGGGCGTCCCCATGCTGCGCGGGCTGGGGTACTCCCCGTCCGAGGCGGCCGGCTTCCTCACCGTGATCGTCGTCACCGGGTTCGTCGTCGGGCCGGTGCTCGGCGTGCTCTGCGCCCGGTTCCCGCTGCGACGGTCGAACCTCGTGCTCGGGATCGTCGTCGCCCTCGCCGTGGTGTGGACCGCCGTGCTCGTGTGGCCCGGGCAGCCGCCCACGTGGTTGCTGATCGTGCTCGTCGTCGTGATGGGGATCGGCGGGCCGGGGTCGCTCATCGGGTTCGACTTCGCGCGGTCCTTCAACCCCGTCGGCTCCCTCGGGTCGGCGAACGGCGTGGTCAACGTCGGCGGGTTCCTCGCCGCGTTCGTGATGATGTTCCTGATCGGCACGATCCTCGATGTCGCGTCGTCGGCGTCGGGGCAGACCGTGTTCGCGTGGACGAACTTCCGGCTGGCCCTCACCGTGCAGTACGTCGTGGTCGGGATCGGCGTCGTGATGCTGCTGCACGCCCGTCGCCGCACGCGCCGGGTGCTGCACGCCCAGGACGGAATACGGGTGGGGCCGCTCTGGGTTGCACTCGTTGCGCGCCTGCGGAAGCGGAGCGTGCAATAATGAACGCGGACCCGTTCGGGCCTCCTGTGTCTCGGAGCACTCCAGTGCGCCGCAGAAACCGGGGGACTTGACATGGGTCCTAGTGCTGCCCGGAACGGTAGGACCTGATGACGCGGGAGACCGCGGCGCAGGCCCTGGGCGGCGAGGGAGGCCACGACCCCACGAACGTGGCACGACGAGAGAGGTGATCGCATGGCTGCCCGGAGCACGACGATCGATCCCACGAAGGACACCGAGCCCGAGGGCACCGCAGCAGAGAGCGCTGCGGAAGCCGAGGGGACGGCCGCGCCGAAGAAGCGCGCCACCAAGACCACCGCCAAGAAGGCCGCCCCGAAGAAGGCCGCCCCGAAGGCGAAGAAGAAGGCCGACGACGACGAGGACATCGACGAGGAGACCCCGGTCGCCGAGGCCGACGCGACCGACGACGCCGACACCGAGACCGACGAGAAGGACACCAAGCCGGACGCCGCAGCAGCGGTCGCCGCGGGTGCGCTCGTCATCTCGCAGTCCGACGACGACGAGGCGCCGGTCTACTCCACGACGATCACCGGTGCCACCGCCGACCCGGTGAAGGACTACCTCAAGCAGATCGGCAAGGTTGCCCTCCTCAACGCCGAGCAGGAGGTCGAGCTCGCGATGCGCATCGAGGCCGGCCTGTTCGCCGAGGACAAGCTGCAGCACTCGACCGGGCTCTCGAAGCCGGAAGAGCGCGAGCTGCGCTGGGTCGCCCGTGACGGTCAGCGCGCGAAGTCGCACCTGCTCGGCGCGAACCTCCGCCTGGTCGTGTCGCTCGCCAAGCGCTACACCGGCCGCGGCATGCAGTTCCTCGACCTCATCCAGGAAGGCAACCTGGGCCTGATCCGTGCGGTCGAGAAGTTCGACTACACCAAGGGGTTCAAGTTCTCGACCTACGCCACCTGGTGGATCCGTCAGGCGATCACCCGTGCCATGGCCGACCAGGCCCGCACGATCCGCATCCCGGTCCACATGGTCGAGGTCATCAACAAGCTGGCCCGCGTCCAGCGCCAGATGCTGCAGGACCTCGGTCGCGAACCCACTCCGGAAGAGCTCGCCCGCGAGCTCGACATGACGCCGGAGAAGGTCGTCGAGGTGCAGAAGTACGGCCGCGAGCCCATCTCGCTCCACACCCCGCTGGGTGAGGACGGCGACTCGGAGTTCGGCGACCTGATCGAGGACACCGAGGCGGTCGTCCCGGCCGACGCCGTCGGGTTCACGATGCTGCAGAAGCAGCTCGAGAGCCTGCTCGACTCCCTCTCCGAGCGTGAGGCGGGCGTCATCCGCATGCGCTTCGGTCTCGGGGACGGCCAGCCGAAGACCCTCGACCAGATCGGTGACACGTTCGGCGTGACGCGTGAGCGCATCCGTCAGATCGAGTCCAAGACGATGGCGAAGCTCCGCCACCCGTCGCGGTCGCAGTCGCTGCGCGACTACCTCGAGTAGGCCGATGCGCTTCGTCATCCCGATCCTCGTCGGGCGGATCCTCCGCGCCCTCGCACGTGCGCGGGGCGGGGGGTCCGCCTACCCCGGGTACATCGTGCTCAAGCTGGTGCCGAACTTCCTCCAGCACGTCACCGCGCAGTTCCCGAACGGCGTCGTCTTCGTGCTCGGTTCGAACGGCAAGTCGACGACGACCCACATGATCTCCGACATCGTGCGGGCGCACGGGCTGCGGGTCTTCACGAACCCGTCCGGGGCGAACCTGCCGCAGGGCATCGCCTCGGCGCTGCTGTCCGAGGTGTCGCTGAGCGGCAAGCTCAAGGCGGACATCGGGATCCTCGAGGTGGACGAGGCCTTCGCTGTCGAGCTCGCCGGGATCCTGTCGCCGTCCACCGTGACGATGCTCAACGTCCAGGTCGACCAGCTCTACCGGTTCTTCGAGACCGAACGCGTCGCCACGATGATGCTCGACACCGCGGCCCTGTCGACCGCGAACGTCATCACCAACCGTGACGACCAGTTCCTCGACGCGTACGTCGGCACGGACGGCCAGCGCGTGCTGCGCTTCGGCGCCAGCGCCGAGGTCGTCGCCGCCGCACCGAACGGCCTGCAGAACGCCGACGACTTCGACCGGCAGGACGCCGTGCCGAACGTCGCCGACGCCGAGGTCGTGGTGAACACCGGCGACGGTGCGACCATCCGCTTCGACGGTGCCGAGATCCCCGTCCGCCTGCCGGCTCGCGGGCTGCACTACGCCGTCGACGCGGCAGCGGCCACCGCGACGGCGAGTGCCGCACTCGGTGCGCAGTTCCGCGCCGACGCCGTGACGACGGCCTTCGGCACGATGAAGCCTGCGTACGGACGCGGTGAGCGACTCCCCATCGCGGGCGAGTCCGCCGAGTTCACGATGTTCAAGAACGCCGCGAGCCTCCAGCTCAACCTCGACGCCCTGCCGGACCACCCGGAACAGGTGCTCATGGCGATCGACGAGGGCACGCCGGACATCTCCTGGATCTACGACATCGACTTCTCGAAGCTCGACCACGTCGACGTCGTCTCCGGCGACAAGGCCTGGCAGATCGCGATCGCCCTCGAGCACGCCGGTGTCCGCATCGGCCGGGTCGAGCCCGACGTCGAGGCCGCGATCAAGCAGATGGAGCAGCTCGGTTCGACGACCTCCGGGACGAAGAACTTCATCGTCAACTACGAGATCATGATGATCGCCCGCAAGGCCCTCGGCCACCCGGACATGGAGAAGACCGCATGACGGCCGACCGGCTGACCATCCTGCACGTCTACCCCCGCCAGATGGGCGTCTCGGGCGACCGTGGCAACGTGGCGGCCCTGGTCCGTCGTGCCGCAGCCGCGGACATCGCCACCGAGGTGCTCGAGTACGCGCCGGGTGACGAGCTCCCCGCCGCGGCGGACGTCGTCGTGATCGGCAACGGACCGCTCAGCGCGATGCGGTCGCTCGGTGACGACATCGCACGCATCGGTGCTCCGCTCCGCGACTTCGCCGCTGCCGGGGTGCCCGTGGTGGCCGTCGGCGGCGGGTTCGACCTCGCCACGACCGAGGTCGTGCCGACGGACGGTGCTCCCGTGACCGGCTTCGGGGTCTTCGACGCGCGTGCCGTCCGCGGCGCCGAGCGTCGGGTGAACTACTTCGTGCTCGAGACCGCGTACCCGCTGCTCCCCGGAGCCCCGTCGCGCCTCGCCGGCTTCGAGGACCACGCGACGCGCATCGAGCTCGGTGCCGGTGTCCGTCCGTTCGCCGACGTCGTCTCCGGCGGCGGCAACCAGGCGGGCGCCCCGGTCGAGGGCGCGATCGTCGGCAACTCCTTCGGCACGCACACGCAGGGGCCGATCCTGCCGCTCAACCCGCAGCTGACCGACGGCGTCCTCGCCGCGGCCACCGCTCGGCTCGGCCGCGAGTACGCACCGGACCCGGAGCGCACCGCGTCGATCGACCGCTACGCGCGCGAAGCGCGGGCAACCGTCGACCGCTACGTCGACAAGGCGTTCAAGCGGATCGCTTGACCCGACCCGCAGACAGACAGGAGGCGGGGGGGGCCCGGGCCCCCCCCCCCCCGGGGGGGGGGGGGGGGGGGGGGGGGGCGCGCCCGCGAGACGGAGGGGGGGCGGGGCGCGGCGGGGCCCCCCAC
>NZ_JBIVBW010000006.1:319347-342840 GCF_044746255.1 Curtobacterium sp. NPDC086286
GGCGCGCCCGGCGCGGAGGCCCCGCTCGGGGCGGTTCGGGGGGCCACCGGTCGCCCCCTAGTGCTGGGGGGGGTGGGGGGGGTGGGTCCCCCCCCCCCCCCCCCCGCCGGGGGGGGGGGGGCCCCGGGGCCCCCCCGCCTCCTGTGTGTTCAGCGCTCGCGTCTGTGCGCGCTACTTCGACTCGTAGAGTCGGCTGCTCTCGTCGTGCCACTCGATGGCGGTCGCCGCGAGCTTGTCCTTGAACTCGGCGCCGTGGTGCGCACAGAAGTACAGCTCACCGCTGGCCATGGTGGCCCGGATGTACGCCTGCGCGCCGCAGCTGTCGCAACGGTCGGCAGCGGTGAGCTGGTGGCTGCTGACTTCGTCGATGGAGAGGTCCTGCACGGTCTGGGTCATTGCTGTGCTCCTCACGGATCGCAGGTGGTGCGGCTTGGTCCACCTATTTCAACACGTGATGCCTGAGAGTGGCGCATTGTGATCGCCCGTTTCGCTCAGCGCGGATCGGCTGTCCCCAGTCCGAGTGTCCGCGCGGTGGTGTCGGTGCGGATCGCTAGCATCGGAAGGTGAGCTCCGACTACTCTGCACGCCATCTCTCCGTCCTCGAAGGGCTCGAGGCGGTCCGCAAGCGTCCGGGCATGTACATCGGGTCGACGGACTCCCGCGGGCTCATGCACTGCCTGTGGGAGATCATCGACAACTCCGTCGACGAAGCCCTCGCCGGGCACGGTGACGAGATCGGCGTGCTGCTGCACCCCGACGGTTCGGTCGAGGTCCGCGACACCGCTCGTGGCATCCCCGTCGACGTCGAGCCGAAGACCGGTCTGACCGGGGTCGAGGTGGTGTTCACGAAGCTCCACGCCGGTGGCAAGTTCGGGTCCGGGTCGTACGCCGCGTCCGGTGGGCTGCACGGTGTCGGTGCCTCGGTCGTGAACGCGCTGTCGGAGCGCCTCGACGTCGAGGTCGACCGCGGCGGCAAGACCTACGCGATGTCGTTCCACCGCGGTGAGCCGGGCACGTTCGCCGGCGACGGGCCGGACGCGCCGTTCACCCCCTTCACCTCCGGCAGCGAATTGCGCGTCGCGGGCAAGGTGAAGAAGGGCGTGACCGGGTCCCGCGTGCGGTACTGGGCCGACCGGCAGATCTTCACCTCCGACGCGAAGTTCAGCACCAGCGACCTCGTCAGCCGGGCGCGCCAGACGGCCTTCCTCGTGCCAGGGCTCGGCATCACCATCACCGATGCGCGGCCCGCCTCGATCGAGGCAGCGGCCGCGCGGGCGGAGGCCACGGGCACTCCTGTCGAGCCCGGTCCCGTCGTCGAGCGCTTCCGGTACGAGGGCGGGATCGGTGAGTTCGTCGAGCACCTCGCCCTCGACTCCGCCGTCACCGACGTCTGGCGCATCCAGGGGACCGGCACCTTCACCGAGACCGTGCCGATGCTCGACGACAAGGGCCACATGGTGTCGACCTCGGTGTCGCGCGAATGCGAGGTCGACCTCGCGCTGCGATGGGGCAGTGGCTACGAGACGGTGTTCCGCAGCTTCGTCAACATCATCGCGACGCCAAAGGGCGGCACGCACCAGGCCGGCTTCGAGTCCGGCGTGGTCAAGGCCGTGCGCGCCCAGGTCGAGGCGAACGCCCGCAAGCTCAAGGTCGGGCAGGACAAGCTCGAGAAGGACGACGTGCTCGCCGGCATGACCGCGGTGCTCACCGTCCGCCTGCCCGAGCCGCAGTTCGAAGGCCAGACGAAGGAGGTCCTCGGCACCCCGGCGGTCCGCAAGATCGTCGACCAGGTCGTGTCGAAGCGCCTTACCGAGATCCTCACGTCGACCCAGCGCACCGAGAAGGCCCAGGCGGCGACCCTGCTCGAGAAGGTCGTCGCCGAGATGAAGACGCGCATCTCGGCCCGGGCGCACAAGGAGACCCAGCGCCGGAAGAACGCGCTCGAGAACTCCTCGCTGCCGACGAAGCTCGCCGACTGCCGCAAGCAGGACGCCGAGGGCACCGAGCTCTTCATCGTCGAGGGCGACTCCGCGCTCGGCACCGCCAAGCTCGCGCGGAACAGCGAGTACCAGGCGCTGCTGCCGATCCGCGGCAAGATCCTCAACGTGCAGAAGGCGTCCGTGTCGGACATGCTCTCGAACGCCGAGTGCGCCTCGATCATCCAGGTCATCGGCGCCGGCTCCGGCCGGACGTTCGAGATCGACCAGGCCCGCTACGGCAAGGTCATCATCATGTCCGACGCCGACGTCGACGGCGCCCACATCCGGACGCTCCTGCTCACGCTGTTCTTCCGGTACATGCGGCCGATGATCGAGCAGGGTCGGGTGTTCGCCGCCGTGCCGCCGCTGCACCGGGTCGTCGTGGTGAACCGTGGCAAGGCGAACGACACGCTGTACACGTACTCCGAGGCCGAGTTGCAGGCCGTGCTGAAGAAGCTCGAGAAGCAGGGCAAGAAGTACCAGGAGCCGATCCAGCGGTACAAGGGTCTCGGCGAGATGGACGCCGACCAGCTGGCGGAGACCACGATGGACCGCACGCACCGGACGCTGCGCCGGGTGAACATCACCGATGCCGAGGGTGCTGCGAAGGTCTTCGAGCTGCTCATGGGCAACGACGTGGCGCCGCGCAAGGAGTTCATCCTCGCCGGCGAGGGCCTCGACCGCGACCGTATCGACGCGTAGCCGGCGGCGCGCGCGGCGCGGCGCCGCCGAGTCTCGCCTCACCGGACAGTTTCGCGCCGCGGCGGCGCGAGTTCTGTCCGCCAGGCCGAGTCTCGGCGCCGCGGTGCGGCGCGACCTCACGCGCCTGGCGACACGTCACGCGGCGCTGGCGCCGTGACGTGTCGCCAGCCGCGTGAGTTCGCAGCGCGGTCGGGTGGTCGGGGCGGTGGTCGTCCCCATGGGCGGACGGGAGGCGCGGTGCGGGGCCGTCCCGCGCCTCCCGTCCGCGTGCTCACGCGCTGGGCGACACTTCACGCGGCGACGGCCCCGTGAAGTGTCGCCTGACGCGAGAAGCCGGGTGACCGGGCCGCGCCCGAGGGCGAGTCTCGGCTGGGCGGACGGTTTCGCGCCGCGGCGGCGCGAGGACTGTCCGCGGGGCCGAGTCTCGGCGTCCGCCGCGGCGCAGGCGCGTGTTCACGCGGTGGGCGACAGTTCACGCGGCGAAAGGCCCGTGAACTGTCGGCTGGCGCGAAAGGTCGCGCCCGCGCGCCTACGCCTCGCCGGCGGTGCCGTCGAGCGCCGCCGCACTCCCACCGATCGAGTCGATCACGGCGTCGAGCGGCGCTCCCGACCCGTCGCGCTTCGACAGCCAGTCCGGCAGCGTCCGGGCAGCGCCGTCCGACCCGACCGCGTGCGGGGGAGCGATGCCCGCCCACGCCACCGTCAGGCCGTCCTCGCCCTTGAGGAACGCGTGCGCCCGCACACCCTGGGTCGCACGGCCCTTCGCCGGGAACTCCGACAGGGCCGAGACCTTGGCGCGGCCGGTGTCGGTGCCGGGCAGGGCCGAGGACGACGCCGAGACCGTCGCGACCACGGCGTCGTCGGAGCGGGCGACGGATCCGAACCAGATCGCCGAGGCACCCGCGGCGAGGGCCACGCCGGCGACCCCACCGGCGGGGAGGCCCTGCGCACGGACGCCGGACGCGGGGAACCGCAGCAGCTGCGCGTTCGAGGTGATGAACACGAGGTCGTCCGACTCGGGCGCCTGGGCGGCACCGACGACCGCGTCGCCGGGCTTCAGCCCGATGGCGGGGAACTCGGGCTTGTCCGGCCAGGCTCCGGGCACGACGCGCTTCACGACGCCCTGCACGGTGCCGATGGCGAGCGAGTCCGACGAGGCGCCGGAGAGGTCGACGAGGGCGACCACGGTCTCGCCGCGGGCGATGCCGAGGAAGTCCGTCACGCGGACGCCGGCGTCGAGCCGGACCGCGGCGGGCGGCACGGCGGGGACGTCGACGGGGGAGAGCCGGATCACGCGCCCGGTCGAGGTGAGCGCCCCGACCTGCCCGCGCACCGAACTGACGATCGACGAGCGGACGGCGTCGTGCTTGGACCGCTTCGGCACCCGGACGATGCCGAGCTCGGACGTCGGGATGTCGACCCGGATGAGCCGCCCGGTGGTCGAGAGCAGCACGCGGCACGGGGAGTCGGCGATCTGCAGGGACTCCGGGTCGACCGCGGCCTTGCGACCACCCTTGACGGGGGCGTCGGCCTCGGTGAGCAGGGTCCGGCGCGGCGTCGCGAACCGGTCGGACACCTCGGTGAGCTCGAGCGCGACCTGGGCACGGAGCCGCTCGTCGGACGCGAGCAGTTCCTCGAGCGCGGCGATGTCGGCGAGCAGCTGGTCGCGCTCGCCCTCGAGCTCGAGGCGTGAGAACTTCGTCAGGCGCCGGAGCCGCAGTTCGAGGATGTACTCGGCCTGCACCTCGGACAGGTCGAACACCGTTTGCAGGCGGGAGCGCGCCGCCTCGGAGTCGTCCGAGGAGCGGATGACCTCGATGACCTCGTCGATGTCGAGGATCGCGATCAGCAGCCCCTCGACCAGGTGCAGTCGCTCCTTCTTGCGTGCGAGGCGGTACTGCGACCGACGTGTGACGACCGAGAGCCGGTGCTGCACGTAGACGTCGAGCAGCTCGCGCAGCCCGAGGGTCTTGGGCGATCCGCCGACCAGCGCGACGTTGTTGATGCCGAAGCCGTCCTCGAGCGGGGTGTGCTTGTACAGCTGCTCGAGCACGGCGGTCGGGTTGAAGCCGCTCTTGATGCCGATGACGAGCCGGAGCCCGTGGTTGCGGTCGGTCAGGTCGTTCACGTCGGAGATGCCGACGAGCTTCTTCGACTGGACGCCGTCCTTGATCTTCTCGATCACGCGCTCCGGGCCGACCAGGTACGGCAGCTCGGTGACCACGAGGCCGACCTTGCGCGGGGTGAGGTTCTCGACGCTCACCTTCGCGCGCGTCCGGAACGAGCCGCGACCGCTGGCGTAGGCGTCGCGCACGCCGGAGAGCCCGACGATGGTGCCGCCGGAGGGCAGGTCGGGGCCCGGCACGAACTCCATCAGCTCGTCGAGCGTCGCCTGCGGGTTCATGAGCAGGTGCTTCGCGGCCTCGACCACCTCGCCGAGGTTGTGCGGCGCCATGTTCGTCGCCATGCCGACCGCGATGCCCGACGCGCCGTTGACGAGCAGGTTCGGGAACGCCGCGGGCAGCACGCCCGGCTGCATGATCTGGTTGTCGTAGTTCGGGACGAAGTCGACGACGTCCTCGCCCAGGCCCTCGGTCATGGCCATCGACGGTTCGGCGAGGCGGGCCTCGGTGTACCGGGCGGCCGCGGGACCGTCGTCGAGCGAGCCGAAGTTGCCGTGTCCGTCGACGAGCGGCACGCGCATCGTGAACGGCTGCGCCATGCGCACGAGGGCGTCGTAGATCGCGCCGTCGCCGTGCGGGTGCAGCTTGCCCATCACCTCGCCGGTGACGCGGGCGCTCTTCACGTGGCCGCGGTCGGGCCGGAGCCCCATCTCGGCCATCTGGTAGAGGATGCGCCGCTGCACGGGCTTCAGGCCGTCGCGTGCGTCGGGGAGTGCCCGTGAGTAGATGACGGAGTACGCGTACTCGAGGAAGGAGCCCTGCATCTCCTCGGAGACGTCGACGTCCTCGATGCGTTCACCGTCGGGCAGGCCGACTGCTTCCGTGCGTGCCATGGCACCCTTCTGCGAGACTGGGGGAGATGGGAACAAGCGTACCGACGGCCCCCGACGCCACCGCGAACCTCGCCGACGTCTTCCCGAGTTGCCTCGTCGCGCTCGGCGCTGCGGACGACGCCTGGTTGCGTTCCACCGGACTGGAGGCGCGGATCACCCTCCGCCCCGCCCGTTCCGCGATCGTCGTGCTGGTCGACGGCCTCGGTGCCGGCGCGCTGGCAGCGCGCGCCGGACACGCCCGCTGGCTCGCCGCCAGCAAGAAGCGACTGCGCAGCGGCTTCCCGACGACGACGGCGGCCGCACTGAGCACGCTGACGACCGGTCGGTCGCCCGGCACCCACGGCGTGGTCGGGTACAGCGGCTGGAACCCCGACACCGGCCGGGTGATGAACCTGCTGAGCGGCTGGGACGACGAGGTCCCGGCCGACTGGTTCCTCGCCCGCACGCTGTTCACCGAGGCACCGGCGCTCGGCGTCGACCCCGTGGTGGTCGGACCCGCCCGGTACCGCTCCTCGGGGATGACCGCCAACGTCCTCGGCGGGGCGCGCTACGTCCCGGCCGACTCGATCCCGCAGCGCGTCGACGCAGCCCTCGCCGAGACCGCGACGGGTCGTTCGCTCGTGTACCTCTACGTCCCGGAGCTCGACTCGATCGGGCACAAGCACGGCTGGCAGTCCGACCGGTGGACCGCGGCGCTCGAACTCCTCGACGGCGAACTCGCTCGGCTCGAGGGCCGTGCCGCCGCCGACGTCGGGATCGTCGTGACGGCCGACCACGGCGTGCTCGACGTCCCCGACCACGCGAACATCGCGCTCGACCCGCTCCTGCTGACCGACGTCGTCGGGGTCGCCGGCGACCCGCGCTGCCGGCAGTTCACGGTCGCACCGGGCACCGACGTCCGCTCCCTCGTCGGGCAGTTCCGGGCGCGCTACGGCAAGAAGGCGTACGTCGCGAGCCGTGACGAGGCGATCGCCGCCGGTTGGTTCGGCGCTGTCTCGGATGACGTCGTCCCGCGCATCGGGGACGTCGTGCTCGTGGCACGGGGGTCTTGGGCGTTCAACGACGACCGGGCCCTGCGCGACGGCGAGTCACCGAAGCGGATGATCGGCCAGCACGGTGCGATGACCGACGAGGAGACCATGGTGCCGCTGCGCCTCGCCGGGGCGTTCGCGCAGTAGCACGAGCCCGGGCGTCGCCGGGGATCAGGCCGGGTCGTCGTCCGGCCGGGTCCCGAAGACGATCTCGTCCCAGCTCGGCATCGACCGTCGGTTCCGCTTCTTGCGGTCCTGCCGCCCGGCCTCGGCCTCGGGGGCGGAGGTGGGTCGGGCGTCCGGCTGCGGCGCGGTGTCCGACGAGTCCTCGAACCCCTGTAGCGGGATGTCGACGACGCTGATCGAGGTCCGTCGTCCGTCGTCCTGCGGCTGTTCGCCGAAGGCCGCGGCCTCGCGCTCGCCACGACGGCGGCGGAGCGCCTCGAGCAGGTCGGCGGTCTCGTTGCCGGGGGCGCGTTCCTCGACGGCGGCTCCGATGCGGGGGAGCGGCGCGCGGAGCGGCCGCTCCTGCACCTCGGGGTTCGTGACGTCCTCGTCGGGTTCGTCGACCCGGAACGCGCCGGAGTCGAACCGCGTCCCGTCGGTGTCCTGGTGGTCGTTCTCGACCGCACGGAGGCGCGGCGCGATGCCCTCGTCCTCGGTGTGCGAGAGCCGGTGCGCGTCGCCGTTGTCCGGCGTCAGCGTCGACGTCTTCGGGTCGAAGCGCCACTGGGCGTCGTGCTCGACCTCGGCGGCGGTGTAGTGCACGCGGACCTGCCAGCCGCTCTCGACGTGCTTCCACGACGCCCAGGCGATCCCGCTGGCCTCGCCCGCCTCGAGCTTGGCGGTGATCGCGTCGCCGAAAGTGTCGGGCGACTCGTCGTCGACCGGGGTGACCGGCACGCGGTGCGCGGCGTCGAGGATGAAGGCACGCTCGGCGAGGACGGGGCCCTCGAAGCGCCGCACGTACTCGACGTCGACGTCGAGCGCCAGGGCGACCTCGGCGGCGTCGGCACCGCCGCGGATCCGCGCCTGCACGTCCTTCGGGGACACGCGCTTGTGCGGACCGGACTCGGGGTTCGCCTGCCGGACCTGACCGGGCAGCGACGAGGTGACGGGCAGTCGGAACTCGGTCCCGCCGTCGGTCGCGAGCAGGAGTGCCCCGGACTCCACCCCGATGACTCTCACGTCTTGCATGGTTCCGCCTTCCGAGCGTCGCGTACGGTCGTGCCTCGTACCCCGTGAGTATGCAGCCGTCCGGACCCGATCCCGCGGAGGCGCACGGGCGTGCCGTGGACTCCCGTGCGAGCGTTTCCGGACAGCGGGAATGGACGGGCGGGCACACGGGTTGCAGCGCCAGAACGACCCGCCGGAGAGTTCGGTTTGCGCTCTGGCGAGACGTGGTGCAAACTGTCGCCGCCGATCACCGGCGACGACCTCTCGATACGAGAAATGGATGGGCATGGCCACCGATTACGACGCCCCCCGGAAGACCGACGACAACTCCGACTCGGAGTCGATCGAGGCCCTCAAGGAGCGCGTTCCCGACAAGATGTCGGGGGTCGTCGACGATGATTCCGACAACCCCGGCAGCTTCGAGCTCGCCGGACAGGACCTCAGCGACGTCGACCTCGACGTCGTCGTGCTCCCGCCCCAGGTCGACGAGTTCACCTGCGTCGAGTGCTTCCTCGTGAAGCACCGCTCGCAGCTCGACCACGAGTCGAAGCTCGGCCCGGTCTGCGCGGAGTGCGCGGCGCTCTAGGGAACGCACGAAACCAGAACGGCCCGTCACCGCGAGGTGACGGGCCGTTCTGCGTGCGCTGGGCGTCCGAACGTATACCGTGCCGGACAGGAGGCGCGGGTCGGGCCCGCACCGCGCCTCCTGGCTCGCAGGTGGGGACTCAGGACCGCAGGGCGGCGACGACGGCCGACGGGTTGCGGACGCTGACCAGCCAGTAGGGCGTCGGGTCCGCGGGGTCCTGCACCTCGACCTTGACGACCCCGCGCACGTAGCCGCGGAAGAGCGTCCAGGCGCGGGCGTCGAGCTTCGGCCCGCGCTGCGTGGTGGCCTCGGCGCCCTCGTAGCCCTCGACCTCGCCCACGAGCGTCCGCGGGAGGTGCGCCCGACCGGCGCGGAACTCGGTCTCCGTGACCTCGATGGTCGGAGCCAGCGCCCAGAGCAGCACGAGCACGCCGAGGTACATGCCGACCGCCACGAGGACGCCGGCGAGCACGCTGATCGGCAGGAACACGAGGAGGCTGGCGGGGATGACGAGCGCCGTCGCCAGGTAGAGGACGGGCGGAGCCCACAGTCGTTCGCGGTACAGGGTCACGACACCATTCGACCACGAGTCCGGGCAGGTCACGGAACGGTCACGGTCTGCACTACCCTCGACACGTGACCGAACCAGTCGACGTGCTCTGGACCGGGGAGAACGCTCCCGGATACGCCCACCCCGGTGACGCCGGTGCGGACCTCGTCTCGACCGAGGCGTTCGTCCTGCAGCCCGGCGAGCGTCGGCTCGTGGGCACGGGCCTGAAGATCGCGCTGCCGGACGGGTACGCCGCGTTCGTGGTCCCGCGCAGCGGTCTCGCCGCGAAGCACGGCATCACGATCGTGAACGCGCCCGGCACCGTCGACGCCGGGTACCGCGGCGAGATCAAGGTCGCGCTGCTCAACACCGACCAGGCCGCCGCGCACGAGGTGCACGTCGGCGACCGCATCGCCCAGATGATCGTCATGCCGGTCCCGCGCGTGTCGTTCACCCGCGTCGACGAGCTGCCGGACAGCGTCCGCGGCCAGGGCGGGTTCGGCTCGTCGGGCTACGGTGACCGGAGCGGTGCCGTCAGCGGCGCCGCGGACAACGCTCAGGAAGGAACGCGCGCATGAAGTTCGGCCGACGCAAGCGTGACGAGGTCGAGGTGGCGGACGCCGTCGCCGACGAGGTCGAGGTGGCCGAGACGACGCCGGAGGTCGACATCGCGATCGACGCCGACGCCGACATCGACGAGGTGGACGCCGTCGCGCCGACCGACAAGTCCGCGCCCGAGGACCGTGCCGAGAGCGGCCCGCACGACGAGACCGAGGCGAACCTGGTCCGTCCGTACGTCGACCTCGGCGGCGTGAAGGTCCTCCCGCGCGAGGGGCTCCACCTGCGGCTCGAGGTGGAGGAGGGCTCGCAGCGCGTCGTCGCGGTCGGGCTCGACTACGACGAGTCCACGCTGCAGGTGCAGCCGTTCGCCGCACCCCGCTCCACCGGGCTCTGGCACGAGATCCGCGCCCAGATCGCCGAGCAGATCGAGCGCCAGGGCGGCATCGTGTCCGAGGTCGATGGTCCGTTCGGCCCCGAGCTCCGCGCCCAGGTCCCGGTCGTCTCCGACGGCACGGGCGTCACCGACGGGGCCCGCCCCGCGCGGTTCATCGGCGTCGACGGCCCGCGCTGGTTCCTGCGCGGCGTGATCGCCGGCAAGGCCGCCGAGCAGCCCGACGACGCGGCCGAGATCGAGGACCTGTTCCGCAGCGTCGTCGTGGTCCGCGGGACCACCCCGATGCCGCCGCGCGACCTCATCCCGCTGCACATGCCGAAGTCGACGCAGTCGGCCATCTGACCGGCGACCCGAACCAGGAGGCACGGTGCCGGACCACGACGACACCACCCGTCCCGAGGCGGACGCGCCCGACGCGCTGCCCTCGTTCAGCGACCAGATGCGTGCCGCCGTCGCCAACACCGGGCTCGGCAAGGTCGCGCCCGGCGAGGCACCGTCGGGGCACGCCCTCGTCGCGGCCATCGGCGGCGTGCGCGGCCTGGTCGAGTCCGTCCTGCCCGGGCTCGCGTTCCTGGTGGTCTACGCGATCACGAAGGAGGTCGTCCCGAGCGTCCTGATCCCGGTCGCGATCGGCGTCGTGTTCGTGGTGCTCCGCCTGCTGCAGCGCCAGTCGCTCGTGATGAGCCTCGCGGGGATCCTCGGCGTGGCGATCTCCGCCGGCCTCGCGCTCATCACCGGGCGGGCCGAGAGCAACTTCATCCCCGGGATCGTCATCAACGCCGTGTGGCTCGTCGGGCTGCTCGTGACGCTGGCCATCCGGCAGCCGCTCATCGGCCTGGTCGTCGGGTTCCTGCTCCCGCCGAACGAGGACGGCACCCCGCAGGACTGGCGTCGCGACCCGGCGAAGCGCCGTGTGCTGACCGTTGCCACCTGGCTCTGGGTCGGACTCTTCGCGATCCGGCTCCTCATCGAGGTGCCGCTGTACCTGACCGCCCAGGTGGAACTGCTCGCCGGCATCAAGCTCATCACGGGCGTCCCGCTCTACGCCGCCCTGCTCTGGGTGACCTGGCTGCTCGTCCGGACGGTGTTCAAGCGCGAGGGTGACGCCACCCGGGTGTAGAGTTGTCTCGACATCGAGATAATTCCCCGCGGCCCTTCCCGGGCTGGCGGGTTTAGGTTTGCCTTGCTGGTGGGACGCCTCGCGCCCCGCTTGGATGGGGGCACACCGATCAACCAGGGAGGCGGCACAGTGGCTGCAGTCAACAGCTTCGGCTCGAAGGACACGCTGTCGGTTGGGGGTGTCGACTACGCGATCCACCGGATCGACACGGTGCCCGGGCACGAGAAGCTCCCGTACAGCCTGAAGGTGCTGCTCGAGAACCTCCTCCGCACCGAGGACGGCAAGAACGTCACCGAGGACCAGATCCGCGCCCTCGGGTCGTGGCAGCCCGACGCCGAGCCGGACACCGAGATCCAGTTCTCGCCGGCCCGCGTGGTCATGCAGGACTTCACCGGCGTCCCGTGCATCGTCGACCTCGCCACCATGCGCGAGGCGATGGCCGAGATCGGCGGCGACCCGAACAAGATCAACCCGCTGTCGCCGGCCGAGATGGTCATCGACCACTCCGTCATCGCCGACCTCTTCGGTCGCGAGGACGCACTCCAGCGCAACACCGACCTCGAGTACGAGCGGAACGGTGAGCGCTACCAGTTCCTCCGCTGGGGCCAGACCGCGTTCGAGGACTTCAAGGTCGTCCCGCCCGGAACCGGCATCGTGCACCAGGTCAACATCGAGTACCTGGCGAAGGTCACCTACACGCGTGACTTCGACGGCGAGACCTACGCCTACCCGGACACCCTCGTCGGCACCGACTCGCACACCACGATGGTGAACGGGCTCGGCGTGCTCGGCTGGGGCGTCGGCGGCATCGAGGCCGAGGCGGCGATGCTCGGCCAGCCGGTGTCGATGCTCATCCCGAAGGTCGTCGGCTTCAAGCTGTCCGGGTCGATCCCGGCCGGCGTGACCGCGACGGACGTGGTGCTCACCATCACGCAGGAGCTCCGCAAGCACGGCGTCGTCGGCAAGTTCGTCGAGTTCTACGGCGAGGGCGTCGGCGAGGTCCCGCTCGCGAACCGCGCCACCATCGGCAACATGTCGCCGGAGTTCGGCTCCACGGCGGCCATGTTCCCGGTCGATGACGTGACGCTCGACTACCTCCGCCTCACCGGCCGCTCCGAGGACCAGATCGCGCTCGTCGAGGCCTACGCCAAGACCCAGGGCCTCTGGCACGACGCGGCGGTCGAGCCGAACTACTCCGAGTACATGGAGCTCGACCTCTCGACGGTCGTCCCCTCGATCTCCGGCCCGAAGCGCCCCCAGGACCGCATCGAGCTCTCGAAGGCGAAGACCCAGTTCGAGGTCGACCTCGGCAACTACACGACGCCGAGCGAGCAGACCGACCTCGACGACGCGGTGGAGGAGACCTTCCCCGCCTCCGACCCGATCGCCGCCGGTTCCACGAACGAGGACACCGCGCTGCACGAGCACGTGTACGTCTCGAGCGCCCCGTCGACGGCCTCGCAGCCGACGAAGGTCGCGATGGACGGGGCCGACCCGTTCACGATCGACCACGGTGCCGTCGCGATCGCCGCGATCACGTCGTGCACGAACACGTCGAACCCGTCGGTCATGATGGCCGCCGGCATCCTCGCCCGGAACGCCGCGAAGAAGGGCCTCACCGCGAAGCCGTGGGTCAAGACCACGCTCGCGCCGGGGTCGAAGGTCGTCACGGACTACTACGAGAAGGCCGGTCTCACGACCTACCTCGAGCAGCTCGGCTTCTACACGGTCGGCTACGGCTGCACCACCTGCATCGGCAACTCGGGCCCGCTGCCGGAGGAGATCTCGCAGGCCGTGCAGGACAACGACCTCGCCGTCACCGCGGTGCTCTCGGGCAACCGCAACTTCGAGGGGCGCATCAACCCCGACGTGAAGATGAACTACCTGGCCTCCCCGCCGCTGGTCATCGCGTACGCCCTCGCCGGGTCGATGCACTTCGACTTCGACAAGGACGCCCTCGGGCAGGACCAGGACGGCAAGGACGTCTTCCTGCAGGACATCTGGCCCGACGCGGTCGAGGTCCAGCAGGTCATCGACGCGTCGATCGACACCGAGATGTTCACCCACGAGTACGGCTCCGTGTTCGAGGGCGACGACCGCTGGAAGAACCTGCCGACCCCGACGGGCGACACGTTCGAGTGGGACACCGAGTCGACCTACGTGCGGAAGCCCCCGTACTTCGAGGGAATGACCATGCAGCCCGACGCGGTGTCGGACATCTCCGGCGCCCGGGTGCTCGCGAAGCTCGGCGACTCGGTCACGACCGACCACATCTCGCCGGCCGGGTCGATCAAGGCCGACAGCCCGGCGGGCAAGTACCTCGCCGAGCACGGTGTCGACCGCAAGGACTTCAACTCCTACGGCTCGCGTCGCGGCAACCACGAGGTCATGATCCGCGGCACGTTCGCGAACATCCGCCTCCGCAACCAGCTCCTCGACGGCGTGGAGGGCGGCTACACCCGCGACTTCACGACGCCGGACGGTGCGCAGTCGTTCATCTACGACGCCTCGCAGCACTACCAGGAGCAGGGCATCCCGCTCGTCATCTTCGGCGGCAAGGAGTACGGCTCCGGTTCGTCCCGCGACTGGGCGGCGAAGGGCACGAACCTGCTCGGCGTCCGCGCGGTCATCACCGAGAGCTTCGAGCGCATCCACCGCTCGAACCTCATCGGCATGGGCGTCGTGCCGCTGCAGTTCCCCGCCGGCGAGTCGGTCGAGTCCCTCGGGCTCGACGGCACCGAGGTCGTCTCGATCTCCGGCCTGACCGAGCTGAACGAGGGCCGCACGCCCAAGACGGTGCACGTCACGGCCGCGCCGAGCGAGCACTCGCCCGCCGGCAAGGAGACGATCGAGTTCGACGCGGTCGTCCGCATCGACACCCCGGGTGAGGCGGACTACTACCGCAACGGCGGCATCCTGCAGTACGTGCTGCGGTCGCTCGTCTGACGCACCCGTCCAACGGACGGGAGGCGCGGTGCCAGCTGACACCGCGCCTCCCGTCCGTTGTCGGGTCACGCGCATAGAGTGGGCCGACAGCCCCACGAAAGGAGCGCCCGTGAGTCTGCTCTCGAGCATCACGTCGCCGCGCGACCTGAAGCGTCTCTCCGACGCGCAGATGACGGACCTCGCTGCCGAGATCCGACGCTTCCTCGTCGCCGAGGTCGCGAAGACCGGCGGCCACCTCGGTCCGAACCTCGGCGTCGTCGAGCTCACGCTGGCCATGCACCGGGTGTTCGACTCGCCGCACGACCCGTTCGTCTTCGACACCGGGCACCAGTCGTACGTGCACAAGCTCGTCACCGGGCGGCAGGACTTCTCGCGGCTGCGCGAGCGGGGCGGGCTCGCCGGGTACCCGCAGCGGAGCGAGTCGGAGCACGACATCGTGGAGTCCTCGCACGCGTCCTCGTCGCTGTCCTGGGCGGACGGCATCTCACGCGCCTTCGTGCAGACCGGCCAGGCCGACCGGACCGTGGTCGCGGTCGTCGGCGACGGTGCGCTCACCGGCGGGATGACGTGGGAGGCCCTCAACAACATCTCCGACGGCAACGACCGTCGACTCGTCATCGTCGTCAACGACAACGGGCGCTCGTACGCGCCGACCATCGGTGGCATGGCGCGGTTCCTCAGCTCGGTGCGCACGCGCCGCGAGTACCGGGCGCTGTTCGAGAAGTCCCAAGCCGCGGCGGCGCGGTTCGGTGCACCCGGGCGGGCGCTCTACCGCGGGATGCGCGGCGGGCTGCACGGGTTCCTCTCGCGGTTCACGAACAACGAGGCGCTCTACTCGAACCTCGACATCAAGTACATCGGGCCGGTGAACGGGCACGACCAGCGGGCGATGGAGGCCGCACTCCGCCAGGCGAAGGCGTACGGCGCGCCGACGATCGTGCACGCCATCACCGAGAAGGGGCACGGGTTCGAGCCCGCGCTGCGCGACCAGGCCGACCAGTTCCACGCGGTCGGGCACATCGACCCGGAGACCGGGGAGTCGCTCGACGTGTCGTCGGGGCCGTCGTGGACCTCGGTGTTCGCCTCGACGCTGGCGGAGGTCGGCGCGTCGGACGAGAAGATCGTGGCGATCACCGCTGCGATGCTCCGCCCGACCGGGCTGCACCTCTTCCAGGAACAGCACCCCTCGCGCGTGATCGACGTCGGGATCGCCGAGCAGCACGCCGTGACGACCGCGGCCGGACTCGCGTTCGGCGGCCTGCACCCCGTCGTGGCGCTGTACGCGACGTTCCTGAACCGGGCGTTCGACCAGGTGCTCATGGACGTCGCGCTGCACCGGGCCGGCGTCACCTTCGTGCTCGACCGCGCGGGCATCACCGGGCCGGACGGGCCGTCGCACCACGGCATGTGGGACCTCGCGTTGCTGCAGGTCGTGCCCGGGATCCGGATCGCCGCACCCCGTGACGCCGCGACCCTGCGTGAGGAGTTCCGCGAGGCCGTCGCCGTCGACGACGCACCCACCGTGCTGCGCTGGTCGAAGGGACAGGTCGGGCCGGACATCGTCGCGGAGCGTCGACTCCGGGACGGGGTGGACGTGCTGCGGTCGCCGTCGTCCGACCAGGAGCCCGACGTCCTGTTCGTCGCCGTGGGCTCGATGGTGCCGGTGGCGCTCGACGCGGCGGCGCTGCTCGAGTCCCAGGGCATCGGCGTGACGGTCGTCGACCCGCGGTGGGTGGTGCCGATCCCCGCGTCGCTCATCGACCTGTCGCGTGACCACCGGCTCGTGATCACGCTCGAGGACGGGGTGCGGGTCGGTGGCGTCGGGACGCGGCTGCGGCAGGACCTGCGCGCTGCGGGTGTCGACACCGGGGTGAACGAGCTCGGGCTGCCGGACGCGTTCATCGACCACGCGTCGCGGTCCCAGATCCTCGAGGACGTGGGGCTGACCGCGCAGGCGATCGCCCGGGACGTCATCGACCAGGTCGTCGGGACGAAGCTGCCGCAGGCGAAGCCGGCGCGGGCGGCGTCGCGCTCCCGGGAGTCCGCCGACCGCTGAGCGGCGCGGGCGGGGCGCGCCGGTCGTGGCCCCGCCGGCGGCGGGTCGAACCACGAATGCGACGTCGAACCGGGCGGATCGACGAGTTCGATGTCGGATCCGTGGTTCGATCCGAAGCCCGGCGGCACGGGCGCGCGGGGTCAGTGCGGCGCGGGCGGCCCGGCGGCGGCGGACACGAGCTCGCGCAGGATCGCGCGGGCCATCGGCGTCACCCAGAGGACCTGGCCGTACGACAGGCCGTCGCGGCCCTCGCGGATGATCTCCACGCGCGAGGACGTCGGCCCCTCGCGCGCGAACGTCATGACGATGTTCTCGGCGCGGACGGCGAACGAGGTCCGGCGGACGATGACGGCCCCGTCCGGACGGATCTCCATCGCCGCTGCTCCCGGGACGGCGTGCACGGCGCGGTCGAGCAGCTCCGGGACCTCGTCGAGCGGCACGGGCACGACGACGCTGGGGTGCCCGGTCGTCCTCGGTGCCCACCACTCCTGTGCCATGGTTCGACCGTACGCCGCACAACGAAAGTCACCCCGAACCACGGATCGCCGCGGTTCGGGGTGACTTCGGTTGTGCAGAGCCGAGCGGCCGCAGCTAGCGCGAGGCCGGCCCGACGATCAGCGGCTCGTGGAACGCCCCGCCGAAGACCCGCTCGGACGCACCGGAGCGGTCGAGGTACGGGCTGATGCCACCGGCCTGGAACGGGTAGCCCGCGCCGAGGATGAGCCCGAGGTCGATCTCCTCGACGTGCTGGACGACCTCGTCCTCGAGCATGCGGTGCAGCTCGTCGGCGAGGGCGTCCTCGAAGCGGCGCTGCATCTCGGCAGCGTCGACCGGCCTCGCGTCCTTCTTCGACGGTGCGACGAGCTTCACGGCAGCGGGGTCGTACCCGGTCGCGGTGCCCTTCTTGTCGCGGGTCAGGATGTGCCCGAACTCGGCGATCTTCTTCAGGCCGTCACCCGGGTAGAAGCGCTCCGGCCAGGCGGCGTGGTGCGAGTCGAGCACGTGCGCACCGACCGGCAGGCCGACGAGCTCGAGCAGCTCGAACGGCGACATCGGCAGGCCGAGCGGCGCAGCGCCCTGGGCGACGACGTCGAACGACGTGCCCTCCTCGACGCCGCGCATCGCCTCGCCGAGGACCCGGGCGAGCACCCGGTTCACGACGAAGCCCGGCTGGTCGGCCGTGATGATCGCGGTCTTCTTGAGCGTCTTCGCGACGGCGAGGGCCGTGGCGAGGGTCTCGTCGGAGGTCGAGGCGGTGCGCACGACCTCGAGCAGCGGCATCACGGCGACGGGGTTGAAGAAGTGGAACCCGACGAGTCGCGACGGGTCGGACAGCACGGAGCCCATCTCGGACACCGACAGCGACGAGGTGTTCGTGGCGAGGATCGCGTCCGGAGCGATGACCTGCTCGATCTTCCGGAAGACCTCCTGCTTCACGCTCATCTCCTCGAAGACGGCCTCGATGACCCAGTCGGCGTCCGCGAACGCGTCGTAGGACACCGACCCGGACACGAGCGCCTTGATGCGGTTCGCGTCGTCGGGGGAGACCCGGCCCTTGTCGAGGAGCTTGTCCACCTCGCCGCGGATGCGCTCCACGCCGGCGTCGACGCGCGACTGGTCGACGTCGGTGATGACGACCGGGACGCCGAGGCGTCGGGCGAAGAGCAGCGCGAACTGGGATGCCATCAGGCCGGCGCCCAGGACGCCGACCTTCGTGACGGGGCGCGGCGAGACGTCAGCAGGGGCGCCCACCGGCTTCTTCGCGCGCTTCTGCACGAGGTCGAACGCGTACATGGACGCGGCGAACTGGTCGCCCGAGATGAGGTCGGCCAGGGCGTCGTCCTCGTCGGCGAACCGTTCGTCGAGCGAGCCGGACTTCGCCGCGGCGACGAGGTCGAGCGCCCGGAACGGCGACTTCGGGACCGTGCCGATCTTCGACGCGACCTGGCTGCGGGCGACCTTGACGACGGTGCCCCACGCGGCCTTCTCGATCATGCCGGGCTCGTTCTTCCGCACGACCTTGGTGCGACCGGACACGACGCCGTCGATCCACGCCACCGCGGACGGCAGGAAGGTGACCGAGGGGATGAGCGCGTCGCCGATGCCGAGCTCGACCGCGGCCGGCCCGTCCATCAGGCGGTTGTTCTTGAGCGGGTTCTCGACGATGACGCGGAGCGCCTTCTCGGGGCCGATCAGGCGGGGGAGCAGTGTCGCGCCGCCCCACCCGGGGATGATGCCGAGGAAGACCTCGGGGAGCCCGATGCCCTGCGCGGCCGACGAGAACGCCCGGTACGTGCAGTGCAGCCCGATCTCGAGGCCACCGCCGAGCGCGATCCCGTTGATGAGCGCGAAGGAGGGGACGCCGAGGTCGGAGAGCTTCCGGAGCGTCGCGTGTCCGAGGGCGGCCAGGTCGTGGGCGACGTCCCGCGACGGCACCGAGGCGGCCTGCGAGAGGTCGGCACCGGCGGCGAAGCAGTACTCCTTGCCGGTGATCGCCACGGCCTGGATCGTCCCGGCGGACGCTTCGGTCCGCAGGGTGTCGAGGACCCCGGAGAGCTCGTGCAGCGTGCGCGGCCCGAGGGTCGACGGTCGCTTGTAGTCCTTGCCGTTGTCGAGCGTGATGAGCGCGAGCGTGCCACCGGACGGCAGCGCGACGTGCTTCAGGTACGAGTGGGTGACCACCTCGTCCTCGCTGAGGGCGAGGAGCTGGTCGTTGTCGACGATGGTCATGGTCACGCCGCCTTCCGTGCCGCGGACTTGCTGAAGTTCGGGTTCTCCCAGATGACGGTGCCGCCCTGGCCGAGCCCGATGCACATCGTCGTGATGCCGTACCGGACGTCCGGGCGCTCCGCGAACTGGGCCGCGAGCTGGGTCATCAGGCGGACGCCGCTCGAGGCGAGCGGGTGCCCGACGGCGATCGCGCCGCCCCAGGCGTTCACGTTCGTCGAGTCCTGGGCGATGCCGTAGTTGTCGAGGAAGGCGAGCACCTGGACGGCGAACGCCTCGTTGATCTCGAACAGCCCGATGTCGTCGATCGACAGCCCGGCCTTCGCCAGCGCCTTGTCGGTCGCGGGCACCGGCCCGATGCCCATCACCTCGGGGTCGACGCCCGCGAAGGCGAACGAGACCATGCGCATCTTCGTCGGCAGCCCGTGCTGCTTCGCCGCGTCGGCCGAGGCGAGCAGGCTCATGGTGGCACCGTCGTTCAGGCCTGCCGCGTTGCCGGCGGTGATGCGTCCGTGCGAGCGGAACGGCGTCTTCAGCGCTGCCAGGGCCTCGAGCGTGGTGCCGGGGCGGGGCGGCTCGTCACTGGAGACGATGTCCCAGCCCTCGCCGGTGTTGACCTCGACCGGCACCAGGTCCGGCTGGAGCTTGCCGGCGGCCCACGCGGCGGCGTAGCGCTGCTGGGACTGGACGGCGTAGGCGTCCGTGCGGTCCTTGGTGATCGCGGGGAAGCGGTCGTGCAGGCGCTCAGCGGTCTTGCCCATGACGAGCGCGTCGCCGTTGACCATGCGCTCGGCGATGAAGCGCGGGTTCGGGTCGGAGTTGAAGCCCATCGGGTGGCGCCCCATGTGCTCGACACCGCCGGCGATGGCGACGTCGGCCGCGCCGAACGCGATGGCGCCGGCGAGGGTGGTCACGCTCGTCATCGCACCGGCGCACATGCGGTCGATCGCGTACCCGGGGACGGTCTTCGGGAGTCCGGCGAGCATCCCGACCGTCCGGCCGAGGGTGAGCCCCTGGTCGCCCTGCTGCGTGGTGGCCGCCACGGCGACGTCGTCCACCGCGGCTCCGTCCAACGAGGCGTTCCGGTCGAGGAGTCCGCGCATCGCGTGCACCGCGAGGTCATCCGCGCGGGTCTTCCAGAACACCCCCTTCTCCCCGGCTCGTCCGAACGGTGTCCGAACTCCGTCGACGAAGACGACGTCTGCTGCCTTTGGCAATCTGGGCCTCCAGATCCTCGTTGATCAGGCTGGGCGCGTCCCGCCCCGCCCGGCCGGGTCCGACCCGGCGTGCACCAGCGACGCTATGCCCCGAGCCTGTGCGGACGCATGCCCGTTGGGGCGTTCCTACGACTCGGTGTTGCTCTCGGCAGCAGGCTCCTGTGCAGCAGCGACAAAGGCGTGCGCGATGATCGACGCCGTCTCCTCGACCTGCCAGGGGCGGGCGTCGTGCGCGGCGAGCACGGCCCCGACGGTCTCGGTGGCGATCGGCGTCGGCGGCTCCCACGACACCGTGCGGAGGGTGTCCGGCGTGAGCAGGTTCTCGACGGGCAGGTCGAGCTCCTCGGCGCGCTGCACCACGGCGGCCCGTGCGGCCTTGTACCGCCGGTCGGCTGCCGGGTTGCGGTCGGCCCAGGCCCGGGGCGGCGGCAGCGTGGCCTCGCCGGTGCCGCGGAGCCGCGGGAGGTCCTCGGTCGTGCGGCCCTCGTCGACGGCGGCCCACCAGCGGTCGAGCTCGGACCGGCTGGCACGACCCGTGAAGGCCTTCACCCCGCTCAGCTCGCCCTTCGAGGCCGGGTTCGCCGCTGCGGCCGCGACGATCGCCGAGTCCGGGATGGTGCGACCCGGTGCGATGTCGGCTTCGCGGGCGTAGGCGTCGCGTGCCGTCCAGAGCGACCGGGCGATCGCGAGTGCCCTGGAGCCACGGAGGGCGTGCATGCCGGACAGGCGGCGCCACGGCTCGGCCTTCGGCGGCTTCGGTGCCCGTGTCAGGACGGCCGCGAACTCCTCTTCGGCGATGCGGGTCTTGCCCGCCTCGTCGAGCTTCGCCGCGAGCGCGTCACGGAGGTCGGGGAGCAGTTCGACGTCGAGTGCCGCGTACACCAACCACGACTGCGGGAGCGGCCGGGTCGACCAGTCCGCGGCGGAGTGGGCCTTCGCGAGCGTGATCCCGAGCAGCTGCTCCACGACGGCACCGAGGCCGACCCGGGGGAACCCGGCGATGCGGGCACCGAGCTCGGTGTCGAAGATGCGGGTCGGGACGAGGCCGACCTCCTGCAGGCAGGGGAGGTCCTGCGACGCGGCGTGGAAGAGCCACTCCTCGTCGACGATCGCGTCCTGGAGCTCGGAGAAGTCGCCGATCGGGATCGGGTCGAAGAGGAACGCCCCGGCACCGCGGCGGAACACCTGGATGAGGTACGCCCGCTGCGAGTACCGGTAGCCGCTCGCGCGCTCGGCGTCGACGGCGACCGGGCCGTGGCCCGCCGCGATGGCGGCGACGGCGTCGAGGTACTCCTCGCGCGAGGCGATCACGTGGACCGCGTCGTGCGACGCCTCGAACGCCGGCGACGCCGCGGACGGAGCAGCCGACGACGGAACGGCCGGCGACGCCGACGGAGCAGCCGACGACGGGACAGCGGGCGACGCCCCGGCCGGAGATGCGGGGTCAGTCACGTGCGAGCCTCCTCGGGGCCAACAGGGTCACGCCGTCCGACGCGGGCGGGAGACCGGCGAGCATCGCCACGATCTCCTCCCACGCCTCGACGTGTGCGGTGAGGTCGTCCCCGCGCGGGGTCCACGAGGCGCGCAGTTCGAGCTGCGCCCCGTCGCCCTGCGCCGCGAGGTCGCCGTAGCCGCGGGAGATGATCTTGGTCGCCGTGCCCGAGGCGTGGTCGTAGGTCGCACCGTGCGCGGCGAGGGCGTCGACGAGCCAGCTCCACGTCACGTCGGCGACGAACTCGTCGACACCGATCTCGGGTTCGAGCGGTGCCTGGGCGAAGGTCACGATGCGGAACGACCCGCCCCACCCCTCGGGCTCGTCCGGGTCGTGCAGGGCGATGAACCGGCCCGTCCCGAGGTCGGAGTCGATGCCGTGCGCCGCGCCCGAGACGTCCGCCGCCAGGGCGATCGAGAACGGGGCGATGCGCGACGGCGAGGGGATCTCGGTGACGGTCGTCTCGGCGCGCGCGCCGCCGGACGCCACGAACGCACGGAGCCGCGCGAAGGCGTCGGGCTCTCGGGTTTCGGACACGAATGCAGACTAGGCTCCGGACCATGTCCCGATCCGCGCGACCCGCCGAGGACGTCGTCCAGGAGACCGCACGATCGGCCGGGTTCGTCGCACTGGGAGCCGGCATCGCAGCAGCCGCCGTCACCACCGCGGTGATCGGCGGGTTCGTCGCGGCGGTGGCCCGAGCGGTGGTCACCCCCGACCGCAAGCGCACCGAACGCGTCCCGATCCACGCCGTCGACCCCGTGCGGCGGACGGTGACGCTCGAGCGCACCGCGGACACCGAACTGCAGGGCCGCTACAGCCTCTGGTTCGGCGGCGGGACCGGGCACATGCGCGTCGGCGAGGTCCTCGGCACCACCGACACGACCGTCACTCGCCGCATCATCGCGATCGACGCCGGCGACCCCACCGCTGCCCGCCGGGGTCGGTGGGGCGGCTGGTTCTACCTGACCCCGGGCGAGCTGGACGTCCCGGTCGAGGACATCGACGTCCCCACCCCGAACGGCCCCGCACCCGCCTGGGTGGTCCGCGCCGACGACCCGGACGCGCCGTGGGCCGTCCTCGTGCACGGTCGTGGCGTGACCCGCGCCGAGACGATCCGCGCGGTGCCGGTCTTCCGGGCGGCGGGGTACTCCGTGGTGCTGGCGAGCTGGCGCAACGACGGCGTCGCCCCGCGGAGCGTCGACGGCCGCTACGGCCTCGGCAGCACCGAGTGGGAGGACATCGACGCGGTCCTCCGCTGGCTCGCCGGGCAGGGCGCGTCGAGCGTCGTCCTGATGGGCTGGTCGATGGGCGGCGCGGTCGTGCTGCAGACCCTGGTCCGGTCGGCGTTCGCGGACCTCGTGGACGGTGTCGTGCTCGAGTCGCCCGTGGTCGACTGGCACGCGGTGCTCAAGTCGCAGAGCCAGCTGCTCCGCCTGCCGAGGCCGGTCCGGAAGGTCGCGCAGCGCCTCCTCCGCACCCCGGTCCTGCACCGGCTCACGGGCCTGCGGCAGCCGGTCGACCTGCGGCAGCTCGACATGGTCGCGCGGGCCGACGAACTGCACGTGCCGATCCTGCTCATGCACAGCGACGACGACGGGTTCGTCCCGTCCTCTGCGTCGCACGCCCTCGCCGAGGCCCGGCCCGACATCGTGCGGCTCGAGGTGCAGACGACCGCCCGGCACACCAAGCTCTGGAACCACGACGCCGACTGGTTCGACGCCCGCATCCTCGCGTGGCTGACCGAGGTGGTCCAGCGAGATGGCGCGGCCAACGCGCGGTAGACGCATCCACAGACGGACGGGAGGCGGGGGGGCCGCGGGGCCCCCGCCCCCCCGCCGGGGGGGGGGGGGGGGGGGGTTAGGTTTTAGGGGGGGCCCCCCGGGGGCGTCGCGGCCCCCCCCCCGTAGGCGGGGTGGTGGTCGTACTGGGCCGTTGGG
>NZ_JBIVBW010000007.1:0-20780 GCF_044746255.1 Curtobacterium sp. NPDC086286
CAACCCCCTCGCTGCTCTGGGCGTCGGCGCCCCCCGACAGGGGGGGGGGGGGCGCGGTGCCGGCGTGATCCGGCCGCCCCCCGCCCCCCGGCCGGGGGGCGGGCGGGGGGGGGGGGGCCCCGCGGCCCCCGCGCCTCCCGTCCGTCCGGTGGGTGCGTCAGAAACCGGACGGCACTCGGGGTGTGTACGCGGATTCGAGACGGGTGACCTCGTCGTCCGTGAGCTCGATCGTCGTCGCAGCGACCGCGTCGTCGATGTGGTGCTCCTTCGTCGCGCCGACGATCGGGGCGGAGACCGCGGGCTGCCGCATCACCCACGCGAGGGCGATCTGCGCCATGCTCGCGTCGTGCGCCTCGGCCACCTGCTGCACCGCGTCGACGATCGCGCGGTTGGCGTCCTCGTCCTGCTTGTAGAGCGTCTTGCCGAACTCGTCGGTGTCGGCCCTGTTGCCGGAACCCTGCGCGTCCCAGGGGCGGGTGAGCTTGCCGCGGGCGAGCGGGCTCCACGGGATCACACCGACGCCGGTGTGGGCGCAGAAGGGGTGCATCTCGCGCTCCTCCTCGCGTTCGAGGAGGTTGTACTGGTCCTGCATGCTGACGAACCGCGTCCAGCCGTTCAGGTCGGCCACGTGCTGCATCTCGGCGAACTGCCACGCCCACATGCTGCTCGCGCCGATGTAGCGCGCCTTGCCGGACTTGACGACGTCGTGGAGGGCCTCCATCGTCTCCTCGACCGGGGTGTGCGGGTCGAAGCGGTGGATCTGGTACAGGTCGACGTAGTCCGTGCCGAGGCGGGTCAGCGAGGCGTCGATCTCGTGCATGATCGCCGCCCGCGAGAGCCCTGCGCCGTTGGGGCCTGGGCGCATGCGGTTGAAGACCTTGGTGAAGACCTGGACCTCCTCGCGCGGGGCGAGTTCCTTGAGGAGGGTGCCGGTGATCTCCTCGGAGCTGCCCGCGGAGTAGACGTTCGCGGTGTCGAACGTGGTGATGCCCTGGTCGTAGGCACGGCGGACGAAGGGGCGGGCTTCGTCGATGCCGACGCTCCACTCGTGGGCGCCCTTGTCGGGGTCGCCGTAGGACATCATGCCGAGGATGACGGAGCTGATCTGGAGGCCCGAGGCGCCAAGGCGGGTGGTCGGGGTTGCCGGGCTTGTCGAGCGGGCGGTTTCGGGGGTTGCCGGGCTTGCGGGGCTTGCCGAGCGGGCGGTTTCGGGGTTTGCCGAGCGGGCGGTTTCGGGGGCTGCCGAGCGGGCGGTTTCGGGGGCTGCCGAGCGGGCGGTTTCGGTCATGCTGCCACCCTGGCATCGCGCCCTGTGACCGCGAGGAGGCGGACCTGCAGCGGCGCGTCCTCGTCGACGTCGACCGGTGCGGCGTAGAGCCCGGTCGCGGCGAGGTCCTCGATCTGCGGCTCGAAGTGCTCCCACACGGCCTGCACGAGTTCGTCCGGGAGGGTCTCGTCGCTGCCGGTCGCCCGCGCGAGGTCCCACGTGTGGATCGTGATGTCGCTGGTCTGCTCGGTGAGGTACTGCCCCGCCGGGACGACGTCCGTGGCGAGGTGCACCGGCGTGTCAGCGGGCGTTCTCTGCCACGCCTCGATGGCTTCGGCCGCGAACTTCGCCCACTCGGCCGCGAGGTCGGAGCCGACCGCTTCGAGATCCGCTTCGGCCTGGGCGTAGTCGCACCCCGTCAGGAGCTTCGGGATCCACCGCTGCTCCTCGACGACGTGTCGGACGAGGTCTCGGGTGGTCCATTCGGAGTCGGGGGTCGACGCGTCCCAGTCCGTGACGGCGGCGACGCGGCGGCCGAACTCGGCTGCCGCGAGTGCCTGCAGCGCGATCCAGTCGGTGGCCATGGTGGTGCTCCTGTTCGTGGGTCCTGCGGGTGCGGGGTGCGGGGTGCGGGGTGCTGCGTGTTGGTGGGTGTTCGACGATCGGCCCGGAGGCGGGTTCCCGTGTGTTCCCCTGCAACCTTCCAGCTCGGGTTCCGATTCCCCGCGGCGGTCGCCCGGTGCCGGTCGGCGGACGCTGCGGTCTCACGCTACTGCGCGCAGTCGCCGGGCGAGCGGGCGAAATGTGCGGGGGTGCCACGTCCGTCGGTGCCGAATCCGCCCGATCGGCGCGGGTGGCGCGCGCGACCAGAGACGCCGGCGCGCGCCACGGAGCCGATCGCATGGCGGTCGCGGCGAGCGGGCGGAAGCTGGCGGGTACGTGCCGCGAACCGCGCGTACTCCGCCCGCTCGACGGTGGGACGCGCGAGCGACCGGGCCCAAGCCCCCCGCCTCCACCCCGCAACGACGAACGGCCCGACTCCGTGGGGGAGGAGCCGGGCCGTTCGCTTCGGGTACTGCAGTGTCCTGCGGTTCGATGTCCCTCAGGTCACGCGCAACGCGATGACCTTCGGGTCAGGAGGGACGAGGTGTCAGGCCGCCTGGAGGACGAACTGCACGTCGAGGTTGATCGTCACGTCGTTGCCGAGCGTGAAGCCACCGGCCTCGAGCGCAGCGTTCCAGTTCACGCCGAACTCGGTGCGGTCGATCTTGGTCGTGGCCTCGGCGCCGAACTTGACCTGGCCGTAGCCGTCGGTCGTGAAGCCGCCGAGCTCGGCCTTGAGGACGACCGGCTTGGTGACGCCACGCAGGGTCAGGTCGCCGGCGATGTGCAGGTCGTCGCCCTTGGCCTCGATGCTCGTCGAGCGGAAGGTGAGCTGCGGGTGCTCCTCGGTGAGGAAGAAGTCGCTCGTCTTGAGGTGCTGGTCGCGCTGCTCCTGGCCGGTGTTGATCGACGCGACGTCGATGTTCGCCTCGACGGTCGACTCGAGCGGGTTCTCGGCGGTGACGACGGTGGCGTCGAAGGTCTCGAACTTGCCCTTGACCTTGCTGATCGCGAGGTGGCGGACCGAGAACGTGACCTCGGAGTGGGTGGGGTCGATCTTCCAGGTACCGGTCTGGTAGCCGGGGATGGTCGAGGCGGTGAGCGTCATGGTGACTCCTTCGAAGCGTGTGGACTGCGTTCCCGAGCAGGCGTCGGGCGGAACCACGATTCCATGCGCCTGCATCGAAGTTGATGCTAGCCCATTCTGCACGTGTTTGGTTGAAGCGTCAACTAATGTTCATCTCGATGACGCTGGACGGCGTGTCGGACGTGGGTCGTGCCTCCCGGTCGGCACGCCGTCGAGGAGGCGACGGACGCGCGCCACGAGCGCCTCGATCGCCGGTCCCACGTCGTCCGCGGTGGCGCGCAGCAGCCACCAGCCGGCGTCCTTCAGGTGTTCACCGCGCGTGATGTCCTTACGGAACGTGCGATCGTCGGTGCGGTGGAGGTCGCTCTCGTACTCGATCGCGACACGGGCGTCCGGGTAGGCGAGATCGACGCACGCGACCCACCGGCCGTCCACCACGACGTCGTGGTTCAGGGCGGGTTGCGGCAGACCGCGCCGCGTGAGGGCGAGTCGGAGCCGGGTCTCGCCGGGCGAACGTGACCCTGGGCGCATCTCGGCGAGGGCTGCTCGGACGCGACGGATGCCCCTCGCTCCGCGGTAGCGACGAGCTGCGGCGACCAGTTCGGCGTGGTCGCACCACCCGAGCCAGCCGATGATCGCGTCGCCGACCACGATGAGTTCGTCGCGGCTCAGGAGGGTCGCGAGCGCGACGAACGTGTCCGCTGGGTGGGTCAGCGCCGCGGTGCCCGAGTGGACCACCTGGAGTCTGCCGCGGCGGGCGCGGTGCCCGATCGTCCCGCGGACACGGAGCGCCTGGTCCGTCCCGATCGTCGTCACGTGGACGCGGGGATCGCGCTCGAGCCGGCGCGGGAGCGGGAAGCCGAGGATCGCTGCGGCGGTCGTGTGGCTGAACGCCTGGTCCGGGCGCAGGCGCGGCTGCACCGCTCGTGCGCGCTCGTCGTGCGTCTGCGGACGGGTCCAGGCGCGGATGCCGTGGAACGGGCGGAGGAACGCTCGTGATCGGAGCCGGCCGGCGCTGACGCCGCGGTGCAGGGCTTCGCGCACGCGGAACGGCCGGCCGCGGAGGGCCATCGGGAAGGTCGCGTCGACGTGCATGCGGCCAGCGTGGCCGCCGGTGGCACCGTGCGAGTGGCGTCCGGCCCGATCTGTGGACGGCCGGTGCAAGCGACCGCCTGTGGACGGATGGCCGGCTCGAGGGCGGCTCGGGAGGCGCGGCGCGAGCGGGCGAAATGGCCCCGGTCCCAGCGTGGTCCCGTGGGTATACCGCCCGCTCGCGCATCCCCGCCGCCGGCGTCCGAAGGGCTCGGGAGGCGCGGCGCGAGCGGGCGAAATAGCCCCGGTCCCAGCGCGGTCCCGTGGGTATTCCGCCCGCTCGCGCATCCCCTCCCGCTCGCCCACCCCGCCCCCCACCCCCCCCCGCAGCGCGCCCCCGCACCCAGGTACTCGCACGGCCCCTCACGGCGCGGGGAAGCCCGCTAGCGTCGGGAGCATGGAATTCAGGTACCTGGGCAACTCCGGACTCAAGATCTCCGAGATCACCTACGGCAACTGGCTGACGCACGGCTCGCAGGTCGAGAACGACGTCGCCACCCAGTGCGTGCGGGCAGCGCTCGACGCCGGCATCACCACGTTCGACACCGCGGACACGTACGCGAACACCGCCGCCGAGACCGTCCTCGGCGAGGCACTGAAGGCCGAGCGCCGTCAGTCGCTGGAGATCTTCACGAAGGTCTACTGGCCGACCGGGCCGAAGGGGCACAACGACGTCGGCCTCAGCCGCAAGCACATCATGGAGTCGATCGACGGGTCGCTCGAGCGCCTCCAGACCGACTACGTCGACCTCTACCAGGCGCACCGGTACGACCACGAGACCCCCCTCGAGGAGACGATGCAGGCCTTCGCCGACGTTGTCCGCCAGGGCAAGGCGCTGTACATCGGCGTCAGCGAGTGGAACGCCGAGCAGATCCGCGCCGGTGCCGCGCTCGCGAAGGAGCTCGGCTTCCAGCTCATCTCGAACCAGCCGCAGTACTCGATGCTGTGGCGCGTCATCGAGGGCGAGGTCGTCCCCGCGTCGAAGCAGCTCGGCCTCAGCCAGATCGTCTGGTCGCCGATCGCCCAGGGCGTGCTCACCGGCAAGTACAAGCCCGGCCAGCCGCTGCCCGAGGGCTCCCGCGCCACCGACGAGAAGGGCGGCGCCGACATGATCAAGCGGTTCATGCGCGACGAGGTCCTCGAGGCCGTCCAGCGCCTCCAGCCCGTCGCCGACCAGGCCGGCCTGACCCTGGCGCAGCTCGCCATCGCGTGGACGCTCCAGAACGAGAACGTCGCGAGTGCGATCGTCGGCGCGTCCCGTCCGGAGCAGGTCACCGACAACGTCAAGGCCGCGGGCGTGCGCCTGGACGCCGACGCCCTCGCGGCGATCGACGCAGCCCTGGGGGACATCCCGGAGCGCGACGCGTCGAAGACCGTCAGCCCGGCGTCGCGCCCCGCGTAGACGCGACCACCCTTCCGACCTGGAGGCGGGGGGCCCGCGGCCCCCCCGCCTCCAGTCCGTCGTGGGGGCGCGTCCACCGCGACCCGCATGTGAACAGCGGGTGTCGCGAAACTGGCAGAACCATCCGTAAGTCTGTACCCCACCCAAACCGCCTCGAGAAGCCCCCCGAATCGGGGGCATGACCCGAACCGATACCCCCGTTGTGGTGCCATCCGCAACCGGCGCGGTACCCGTCCCTCCGCGCGCGGCCGTCGCGCGCCTGGTGGTGCTCGCGCGGCAACTCGTCTCCTTCGGCAGCATCGGCGCCGTCTGCTTCGTCATCGACCTCGGCGTCTACAACCTCCTCCGCGCGACCGTGATGCCCGACGGGCCCATCGCCGCGAAGATCGTCTCCGCCGTCGTGTCCACGGCCGTCGCCTGGATCGGCAACCGGTTCATCACGTTCCGGGCCGAGCGGCAGACCGGCCGCCGCGAGACCCTCCGGGAGGGCCTCCTGTTCGCGGTCACCAACCTCATCGGCCTCGGCATCGCCGCCGCGTGCCTCTTCGTCTCGCACTACGTCCTCGGTTTCACCTCCACCCTCGCCGACAACGTCGCCGGCAACGGGGTGGGTCTCGTGCTCGGCACCGCGTTCCGGTTCGCCGCGTACAAGGCCCTCGTCTTCCGTTCCACCGACGCTCACGCGAAGGAGCTCGCCGAATGACCATCTCCGCCACGCTGTGGACGGCCGCAGGGCCGCTGCTCCAGCCGAACGAGGGGACGGCTCCGTCGAGCGTCCCGAACCGCGGCACGACCGACGTCCCGACAGGAGGCTCGGGGCAGCTCCCGCAGGCCGCCTGGTCGGTCGGCGAGTGGGTCGGGTACTCGGCCCTCATCGCGATCTCCGTGCTGCTCACGATCATCGCGCTCACCACGCTGTGGTGGATGCTGCACGCCTGGCGCTCGCGCGACGCGCTCAAGTCGACGAGCTTCAGCCAGACCCCGCGCCCGGCGGCGCACCGGTTCACGCTGCTGGTCCCCGGCCGCCACGAGCAGGACGTCATGGGGGAGACGCTCGACATGCTCGCGAAGCAGGACCACCCGGACTTCGAGATCATCGCGATCGTCGGCGAGGACGACCCCGAGACGGACGCCGTCGTGCGTGCCGCCGCGGCCCGGCACCCCGGGCTCATCACGGTCGTCGTCGACGACACCGCGCCGAAGAACAAGCCGAAGGCGATGAACCTCGCGCTCCAGTACGCGACGGGCGACATCGTCGGCGTGTTCGACGCGGAGGACGAGGTCTACCCGCGGCTGCTCTCCCTGGTCGACTCGCGCTTCCAGGAGACCGACGCCGATGTCGTGCAGGGCGGCGTGCAGCTGATGAACTTCAAGTCGAGCTGGTGGTCGCTCCGGAACGTGCTCGAGTACTACTTCTGGTTCCGCTCGCGCCTGCACTTCCACGCCGGGTCGAAGTTCATCCCGCTCGGCGGCAACACCGTCTTCGTGACGAAGGAACGCCTGGACTGGTCGAACGGCTGGGATGCGCACTGCCTCGCCGAGGACTGCGAGCTCGGCGTCCGGCTCTCCGCCGACGGTGCCAAGGTCGTCGTCGCCTACAGCCCCGAGGCCGTCACCCGCGAGGAGACCCCGCCCACCTTCGCCTCCCTGCTCAAGCAGCGGACCCGGTGGAACCAGGGCTTCCTGCAGGTGCTCGGCAAGGGGGAGTGGAAGAAGCTCCCGTCGTTCCGCCAGCGGTTCTTCGCCCGCTACATGCTGACGATGCCGTTCATCCAGGCGGCCACCGGGCTGCTCATCCCGCTCAGCGTCCTGATGATCCTGTTCGTCAAGGTGCCGACGGCGATCGCCCTCGTGTCGTTCGTGCCCGTCGCCCCGACGCTCATGCTGCTCGCCGTCGAGGTCGTCGGTCTCAACGAGTTCGGTCGGCTCTACAAGGAGAAGGTCCGGATCCGCGACTACGTGAAGCTCGTGCTCGGCCTCGTGCCGTACCAGATCTTCCTCGCCGCAGCGGCGGTCCGGGCCGTGGTCCGGCACGCCAAGGGGCAGAACGGGTGGGAGAAGACCGAGCACACCGGGCAGCACCGCACGGCCGGGCAGTCGGCCGAGGTCGTCGGCTTCGCGAACGCCGTGACCACCGATCGGGCGGACGACCGCTCGGACGACCGTGAACTCGTCGCGTCGACCACCGGAGGGACCCGATGACCGCCAGCATCACCGACACCACCGGCATCCCGATCCGGGGCGCCGTCGCCCGCCAGCGCTCCGGCGTCGGCGCCTGGTTCCGCCGGCACGCCGCGAGCCTCGGCTGGCTCCTCCCCGTCCTCGCCGTGACCGTCGTCGTGCAGTCGTGGAACATGTCCGGCACGCCGCAGCGGATCGACGACGAGGGCACGTACACCGCCCAGGCCTGGGCGATCACGCACCTCGGCGAGATCACCCACTACACGTACTGGTACGACCACCCGCCGCTGGGCTGGATCCAGATCGCCGGGTACACCTCGCTGACCGGGGCGTTCGCGCGCTACCCGTTCGCCGTCGAGGCCGGGCGCGAGGCGATGGTGTTCTTCGCCGCCGTGTCGAGCATCCTGCTGTTCGTCCTCGCCCGCCGACTCGGTGCCGGCCGTGCCACCGCGGCGGTCGCGGGCCTCGTGTTCGCGCTGTCGCCCCTGGCCCTGCAGTACCACCGCACGGTCTACATCGACAACGTCGCGACGCCGTGGCTCCTCGCCGCGTTCGTCCTCGTGCTCAGCCGTCGCCAGCAGCTCGCCGGCTTCGCGGGTGCCGCTGCGTGCCTCGGCATCGCGGTGCTCTCGAAGGAGACGTACCTGCTCGCCCTGCCGTTCCTCATCTGGATCGCGGTGCGCCGGGCCGACCGGAGCACCCGCCGGTACACGCTCAGCGTCGCCGGGGCCGTGCTCGCCGTGATCGGTGGCGGCTACCTGCTGCTCGCCGCGGTGAAGGGCGAGCTCCTGCCCGGCACCGGTCGGGTCAGCCTCTTCGAGGGCATCACCTACCAGCTCGGTTCCCGGGCGGCCAGCGGATCGGTCTTCGACGCGGGGAGCCTCGCGAACGAAGCCGCCGCGCAGTGGTGGGCGCTCGACCCGGTGTTCATCGTGCTCGGCTCGGCCGCAGCGTTCGTCGGGCTGTTCCTCCGCCGGGTGCGCCCGATCGCGGCGATGCTCGTGTTCCTGCTGCTCATGATGTTCCGCCCGAACGGGTACCTGCCCGTGCCGTACGTGATCATGCTCATCCCGTTCGCCGCGCTCCTCGTCGCCTACACCGCCGAACGTGCCGTCCTCACCGTGCTCGGCCGTCTGCGCGGGACCTCGGGGACCGATGCGCGGGCCGTCGTCCGCCGGGGCCTCGGCACCACGTGGGCGGTCGTGACGTCCGCGGCACTCCTCGTCGCCCTCCCGCTCTGGGGCACGCAGCTGCGCGGGTTCGTGCTCGGCAACCTCGACCTGCCGATGCAGCAGGCCGAGCAGTGGGTCGGCGACAACGTCCCGAAGTCCTCGCGGCTGCTCGTGGACGACGCCATGTGGGTCGACCTCGTGCAGGACGGCTTCGCCCGGAACAACGTCATCTGGTACTACAAGCTCGACACCGACGCCGCGGTCGAACGCCAGTCGCCGAACGGCTGGAAGGACTCGGACTACGTCGTCACGACGGACTCCATGCGCACCGGCGGCAACTCGTCGTCGGACATCCGCCAGGCGATCGAGAACTCGACGACCGTCGCCGCGTTCGGCACCGGGAACCAGCGGGTCGACGTCCGACGCATCCACGCCGAGGGGTCGACGGCCGCCGAGGCCGCCATCACCCGCGCGACCGACCTCCGGAAGACGATGGGGACCGAGCTCGCCTCGAACCCGGCGCTCTTCGCCGACGAGGGCACCAAGTCGCAGTTCCGCGCCGGGCAGGTGGACTCGCGGGCGATGATCGCGCTCGGGCAGGTCCTCGCCGACGGATTCGTCGAGGTCGACCGGTTCACGCCGGTGTCCGGCGAGACCGGGCAGCCCTTCCGCCGGGTCGTCCTGCAGGCCCCGGGGAACGCCGAGGCGTCCCGCGTCGAGGCCACCCTCGACGCCATGGCCAGCGGGTTCCGACCCGACTCGGTCGAGCGGGACGGGTCGCGCCTGACCGTCGTCTACGCCCCCGCCGACCCGACCACGACCGCGACGAGCGCCTCGTGACCGCCGCCGCACCCACGCACCAGACCCGAACCACGACCAGAAGGAGCACCACCATGCCCGCACCTCGTCGCACCCTCCTCGTGGGCGCCCTCGCCACGAGCCTCGTCGCCGCAGCCGTCGGCCTCGCGCCGCAAGCAGCGACCGCCGCCACACCCGCCGCCACCTCGAGCGACCAGGGCTGGCTCCGCGTCGGCCACCTCTCCCCGGACACGAAGGGCGTCGACGTCGAGCTGTCGAGCCTGGCCGGCGGCAAGACGGTCTTCGAGCTCGACGACGTCACCTACGGCCAGGTCAGCCCGTACCAGGAGCTCCCGGTCGGCACCTACGTCCTGTCGATGCGCGCCGCCGACGCCCCCGACTCGACCCCGGTCATCTCCACCGACGTCACGGTCGACAAGGGCGACGCGAGCACCGTCGTCGCCTACGGCAAGAACTCGCAGCTCAAGACGACCGCGTTCACCGACGACCTCCAGCAGCCCGGTGACGGCAAGGCGAAGCTCCGGCTCGTGCAGGCCGCGACCACCGCGAAGTCGGTCGACGTGAGCACCTCCGAGGGGACCGCCGTCGCCGAGGACGCCGCCTTCGGCACCGCCACGAAGTACGCCACCGTCGACGCCGGCAAGTGGACGCTCGACGTCTCCGGCAGCGGGCAGCGGGGCACGGCGAAGGTCGACCTCGCGGGCAACACCGTCTCGACCCTGTTCGTGCTCGACGACAGCAAGGGCGACCTCACGGTCGTGCCCGTCACGGACGCGGCAGCCACGGCGTCCACGCCGTCCGGCGGGGTGCAGACCGGTGGTGGCGGCGCGGCCGCCGACCCGGTCGAGCAGGCCACCCACGAGCTGATCGCGACGCTCCGCTCGCTGTTCCGCTGACGCCGGACCGGAGGCGCGGATCACCCCAGCGGATCCGCCCGCGTGATCCGCGCCTCCCGTCCCACACCGCACCCAGTCAGGAAGGCAGGCCGCATGACCCGCAGGACCTGGATCCCCGTGACCGCCGCAGCCGCGGTGCTCGTCGCGCTCGGCATCGCGCTCGTCGCGGTGCGCCCGTGGGGCGCCTCGCAGCCGGAGGCCGGAGGTGCGTCGACCCCGACGTCCTCGGCGGCGCCGGACGCAGCGCGCTCGCCGGAGCAGCTGCGGACGGACTTCCTCGACCGGTACGTGCAGGACGGCCGCGTCGTCCGCACCGACCAGGGCGGCGACACCGTCAGCGAGGGGCAGGCCTACGGGCTCCTGATCGCCTACGCGAACGGCGACCGTGACCGCTTCGGCGAGATCTGGACGTGGACGAAGCGGCACCTGCTCACCGACGACCACCTGCTCGCGTGGCGGTGGACGCCGGACGACGGCATCGCCGACGGGCAATCCGCGAGCGACGCCGACCTCGACGCCGCCAGGGCACTCGTGCTCGCCGGGTCCTCGTGGGACGAGTCCCGGTACACCACGGCGGGGAAGACCATGGCGTCCGCGATCCTCGAGCACGAGACCGCCACGACCGAGCTCGGGACGATCCTGCTGCCCGGGCCGTGGGCCGACTCCGAGCCGTACCGGTACGACGCCTCGTACGCGTCGCCGGCGGCGTACGACGTGCTGGCGAAGGCGACCGGCGACGACCGCTGGGAGGCGCTCGGCTCCGGGTCGCGAGCGGTCACGCGGGCCGTGCTCGCCGGGTCCGACCTGCCGAGTGACTGGTCCCAGGTGCACGCCGACGGCACGGTCGACCCGATGCCCGCGACCGGTGGCGACGACCGGGTGCTGTACGGGTACGACGCGATGCGGCTGCCGCTCCGGTACGCCGAGGCCTGCGCCGCGCAGGACCGGTCCCTGGCCGGGTCGATCGCGCCGACGCTCCGGCGGCAGACGCAGTTGGCGGCACAGCTCGACCTCGGCGGGACGGCCGTGACGGGCGACACGAACGCGCTGGCGTACGTGGCGCGGGCCGCGGCGGAGCAGGCCTCCGGGCAGTCGGCAGCGGCGGCGACGGACCTGCGCCGGGCGGACCGGACGGCTGCGACGACGCCGACGTACTACGGGGACGCGTGGGCGGCGCTCGGCGCGACGATGCTCACGTCCGACGTGCTCGGCGGGTGCGCGACGCGTGCCGGGGGTGCCTCGTGAGCGGGCGGCGGCGGGCCGGTGGTGGCGGACCGCGGCGGCGCGGCGTGCTCGTCGGGGCCGTCGTGGCCGGGGTGCTCGTGGTGGGCGGGGTCACCGGCGTCGCGGTCGCGGCCACCAACGGGACCGGGGGACCGACGGTGGCCGACTCGGCCTCGCCGACCGCCGGATCGTCGGGCACTGCGGCACCCGCGGCCGGGAGCGCGACCGACGGCTTCCAGGACCCGGCAGCCCCCGCCGCACGGTCCGACGCCACCCCGGTCCGCGTGACCATCCCCGCCATCGGGGTGTCCTCGTCGCTCGAGGACCTCCACCGCGGCGCCGCCGGCGAACTCGACCCGCCGAAGGACTGGGACAGCGCCGGGTGGTTCAGCGACGGCATCGTCCCGGGTGAGGTCGGCCCCGCCGTCATCGCCGGGCACGTCGACAGCCCCACCGCCGCAGCCGTCTTCTTCCGGCTCGACGAACTGGTCCCCGGTGACGAGGTCCACGTCGCCATGTCCGACGGCTCCACCCGCACCTTCACGGTGGACCGGTCCGAACGGGCGGCGAAGTCGGCGTTCCCCACGAGCGACGTCTACGGCACCGCCCCCACACCTCAGCTGCGCCTCATCACGTGTGACGGCACGTTCGACACGGCCACAGGTCATTACACGGACAATCTGATCGTGTTCGCAGACCTCTCGTCGGACTGACGCAGCGACCGGCCGATATCTTCGATGTCAAGCGCAAGGAGCACCATGAGCACGACACTGGTCATCATCCCGACCTACGACGAGGCGGAGAACGTCCGCCCCATCGTCGAGCGCACCCTGGCGGCCACCGACGCCGACGTGCACGTGCTCGTCGTGGACGACAACTCCCCGGACGGCACCGGCGACATCGCCGACCAGATCGCGCGTGAGACCGACCGGGTGCACGTGATGCACCGCACCGTGAAGGACGGCCTCGGCGGTGCGTACCTCGCCGGGTTCGCCTGGGGCCTCGAGCACGGGTACGACAAGCTCGTCGAGATGGACGCGGACGGCTCCCACCACCCCGAGTACCTGCCCTGGATGATCGAGCTCGCCGACACGAACGACCTCGTCCTCGGCTCGCGCTGGATCAAGGGCGGCGCCGTGGAGAACTGGCCCTGGTACCGCGAGCTCCTCTCGCGCGGCGGCAACCTCTACACGCGCCTCGCCCTCGGCATCGCGGTGCGTGACGCGACCGGCGGGTTCCGGGTGTTCACCTCGCGGGCGTTCGAGCGCATCGACCTCGCCGGCGTCGCCTCGAAGGGCTACTGCTTCCAGGTCGACCTCTGCTGGCGCGCGCTCGAGGCCGGTCTGCGCGTCGTCGAGACCCCGATCACGTTCACCGAGCGGGAGTTCGGCGTCTCGAAGATGAGCGGCAACATCGTCCGCGAGAGCCTCACCCTCGTCACGAAGTGGGGCATCGACCGTCGCATCCGTGAGGCCCGGTCCCTCGTCAAGGACCACCGCCGACTGCCGTCGGTGCGGGCGAACGCGCACGCGGTCGCCGACCACGCGGCCTGACGGGCTGCTGACGGGCTTCCCGGAGGCGGGGGGGCGGGGGGGCCCCCCCCCCCCCCCCGGGCCGGGCGGGGGGGGGGGGGGGCGCCCGGGGGGGGGGGGGCGGGGGGCCCCCCCGCCTCCGGTCCGTCCGTGGTCGCGTCGCGTCTGTGGTCGCGGGGCGTCCGTGGTCGCGGCGCGTCCGCGTGGCGCGTCCGCGTGGCGTGTCCGCGTGGCGCGAAAGCGACTCCGTGCGGATCCGTCCGCCGTTCGTGGCGGCAGGGCGACAGGTCCCCGGACGTCGACAGCGGGTGTCTGTCGCTTTCGCGGAGGCGCCCGTCGAGGGGCGAGGCAGGCCCGGCGAGGAGTGCGGGCGGGCAGACGAACGGCCCGCGGCGGAGTCGCCACGGGCCGTTCGGTTCGCGCTGGTCGGCTTCGGGCTGACCAGCTTCGCGCTCATCAGCGCAGGACGACGACACCCCGCCCCGTGAAGCGGACGCAGTCCGTCGCGACGTCGGCCTCGCCGAAGCGGTAGAGCTCCTCGCCGGTGGCGCCGGGGACGGGCACCTCGGCCGCGTCGTCGAGGAAGTTCACCACGACGTGCACCGGCCGGGCGTCCGGGCCGAGCAACCCGCGCGTGAGCACGAGCCAGCGCCGGTCCTCGCTGCAGCGCACGGCGTTCGCCTCGTACCGCTGGTCGACGAAGGCCTGGTCGGTCCGCCGCAGGGCGACGAGCACGCGGTAGGCCCGGAGGATCGCCGCACCCCGCTCGGAATCGACGTCCGACCAGTCGAGCTTCGAGTTCGTGAACGTCGTCGGGTCCTGTGGGTCCGGCACGGCCGACTCGTCCCAGCCGTGCTCGGCGAACTCCTTGATGCGACCCTCGGCCGTGGCCTTGCCGAGCTCCGGTTCGGGGTGCGACGTGAAGAACTGCCACGGGGTCGAGGCGGCGAACTCCTCGCCCATGAAGAGCATCGGCGTGAACGGGCCGAGCAGCGTCAGGGCCGCGGCGATCACGAGACCCTCGTCGCTCACGGTCGCCGCGAGACGGTCGCCCGCGGCACGGTTGCCGATCTGGTCGTGGTTCTGGTTCGCGACGACGAGGGCCGTCGTCGGCGAGGTCCCGCGGTCGATCGGTCGCCCGTGCCGCTTCCCCCGGAACGACGACCACGTGCCGTCGTGGAAGAACCCGTGCTCGAGGACCTTCGCCAGCGCCGAGAGCGGTGCGAAGTCGGCGTAGTAGCCGTTCGTCTCACCCGTCAGCGCGACGTGGACCGCGTGGTGGAAGTCGTCCGACCACTGCCCGGCGAGGCCGTAGCCCGAGGCCTCCTGCGGGCGGAACATGATCGGGTCGTTGAGGTCGGACTCCGCGATGAGCGAGAGCGGCCGCCCGACGAAGGCGGAGTACGCGTCCGTCTCGGAGGCCATCGCCTGCAGCACGTGCGGGCGGGTGGTGTCCCGCAGGGCGTGCACGGCGTCGAGCCGGAGCCCGTCGACGTGGTGGTCGCGGAACCACATCCGGACGTTGTCGAGCACGTACCGACGGACCTCGGGGTGTTCGACGTTCACCGAGTCGCCCCAGGTGTTGCCGAGCCCCTGCAGCAGGTACGGCCCGTACAGCGGCAGGTAGTTGCCGCTCGGCCCGAGGTGGTTGTACACGACGTCCTGGATGACCCCGAGGCCGAGTGCGTGCGCACGGTCGACGAAGCGGTCGTACGCGTCCGGGCCGCCGTACGGGGCGTGCACCGCGAACCAGCCGACGCCGTCGTAGCCCCAGTTCCACTCGCCGTTCACCGCGTTGACGGGCAGGAGCTCGACGAACTCCACGCCGAGCTCGACGAGGTGGTCGAGCTTCGCGGCCGCGGCGTCGAGCGTGCCCTCGGGCGTGAAAGTGCCGACGTGCATCTCGTAGATCACGCCGCCGCGTGCCGGACGCCCGGTCCAAGCGTCGTCCGTCCACGAGAACCGTGCGGGGTCGACGACCTCGGACGGGCCGTGCACCCCCTCGGGCTGGAAGCGGCTGCGCGGATCGGGCCGCACCGCGTCGTCGTCGCCGACGCGGAAGCCGTAGCGGGCTCCGACGACGGGGACGATCGCATCGGTCGTCCACCAGTCGTCGGTGCCGCGGGTCAGCGGGTACTCGGTGCCGTCGACCACGAGGCGCACGCGCTCCGGTGTCGGCGCCCAGACGGCGTAGCGGTCGGGTGCGGTCATGCGTGACCCTCCAGGATGTCGATCTCGGCCTGCGCGTCGGACTCACCGGCAGAGCCGGAGCCGCTGTCGGCGGTCGCCCCGCTGTCGGCGTGGGTCTCCGTGCCGTGGTCCGTCGCCTCGGCCACGTGCGCCGGCACGAGCAGTGCGACGGGGTAGTCGGTGAGCAGTTCGGCGAGGGCGATTCCCCGGCCGGCCGGCACGCTGCGGCCGGTGAGCAGGTCGACGCGGTCCTGGGGCACGGCGTGCACGAGGGTGTCGCCCCATCCGCCGACCCGTTCGAGCCCGATCGGCAGGCGCGTCGCGATCGTGACCGCGCCCCCACGGTCGAACGCGATCACGTGGTCCGCCGCGCTGCCGGTCGCCTCGAGCGCGAGATACCGGGTGAAGAGCTCCGGGTGGTCGCGCCGCACACGGAGCGCACGACTCGTCACCAGGAGCTTCGCCGCACCGTCGAGCCCGACGTCGGGGAGCCGTTCGGGGCCGTCGTCGTCCGGGCCGTCGAGTTCGGCCAGGACGTGCCGGCGCTCGGTGTAGTCCACCGGCCGACGGTTGTCCGGGTCGACGAGCGAGCGGTCCCAGAACTCGGTGCCCTGGTAGACGTCCGGCACCCCGGGCGCGGTGAGCTGCACGAGCTTCTGTCCGAGCCCGTTCGACCACCCGGCGGCGTCGATCCGTTCGTCGAGCGCATCGAGCACGGCGACCACGGCCGGGTCGTCGAACGCGGCGTCGACGAGCGCGTGCATGCGGCGTTCGAAGTCCTCGTCCGGAGCCGTCCACGTGGTGCTGTCGCCGGCTTCGCGCGAGGCCTTCTCGGCGTAGGCGTGCAGGCGTTCCCGGCTTGCCGGGCGCGCGCCGACGATCGCCTGCCAGAGCAGGTCGGCCAGGACGGCGTCCTCGAGCGGGGCGAGGGACTGCAGGCGTTCGAGCGTCGACGCCCACTCGTGCCCGAGCTCGGCGAGCACGGCGATGCGCGCGCGGGTGTCCTCGCTGCGCTTGGTGTCGTGCGTCGTGAGGGTCGTCATCGTGTGCGGCCAGCTGCCGAGCCGGTCGCGCTGCGCCTGGTGGAAGGCACGGACCGACACCGAGAACACGCTCGGGTCGCCGCCGACCTCGCTCAGGGACGTCAGGCGGGAGGTCCGGTAGAACGCGGTGTCCTCGACGCCCTTCGCCATCACCATGCCGCTCGTCTGCTGGAGGCGGATCGCCGCGGCGTTCGCGGGGTCGACCAGCGCCGGGGCGATCCGGTCGATGACGTCGTCGAGGTCCGGCCGCGCCGAGGCCGCACCTTCGAGGGCGTCGATGAGGTGGTGCGCGCCCTCGGGCAGGTACGTCCGGTACACGTCGAACGAGGCCACGATCTCGGCGACCGCGTCGACGATCCGCTCGTGGGGGAGCGGTGCGGACGCGGCGCTGCCGGTGCCGGGGCCGAGCAGCCGCGCGAGCCGCTCGACCTCGCTGCCGAGGATGCCGTCCGCGATGTCGCGACGGGTGTCGTGCGTCAGCTGCTGCCAGTCGGTCGGCTCGGCCCCGGACGCCGCGGTCAGCGAGTCCTCGCCGGCGGGGTCGACGAACACCCGGTCGAGCACGCCGAGGGCGTCGTAGCCGGTGGTGCCGTCGACCGGCCAGCTCGCGGGGAGTTCCTCGCCCGGCTCGAGGATCTTCTCGACGAGCGTGTACGCGCCGTCGGTGAGCGCCGCGAGGTCCTGCAGGTAGCCGGCGGGGTCGTACAGCCCGTCGGGGTGGTCGATGCGGAGTCCGTCGACGAGGCCGTCACGGAACCACGCGCCGATCGTGCCGTGGGAGGCCGCGAAGACCTCGGGTTCCTCGACCCGGATCGCCGCGAGCGTGTTCACCGCGAAGAAGCGCCGGTAGTTCAGCTCGTGGTCGGCGCGCTTCCAGTGCACGAACTCGTAGTGCTGCCGGGCGTGGACGTCGGCCACCGAGTCGCCGTCGTGCACCGTGCCCGGGGCGGTCGGGTAGGCCGTGTCGCCCAGGTACAGCCGGCCGTCACGCAGGTCGACCGCGTCGAGCAGCCGGTCGTCGAGCACCGGGACGCGGAGCTTGCCGTCCCCGGCGTCCCAGTCGACGTCGAAGGCCCAGGCGACGGGGGAGCCCTGGCCGTGCTCGAGCAGGGACCACCACCACGGGTTCACCTCGGGCGTGGCCACACCGACGTGGTTCGGCACGACGTCCACCAGGACACCGAGGCCGACGGCGTGGGCGGCGTCGGCGAGCGCTCGGAGCGCCTCGTCACCGCCGCGCTCGGTGTCGACGTGGCCGTGGTCGACGACGTCGTAGCCGTGCTGGGACCCGGGCTCGGCCTGCAGCACCGGGGAGAGGTAGAGCCAGTCCGCGCCGAGGTCGCGCACGTAGTCGACGACGTCGCGTGCGGCCGACAGGTCGAAGTCCGGCGTGACCTGCAGCCGGTACGTCGAGGTCGGGACGCGCCGGGCGGTCACTGCTGGCCGCCGCTCGTGGCGGAGGGAGCCGTGGCGCCGGCGGGGTTCACCGGTGTGACGGCGTCCTGCGGTGCTGCGGTGGCCGGTCGTGACGAGTCGGTGTCCACCGGGGTCACCGTGACCTCGTGGTCGGGCTCGGCCCGCAGCACGATCATCGAGCGTGCCGGGACGTCCAGCGGGGTGCCGGCGTCGAGGACCTCGTCACGCGCACCCGGTTCGGCGGTGTCGATCCGCACCGTCCAGCCCGGCGAGTACTCCTCGGGGGGCAGTGTGAACGTCACGGTGTCGTCGTGCGCGTTGAAGTACGTGATGAAGGCGACGTCGGTGACACGCTCGCCGCGGGAGTCGCGCCCGCGGATCCCGTTGCCGTTCAGGTACATGCCGACGCTCTTGCCGAAGCCGGAGTCCCAGTCCTCGGGTTCCATGGCGTCGCCGGAGGGCGTGAGCCACACGACGTCCGGCAGCGGCTCGTCCTGCCCGCGACGGACCGGACGCCCGTTGAAGTACCGCGTGCGGCGGAACGTCGGGTGGTCGTGCCGGAGCTTCACGACGTCGGCCGTGAACTGGATGAGGTCGTCGTCGGCGGCGTCCCAGTCGATCCAGCTCAGCGCGGAGTCCTGGGCGTACACGTTGTTGTTGCCGGACTGCGTGCGCCCGAGCTCGTCGCCGTGGGCGATCATCGGCACGCCCTGGCTGAGCAGCAGCGTCGCGAGGAAGTTCCGTCGGCGCTGCAGCCGCAGGGCGTTGATCGACTCGTCGTCGGTCGGACCCTCGGCACCGGAGTTCCACGACCGGTTGTGGCTCTCGCCGTCGTTGTTGTCCTCGCCGTTGGCCTCGTTGTGCTTCTCGTTGTAGGCGACGAGGTCGTACAGCGTGAAGCCGTCGTGCGCCGTGATGAAGTTGATGCTCGCCTTCGGCGTGCGGCCGTCGTGCTCGTAGAGGTCTGCCGAGCCCGAGATCCGCGAGGCGAACTCGCCGAGGGTGGACGGCTCTCCCCGCCAGAAGTCGCGGACGGTGTCGCGGTACTTGCCGTTCCACTCGGACCACTGCGGCGGGAAGTTGCCGACCTGGTAGCCACCGGGGCCGACGTCCCACGGCTCGGCGATCAGCTTCACCTGGGACACGATCGGGTCCTGCTGGACCAGTTCGAAGAACGCCGCCAGCCGGTCCACCTCGTAGAACTCACGCGCCAGGGCGGCCGCGAGGTCGAAGCGGAAGCCGTCCACGTGCATCTCGGTGACCCAGTACCGCAGCGAGTCCATGATGAGCTGCAGCGAGTGCGGGTGCCCGACGTTGAGCGAGTTGCCCGTGCCCGTGGTGTCCATGTAGTACCGCTTGTCGTCCTCGACGAGGCGGTAGTAGGCGGCGTTGTCGATCCCGCGGAAGGACAGCGTCGGTCCGAGGTGGTTCCCCTCGGCCGTGTGGTTGTACACCACGTCGAGGACGACCTCGATGCCGGCACGGTGCAGTTCGCGGACCATCGCCTTGAACTCCTGCACCTGCTGTCCGTGGTCGCCCGAGGACGAGTAGTGCGAGTGCGGCGCGAAGAACCCGATCGTGTTGTAGCCCCAGTAGTTCGACAGCCCCTTGTCCTGCAGGGTCGAGTCGTTGACGAACTGGTGCACGGGCATGAGTTCGAGCGTGGTGACGCCGAGCCGCTGCAGGTGCGCGATCACGGCCGGGTGCGCGACACCCGCGTACGTCCCCCGCTGTTCCTCGGGCACGTCGGGGTGCGTCTCGGTGAGGCCCTTGACGTGTGCCTCGTAGATCACCGTCTCGCCGTAGGGGATCCGAGGAGCCCGGTCGCCCTGCCAGTCGAAGAACGGGTTGATGACGACGCCCTTCATCATGTGGGGCGCCGAGTCCTGGTCGTCGGTCGAGTCCGGGTCGCCGAACGTGTACGAGAAGAGCGCCTGGTCCCAGTCGATGTCCCCGCTGGTCGCCTTGGCGTACGGGTCGAGGAGCAGCTTGTTCGCGTTGGCGCGGAGCCCTTTCTCGGGGGCGTACTCGCCGTGCACCCGGAAGCCGTACTGCTGCCCGGGGCCGACGTTCGGGAGGTAGGCGTGCCAGACGTACGCATCGACCTCGACGAGGTCGATGCGCTGTTCGTTCCCGTCGTCGTCGAAGAGACAGAGTTCCACGCGTTCGGCGACCTCGCTGAAGAGGGCGAAGTTCGTGCCGCTCCCGTCGTAGGTCGCCCCGAGCGGGTACGGGTTGCCGGGCCAGGTGTGCAAACGGTCCTCCAGGTGTGGGTCCCGCCAACATATCGGCGGGAGCCGACCGCGTCCGCAGACAAGCTCCGGCCGTGGACGGATGCGCGGGCAGCTCTGCCTGTGGAGGAACGGGCGAGTAGCGTCGCGCGCATGGCCAACATCGTCACGCAGATCGCAGAGAAGGTACGCCCCGTCGGCGTGTCCACGAACTACGGGGAGCCGGTCGAGGTCGGCGACCAGACCCTCATCCCGGTGTCCCTCGGCTGGTTCGGCTTCGGTGGGGGCGGGGACGGCGACGACAACGGTGGCGGAGGCGGCGGTGCCGTCTCCATCCCGATCGGCGCCTACGTCCGACGCCCCGGCAAGGACCTCGAGTTCGAGCCGAACCTCATCTCCCTCCTCGCGGTGAGCGTCCCGGTCATCTGGGTGACCGGCACCGTCCTGCGGAAGCTGGTCCGCGTCCTGAAGAAGTGACCCACTGACGGACCTGGAGGCGGGGGGGGGGGGCGCCCCCCCCCCCCCCCCCCGCCCCCCCGGGGGGCCCCCCCCCCCCCCCCCCCCCCCCCCCAAAAACCGGGGGCCCCCCACCCCCGACGGGAAGCCGCGCCGGGGGGGCCGGCGG
>NZ_JBIVBW010000007.1:20790-78193 GCF_044746255.1 Curtobacterium sp. NPDC086286
GCGCCCGGGGGGGGGTTGCCGCGGGTGGTCTGGGGGCGCCGGCGCCGGGTGGGGGGGTGGGGGGGGGGCGACCTACTGCTGTCCCCGTGGCCGGGGGGGGGGGGGGGGGGGGCCCCCCCCCCCCCGCCTCCAGGACGTCCCGTGGTCGCGATCCGTCACCGGGTCGCGACCACGTCTACAATGGCGGGACACACACGGGAGTCCGGGATCGCCGGGCTGAGAGGGAGCGAGTGGCGCTCCGACCGTCGAACCTGATCCGGATCATGCCGGCGCAGGGAGGAGTCCAGGGCCATGTCCACGAGCACGCACACTGCTGTTCCGTCCACCCCCGTCAGGCGCTCGCTGCGCTGGCGGGTCGTCGACATCGTCGTGGCGAGCGTGCTCGCCGTCGCGATCGGTGTCGTCTTCAAGCTCTGGGAGTTCGGCTACGAGCCGATCAGCGCCGTCGCCGCTCTCGTGCTCCCCGGCACGCAGGCGCTCTTCGGCGGGGTGTGGCTGCTCGCCGGGCCCGTCGTCGCGATCATCGTCCGGAAGCCCGGAGCGGCCCTCTACGCCGAGATGGTGGCCGCCTCGGTCGAGGCGCTCCTCGGCACGCAGTGGGGCTGGCTGACGCTCGAGGCCGGCCTCGTGCAGGGCCTCGGAGCCGAGCTGGTGCTCGCGCTCTTCCTGTACCGCGTGTACCGCCTGCCGGTGGTCGTGCTCGCCGGTGCCGCGGCCGGGCTGGCGCTCGGGCTGAACGACACGGTGCTCTGGTACCCCGGACTCGACCTGGCCTTCAAGGTCGTCTACGTCGTCTCGGCGATCGTCTCCGGTGCGCTGATCGCGGGCGTCGGCTCGTGGTTCCTCGTCCGAGCGCTCGCCGCGACCGGCGTCCTGTCGTCGTTCGCGGCGGGCCGTGAGCACTCCAGACGCGGTCCTCGCACCGTCGCGTGACCGTGGCAGCCGCGCGGGTCACCTTCTCCGACTGGGGCTGGCGGTACGCGGAACGTGACGCCTGGGCCGTCCGGGGCGTCGACCTGACCGTCGAGCCGGGGGAGCGGGTCGCGATCGTCGGTCCCTCGGGCGCCGGCAAGTCGACGCTGCTGCGGGCGGTCGCGGGCGTGCTCCCGGACGAGCCGGACGCCACCGACGACACCGCCGCCTCCGTCCAGGGTTCGGTCCTCGTCGACGGTGCGGAACCGCGCGCGGTCCGCGGGCGCGTCGGCCTCGTCATGCAGGACCCCGAGGCGCACACGGTGATGTCCCGCGTCGGCGACGACGTGGCGTTCGGCTGCGAGAACGCCGGCGTCCCGCGGGACGAGATCTGGCAGCGCGTCCGGTCGGCCCTCGACGTCGTCGGGCTCGACCTGCCGCTCGACCGGTCCACCACGATGCTCTCCGGCGGGCAGCGGCAGCGGCTGGCGCTCGCGGGCGTGCTCGCCATGCGCCCGGGTGCCCTCGTGCTCGACGAGCCCTGCGCGAACCTCGACCCCTCCGGGGTGGTGCAGGTGCACGACGCCGTGCGGGCGCTGCTCGACGAGACCGGGTGTTCACTGCTCGTCGTCGAGCACCGCATCGGCACGTGGCTGGACCTGGTCGACCGACTCGTGCTGCTGGAGCCGGCCGGGGGTGTCGTCGCGGACGGTGCGCCCGCGGACGTGCTCGCCGAGCACGGTCCGGCGTTGACCGCCGCCGGCGTCTGGGTGCCCGGGTCCGAGCCCGAGCGGGGTTCGGCGCGTCGGGGCACCCGCACGCCGCCGCGAGCGGGCGAAATGCGCGGGGTTGCGGGCGGGGGACCGGACGGAATCCGCCCGCTCGGCGACGCGGGACCGCGAGTGGGCGGAATGCACAGGGCCGACAACGGGGGACCGGACGGAATCAGCCCGCTCGGCGATCGGGACCCGGTGCTGCTCGCGGCGCGGGGGCTCGGGACCGCCCGGGGCAGGCGGCAGCCGGTCGGGAGCGGGATCGACCTCGACGTCCGGGCCGGACGGGTCCTCGCGGTCACCGGGCCGAACGGCATCGGCAAGTCGACGCTCGGCCTCACGCTCGCCGGGCTCCTGCGCCCCGCAGCGGGGTCCCTCCGCGCGGGCACGGCACTCGCCGACGGCATCGGTGACGCCCCCGCCGCGTGGACGAGCAGGCAGCTGGCCGGTCGGATCGGCACGGTCTTCCAGGACCCCGAGCACCAGTTCGTCGCCCGCACCGTGCGTGAGGAGCTGGCCGTCGGCCCCCGCGCCCTCGGAGCGGCGGACGTCGATGCCCGGGTCGACGAGCTCCTCGACGCGTTCAGCCTCGTGCACCTCGCCGACGCCAACCCCTTCACGCTGTCCGGCGGCGAGCAGCGGCGGTTGGCGATCGGGACGGTCATCGCCTCCCGGCCGCCCGTCGTCGTGCTCGACGAGCCGACCTCCGGTCAGGACCGGGCGACCTGGCAGGCCGTGGTGGACCGGCTCGGCGAACTCGCCGACTCCGGCACCGCGATCGTCGCCGTGACGCACGACCGTGACCTCGTCCGCGCGCTCGATGCGGACGAGGTCGTGCTCGGGGCGACAGGGGCGACGGGGGCGACAGGGGCGACGGGGGCGAGCACCGTCGGGCCGGCCGCCGACCTGCGCGATCCGGCCACGGAGGTGCAACCGTGACCGTGCACCACGCCGCGGCCGGTCTGCCCGGACGAGCCGCGCCTCCTGGACCACCCGACGGCACCACGCGTGCACGCGGCGTCCGCGGCGTCCAGCCGGTGGCATCGCTGCTGGGCGTCCTCGCGCTCGGCGTGTGCCTCGTGCTCAGCCTCGACGTCGTGTCCGCGGCGGTCGCGCTCGGTCTCGAACTCCTGCTCCTGCCGCTCCTGCGGATCCCGCCCCGCACCCTGCTGCTGCGGACCTCGCCGGTCCTGGTCGCGGTGCCGCTGACCGCGCTGAGCATCGCGTTGTACGGGCGGCCGTCCGGGCGGTCCTGGTTCGACCTCGGGTTCGCGCACGTCACCGACGGGTCGCTCGCACTCGCGCTGGCGACGGCGCTCCGTGTCCTGGCGATCGGGCTGCCTGCGGTGGTGTTGTTCGTGCGGGTGGACCCGACCGACCTCGCGGACGGGCTCGCGCAGCTCCTGCGGCTGCCGGCACGGTTCGTGCTCGGGGCGCTCGCGGCGATCCGGATGATGACGCTCCTCGGGGACGACTGGCGACAGCTCGGCATGGCTCGTCGGGCCCGCGGCGTCGCGGACACCGGACGGCTGCGGCGTGGCGCGTCGATGGCGTTCGCGCTGCTCGTGCTGGCGCTGCGGCGGGCGACGACGTTGGCGGTGGCGATGGAGTCGCGGGGGTTCGGCACTCCCGGGCGGCGGACGTGGGCGCGGAGTGTGCGGTTCGCGGGGCCGGAGTGGGCGATGGTCGGCGTGCTCGTCGGGATCGGTGTCGTGTCCATCGCGGTGGCCGTGGGCGCGGGGACGTGGCGTGCCTGAGGGGGAACCCGACGTGGGTGGCGCGCGCGGCACGGACGGCACGGCCGGTCCCGACGACTCGCTCGTCGAGGGCCTCGCCGCCGCGGCCGCCGGGGTCGCGACCGCCTCCGGTACGCGACTCGTCGTGCTCGTCGACGGCAGGTCGGGCACGGGCAAGACGACGCTCGGCGACTCCCTGGCGGAGCGGCTCGGCGCGCAGGTCGTCCACCTCGACGACGTCTACCCGGGATGGGACGGGTTGCGGGCCGCCGCGGAGGCCGTGGTGACCGACGTCCTCGGGGGACGCTCCGGCTACCGACGGTGGGACTGGGCGACGTCGTGCCCGGCAGAGTGGGCCGCCGTCGACCCCGGGCGGCCGATCGTGGTCGAGGGGTGCGGTGCGCTGTCCCGGGGCTCGGCGCCGCTCGCGTCGTTGCGGGTGTGGCTCGAGGCCGACGACGACACCCGGTGGGAGCGGGCGATCGGGCGTGACGGCGAGTCCTTCGCGCGGGAGTGGGACCGGTGGGCGGCGCAGGAGGCGGCGTTCATCGCTGCCGAGCGGCCGGCGGAGCTGGCGGACGTGGTGCTGCGGACGTAGGGCGCGGGGCGTACGGCGCGGCGCGCGGCCCGGCCCGGCGCGGGCGGAGGCCGAGTTCACGCGCTGGGCGTGCGGCGCGGCGCGGGCGCTCGTCCCGTCGCTGGCGGCCCGCGAGTTCACGCGTTGGGCGACAGTTCACGCCCGATCGCGCCCGTGATGTGTCGCTCAGCGCGAAACCTCAGCCCGAAACCTCAGCGCGCGCCCGACCCGCCGCGCCCCGCGCACCCCGCCGGGCCGCCGCCACCGGGTCCACCGCGAAGACCGCGGCCACAATCGAGAGCACCGCGTACACCCCGAGGTACCCGCACAGGATCCACGGCGAGCCCCCACCGAGCTCGACGAACACGGCCGCGAGCAACGGCGTGAGCCCCACCGAGAAGATCGACCCGATCTGGTACCCGAGCGACATCCCCGAGTAGCGCCGACCGGTCGGGAACTGCTCCGCGAACCACGCCGCCTGGGGCCCGTAGATGCTGTCGTGGAACACGCACATCCCGATCAGCGCCACGAGCGGCAGCAGCACGAGCGGCCCCGCGTCGAGGAACGCGAAGAACGGCCAGATGAGCACCGCGATCCCCACCGCCGACCAGATCGTCAGCACCCGGCGGCCGACCCGGTCGGACAGCCAGCCCCAGAACGGCGTCGACACGAGCGACACCGCCGAGATGACGAGCACGGCCTGGAGCCCGGCCGAAGCGCCGGACGGCCCCCGCACCGACCCGAGGTACGTCAGCGAGTACGTCGTCAGGATCGAGTACAGCGCCGGCTGCACGAGCCGCAGCCCCGCGGTGACGAGGATCGCCCGCGGGTGCCGCCGGATCGCCTGCCACACCGGGAACCGCTCGACGTTCCCGGAGGCGCGCAGCTCCTGGAAGACCGGCGCGTCCTGCACGCCGAGCCGGATGACGAGCCCGACGGCCACGATCACCGCCGAGAACAGGAACGGCAGCCGCCAGCCCCACGCCAGGAACGCCTCGGTGCCGAGCAGCCCCCGGACGAGCGTGAAGACACCGGTCGCGAGGAGCATGCCGCCCGCGGACCCCATCTGCGTGAACGCCCCGAACAGTCCGCGGTGCCGCTCGGGTGCGTGCTCGACGGACAGCAGCGCCGAGCCGCCCCACTCGGCCCCGGCCGCGACACCCTGCAGCAGCCGCAGGACCACGAGCGCGACGACGGCACCGACGCCGATCGTCGCGGCCGAGGGGATGACCCCGATCAGCGTCGACGCGATCCCCATCAGCACGAGCGACGCGACGAGCAGCTTCTTCCGCCCGATCCGGTCACCGAGGTGTCCGGCGATGATCCCGCCGAGCGGGCGGGCGACGAACCCGACACCGTAGGTCGCGAACGACGCGATGACGCCGACCGCGGGGGTCACGGAGGGGAAGAACGTGGGCGCGAACACGAGCGCGGACGCGGTCGCGTACAGGTAGAAGTCGTAGTACTCCACGGTCGTCCCGACGAAGGACGCCAGGGCGACGCGACGGCGGGTCGCGGTGGTCGACGGTGCGGTGGAACGGACTGGAGGCGCGGCTGCGGTGGTCGAGTTCGGCACCCTCAGGAGCATGGTCGCGTCGCGCACCTCGGGGAACACCCCGCGTAACGCGAGGTCACGTCACGCCCTCCCGCGATACGACGGCGGGGAACATGGACCGCATGAGCGATGCACCGAACCGCCCGCTGCGCTTCGCGGCCTTCGTCATGAACACGACGTCGCACATCCAGCACGGCCTCTGGCGGCACCCGGACGCCCGCCAGGCCGACTTCGACGACGTGACGCTGTGGACCGACCTCGCGAAGACCCTCGAGCGCGGGAAGTTCGACGCGATGTTCTTCGCGGACGTCGTCGGGACGTACGGCCCCGGACGCGGCGACTACTCGACGAACCTGCGCGAGGGGCTGCAGATCCCCTCGAACGACCCGTCCGTGCTGCTCTCGGCGCTCGCCGTCTCGACGGAGCACCTCGGGCTCGCGTTCACGTCGAGCGTCATCCAGTCGCACCCGTTCGACTTCGCCCGCAAGGTCTCCACCCTCGACCACATCACCCGGGGCCGGATCGGCTGGAACGTCGTCACGAGCGCCCTCGACAGCGCCGCGCGGAACTTCGGCGCCGACCGGCTCGAGGAGCACGACGAGCGCTACGTCTGGGCCGAGGAGTACCTCGAGGTCTGCGCGAAGCTCTGGGAGGGGTCGTGGGAGGACGGCGCCGTGCTCAAGGACCCGGTGCGCGGCTACGCCGACCCCGACAAGGTGCACCGCATCGACCACCACGGGAAGCGCTACGACGTGCAGGGCCCGCACCTGTCGGCACCGTCGCCGCAGCGGACGCCCGTGCTCTTCCAGGCGGGGTCCTCGCCGGCCGGCCGAGCCTTCGCGGCGCGGAACGCCGAGGCCCAGTTCATCCTGACGTCGAACCGCGACGCCACCGAGCAGCTCATCCGCGAGACCCGCGACCTCGCTTCGGCAGCGGGGCGGCAGCGGGACGACATCGCCTTCTTCCTCGGACTGACGTTCGTCACCGGGGCCACCGAGGCCGAGGCGAAGGCGAAGGAAGCGGAGATCGACGAGTACCTCGCGGCCGACGGCTTCCTCGTGCACTCGAACCTCGGGTTCGACCCCGACACCGGCGAGCCCCTCGACCCCGAGACGCCGCTGTCCGAGGTCCGCACGCACGCCGGCCAGTCGCATCTGCAGTGGCTCCGGGAGGCCGCCGGCGACCGGGAGCCGACGATCGCCGACCTCGCCCGACTTTCCGCGAAGCTCCGTGCCCGCGTGGTCGGGACGCCCGAGCAGATCGCCGACGAGCTCGCCGACTGGCAGCGCGCCGGCGTCGACGGGGTGAACGTCATCAACTGGACGCTGCCCGGCTCCTACGAGGAGTTCGTGGACCACATCGCCCCGACCCTGCAGGAGCGCGGACTGATGCAGTCCGAGTACCGCGAGGGGACGTTGCGCGAGAAGCTCTTCGGCCACCCGCAGCTGCCCGACAGCCACCCGGCGCGGCGGTGGCGGGGAGCGTTCACGGGCGGAGCTGCCGGAACCGGCGCGGACGCCGCGCGCGACGCCGTGGAGGTGACCGCATGACCGACGCGACGACGACCACCGGGGGCGAGCCGTCCCTCCAGGCCGGCACCGGGACCAGCCGCCTGGCGGAGCTGCGCGCTCGGTTCCAGCCGCTGTTCGACCGCATCCGCGAGGGGGCCGTCGACCGCGAGCTGGCGTCCGGGACGCCGGGGGACCGGCCGCTGCCGCACGACGAGGTCCGTGCGCTCGCCGACGCGGGGTTCGGACGGCTCCGCGTGCCGGAGGACCGTGGTGGGTTCGGCGTGACGCTCGTCGAACTCGTGCACCTCGTCGCCGACCTCGCCGCTGCCGACTCGAACATCGCGCACCTGTGGCGCGGGCACTTCGGGTACACCGAACTCGTGCTCCTCCGGCCGTCGTCGGCCGGGCGGGACGAGTGGCTGCAGCGGATCGTCGACGGCGCGATCATCGGGAACGCGACGTCGGAGCGGACCGGGACGACGCTCGCCGACATCTCCACCACGGTGCGCGTCGCCGAGGACGGTTCCGTCCGTCTCGACGGCCGGAAGTTCTACTCGACCGGGACGCTCTACTCGGACTGGATCTACCTCGCGGCGGACCGCTCGGGTGACCGCGTCACGTTCGCCGTGCCGGTCGACGCGCCGGGCGTGACGAGCGTCGACGACTGGGACGGGTTCGGCCAGCGGTTGACCGCGTCCGGCACCACGGTGTTCGACGGGGTGTCGGTCGACCCCTCGGTGGTCTCGGCGTACAAGGACGCCCCGCTGTCGCACATCCAGGCCTTCTACCAGGTGTACCTGCTGGCGGTCCTCGCCGGGATCGGGCAGGCGGTGTCCGACGACGCCGTCGCGTTCGTGCGACCGCGGACCCGGACGTACATCCATGCGAACGCCGCGCGGCCCGGGGACGACCCGCAGGTGCTGGCAGTGCTCGGTCGGCTGTCGGCCGGGGCGTTCACGGCCCGGTCGCTCGTCGTCGCCGCGGCGGGGCTGCTCGACGGGGTGGTGGGCACGAACGAGCCCGGGGCCGGCGTCGACCGTGACCTGCTGGACGCCGCCGAGAACGCGGTCTACCAGGCGCAGATCGAGGTCGGGCCGCGGGTGCTCCGGGCGGCGTCGGAGCTGTTCGAGGTCGGTGGGGCCTCGGCGGCCGATCGCACGCGGGCGTTGGACCGGCACTGGCGGAACGCTCGGGTCGTGGCGTCGCACAACCCGGCGGTCTACAAGGAGCGGCTCGTGGGGGAGTACGCGCTGCACGGGCGGGGGCCGGTGGACGGGTGGGAGAAGTACCACGAGGTGGGGCCGACGCGGTTCTGAGGTGCTGGGGGGCGCTGGTGCGTGGGCGCGGGCGCGGGCACCGTGGCCCCGGCGGCCGCGCGGGCGCCGTGGCCCCGGCTACGCCCAGCCGAGCTCGTGGAGGCGCTCGTCGTCGATGCCGTAGAAGTGCCCGATCTCGTGCACGAGCGTGGTGTGGACCTCGTCCTTGAGCTCCTCGAGCGTGTCGCACTCGGCGAGGTGCTGCTTCCGGAACAGCACGATGCGGTCCGGGAGCTCGCCGAAGCCGTACTGCCCACGCTCGGTCGCCGCGATGCCGTCGTACACGCCGAAGAGCTCTTCGCCGTTCTCCGGTTCGTCCTCGACGACGAACACCACGTTGTCGAGGCCGTCGACCATCTCGTCCGGCAGCAGGTCGAGTTCGTCGGTCACGAGCTGTTCGAACGCGTCGGCGGACATCTCCATCACGTCGCCGATCGTGCCACACCGCGCTGGTGGAACCCCGTCCGGCCCGGCGGCGGACGCGCGGTCACGGGGCCGGCACCACGTCGCGGAGCCTGCGGGCGGGGACGCCGGCGTAGATGCCGTCCGGGAGGCAGTCACGACTGACGACGGATCCCGCCCCGATGATGCAGCCGTCGCCGATGCGCACCCCCGGCAGGATCGTCACGTTCGCGCCGACCCAGACACCCTTGCCGATCACCACCCGAGCGGTCGTGCCGGCAGCCCACCGCTTCGTCGGAGGGCCGATCTCGTGCGACGCCGTGATGACGAGGGTCCCCGGGCCGAGACCGGAGTTCTCGGCCATGTAGAGCCCGCCGCTGTGGTTCACGACCACGCCCCGGTTGAGGATCACACCCCGCTCGAAGGTGACCCGCCCGCTGCCGAACCACTCCACGTCGTGCAGGACCGTGCTCCGCCGGAGTCGGAGCCCGCCGAGCCGGAGCAGGAGGAACCGTGCCTGTGACGGGACGAGCCGGGAGCTGCACACGGTGTTGAGCCAGAACTCGCGAGCGAGGTTCGGCCAGAGTTTCCGCACGAGGTTGAACACCGTTCGAGTGCACCAGATGCGAGCGCTCGACCGGAAGTTCTCCACATGTCGTATGCACGCAGGCGGTCCTGTGCACACAGCCGGTCCTGTGCACGACGAAGGCCCCGGTCCGAGGGACCGGGGCCTTCCGCTGATCTGCATCAGCACTGGGGTGAATAACGGGTCTCGAACCCGCGACCTCCTAGACCACAACCAGGCGCTCTACCAACTGAGCTATATCCACCATGTGCACACCGGGCGACCGGCGCGACCACTCAATAGTAGTACATGCCGGAGGCGGGTCAGAACACGAGGGGTGAGCCGCGCCTCCTGGACGCGCCGCAGGCGGTGTGTCCTACTGCGCGAGCCGCGGCTCCCACTTGGCGACGACCTCGCTCGCGACGGCCTTGACCTCGTCCGAGGTGGGGCCGGGCTCGGCCACGAAGCCCGCGCGGCGGTAGTACTCGAGCTCGCGGATGGACTCGAGGATGTCCGCGAGGGCACGGTGCCCACCGTGCTTCTCCGGCGCGTTGAAGTACACGCGCGGGAACCAGCGGCGGCAGAGCTCCTTGATGCTCGACACGTCGACGCTGCGGTAGTGCAGGTGTCCGTCGACGCGGGGCATGTACTTCGACAGGAACGATCGGTCGGTGCCGATGGTGTTGCCCGCGAGGGGAGCGGAGCCCTCGGCGGGGACGTGCTCGAGGATGTACTCGAGCACCTGGTACTCGGCGTCCGCGAGGCTCACACCGTTCGGGATCTCCTCGAGCAGCCCCGAGGTGGTGTGCATGTTCGTGACGAACTCGTTCATGTTGTCGAGTGCCGACTGGTCGGGCTTGATCACGATGTCGAAGCCGGGGTGCACGGGGACGAGGTCGAAGTCGGTGACGACCACGGCCACCTCGACGAGTTCGTCGACCTCGAGGTCGAGGCCCGTCATCTCGCAGTCGATCCAGACGAGGCGGTCGTTCGCAGTTGCCATGGTGTCGATCCTATTCCGCGGCGGGGCGGGGTCGCTTTCCGCCCGCGCGCCCGGCCGTTCGCGGCCCGCCCGGCCCGCGAGCGGGCGGTATGTGCGCGCTGAGGGGCGCGGCTGGGACGTATTCGCCCGCTCGCGGCGCGGTGTGCGCGAGCGGGCGGTATGTGCGCGTTGCGGGGTGCGGTCCGGACGTTCTTCGCCCGCTCGTGGCGCGGGGTGAGCGCGAGTGCCTGGAGGCGCGGCGCCGGTCTCGGGGGCGACCCGCGCCTCCAGGCGGCGCCCGTGCCACCTGCGCGAGCGGGCGGAATGAGCGGGGTGCGGGGTGTGAGCCGCGCAGGATTCGCCCGCTCGCGTGGCCGGTGCGGCGAGCGGGCGGTATGTGACGGCTGCGGGGCGCGACCGAGCCCGATTTCGCCCGCTCGCGGGGTGGGCGCGAGGGTCTGGAGGCGCGGTGCCGGTCTCCGGGTCGACCCGCGCCTCCAGGCGGTCACCCCGGGATCCGCGAGCGGGCGGAATGCGCAGGGTGCGGGGTGCGCGCGGGACGGAAAACGCCCGCTCGCGCGGGTGAGCGCGCGAGCGGGCGGAAGGTGCTGGGTGCGGCGGGTGAGCGGGACGTACTTCGCCCGCTCGCGGAGCGCGGAGCGCGGAGCCCGGCCAGCGCCGGGCCGGGGGCCGGGGCTACGCCATCTCGCCGGCGGCGATGGCCTCGGCCTCGACGGGCTCGGGCTCGGCGCCGTCGTCGACCCGGCGCAGCACGCGCGTGGTGCACACCACGACGACGAACGCGACGGCGACGGACAGCCCGGCGAACACGTACGCGGCCGACGGGGCGAACTGGTCGGCGAGCAGGGTGGCCACGGGTGGGGCGATCGCACCGCCGATGAAGCGCACCGCGGAGTACGCGCTCGAGGCGACGGAGCGGGGGAGGTCGGTGGCCTCCATGACGCACTCGGTGAGCACGGTGTTGAGGACGCCGAGCACGAGGCCGCCGATGATGACGCAGATGATCAGGCCCACCTGCGACTGCACGACCACGGCGGCGGCGAACAGGTCGAGCGCGAGCAGCGGGAGCGCGATCTTCAGCACGGTGGTGCGGCGGAGTCGTGCGGTGAGCATCGGGGCGACCCAGACCGAGGTGATCGCGAGGCCGACGCCCCAGCCGAAGAAGGTGAAGCCGATGCCGAGTGCGCCGAAGCCGAGCGGGAAGGGCGTGTAGGCGAGCAGGACGAAGAAGCCGATGTTGTAGAAGAGCGCGGTGACGGCGAGGGCGGTGAGTGCCGGGCGACCGAGTGCGCGGAACGGCGCGGAGAGCTTGGTCGGCGTGGGCTTCTCGAGGTTCTTCGTCTTGAGGAGCGTGACGATGGCGATGAACGCGATGGCCATGAGCGTCGTGACGCCGAAGAACGGGCCGCGCCAGCTGACGGAGCCGAGCAGGCCGCCGACGAGCGGGCCGACGGCGATGCCGAGGCCGAGCGCCGCCTCGTACAGGATGATCGCGGACGCGGTGCCACCGGAGGCTGCGCCGACGATCGTCGCGAGCGCGGTGGAGATGAAGAGCGCGTTGCCCAGACCCCAGCCCGCGCGGAAGTCGATGATCGTCCACACGCTGTTCGACGTCGCCGCGAGCACCGAGAAGAGCACGATGAGGGCGAGGCCGATGAGCAGGGTGTTCTTCGCGCCGATGCGGCTGGACACCCAGCTGGTGAAGAACATCGCGACACCGGTGACGGCGAGGTAGCTCGTGAAGAGGAGCTCGGTCTGCGCCGCGGTGGCCTTGAGGGACGAGGCGATCGCGGGGAGGATCGGGTCGACGAGGCCGATGCCCATGAAGGCGACGACGCAGGCGAAGGCGATCGCCCAGACCGCCGATGACTGCTTGAGGATGCTGCCGGACTGTGCGGCGGGTGCGTGGGCGTTCACGCGTGGGTCTCCGTTCTGGTGGCGGTGGAGGTTCGGGCGGCGATGACCTCGACGGCGTCGTGCAGGGTGTCCCACTCGTCGTCGGACAGGTCGGCGAAGAGCGGGCCGACCGTCCGGGTGAGGGTGACCCGCCAGGACGCCAGGCGTTCACGGCCGGCGTCGGTGAGCTCGATGAGCTGCCCGCGGGAGTCGTCGGGGTCGACGCTGCGGGACACGAGCCCGTCGGCGAGCATGCCCGCGACGAGTCGGGTCATCGTGGGCTGCGCGACGCGGGAGGCGGCAGCGAGCTCGCCGAGGCGGAGCGGCTGGTCGGTCTCGAGGATGCCGAGCGTGCGCCAGACGGCGGAGGACGTGGTGTTCCCCGTCGCCTGCGCTGCGGTGCGGATCAGGCGGTTGACGGAGACGAGGAGCGTCTCGATCGTCTGTTCACGCGGTGATTCCATAGCAAAACTATATAGCGAGGCTATGAATGTGTCAACAGGTGGTGCCTGGTAGAAGGGATGCATGAGCGACATCACGATCCACGAAGGCGACGAGTACACCGCGATCTTCCACGGCGGACCCTTCGACGGCACGACCGACACCCGCACGGCCACGAGCGACGCGCTGGACGACGAGGTCACGGTGTTCGCCGACGTCGAGGGACTCCAGACCGCGTTCACCTACCGACTGACGAAGTCCCGCCAGGTGCTCGACCAGACCTCGGCCGAGTTCGAGTACGTGCCGGGGGAGTCCGACCCGGTGGACGACCTCGCGGACCGCGGGGACCGCAGCGGCGAGTTCGACCGCGAGTAAGCAACAGCGCCGCACCACACGCACCGGGAGTAGATCCGGCCGCGCCCGCGTTGCAGGACCACATGCAGCTCGACCTCTGGACGTCCTCGTTCTGCGCCCCGTGCGCCGCCGCCCGCCGGGTGTCGGCCGAGGCGTCCGAGCTCGTCCCCGGGCTGCACGTGACCGAGCGCGACGTGGCGAACCACCCCGACCAGGCGGAGGACCTCGGCATCCGGTCGACCCCCACGATCATCGTGCGGCGGGACGACGGTGCCGAGGTCTTCCGGTCACCCGGCGTCCCGACCCGGGACCAACTGCTCCTCGCGATCGCCAAGGCGATCTGACCGGCTAGCACCGGACGCAGCACGCTGACTCGTCGGCGCGAGCAACACCGGCACCTCCGCCGGCCGCACCACCCGCCGCACCTGCCGGACGACCCGCTTCAGCGCCCGCACCGGCGCCCCGATCACCAGCGCCACGGCCCCGAGGACACTCCGGTCGTCCGGCCCGAGTGCGTTCTTCCGCTCCCAGGCCCGACGGAGCACGCCACCGCGACTCCGGCGTGCCGCCGGTCGGTCGCGCAGGACGCCGGCGTCGCGCGACGCCATGAGCTGCTCGGTCCGGTCGGCCCAGTCGTCCTCGGACTCCGGGTGGAAGTGGTTGTCGTGCATCCACTCGTCCCGGACCGTCCCGAACCGGCCGTCCACCAGGTCGACGGCGTCGCCCTCGAGCCCGCTGCCCACGAACACCTCGTTGATGAGGTGTCGCCCGATGCCGAAGTCGGTCAGGGTGAGCGCGGGGATGCCCCGTGCCGCCGCTTCGAGCACGGCCGTCGAGCTGATCGTGACGAGGGCGACCGCCCGGTCGAGGTGTGCGGACATCGGCCCGCTCTCGACCACGAGGTTCGCCGGCGCGTCCGTCGGCACGAGGTCCGGGTAGGGGTCCTGTTCGCGGTGCGTCTGGTGCTCTCCGGCGGCGGCACGGACCTTGATCACCACGCGCCACTCCGGGTGCCGACGGGCGGTCTCGGCGAGCCACCCGACGACACGCTCCCGCTCGGCACGTTCCGCGGGGACGCTCGGCTGTGCGGCGAAGACGACGGAGTCGCGCGGTGAGACCCCGTCACGGCTCGCAGCGGCTCCGGACGGCCGCGCGAACGGCAGGGTCGCGAGCGCGAAGTGCGGCTCGACGCCGCCCTCGGTCGCGAGCTCCTCGTAGGCGCGGACCTCGCGGTGGCTGTGCAGCACGAACAGGTCGGCGCGCGCCCGGAAGAACACGCCCTTCCACTTCGCCGGGTAGGAGATCCCGGGCAGCCCCGTCACGAGGACGGGTCGCCGTGGCACCCGACGGAGGACCTCCTCGATGACGAGCTCCGCCACCGGTCCGATCAGGGACACCAGCACGGCGTCCGGTGGGTCCTGCCGGAGTCGTTCGACGATGGCGTCGACCTCGAGCGCCTCCGGCGGCGCCGCGGCCAGGTGCGCGAGCCGGTCGTCGAGCCCGCGGAACGCGGACCGCAGCTGCGCGCGGCTCGCGGATCGCGGCGTCGCCACCGTGAGCAGTTCGAGGTTCCAGTGCGCGGGTGCCGTGGCGAGCAGGTGAGCGCCCCACTTGGCGAACGAGTCGGTGTCGACCAGGCCGACCACGCGTCGGACGCGTGGCAGGGCGTCGGACGGGAGGCGCGCCTCCCGTCCGTCCCTCAGCTCGCCCCCGTCGCCGGTCGCGTCCAGGTCGCCGCCCGTCACGCTCCGACGCGGCGCAGCTTCGCGAGCGGTGCCCGCTCGCCGGGCATGACCCGCTTCACGCCGTCGCCGAGCGCGGTCTCGATGATCCGGACGTCGCGCGCGAGCGTCTGCAGCCCGTGCGGTTCGAGCGACGCGGCGTGGTCGGAGCCCCACATCGTGCGGTCGAGCGTGATGTGGCGCTCGACGGCCGTCGCGCCGAGCGCCACGGCGGCGATGGAGATCTGCAGCCCGGGCTCGTGGCCGGAGTACCCGACCGGGACGCCTGCGTAGCGGTTCGCGAGGGTGTCGATCATCCGCAGGTTCGCCTCCTCGGCGGGGAGCGGGTACGTCGACGTGGCGTGCATGAGCACGAGTCGCTCGGTGCCGAGGGCCTCCACGGCACGGTCGATCTGCTCGAGCGTCGACATCCCCGTCGAGAGGATCACGGGCTTGCCGGTCGTGGCGACCTCGGCCAGGAGTCCGAGGTCCGTCACCGACGCCGAGGCGATCTTGTACGCCACGACGTTGAGGTCCTCGAGGAAGGCGACCGACGGCTCGTCCCACGGCGAGGCGAACCAGTCGAGCCCGCGGAGCGTGGCGTGGTCGCCGATCTCGATGTACTGGTCGCGGTCGAACTCGACGCGGTACCGGTACTCGAGGTAGGTCATCTCGCCCCACGGCGTGCTGCGCGGCGTCTGCTTCATGTGCTCCGGCGTGGAGATCTCCGGCGTGCGCTTCTGGAACTTCACGGCCTGCAGCCCGGCGTCGGCCGCGACGTCGATGAGTCGCTTGGCGATGTCGACGTCGCCGTTGTGGTTCAGGCCGATCTCGCCGATGAGGTACGCGGGGTGGCCCGCGCCGATCGTGGACGTGCCGATGGTGACGGTCATGGTGCTCCGTTCGGTGCGGGGACGTGCGGCTCGGTGGCCGGACGGTGGTCTGGTGCGTGCTCGTCGGACCGGTGCACGGGACGGTCGAGCCGTGGTGCGAGGGCGGACGCGAGCGCGAGGTCGGACGGGTCGTCGACGTCGATCGCACCGGCACCGTCGACGACGACGAGTTCGACGCGGCCGTGGAACCGGTGGCGGTGCTCGCGGAAGGCGGCGGCCCGGAAGGCGTAGAACGCGCCCGTCTCGCGGAACTCCGGCTCGCGGTCCTGCCGCCGGGGGCGGACGGCCTGGTCGTGGTTCACGGCGCGGGCGGAGCCGTCGTCGCCGATGCGCCAGAGGAACGCGTGCGAGGGCGCCGCGGCGAACACCGAGTCGGCGTGGCCGTCGCGGACCCGGGTGACGGCGGCGTCGAGGTCGGCCGGGTCGATGAACGGCGAGGTCGCCTGCAGGAGCACGACGACCTCGGGCTCCTCGCCCGCGGCCGCGAGCGTGTCGAGGACGTGCAGCAGCGCGGACTCCGACGAGGCCTCGTCCCCGGCGAGCGCTGCCGGACGCCGGACGACCCGGGCGCCGGCGGACACGGCCTCGGCGGCGATGGCGTCGCCGTCCGTCGAGACCACGACGGTGTCGATCGTCGTCGCTGCTCGGGCGGACTCGACCGCGCGACGGACCAGGGAGCGCCCGGCGACGGGGCGGAGGTTCTTGCCCGGGATGCCCTTCGACCCCGCACGGGCCGGGACGACCGCGACGACGGAACCGGTGGGGCGCATGCTCGGGACGCTACGAAGCCGCGGTGTCGCGGAGGCGAACACCAGGCAGACGCGCGCCAAACCGTTCCGGAACCCGACCCGGCGGACGCACGCCGCGCCTCCCGGCGCTTCCACAGCGCTGCCAACGGATGCCGAAAGCCGATCCGGTGACGCTGGGACCATGCGCATCAGCTCCCGCACACCCGCCGTCCAGCGAGCACGGTGGGAACGTCCTGCCTTCTTCGGCCTGCTGGTCGCGACGGCCGTCCTGTACCTGGTGAACCTCGGGGTGAACGGGTACGCGAACGCGTTCTACTCGGCGGCCGTGCAGGCGGGGAGCCAGAGCTGGGAGGCGTTCTTCTACGGCTCCTCGGACGCGGGCAACTCGATCACGGTCGACAAGCCGCCGACGTTCCTCTGGGTGATGGAACTGTCCGTGCGCCTGTTCGGCCTCAACTCGTGGGCGATCCTCGTGCCGGAGGCCCTCATGGGCGTCGGGACCGTGGCACTGCTGTACGTCATCGTCCGGCGGCGGTTCTCCGCCGGGGCCGCGCTCGTCGCGGGTGCCGCACTCGCGACGACCCCGGTCGCGACCCTCATGTTCCGCTTCAACAACCCGGACGCACTGCTCACCCTGCTCATGGTGCTGTCGCTCTGGCTCGTCCTGCGCGGTGTCGAGAGCGGGCGTCTGCGGTGGGTGGTCCTGGCCGGCGTGGCCGTCGGGATCGCCTTCCTGACGAAGCAGCTGCAGGGGTTCCTCATCCTGCCCGTGCTCGTCGGCGTGTACCTGTCCTGCTCGTCGCTGCCGTTCGTGAAGCGCATCGTGCACCTGCTGTGGGCAGCCCTCGCCGTGGTCGTCGCCGGCGGGTGGTGGGTCGCCGTGGTGGAACTCGTGCCGTCGTCGTCCCGCCCGTACATCGGCGGGTCGCAGACGAACTCGTTCCTCGAGCTCACCTTCGGCTACAACGGCCTCGGGCGGGTCACCGGCGACGAGACCGGCAGCGTGACCGGGGGCGGCGGCACTGCCGGAGCCGGCTCCTGGGGCGCCACCGGGCTGCTGCGGCTGTTCGGGTCGGAGTTCGCCGGGCAGATCACCTGGCTGCTGCCCACCGCACTGGTCCTGCTCGTGGCGGCGCTCGTCGCGATCGGGTTCCGGCAGCGGACGCCGTCCGCTCGCTCCCGCCTCGCCACGGTCATCGCACTGGGTGGGTCGCTGCTCGTGACCGGGCTGGTGTTCAGCTTCATGGGCGGGATCTTCCACCCGTACTACACGGTCGCGCTCGCGCCGTACATCGCCGGGCTCGTGGGCATCGGCGCCGGGGTGCTGTGGGAGCGGCGCGCGTCGTGGTGGTGGCGTGGGACGGCGGCGTTCGCGGTGGTCGTCACGGTGGTGTGGCAGTGGCACCTGCTGACGGCGGCGTCGGGCTGGCAGCCGTGGATCCGGTGGGTGGTGCTCGTGGTCGGGGTGGTGACGGCGGGGGCGGTGCTGGTGCCGGTGCGCGGCGGCGGGCTCGCGAGGTGGTCCCGTCCGATCAGCAGCGTCGTGGTCGTCGGCGCGGTCGTCACGGCGCTGCTCGGACCGGCGGCGTACTCGATCGACACGGTGACGACCGCCCACACCGGGGCGCTGCCCTCGGCCGGACCGACCGTCGCGGGCGGCGGGTTCGGTGGCGGCGGGTTTGGTGGCGGGGCCCGCGGCGGCGGTGGCGGCGGGTTCGGTGGTGCTGGCGGCGCCCCTGGAGGCGCGGGTGGCGTCGGCGGGACTGGCGGACCGGGTGGGGCGGGCGCGGCCGGCGGGACCGGTGGGACCGGTGGCGGGACCGGGACCGGTGGCGGGACCGGGACCGGTGGCGGGACCGGGACGGGGCGTGCGGGTGGCGGCGGGTTCGGCGGAGCCGGTGGGCTGCTCGGCGGGTCCACCGAGGTCTCCTCGACGCTGCGGAAGGCGCTCCTGGAGGACGCCGACGACTACACCTGGGTCGCCGCCACCGTCGGTTCGAACAGTGCCGCGACCTACCAGCTCGCGACCGGCGCCTCGGTGATGCCCATCGGCGGCTTCAACGGCTCGGACCCGTCACCCACCCTCGCGGAGTTCCAGGCAGACGTCGCTGCCGGGAAGATCCACTACTTCATCGCCGGTAGCGTCGGGCAGTCGAACGGCGGCAGCGATGCGGCGTCGAAGATCTCCGAGTGGGTCGAGTCGACCTTCACCTCGTCGACGATCGGAGGCGTCACGGTCTACGACCTCACCGCGGGCTAGGGTCGACGAGTGCTCGGAGCCGACGACCCCCTGGACCCGGTGCCCCGTCGCGTCCTCGTCGCCGGCACCACGGGCGTCGGGAAGACCACCACCGCAGGGCGGATCGGCCGGGTCCTCGGGATCCCGCACACCGAGATCGACGCGCTCTACCACGGGCCCGGCTGGGTCCCGCGGGACACCTTCGTCGCCGACGTCGAGCGGTACACGAGCGAACCCGCGTGGGTGACGGAGTGGCAGTACACCTCCGTCCGGGCGATGCTGGCGAACCGTGCAGACACGCTCGTGTGGATCGACCTGCCGACTGCCCAGGCGCTCTGGCGGCTGCTGCGTCGGACGCTCCACCGTCGGTTCGGGCGCATCGAGATGTGGAACGGCAACGTCGAACCGTCGTTGTGGACGTTCTTCACCGATCGCGGCCACATCCTCCGCTGGGGCATCAGCACCCGCAACGTGACGCGTCGTCGGGTGCCCGAGCTCGTCGAGACCGCGCCGCACCTGCGCATCGTCCACCTCCGGTCGCAGCGGGAGGTCGACCGGTTCGTGCAGCACCTCGGCGAGGGTCGCGGATAGAATCGGGGCCGTCCGCCTCCGTAGCTCAGTGGATAGAGCAGGTGGTTTCTACCCACCGTGCCGCGGGTTCGATTCCTGCCGGGGGCACGCACGACGAAGGCCGCCGTCCATCGGGACGGCGGCCTTCGTGTCGTTCGGTGACTGCCTACTCGTCGTCGTCGGCAGCGCGGCGACGGAGCTCGCTCGCGCTGATCGGCTGCGTGTAGGGCGCTTCCGAGGTCTCGTTCGCGTCGGCCGGTTCGGCGGGGCCGTCCGCGATGCGGGTCGGGATCGACCGGGTGTGTGCGGTCGTCGAGGCGTCGACACCGCGGGCGTCGGACTCCGTGGTGCGGTTGACGTGCGCGTCCGCCGAGGTCGGCTTGGCGACCGGCGGCGTCGCGCTCGCGTCGGGACCGGTCGTGTCCGCCCCGCGGGGCCCGCTGCTCCGGGGGCCCGTGGTGGGACGGTCGGTGCCGCGAGGGCTGCTCGGCCGGACGTCGTCGACCGCGTCGGCGTTGTCGGTGTCCGCGCCGGACGCGGCCGACTCGGTCGCCGAGCCGCGGCTGCCGGCGGGCGATGCCGGCGAACCCAGGGGCGCCCGGGTCGGGGTGGCGGCGCCGTCGCCGTACGCGCGGGTCGCGCCGTCGCCGTACGCGCGGGTGGCGTTCGTGTCGGAGATCGGGGTCGTCCGGTTCGTGCTGGAGGTGTCCGAGATCGGCGTCGTCGCGTTCGGGTCGACCGGTGCGGCGCCGCCGCGGGTGACCGAGAAGCCTGCGCCAGCAGCGCCGGAGGCGGCGCCGGCACCGGGGGCTGCGGCGGGCGTGCTCGACGGGGCGGGCGCGTTCGCCGGGGCGGGCGTCCTCGCCGGAGCGGGCCGGAGGGAGGTCGTCGTCGGCGTCGGGCGCTCGGCGGGGACGGCGGTGGTCGTGCCGGCGTCCGTCGGTCGCGCGGGGGCGGCCTGGTCGGCGTTCCAGTCCTGCTGCCGCGTGATCAGCTCGGCGTCGGGGTCGGGCGAATCGAACTTCCAGCGCTCGAGGTCGCTCTTGAAGAGCTTGCGCGCCCGGTTCGGTCGTGCCTGCCACTCGAGGATGCGGTCACGGAACTCGGCGAGCGACTGCTCCGCCTGGAAGCTGAAGGTCGAGGAGTTCTTCTTGATGTCCGCGATCTCGTGCTGCGTCCAGTTGGCCGCGAGGGGCGCACCGGCGACGGGGAGCAGACGGAGTCGGATGTCGGCGTCCTCGGCGAGGTGGTCGGCGTACGCGCGCTCGTCGTGCCCGAGGGAACCCCAGGTCGCGGCCTTGCGTGCAGCCGAGACGATGCCCGCGACGGCGGCGTTCCGCGCTTCGCGTTCCTGCATCGCCACGACCCGCTTCGTCGCCCCGCGGCCGATGAGCGCCGCGATGACGCCCGCCACGACGATCGCGACGAACGGGATGAGCGCGCCGGAGATCACGCGCCAGCCGTTGTCGGACGAGATCCAGTCGGTCAGGTCGTTCCACCAGTCCATGCGCGCACCCTACTCACGAAACGGTCAGGCATCGGGGAGGTCGGGCGGTGTTCCGCGCATCCGACCGGACATGATTCCAATGTGGAACATCATGTCGTCCGGTGGGGCCGGATCAGCCCCAGCGCAGGCAGTCCACGGCGTCGTCGGCCGACCAGACGTTCGGGAGCTCGACGAAGCGTCGTTCGGTCGACACGTACCGACGGGCGCGGTAGGCGGTGCCGCCGGCGACGTCGACGCGGTCCACGTACCCGACGATCTCGCCGTTCGCCCGGGTCACGCGGCTGAGGTCGTCGCGGACGTCGAGGATCCGGAGGTCGCCGCGCGAGCGGGCCACGGGCGCGGTACGGATCCGGAAGACCGGCTCGTTCGTCGTCTGCATCGTGGTGCCTCCTGCTCGTCGGTGTGTCCCCGACGGTACGGCCGACCACCGACACGCCGAGTGCGCTCGGACGATCCGGGGAGCGTCGCCGGGGCGTGCGCGTTGTGGAGGAGGCGTGCCCCGGTCGCGGCTCGCTCCGAGCGGGGAGCGGTAGGTTGCGGCCATGACGACGTTCGTGCTCGCAGGTGGATGTTTCTGGTGTCTCGACGCCGTGTACCGCACGCTCCAGGGCGTGCAGGACGTGGTGTCCGGCTACGTCGGCGGCGAGGTCGAGAACCCCTCGTACGAGTCGGTGTGCACGGGGACGACCGGTCACGCCGAGGCGGTGGCGGTCACCTTCGACGAGACGGTCATCCCGGCCGACGTCATCCTCGACGTGTTCTTCACGCTGCACGACCCGCGGCAGCTGAACCGGCAGGGCGCCGACGTCGGCACGCAGTACCGCTCGGCGATGTTCCCGGCCGACGACGACCAGAAGGCCCTGTTCGAGCGGGCGATCGCGCGCGCCTCGGACATCTGGGACGGCGGCATCGTGACGACGATCGAGCCGCTCGGTACCTTCAACCGTGCGGAGGAGTACCACCAGGACTTCTTCGCGAAGAACCCCGGTCAGGGCTACTGCCTCGCGGTGGCGCTGCCCAAGGTGAACAAGGTCCGCAAGGCCTACAGTCAGTACATCCTGGCGTCCTGAGACTCCGGACGTCGGGGCCACGAGGAGGTGGTCGAACGATGACGAACAACACCGGGACCTGGGTCGCGGTCGGACCAGCGGGAGCGGTCGGCAGCATCCACCGAGCAGACGGCGGGTTCCGCGTCGAGCTCTACGGTCGGAGCGCGGGCGGTGGGACGTACCCGTCGCTCGAGTCGGCGAAGGGTGCTGTGCACGCAGCGCTCGGCCCGTTGGCGGACCGACCCGAGTTCCGCGCGCACTGAACGCGCGGTGCCCACGTCTCGACCAGGAGGCGCGGGGGACTCGTCCTCCACAACGCACCTGATCGAGTCATCCAGTCACAGATCGAGCCCCGGGTCGCTTCCGCGACCCGGGGCTCGATGACGATCGACGCATGAACGACACCATCACCGTCTGCGGGATCATCGCCACCGAGCCACGTCACCTCGTGACCGACACCGGCATCGCCATCACGAGCATGCGCCTCGCCTCACCGTCCCGACGCTGGGACCGGGCGACCTCGACCTGGACCAACGGCGCCACGAACTGGTACACCGTCACGGCCTTCCGATCGCTCGCGGCCAACGTGCACCGTTCCCTGAAGAAGGGCGACCGCATCGTCGTCACCGGGCGCATCCGCATCCGGACGTGGGAGCGGGACGGTCGCGGCGGCACCTCCGTCGAGATCGACGCAGAGGCACTCGGGCACGACCTCGCCTGGGGGATCAGCAACTGGGTGCGCGTCCCGCGGCACACGGGTGAGGCGACCGCGCCTCCGGGGAGCACCTCGGGCGTCCTGCCGAACGTCGACCCGGTCACCGGCGAGGTCGGCGCGGTGGGCACGGACCGCACCCCCGTGCCGGGTGTCGACCCCGACCCGACGGAGCCGGACGTCCGCGAGGAACTGCCCGACGGCGCCGAGGCCGCTCGCCACGCCGCGGCGGCGATCGGTCACGAGTTCGACGTCGTCGTGGGCGTCGACCCGGTGGTGGACGGGGACGAGCGTGCCGCGGCCTGAGCCGGTCCCCGTCCCCGCTCCCGGGCGCCTACCGCCAGTTCTGGGCGATCATCGCGATGCCCGCGACCTCGGTGGTGTCCCAGTTGCCGCCGCGGGGGAGCCCCGAGACCCGTCCGTCGATCGAGAAGCTCGCACCCTGGACCTTCGGGCTGTTCGTCTGCTTCGCCTTGAGCCCGTGGAACGAGAAGCTCGTGTTCCACGTGCCGGCGAGCCCCGTCCGACCGGACGAGTCGCCGACCTTGATCGAGATGTCGTTCACCTGCGAGTGCACGACGTCACCGTTGAGCCGGGCGTTCGCCTCGGCGTTGAAGAAGAGCCGACCGTCGAGGTTCAGGGCGATCGTGCCGACCGTGCGGTTGTTGAGGATGACCGACGCGACGTCGTTCTTGTACCAGCGCAGCCCGACCGACGTCTTGCTGTGCGAGGCGCCCCCCATGTAGCCGTACGTGAACTTGCCGTTCTGCACCCGCTCCCAGATGAACCGGGGCTGCCCCTTGCTCACGGACGAGGCGGTGTCGGACTGGATCCCCACGGCGAACGCGTTGTTGTGGGCGTCGTGGACGTTGATGTACGACGAGTACCCGGTGCCCGAGCCGCTCTCGATGAGGTGCGCGGTGTACTGGACGTAGGGGTTGCCGCGCGGAACGGGCGACGCTGCCGAGGCAGCCGTCGCCGGGGCGAGCAGCGCGACGGTGAGCGCGGTGGCTCCCGCGAGGGGGAGCGCGAGACGGCGCAGACGCTTGGTGAACATGTCCTGATCCTCTCCGGTGGTCGTTCGACCGTGCTCCCGGTGCGGAGCGGGGAAACGGTACGTTGAAGTCGGCGAGCGCAACAGCCCCCGTGCGTGATCCGGCGAACCGGCGAGCGGGCAGACGGACGCCCCGCACTGTCAGTACACTTGGCGCGATATGGCTGAGTACATCTACCAGATGGTCCGCGCCCGCAAGGCGGTCGGCGACAAGCTGATCCTCGACGACGTCACGATGTCGTTCCTCCCCGGCGCCAAGATCGGCGTCGTCGGGCCGAACGGTGCGGGCAAGTCGACGATCCTGAAGATCATGGCGGGTCTCGACCAGCCGTCCAACGGCGAGGCGAAGCTCACCCCGGGCTTCACCGTCGGCATCCTCATGCAGGAGCCCGAGCTCGACGAGTCGAAGACGGTGCTCGAGAACGTGCAGGAAGGCGTCGGCGAGATCCACGCGAAGATCACGCGCTTCAACGAGATCTCCGCGCAGATGGCCGAGCCGGACGCCGACTTCGACGCGCTCCTCGCCGAGATGGGCACCCTGCAGGAGGACATCGACGCGGCGGACGCGTGGGACCTCGACTCGCAGCTCGAGCAGGCCATGGCCGCGCTCCAGTGCCCCCCGGGGGACGAGCTCGTCACGCACCTGTCCGGTGGTGAGAAGCGTCGTGTGGCGCTCTGCAAGCTGCTGCTCCAGAAGCCGGACCTGCTCCTCCTCGACGAGCCCACCAACCACCTCGACGCCGAGTCCGTCCTCTGGCTCGAGCAGCACCTGCAGCAGTACCACGGTGCCGTCCTGGCCGTGACCCACGACCGGTACTTCCTCGACCACGTCGCGCAGTGGATCGCCGAGGTCGACCGCGGTCGTCTCTACCCGTACGAGGGCAACTACTCGACCTACCTCGAGAAGAAGCGCGCCCGGCTCGAGGTCCAGGGCAAGAAGGACGCCAAGCTCGCGAAGCGCCTCTCCTCGGAGCTCGACTGGGTCCGCAGCAACACGAAGGGCCGCCAGGCGAAGTCCAAGGCCCGTCTCGCCCGCTACGAGGAGATGGTCACCGAGGCCGAGCGCACGCGCAAGCTCGACTTCGAGGAGATCGTGATCCCCGTCGGCCCGCGCCTGGGCTCGCAGGTCATCGACGCCGAGAAGCTGCACAAGCAGTTCGGCGAGCGCATCATCATCGACGACCTGTCCTTCACGCTGCCCCGCAACGGCATCGTCGGCGTGATCGGCCCGAACGGCGTCGGCAAGACCACGCTGTTCAAGACGATCGTCGGCCTCGAGCCGCTCGACGGCGGCACGCTGAAGATCGGCGACACGGTCGACATCTCGTACGTCGACCAGAGCCGCGGTGGCATCGACCCGAACAAGAACCTGTGGGAGGTCGTGTCCGACGGACTCGACTACATCCAGGTCGGCAAGACCGAGATCCCGTCGCGTGCGTACGTGTCGCAGTTCGGGTTCAAGGGTCCGGACCAGCAGAAGAAGGCCGGGGTGCTCTCCGGTGGTGAGCGCAACCGTCTGAACCTGGCGCTGACGCTCAAGCAGGGCGGCAACCTGCTGCTCCTCGACGAGCCGACGAACGACCTCGACGTCGAGACCCTCGGCAGCCTCGAGAACGCGCTGCTCGAGTACCCGGGTTGTGCCGTGGTCATCACGCACGACCGGTGGTTCCTCGACCGCATCGCGACGCACATCCTCGCGTGGGAAGGCCTGAACGAAGACGGCACGCCCAACTGGTACTGGTTCGAGGGCAACTTCGAGGCGTACGAGGAGAACAAGATCGAGCGGCTCGGCGCCGACGCGGCGAAGCCGGGTCGGGCGACCTACCGCAAGCTCACCCGCGACTGACCGTGGCGCGGTTGCACGCTCCGGTCCGCATGCGGTGGAGCGACATCGACGCCTACGGTCACGTCAACAACTCCGCGATGCTGCGTCTCCTGGAAGAGGCGCGCATCGTGGGGTTCTGGGGACCCGACCCGGAAGAGCGCGCTCCGGACGGGTCGGTCCCGGAGCCGATCATCGACGGGCGGCCGGGTTCCGGCACCATGACCGTGATCGCGGCGCAGCGCCTCGAGTACCTCGCGTCGATCCCGTACCTGCGGCAGCCGCTCGACATCCAGATGTGGATCGGGCGGCTCGGCGGCGCGAGCATCGACGTCTCGTACGAGGTCTGGTCGCCGGTCGGGCACGAGCCCGCGGTGCTGTACACCCGGGCGACGACCGCGCTCGTGATGGTCGACGCCGTCAGCAACCGTCCGCGTCGGCTGACCGAGGCCGAGCGGGACGCGTGCGCCGCCTACGTCGAAGCCCCGGTGGAGTTCTCCCGCCCGTAGGACGGACTGCAGCACCGTCGGCCGGGTCAGCGCGGGACGCGCATCATCCCCTCCTGCGCGACCGATGCCAGCAGCCGTCCGTCCGGCGAGAACATCCGCCCGAACGCGAGTCCCCGACCGCCCTGCGCGCTCGGGGACTCCTGCGTGTAGAGCACCCACTCGTCGGCCCGGCCGTCACGGTGCCACCACATCGCGTGGTCGAGGCTCGCGCTCTTCACACCGGGGGTGCCCCAGGCCACCCCGTGACGCCGCATGATCGGCTCGAGGATGGACAGGTCGCTCGCGTAGGCGAGGACGGCACGGTGCAGCGCCGGGTCGGCGGGGAGGTCGCCGTCGACCCGGAACCACACCGCCTGGTGGGCGATGTGCTCGCCCTGGACGTCGACGAACACCGGGCCCTCGACGTGCCGCAGGTCGATGGAGCGTTCGGCCCACGCCCGAGCGACCGGGTGGTCGATGGCCGACAGGATCGACGCGGCCGACGGCAGGGACTCCGGTTCGGGCACGTCGACGGGGAACGGGTCCTGGTGCTCGACGCCGACGTCCGGGCGCTGGAACGAGGCGATCATCGAGAAGATCGGCACACCGCGCTGGTAGGCCTGCACCCGCCGCGCGGCGAACGACCGCCCGTCGTGGATGCGTTCGACACCGAAGGTGATCGGGACGTCGATGTCGCCGGGGCGGAGGAAGTAGCCGTGCATCGAGTGGATGTCGCGGTCCTCGATGGTGGCCTGCGCGGCGACGATGCACTGCGCGAGCACCTGCCCGCCGAACACCCGGCCGCCGGGGGACCAGTGGCTCGCGCCGGTGAGGATGGTCTCGCCGGTGCTCGCGCCGGTGTCCTCGAGTCTGAGGGTCCGCAGGAAGTCCGGTTCGCCGTTCACACCGAGCAGTCTACGAACGCCCCGGCGCCGAGCCGTGCCCGGTAGGCTGCTGGGTGACATGGGCACCTCGTTCACGCTTCCCGACGCAGCCTCCCTCGGGGACCTGCGCACCTACCTCGGACGGGCCGCCCGCATCGAGGACGGCTCCGTCCGACTCATCGCGGACTCCGGCGTCCTCGCGGTCTACACCGCGATCCTCTACCCGCTCGGGCTGCTCGACGAACTGCCGACGGTCCTCGGCCTGCGCACGTTCTCGCTCGCGCAGCCGGCGACCGTCGACGCGGTCGTCCCGCTGGCCTCGCTGCAGGAACGCCTGCGGCTGCTCGCCGACGCGCACGACGCCGAGCACGCCGACGGCGCCGACCCCACCCGGGCGACCCCGATCGAGGTGGAGCTCCCGCTCGAGGTCCACACCGTCACCTGGGCAGCGATCTCCCCGCCCCGCGGTGGCTGGGTCCCGCTGCCCGACGTCTCGCCGGAGCTCCTCCGCCGAGCCGCACGCGACGGCATCGCCGAGGTCGCCGACGCCGTCCCGACGAACGCCGGCGAGGCCATCGTCCGCAAGGTCCGATCCGAGGTCTGGGGCCGTCCGGTCGCGGGCATCGAGCACGTCCCCGCCGGCGCGGGCTTCGCGGGGGAGAGCCTCGGCTTCCTCGGCCACGACCCGGTGCGGCTCTTCGAGACCGGACCGTGGAGCCGCCTGACCACCTCGCGCGGGCACGTGCTCGTCAAGCGTCGCGCCTGGACCCTCAACTCGTAGGCAGCCGGTTCCCGGACCGGTCGTGGTTGGCTGGCTCCATGCACGTCTTCCTCACCGGCGCGTCCGGGTACATCGGTTCCTCGGTCCTCCGCGCACTCGTCGCCCACGAGCACGAGGTCACCGCCCTCGTCCGCACGGACGAGAAGGCACAGGCGGTCCGCGACGCGGGCGGCCGCGCCCTCGTCGGTGACGTCACCGACACCGACGTCGTCCGCCGGCTCGCGCACGAGGCGGACGCCGTCGTGCACACGGCCTCGGCCCAGGGCATCGACGCGGACTTCATCGCGACCGTGCTCGCGGCGCTCGAGGGCACCCCGAAGCCGTTCGTGCACACCGGCGGGATCTTCACCTTCGGCGACTCGACCGACATCTCCGAGCAGTCGCCGCTGTCACCGCCGGCACTCACCGCCTGGCGCGTGCCGAACGAGGCGACGGTGCGGGCGAGCAGCGTCCGGACGACGATCATCGCCCCCGGCATCGTGTACGGCCGCGGCGCCGGCATCCCCGCGATGTTCGTCGGGGACGGCGAGCACGAGGTCCGACTCGTCGGTGACGGTTCGCAGCGCTGGACGACGGTGCACACCGACGACCTCGGCGAGCTCTACGTCCTCGCCCTGCACCGCGGTGAGCAGGACGGCTACGTCGTCGCGGCCACCGGGGACAACCCGACGGTCCGCGAGATCGCGGAGGCGGGAGCGCACGGTTCGCCGATCGTGGCCGAGAGCGTCGACGCCAGCCGCGAGCGCCTCGGCACCGAGTACGCCGACGCGCTGCTGCTCCACCAGGAGGCCTCGGGTGCCCACGCGCGCAGCGCGTTCGGGTGGAACCCGACCCGGCCCCCGCTCGTCGAGGACCTCGCCGACGGCTCCTACGTCCGCTGACGCGACCGGTGACGGACTGGAGGCGCGGCGCCAGCTGGCACCGCGCCTCCAGTCCGTCAGCCGCGCACGTCCGTCAGTCGAACGTGTTGGTCATGGCGTGCGCCGCCCGGTCGAGGTAGGCCCAGAGCTCTGCCTCGTCGAGGGGCGCGAGCTGGAGGGACTCGACCGCCTCGCGCATGTGGTGGAGCCAACGCTCACGGGCCTCGGACGTGATCCGGAACGGCATGTGCCGCATCCGCAGGCGGGGGTGGCCGCGTTCCTCGCTGTAGGTCCCCGGGCCGCCCCAGTACTGCTGCAGGAAGGCCGAGAGCCGCCAGATCGCCCCCTCGAGGTCGTCCGCCGGGTACATCGGCCAGATGACGTCGTCCTGCTGCACGCCCTCGTAGAAGCGCCGGACGAGCCGGTCGAAGGTGGTCGCGCCGCCGATGCGCTCGTAGAGGGAGCCGGTGGCCGAGGCGCCGTGCTCGCCGACCCGCAGCGTGATCGGCTGTGCGGGCGGGGTGGGGTCGGTCATCGCGGGTCCTTCCCGGCGTCGGGGTCGTCGGTCCGGATCGGCTGACCGAGGACGTTCTTGCGGCCGCGCCGGGGCTTGGTCGGCGCCGGCGTGGGCTGGGTCCGCACGGTGCGGAGACCGTTGATCGAGGTCGCGTTCTCCCACCCGGCGGGCATGATCATCGCCATGGCGGGCAGGGTCACGCCGAGTTCGTCGACGGCGTGCTTCAGCCGGACGCGGAGCTCGCGGCCGACGACGTCGAGCTCGGACGCCCGGGTCTTCACGACGAGCCGGAACACCATGCCGGCGTCCGTGATCGACTGCAGCCCCCAGATCTCCGGCTTCTCGACGATGCGTTGGCGCCACCGGGGCTCCTGCGACATCGTGACCGCGGCCTTGAGGAGGGCGTCCTGCACGGCGTCGATGTCGGTGTCGTACGGGACCGTGATGTCGACGAGGACGCGCGACCAGCCCTGCGAGAGGTTGCCGACGCGCAGGATCTGCCCGTTCGGCACGAACCAGAGGATGCCGTTCACGTCGCGGATCTGCATGACCCGCAGCCCGACGTTCTCGACGACGCCGGTGGCCTGGCCGGTGTCGACGACGTCGCCGACGCCGGCCTGGTCCTCGAGGATCATGAACACGCCCGAGAGCAGGTCGCGCACGATGCTCTGTGCGCCGACCGCGAGCCCGGCGGCGACGAGCGAGGCGCCACCGACGATCCCGACGGCCGCATTCGGGATGACGAGCGGGATGATGACGACGAGTGCGAGCACGACGACGATCACCGTCGCGAGGTTCTCGAGCACGCTGCCGAGCGTGCGGGTGCGCTGCACGACGCGGGCGGTCTGGATCGGCGAGGCGATGAGTGCCTGCGTGTCGGTCGCGCCCTGACGCTTCTTCACGCCGTTCACGACGCGGTCGACGACGCCCTTGATCGAGTGCCGCAGGATGATCCGCAGGACCAGCGCGGCGAGGATCGTGATGACGATCGTGATCGGGACGTGCCAGGTGTCGACGAACTCGCCGAACGTCTGCGAGACGGCCTCTGCCGGGCCTGACGGGGTCGGGGAGGGAACTGCAACCAAGGTCATGATCCGGTCGATGCTAGAGGGCGGGGCCCTGGCGTCCCCTGGGGAACGCCAGGACCCCGCCGATCCTCATCCGAGACTCAGGCGTCCGCCGCCTGGACCCGCAGGGCACGCTCGGTCCCCGCCAGGCTCTCGGACACGATGCGACGCAGCGCCGGGGTCTCCGGGTGCGCCTCGAGCCACGCGGCCGCAGCGTCCCGCAGCTCGGCCGACGCGAGCGGCGCCGGGTAGAGCCCCGAGACGATGGTGTCGGCCATGTGGTAGCTGCGCTCGGCCCAGATGCGCGTGAGCACGTCGAAGTACTTCGGGACGAGCCCCTCGAGCACGACCGGGCTGTTCACGTGCTGGTAGCCCACCGTCGTCTGGCGCACGATCGCGTTGGGCAGCTCGGACGAGTCCACGAGCGACGAGAACGCCGCGAGCTTGCCCTCGGCCGTCGGGATCGTCGCACGGGCACGCGCGGCGGCCTGCTCACCCGACGCGGTCTTGTCCGCAGCGAGCTCGGCGTCGACCTCGGCTCCGGAGGCGGCACCCGCGAGCACGAGGCCCTCGAGCAGCTCCCAGCGCAGGTCGGTGTCGATCTCGAGCCCGTTCAGCGTCACCGAACCGTCGCGCAGGCCGCTCAGGGTGGCCACGTGCTCGGGCGTGGAGGCGATCTGCGCGAAGAACTTCACGAACTGGAACTGCGCGTCGGAACCGGCCTCGGCGCTCGACGCGAGGTTCCAGAGCGTGTCACCGACGGTGCGCACGGTCTGGTCGACCTTCGCCGGCGCGACGTAGTTGCGTGCGGTCAGGAGCAGCTGCGAGAGCGTCGTGCGGATCGTGGTCGACTCGGTCTCGGTGGCGATGTTGCCGAGCACCAGGCGGACGTAGTCGCTGGCGGGCGACTCGGCGTCACGCGTGGCGTCCCACATCGCGCCCCACACGATCGAGCGGGCGAGCGGGTTCGCGATCGAGGCGAGGTGCTCGATGGCGGTCCGGCGCGAGTGCTCGTCGAGACGGATCTTGGCGTACGCGAGGTCGTCGTCGTTGAGGAGCACGAGGTCTCCGCGCTGCACGCCGACGAGCTCCGGGACCTCGGTGCGGGCACCGTCGACGTCGATCTCGACGCGGTGCACGCGCTCGAGCTTGCCGCCGGAGGACGCGGTGTCGGCGCCGAACGGTGCGTCCGAGTCCTGCGTGACGGCGTAGACGCCGATCGCCAGACGGTGCGGACGGAGCGTCGGGTAGTCGGCCGGCGCTTCCTGCAGCACGGCGAACGACGTGATCGCGCCGGACTCGTCGACCTCGATCTCGGGGCGGAGCGTGTTCACCCCGGCGGTCTCGAGCCAGGCCTTCGACCACTCGGAGAGGTCACGGCCGCTGGTGGCCTCGAGCTCGACGAGCAGGTCGCGCAGCTCGGTGTTCGAGTGGTGGTGCTTCTTGAAGTACGCCGAGACGCCCGCGAAGAACGCGTCGATGCCGACCCACGCCACGAGCTGCTTCAGGACGGAACCGCCCTTGGCGTACGTGATGCCGTCGAAGTTGACCTGGACGTCCTCGAGGTCGTTGATCGTCGCGACGATCGGGTGCGTCGAGGGGAGCTGGTCCTGGCGGTAGGCCCAGGACTTCTCCATCGCCTGGAACGTGGTCCACGCCTCGGTCCACTCGGTGGCCTCGGCCGTGGCGATCGTCGAGGCCCACTCGGCGAAGGACTCGTTGAGCCACAGGTCGTTCCACCACTTCATGGTGACGAGGTCGCCGAACCACATGTGGGCGAGCTCGTGCAGGATCGTGACGACCCGGCGCTCCTTGATGGCGTCGGTCACCTTCGACCGGAAGACGTAGGTCTCGGTGAAGGTGACGGCCCCGGCGTTCTCCATCGCGCCGGCGTTGAACTCCGGCACGAACAGCTGGTCGTACTTCTCGAACGGGTACGGGACGTCGAACTTCTCCTCGTAGTAGGCGAAGCCCTTCTTCGTGGTCTCGAAGACGTACTCGGGGTCGAGGTACTCGGCGAGCGACTTCCGCGCGAAGACGCCGAGCGGGATGGTCCGGCCGTCGCGGCTCGTCAGCTCGTCTCGAACGACCTCGTACGGGCCGGCGACGAGCGCGGTGATGTAGCTCGAGATCTTCGCCGTCGGGGGGAAGGCCCACGTGGCGATGTCGCCGTCGACGTGCGGCTCGGGTGTGGGGGAGTTCGAGACGACCTGCCACCGGGACGGCGCCGTCACGGTGAAGGTGAACTCGGCCTTGAGGTCGGGCTGCTCGAACACGGCGAACATGCGACGCGAGTCGGGCACCTCGAACTGCGAGTACAGGTACACCTCGTCGTCGACCGGGTCGACGAAGCGGTGCAGGCCCTCGCCCGTGTTCGTGTAGAGCGCGTCGCTGACGACCACGAGCTCGTTCTGCTCCTGCAGGCCGTCGAGCTGGATGCGGACCCCGTCGTTCACGGCGGCGACGTCGAGCGCCGTGCCGTTCAGCGTGATCGAGTGCACCGACTTCGTGATGGCGTCGATGAACGTGGACGCACCGTCGGTGGCGGTGAAGCGCACCCGCGTGGTGCTGCCGAACGTCTCGGCGCCGCGGGTCAGGTCGAGCTCGACGTCGTACGTCTGCACGTCGACGATCGCGGCACGTTCCTGGGCTTCGATTCGGGTGAGGTTCTCTCCGGGCACGGACGCTCCATCTTCGCGGTTGCACACGGACGGTCCTTGTCCGCGTGAGGGGGGTCCCGGCACGGCGTCGTGCACCGGCGGGACGGTCGCCTCCAGCCTAGCGAGCACGCGTACGCTCGCATCCGTGACCGACACGACTGTGGACAAGACGACCGCCGACCGCACCGCTGTGGAGTTCTGGTTCGACCCGAACTGCCCCTGGGCCTGGATGACGAGCCGCTGGGTCGGCGAGGTCGCCCGGCACCGCGACCTCGACGTCACCTGGAACGTGATGAGCCTGTTCGTCCTCAACGAGGACCAGGACGTCCCGGACACCTACCGCGAGCGGCTCGTGGCCGGGCAGGTCTACCCGCGCATCGTGACCGCGGCACGGCTCCGCCTCGGCCAGGAGATCGTCAAGCCGCTCTACGACGCGCTCGGCGAGCACATCCACCACCGCCAGGAGCAGGACCCGGAGCAGGTCGTGCCGGCGGTGCTCGCGGAGCTCGGCCTCGACGCCGACCTGCTCGAGTACGCCTGGACGGACGAGGTCGACCAGGCCGTACGTGCCAGCCACCAGGACGGCATCGACCGGGTCGGCCAGGACGTCGGCACGCCGGTCATCGCCGTCGAGGGCACCGCCTTCTTCGGCCCGGTCATCTCGCCGGCGCCGAAGGGCCAGGAGGCGCTCGACCTCTGGGACGGCGTCGTCGCGGTCGCCAAGTACCCGGGCTTCTTCGAGCTCAAGCGCTCGCGGACCGTCGGACCGATCTTCGACACCACCGACTGACGTCGGCCCGGCGGGGCCAGGAGGCGCGGCGCGCGTCCGCCCCGCCGGCCCGGCTCAGGCGAGCGGCAGCCGCATGAGCGTCAGGTCGAGCCAGCGGTCGAACTTGCGTCCGACCTCGGGCACGACGGCCACCGTGTCGAACCCGAGCTTGGTGTGCAGCGCGATCGACCCGGCGTTCTCGCTGCAGATCCCCGCCATCAGGACGTGCCGCCCCTCCGCCCGTGCCCGTGCGACGAGGGCGTCCATGAGCACGGTCGCGATGCCCCGCCCGCGGAACGCCTCGACGACGTACACGCTGTGCTCCACCGTCAGCCGGTACCCCTGGTGCGGCCGCCACTGCGAGTACGTCGCGTAGCCGGCGACCTGCCCGCCGACCTCGGCGACGAGGACCGGCCAGCCGTCGGCGCGACGCTCGGCGAGCCAGCCGTCGAAGTACGAGCGCGGGTGCGGCTCCTCCTGCCAGATGGCGGTGGAGTGCAGGACGGCGTCGACGTGCAGCGCGTGGACGACGTCGAGGTCGCGCGGCTCGCACTCCCGGACGGTGGCCGGACCCGACCCGTTCGTCGCATATGCTGTCGTCATGTCTCACATCGTAGACGCACCGGAGTCGGAACCGGAAACGGCGGACGACGCCGACCAGCGACGGCTCGGCGAGCGCCTGCAGCGCCTCCGCACGGAGCGGAAGTGGAGCCTCACCGAGCTCGCCGAGGAGTCCGGGGTCTCCCGTGCCATGATCAACCGCGTCGAACGCGGGGTGTCGAGCCCCACGGCGACCATCCTCGGGCGGCTGTCGGGAGCGTTCGGACTCACGGTCTCACAGCTCCTCGACGAGTCCCTCGACCACGAGGTGCCCCGGGCGACCGATCCCGACGACGCGCGGGGCGTCCAGCGCGGCGCGACCGCCGACTCCTGGACCGATCCCGAGACCGGGTACCGGCGTCGACCGATCTCGAGTGCGGCCTTCCCCGCGGACGTCACCGAGGTGCGCCTCCCGTCCGGCCGCGAAGTGGCCTACCCGGCGTCCGCCTACGCGTTCCTGCGCCACTGCATCTGGGTGGTCGACGGCGTGCTCGAACTCGTCGTCGGCGGCGAGCCGACGCGGCTCGCCGCGGGGGACCGCATCGAGCTCGGGGACCCCGCCGACGTCGTCTACCGGAACCCGGGCGAGGAGCCCACGCGGTACGTCGTGGTCGTGGTCCGGGGGCAGTAGTCGCAGGAATAGGATCGATCCCATGCGCATCCACCTCGGAACGGACCACGCCGGCCTCGAGTTCAACAAGACCCTCGCCACCCACCTGACGGAGGCCGGGCACGAGGTGGTGGACCACGGTCCGACCGAGTACGACGCGCTCGACGACTACCCCTCGTTCTGCATCAACGCCGCGCACGCCGTGGTGCAGGACCAGCGTGCGGGCGTCCAGGCGCTCGGTGTCGTGTTCGGGGGATCCGGCAACGGCGAGCAGATCGCCGCGAACAAGGTCGAGGGCGTCCGCGCCGCGCTCGTGTGGAACGAGTCCACCGCGCTCCTCGCCCGCCAGCACAACGACGCCAACGTCATCTCGATCGGCGCCCGCCAGCACACCGAGGACGAAGCGATCCGGTTCGTCGACCTGTTCATCGCCGAGCCGTTCTCGGGCGAGGAGCGTCACGCCCGCCGCATCGCGCAGCTCGCCGAGTACGAGACCACCGGCCTGATCGCCGGCAAGCAGATCGACCAGTAAGGCCGAGTAGACAAGAGCAATGCCCGAGGGTCACTCCGTCCACCGCATCGCCAACCAGTTCACCCGGCACTTCGTCGGCAAACGCTGCGAGGTGTCGAGTCCGCAGGGACGGTTCGCCGCCGGTGCCGCCCAGCTCGACGGCACGCGCATGGTCGCTGCCCGGGCCGTCGGCAAGCAGATGTTCCTCGAGTTCGAGGGCGATCTGTTCCTGCGCGTCCACCTCGGCCTCTACGGGGCGTGGGACTTCGCGGGGGACCTCTCCACCGCCGGGGCGCTGTCGGACGACGACGGCGAGGAGTCCCTGACGTCGATCGGCGCTCCCCGTCTCGCCCGCTACCGGATGGCCGAGCAGGAGAAGGTCGAGGACCCGATCGAGGCGTTCCCGCCGGACCCCGTCGGGCAGGTTCGCGTGCGGCTGCTCACCGAGGACACGGTCGCCGACCTCCGCGGTCCGACGGCGTGCGTCGTCGAGGACCCGGCCGGCGTGCAGAAGGCGCTCGACAAGCTCGGCCCGGACCCGATCAACGACGACGGCCCCGAGGCCGAGAAGACCTTCGTCGACAACGTCCGGAAGCGGAACGTCGCGATCGGCCAGCTGCTCATGGACCAGGCCGTCGTGAGCGGCATCGGCAACATCTACCGCGCCGAGCTGCTGTTCCGGCAGCGCATCGACCCCTACAAGCCGGGCAAGCAGCTCACCGTCAAGCAGGCGAAGGCGCTCTGGCACGACTGGTCGAAGCTCCTGCACGAGGGCGTCCGCGACGGCCTCATGCTGACCATGGACGGCCTGTCGAAGAGCGAGCACGCGAAGGCCGTCCGGTCCCGGAAGGACCGGCACTGGGTCTACCACCGTCAGGGCGAACCCTGCCGGGTGTGCGGCACCGAGATCCGGATGGCCGACATGGCCGGCCGCAAGCTCTACTGGTGCCCGAAGGACCAGAAGTAGCGCCGGTCAGACGTCCCGGTACGTGAACCGTCCGGCGATCGCGGTCGCCAGCACCCGTGCTCGCCGGAGCGGCCCGGACCCGGTCGCCGCGAGCGGATCCGCCTCGAGCAGTACGAGGTCCGCGACGTCGCCGACGGCCACCCCGACCCGACCACCTCCTGTCGACCCGCGCCAGGCCGTCCGCACGCCGAGGCGTTCGGCCGGGTGCCACGGCTCGCGGCCGTCCCGGTCGCGTCCGACGGCCGCGGCCATCGACACCCACGGGTCGAGCGGCGCGACCGGCGCGTCCGAGCCGAGCAGCAGCCGGGCTCCGGCACGGTCGAGGGACGCGAACGGGAACGCCCGCTCGGTCATCCCGGCCCAGTAGCGGTCGGCGATGTCGCGGTCGTCCATCGCGTGCTCGGGCTGCACCGACGCGGCCACCCCGAGCCGTGCGAACCGCTCGAGGTCGGTGTCCGCCAGCAACTGCGCGTGCTCGATCGTGCCGCGTGCGCCGACGGCCTCGAAGACGTCGAGCGCGAGGGTGTTCGCCCGGTCGCCGATCGCGTGCACCGCGGGGACGAGCCCGACATCGACCGCCCGACGGACCATCGCCACGAGGTCCTCGAACGACCACACGAGCACGCCGTCGCCGGAGGCCGTCGCCGCCGTCCGGGTGCCGAGCGAGCCGTCGGTGATCACCTTGAACGGGCCCGTCCGGACGAGTCCGCGGGTGCCGTCGACGACGTCGCCGGTGCGGAGTCCCCGACGGATCGCGGCGTCGAGGTCGGCCGGGTAGACCCCCGAGTCGACGCGGAGGCCGTCCGTGCCGGCCTGCACACGGCGGGTCCACCGGTCGAGTCCGAACGTCATCTCGAGGTCGGTCACCCGAGTCACGCCGCGGGCGGCGGCCGCCTCGACGGCGTCGGCGACGAAGCCGTCGAGCACCTCGTCCGGCACGCGGGAGAGCGCGCCGGTCACGTCGAACGCGTCCTGCTCGCGGAGCACCCCGTCGTCGCCGGCGACGAGCGGGCGGCCGACGATGCCGGAGAAGTGCTCCAGCGCGGCGGCGTTGCACCAGACGGCGTGCAGGTCACCGCTGATGACGACGATCGGGAGGCGCGGCTCGATCCGGTCGAGCAGCGCACGTCGTGCAGGGCGGGGCCACATCCCGTCGCGGTAGCCGTGGCCGATCAGGACGCGGTCCGCCACACCGGTGCGTGCCACCTCCGCCAGCAGGTCGGCGGTCGCCTCCGCCGAGTCGCAGGCCGACACGTCGACGCGACGGCGGACGAGGGCCCACTGGTCGAAGTGCACGTGGTGGTCGACGAGACCGGGACCGAGCCAGGCGCCGGCCGTCTCGACGACATCGGTGTCGGCGTCCGTGGGGTCGAGCGTGCCGGCCGGCGCGATCGCGGTGACCAGCCCGTCGACGATCCGGACGTCGGACGGGGCGCCGGACGTGCCCACCCGTCGGACGGTGCGGAGCAGGACCTCGTTCACCGCGCCTCCTGGGCCGCCGCGCGTGCCGCGTGGGCGCGCTCCATCTCGTCGGCGAGTGCCGGCGAGGCGTACGGACCGTCGCCGCGCAGCCCCGCGACGATCCGGTCCACCACCTCCGGTGCCTTGTTCTGCGAGAGCTTCGCGCGGGCGTCGAACCGGGTGACCCGGATGCGGATCCCGACGGTGCCCTTCGCCATCCGGCGTGCCGTCTCCTCGTCGACCTCGAGGGAGACCGGCTCGGGCATCGCCCGCTCGAAGTGGTCGACGAGTTCGCCGAGGACGCGGAAGTTCTCCTCGTCGGACAGGATCTCCGGCGTGCCCCAGCAGTGCGCCGTCACGTGGTTCCAGGTCGGCACGAACTGCTCCGGCGGGTACCAGGCGGGCGAGACGTAGCCGTGCGGGCCCTGGAACACGACGAGCACCTCGTGGCGTCCGAGTTCGTGGGCCACCTCGTCCGGGCGGCCGACGTGCGACACCAGGACGAGCTCGTCGGGGTCGGGGTCGGTAGCGCCGCCCGGTGCGGGCGTCTCGAGCAGGAACGGGTAGTGCGACGCGACCAGCCCGGCCTCGGTGTGCGAGACGATCGTCGCCCACGGGTTGCCCCCGATGAGGCGTCGCACCTCGTCGACGTCGGTCATCAGGAAGTGCGGTGTGTGTCGCATGCCCGCCAGCGTGGCACATGCGAGGGTGGAGGGCATGTCGAATCGCGCTGCGTACGAGACCGTCCTGCCCTACGTCCGCGAGTGGATCGCGTACAAGGTGTGGCAACTCCGGATCCCCGGCGTGCAGGTCGCGATCGGCTACGACGACGAGGTCCTCCTCGACGAGGCCTGGGGCTACGCCGACGTCGAGGCCGGCCGGCGCCTCAGGACGACGGACCTGTTCCGCATCGCCTCGCACTCGAAGACCTTCACCGCGACCGCGCTCCTGCAGCTCGCCGAGCGGGGCTCACTCCGGCTCGACGACACGGTCGGCACGTACGTCCCCGCACTCGTCGACGGCGGCTCGCCCCTCGCCGACGCGACCCTCCGCGAGCTCATGGAGATGGGCGCCGGGGTCATCCGGGACGGCCACGACGGCGACTACTGGTCGCAGCTGCGCCCCTTCCCGGACGAACAGGAGCTCCTCGCGCTCGTCCTCGACCGGGGCCAGAAGGTCCCCGCAGGCTCGTCGTTCAACTACTCGAACCTCGGGTACTCGCTGCTCGGACTTGTCATCGCGGCGGTCTCCGGGCAGTCCTACGGCGACTTCGTCCGCGAGTCGATCACCGAGCCGTTGGGGCTGCGGAACACCGGTCCCGACTGGGACCCCGCCCGCGCGGGCGACTTCGTGGTCGGCTACTCCGGGTTCTACACCGCGCGCACCCGGCACCGCCTCGACCACGTCGACACGCGAGCGATGGCTGCGGCGACGGGGTTCCACGGCACGGCGTCCGACCTCGTCCGGTACTTCTCGCAGCACGTCATCGGCCACGGCACCCTGCTCGACGACCACTCGAAGCGGCTCGCCCAGCGGAAGGCGTGGAGCGCCACGGAGGACCCGGCAGCACGCGGGTACGGCGCCGGGTTCATCGTCGACCGGATCGGCGGGCGAGAGGTCCGCGGCCACTCCGGCGGGTTCCCCGGGCACATCACGCAGTCGCTGTTCGACCCCGCGTCCGGGCTCGTCGTCTCCGTGCTGACGAGCGCGGCGGCCGGCCCCGCGACGCTCATCGCCACCGCCATCGTGCAGTTCCTCGACGCAGCGGCCGACGCGGACGCCCCGGGCACCCCGGTGCCGGCCGATGTCGACACGAGCACGTTCACCGGCCGCTTCGCGAACCCCTGGGGTGTGAGCGACATCGCCCGGATCGGTGACCGGCTCGTCGAGGTCGACCCGTCCGCACCCGAGCCGCTCGTCACCCCGACGCGGCTCGAGGTCGTCGACGCGGACACGCTCCGGATGACCCACGGCAACCGGTTCGGGTCGATCGACGAGGACGTGACGTACCGCCGCGACGCCGACGGCTCCGTGCTGTCGATCCGGGCCGGCGGCGGCATGACGTCGGAGCCGTGGACGATCCCGGTGGAGACGCCGGAGGTCGCCGCGGGTCTGGTCTGAGCGGGGGACCGGTCCGGGTCAGCGGACCTCGGCGGAGGACCAGAGCGACCCCGCACCGGTACCGACCAGGCGGAGCAGGGGCACGGCGACGAGGACGGCCGCCGCGAGGAACGCGACCGCCTGCAGTACGCCGGGGACCGCGTACACGACGGCGAGGACCTCCTGCGCGGTGGAGGGCGGCGGGACCGTCTGTGTCAGGACGGACACGACGAACCACAGCGCCGCGGCGATCGTCACGACCCAGCCGAGCACGCGCTGCGGTCCGCGCAGACCACGGACGGTCAGCACGCCGAACGCCACGAGCGCCGCCCGGGCGATCCAGTACAGCCCGTCGCCGATCGGCCCGGGGACGGCCCAGGCCAGGGCGAACGCGAGCACGGCGACCCCGAACGCGACGGCGCGGCGGTCCCGGGAACGCAGGGCGGCGACGAGCACGACCGCTCCGCAGACACCGGCGACGACCGTTCCGGCGAGCCGCAACGCCGGTGGGCCGAAGGCAAGGACCCCCCACGCGTCGCCGAGCCCCTCGGCACCGAAGACGAGCGCTGCGACAATGGCGGCCGCCGACGCGACCCGGACCCCCGTGGTGTTCCCCATGGCCACACGGTACGCCGGTGCGGGGGATAACCCCACCTCCGGTTCGGGAGGGGGCAGGATGGGGGATCGAGCCGGTGATCGCGAGGCTTGGTGTCATGACCGACACCGCCCGCCTCGACCAGGCCGAGACCGTCCCGCTGCACGACTCCGTCCCGCCAGGAGCCACCGAACCGATGCCCGCACAGCCGAACCAGACGCCCCCGACGTGGTCGTCGACGCCGCCCGCGAGCGGCCAGGGCCCGAGCGTCCCGCCGGCACACCCGACCGCGCCCGGCGGGTCCGGATCGGGCACGGGCATGACCGCCGGCGCGTTCTACCGCGAGGCGTGGAAGCGCCTGCCGCGCGACTTCGGCTACATGGCCCTGACGGCGGTGCTGCTCTGCACGCTCTACGCCGCGTTCCCCGCGGCGATCTTCGGCGGCGGCTTCCGCGACCTCTTCAACCCGTTCGTCCTGCTGATGTTCTTCATCGCGCTGTTCGTCGCGCGGTGGCTCGGACAGTTCGAGAAGCTCCGCATCGGGTGGGCCGACAACCGCCCGATCCGACCGGTCGACTGGACGCCCCGGTGGCAGCAGAACTGGTGGACGCGCACGGGCTCGGCCGTCGCCAACCCGCACTACTGGCTGTACCTGCTGCACGCGGCGGTCGTGTACCCGATCGCGGCGCTCTGCACGGTGGGCGCCGGGGCACTGCTCCTCGCCGGCTTCCTCTGGCCGATCGGGCTCGCCGGGGTCGCGTTCGTGAACGGCATGAGCGCGCAGTACTTCGGGTGGGACATGACGTCCGTCGTGGGCTTCGGATTCCTCGGACTCCTGTCGATGGCCGCCTCGGTGGTGCTCTTCCCGCTGTGGGCCCGCGGTTCCGTGATCGCGCACTTCTGGATCGACTTCGGTCTGCTCGGCGGGTTCCGTGCGGAGCAGCTCGAGCGTCGGGTCGCCGGGCTCCAGGCCTCCCGTGCCGGCGCCGTCACCGCCGAGGGCCAGGCACTCCGCCAGATCGAGCGCGACCTGCACGACGGCCCGCAGCAGCGACTCGTCCGCCTGCGCATGGACCTGTCCGCGGCCGAGCGTGCCTTCGACAAGGACCCGGCGAAGGCGAAGCAGCTCATCGGTGAGGCATCGACACACGCCCAGGACGCCCTCGACGAACTGCGTGCACTCTCCCGCGGGTTCGCACCGCCCATCCTGCTCGACCGCGGGCTCGTCGCCGCGCTCGAGGCCCTCGTCGCCCGGACCCCGATCCCCGTCGGCCTGGACGTCCGCCTGCCCGACGGGCTCGAGCTCGCGACCGAGATCCAGCGCAACGTGTACTTCACGGTGAGCGAGCTGCTGACGAACACCACGAAGCACGCCGGTGCCTCGACCGCCGGGGTGTACCTCGGACTCGTGGTCGACGCTTCCGGACTCTGGTACCTCACGGTCAGCGTCACCGACGACGGCCGCGGTGGGGCCCGCCCGCAGGAGGGGCACGGCATCGAGGGGCTGATGGGTCGGATGCGCGCCCTCGACGGCGAGCTGACGGTCTCGAGCCCCGAGGGCGGTCCGACCGAGGCGACGGCACGGATCCCGCTCGGCGCCCTGAACGGCGTGCCCACGACGCGCTCGTGAGCCCCCGGGAGCGTCCGCGCTCCCACTAGGCTGGTCGGCATGAGCGACGGCCCGGATGCAGCACGCATCCGGGCCGTCGTCGTCGACGACGCCGTGCTCCTGCGCGAAGGACTCTCGCGCGTGCTCGACGAAGCGGGCATCGACGTCATCGGGCAGTACGCCGACGCCGACTCCTTCCTCGCCACGCTCCCCGACGGTGCGCCCGACGTCGTGGTGATGGACGTGCGGATGCCGCCGACCTTCACCGACGAGGGCGTCCGCGCCGCGGTCGAGACCCGGCGCCGGGCTCCGCGCACCGGCGTGCTCCTGCTGTCCCAGTACGTCGAGGCCACCTACGCCGAGGACGTTCTCGCGGCGGGCGCGACCGGCATCGGCTACCTGCTCAAGGACCGCGTCACCCGGCTCGAGGAGATCGACGACGCCGTCCGCCGCATCGCCGCCGGCGGCACCGTCCTCGACCCCGAGGTCGTCACCCAGCTCATGAGCCGCCGCCGTGATCCGCTCGCAGCGCTCACGCCGCGCGAGCGGGACGTCCTCGGGCTGATGGCCGAGGGCCGCACCAACGCCGCGATCGCCCGCGCGCTCGTGATCGGCACCGGCGCGGTCGAGAAGCACGTCTCGAGCATCTTCGGCAAGCTCGCGCTCGAGGACACGGGCGAGGACCACCGTCGGGTCCTCGCCGTGCTCGCCTACCTCGGGTGACGGCGCACCGGTGAACCGCGTCCCGGCGCCGCTCCTCGCCCTCGCGGCGATGGTGTCCGTGCAGCTCGGCGCCGCGATCGCGAAGACCCGGTTCGACGAGGTCGGCTCGGTCGGTGCCGCCACACTGCGGCTCGTCATCGGGGCCGTCGTCCTCGCGCTCGTGGTCCGGCCGCGCGTCCGGCACTGGACCCGGCAGCAGTGGCTCGGTGCGATCGGCCTCGGGCTGGCGCTCGGCGGCATGAACGTCTTCATCTACGTGGCGTTCGCGAGCATCCCGATCGGGGTCGCGGTGACGATCGAGTTCCTCGGCCCGCTCGCCCTCTCCCTCGTGCACACCCGACGGTGGCGCGACGTGCTCTGGGCGGTACTGGCGCTCGCCGGGGTCGTGCTGCTCGGGGTCGGTCCGGCGGCGGTGACCGCGGTCGGCGGTGTCGTGTTCGCCGTCCTCGCCGCGGTGTGCTGGGCGGGCTACATCGTCATGAACCGGCACGTGGGCGCCGCGATCCCCGGCGTGGACGGGCTCGCCGTGTCGATGCTCGTCGCGATGCTCGTGTCGCTGCCGTTCGGGCTCCGGTCGGCGGTCGACGGGGTCGTCCGTGAACCGGTGCTCCTCCTCGTGTTCGGCGGCGTCGCCGTGCTGTCGAGCGTCCTGCCCTACGCGCTCGAGATGCTCGCGCTCCGGCGGATGCCGACCCGTGTCTTCGGGGTCCTGCAGAGCCTCGGGCCGGCGATCGCGGCCCTCGCGGGCCTGCTGATCCTGCACGAAGCGCTCGCGCTGCTCGAGGTCGTCGCCCTCGCGTGCGTCACCGCCGCGAGCGTGGGCGTGACGCTGTCCGCGCGTCGTGGTCGGGGCGGTCGAACGGGAGGCGCGGATCCCGTTCCGTGAGTCCGGAACGTGTGCCGCGCCTCCGGAAAGACCGTCTACTCGTCGCGCAGGAAGTCCGCGTACGTGGGTTCCGTGTGTTCACCCGTCAGCAACGCCGGGTCGTTGACCCGTCGTTCGACGTAGGCCGCGATGACCTCGGGCGGGGTGAGCACGTGGGCGACCCAGGACGGCACCTCGCTCTTCTTCATGGTGCCTCCTCCCAGCGTCAGCACTCGGACCGAATGTCTCGATCAGTGAGTTACTTGCTGTACCGGTGTTCCGTAAACGATCCTCGCGATGTCGGGGGAAGTCAACGTGGTGCGTTCTGCGGACTGCGCCGCGCCGCGTCGGCACGCAGGGTGCGGTGCTTCACCGCGGACCGCCACACCCACGCGTTCGCCTGCTGCCCGAACTGCGCCCACTCGACGAGGACAGCGTCGCGGGTCCAGCTCTTCGCGAAGGCCTTCACGCGGACGTGGAACGTGGGGAATTGGATCCACGCCCAGACCGGCACGGGGGTGACGGCGTGGCAGGCGTCCGGACCGCGGGCGTCCTCGGAGAGGGAGTAGGCGCGCGGACGCTCGACCTCCGGGTGTTCCGGGGGCTGCCACCGGTTCTCGCGACGCCGTCCCACGAGAGTATTCGAACGTGTGTTCGAACCGGCGTCAAGTCGGCCGCGCTGCCCGTGCGCACGAGGCGCCCGAGATCGGCGTGTCGACGGGGCCGGCGGGGCGGAGGGGTTAGGGGCGCACGCGGCCGGTCGACTCGCGCACGCTGAGCGTCAGCGACGGCCCCGGGCGCGACGGCAGCGGCGAGCCGGCGTCGATCTGCTCGCGCAGGAGCGTCGCCGCCCGCTGCCCGAGCTCGACCGTGTCACGCGTGAGCGAGGTGATCGACGGCCGCACGAGCCGGACCATCGCCGAGTCGTCGAACGACACGATCGAGACGTCACCCGGCACGCGCACGCCCATCTCGCTCGCCACGCCCAGCCCGGCGACCGCGAGCACGTCGTTGTCGTACACGATCGCGGTGGGGCGGACGCTCCGCGAGAGCAGGGCCCTGGTCGCGCTCGCCCCGGCCTCGGCGGAGTAGTCGGTCGGGATCGACACGGCGTCCTCGAGCCCCTCGGCCGCGGTGAATTCGCGGAGGCGGTCGATCCGCATCGCCGTGTGCTCGAACTCCGGTCGTCCGGCCACGTGCGCGATCCGCCGGTGTCCGAGCGCGTGCAGGTACCGCAGCACGGTGTCGGTCGCGTCGGAGTCGTCGATCCAGACCGTCGGCGCCGCGGGCTCGGCCGAGGGGTGCGACCCGACGACGACGGTGGGCATCCCGAGCTCGGTGAGCAGCGTGAGCCGGTCGTCGTCGCGGCGGGGGTCGATCACGATCACGCCGTCGACCCGGTGTCCGCGCCACCAGTCCCGGTAGGTCTGGAGCTCCTCGGCGGCGTCCCGCGCGACGAGGAGGTTCATGCCGACGTGACTGCCGGCCAGCCCGAGCTGGATCCCCGAGATGAGGTCGCCGAAGAACGACTCGGTGCCGAGCGTCCGGGCCGGCCGGTTCAGCACGAAGCCGATCGACCCGGCCTTCGCACCACCCAGGGCGCGTGCGGCGGTGTGCGGCTGCCAGTCGAGTTCGCGGGCGATGGCCTGCACCCGCGCTCGGGTCTCGTCGGACACGCCGGGGCGGTCGTTGAGCGCGAACGAGACCGCGCTGATGGACACGCCGGCTCGTGCGGCGATGTCGGCGATCGTCGTGCGACGGTTCTGGGCCACGGGGTTGACTATAACGCTTTAGTCGGAAATCATCGCTCCATTCACACGGATCGGTGACGGGGACTGAACCGGTTCAGCACGACGCGCACCACGACGAAGGAGTCACGAGCGATGAAGAACACCACACGCAGGACGACGGGACGCGCCCTCGCGATCCTCGCCGGAGCGGCCGTCACGGCCCTCGCGCTGACCGCCTGCTCGAGCGGCAGCAGCGCCGGCAGCGGCGGCGGGAGCGGCAAGGTCGACGGATCGATCACCCTGCAGACCTGGGCGCTGACCCCGACCTACACGGACTACCTCAACGGCGTGATCAAGGACTTCGAGGCGAAGTACCCGGACGCGAAGGTGAAGCTCGTCGACCAGCCCGGCGACGGCTACGCCGACAAGGTCCTCAGCCAGGCGTCGTCGAACTCCCTGCCCGACGTGATCAACCTGCCGCCGGACATCGCCCTGCCCCTCGCCAAGCGCGGCTTCCTGCAGGACGTCGCGAAGGACGACTCGAAGCTCTCGAGCACCTACGTCGAGGGCGCGCTCGCCGCGTACAACTACAAGGGCGTCGACGGCACCTTCGGCTACCCGTGGTACCTCAACACGGACGTCGACTACTGGAACAAGACGATGTTCGAGCAGTGCGGCCTCGACCCGGCCAACCCGCCGAAGACGACGGACGAGCTCTTCGCGCAGGCCGAGACCATGCACCAGAAGTGCCCGGACGACTACCTGATGAGCCGCAAGCCCGGCCTGTCGGACTTCTCGCTCGCCGGCGTCAAGATCATCAACGACCAGGGCACGAAGTTCACCTTCGCGAACTCGTCGAAGGCGGCCGATCTCATCGCGAAGTACGCGAAGGCCTACAAGGAGGGCCTGATGCCCTCGTCCGTCCTGAACACCGACTACCTCGGCAACTCCACCCTGTTCACGCAGGGCAAGGTCGCCTGGACCACCGGTGGCGCCACCGCGATCAGCGACTTCGAGAAGAACAACCCGTCGCTCAAGGGCAACATCGTCGTGTCGTCGGCCCTCGACAACCCGCCGCTCTACGTGCAGGGCCTCAGCGTCAGCGCGAAGAGCAAGCACATCGCCACGGCCGAGGCGCTCGCCGCCTTCATGACGAACGCGAAGAACCAGGAGGCCTTCGCGCACCTGGTCAACATCTTCCCGTCGACCACCTCGTCGCAGTCCGACCCGTACTTCTCGAAGGACGACGGCACCGTCGAGGCCAAGGCCCGCGTGCTCGCCAACGACGCCCTGAAGACGGCGAAGAACCTCAACCCGGTCGAGGCGAACTCGGCGATGACCGACTTCCTCGACCAGCAGATCGCGCTGGCGATGAAGGGCGGCACGACGCCCGAAAAGGCGCTGCAGACCGCGCAGACCAAGATGAACAGCCTGCTGGCGAACAGCTGATGCGCGCCAACCGCTGGTTCACGCCCTGGCTGCTCGTCCTGCCGGCGCTCGTCTGGTTGCTCGCGTTCAGTCTCTGGCCGTCGATCAACACCGTCCGGCTGTCGTTCACGAACGCCAGCCCGCTCGGGGGCGTGAGCCAGTGGGTGGGCCTCAAGAACTTCGAGACGCTGCTCGCCGACCCGCAGGTGTGGGAGGCGCTCCTCAACAGCGTCATCTACATGGCGGTGTGCCTGCCGCTGCTGACGGTGCTCCCCCTGCTCATGGCGGTGCTCGTCGAGCGGAAGCTCCCCGGCATCGCGTTCTTCCGGACCGCGTACTACACGCCGGTGATCGCCAGCGCCGTCGTCGTCGGGCTCATCTGGAACTGGATCCTCGACGACCGCGGGGTCATCAACGAGATGGCGCAGTCCCTCGGGATCGTGCAGAGCTCCATCCCGTTCCTCACCGACCGGTGGCTGCTCGTCTTCAGCGCGATCAGCCTGACGGTCTGGAAGGGCCTCGGGTACTACATGATCATCTTCCTGGCGGCCCTCGGGAACGTCGGCAAGGACCTGCACGAAGCCGCGGCCCTCGACGGCGCCGGCTCCGTCCGCCGGTTCTGGTCCGTGACCATGCCCGGCGTCCGGGGGACCATGACCCTCGTCGGCATCCTCGTGTGCGTGAGCGCGCTCCGGGTGTTCAGCGAGCTCTACATCCTCACCAACGGCACCGGCGGACCGGGCGGGCAGGACAACTCGCTCGTCATGCTCATCCAGCAGTACGCCCGCGGCTTCACCGGCAACCTCGGCTACGCGTCCGCCCTGAGCCTCCTGCTCTTCGTCGTGACGCTCATCCCGATGCTCGCCCTCGCCCGGATGAACAGCAAGGCGGACAAGTGACCAACACGACCTCGACCACCGAACCCGTCCTCGGGGGCGCCGCCGGCGCGGCCGCACCCGCGCCGGACGTGACCGGCGCGACCGACGGGAGCCGCGCCTCCCGGCCGAACGGACGCAACGGACGCAAGCGGCGCCGCGCCGCGTGGGGCGTCATGTCCACCCGCGAGAAGGTGCTCCGCTACGTCCTGCTCGTCGTGGTCCTCTTCATCACGATCGGGCCGTTCCTCTGGCAGCTGTCGACCTCGCTCAAGGGCACGGGGGAGGACATCTACACGGCGAACCCGTCCTTCATCCCGACGCAGCCGACCTTCGGCAACTACCTGCGGGTGGGCGAGGCGATCCCCGTGTTCGGGTACATCGGCAACTCCCTCGTCGTCGCCGCGATCGACGTGCTCGGCAACATCGTGTTCGCGACCCTCGCGGGCTTCGCGCTCGCCCGGCTGCAGTGGCGCTTCCGCAAGGCCGTGCTCGGGCTCTTCCTGGCCACCCTGGTGCTCCCGGGCGAGGCGACGATCATCTCCCAGTTCGTCACCGTGAAGGACCTCGGCCTCGCCGACTCCCTCGTCGGCGTCGCCCTGCCCGGCATGATCGCGGCGCTCAACGTCCTGCTCATGTTCAACGCGTTCCGGCAGATCCCCGAGGAGATCGACCAAGCAGCCGTGATGGACGGCGCGAACGCCCTGCAGCGGCTCCGGTACATCTCGCTGCCCGCCGTGCAGGGGACCATCGCCGTCATCGCGATCTTCTCGTTCATCGGCGCGTGGGACGACTTCCTCTGGCCGCTCATCGTGCTGCAGTCGCCGGACAAGCTGACGCTGACCGTCGGGCTGCAGTACCTGCAGGGCACGTTCGCGACCGACCAGCGCATGATCGCGGCCGGCACGATGATCGCGTTCATCCCGATCGCGGTGATCTTCGCGATCCTGCAGCGGTTCTTCTTCAAGGGCGTCGAAGAGGGCGGGGTGAAGGGCTGATGCGCTTCGGCGTCAACCACACCCCCTCGGTCGGCTGGTTCCACTCGTGGCTCGACTTCTCGCCGTCGGACACGGCGCGGGACATGGAGCAGATCGCGTCGCTCGGCGCGGACCACGTGCGGATCTTCCCGCTCTGGCCGGTCGTGCAGCCGAACCGGACGCTCATCCGGCAGTCGGCGCTCCGGGACGTCGCGACGGTCGTCGACATCGCGGGCTCGTTCGGGCTCGACGTCAACGTCGACGCGCTGCAGGGGCACCTGTCGAGCTTCGACTTCGTGCCCTCGTGGCTCGAGAGCTGGCACCGCCGGAACATGTTCACCGACCCGGACGTGGTCGCGTCGACGGCGGCCTACGTCGAGGCGCTCGCCGCGTCCGTCGCCGACAAGCCGAACCTGCTCGGGATCACCATCGGCAACGAGGTGAACCAGTTCGCGCACGCGCCGCACCCGACGCCGCACGACATCACGGCGGAGCAGGGGCACGCGTGGGCGGCAGCGATGGTCGCAGCGGCGCGGGCGGGGCTGTCGAGTCCGGTCGGCCTGGAGGCGCGGCTCGGCTCGGTACCGCCCGCCCGCCCCGGCACCGGGTCGCGTCCACGGCCCCTGGTCACCGTCGCGCAGTACGACGCGGCCTGGTACGACGACGCCCAGCCGTTCGGCCCCGAACACGCGGCCGACCACGGCGACGCGACCGTCACGCACTCGTGGGTGTTCAACGGCTCGGCGACCCTGCACGGCGCACTCGGGGCCGGCTCGGTCCGCCACGGCGAGTACCTGCTGCAGCTCGCGAGCGCGTGGAACCGCGACCCGGAGCGCCCGAACTGGCTGCAGGAGGTGGGCGCCCCGACGAACGTGGTCGACCCCGCCGACGCCGCCGCGTTCACCGAGCAGACGATCCGGCACGTGCTCGACGCGCAGCACGTGCTCGGCGTCACGTGGTGGTGCTCGCACGACGTCTCGCGGTCGCTCGCGGACTTCCCGGAGCTCGAGTACGACCTCGGCCTCTTCACGAACGACGGTCGGCTGAAGCCGGCGGGGGAGGCCTTCGCCGCCCTCGCCCGCGAGCACGGAACCCGGGGCCGGGCCGACACGACCGGTGCCGTGTCCGGGCCGCCGGCCACCGCACTCGTGCTGGACGACGTGCTCGCGGACGGCGCCGAACGTGGCGGGCTCCGGGCCGACTGCGCGCCGGGAGGCCGGTTCGCCGCCGCCTGGCTCGACCTCGCCTCGACGGCCCCGGACGGACGCGGCCCCCAGGTGGTCCTGCGTTCGCGGGTCGACGACCACGCGCTGCTCGCCGCCCGGGGCATCACCCGGTGCGTCGACGTCCCCGAGGACACCGCCACCGAGCTCCTGTCGGTGGCCCACCCGGCCACGATGGCCTGAGCCGCACACCCCGCACACCCGCACGTCCAGCACCACCGCACGACAGGAAGGTCCCCATGCACGACGACATCCCCCTCACCACCGGCCGGGCGCGACGCGTCCTCGACGAACGCATCCTGCCGGCGGTGCACGCCACCGCGACGCCGCTCGAGACCGCGTGGCACGAGCTGCCGGGGGAGCCGATCCCGCCCGCGGCCGGGCTCGCGCTCGAGTTCACGCCGTACGAGGTGGGCACGACGTGGGGTGCAGCATGGGGGACGACGTGGTTCCGGCTGACCGGGACCGTGCCGGACGAGTGGGCCGGCCGCCGTGTGGAGGCCGTCGTCGACCTCGGCTTCGACAAGAACATGCCGGGGTTCCAGTGCGAGGGACTCGTCTACCGCGCGGACGGCACGCCCGTGAAGTCGATCAACCCCCGGAACCAGTGGGTGCTCGTCGCGGAGGAGGCCGTCGGCGGCGAGACCGTCGAGCTCTTCGTCGAGGCGGCGTCGAACCCCGTCCTGCTCGACTACCACCCCTTCCTCCCGACGCAGGAGGGCGACGTCCAGACCTCGTCGTCGACGCGCCTCTACACGAGTCGCCGGATGGACCTCGCCGTCTTCGAGTCCGAGGTGCACGAACTCGCGCTCGACATCGACGTCCTGCTCGAACTGCAGGCCGAGCTCCCGGAGGGGCCGCGGCGGATGCGGATCCTGCAGGCGCTCGACGACGCCCTCGACCGGCTCGACCTGCAGCACATCGCCGCGACCGCCCCCGAGGCCCGAGCGGCCCTCGCGGACGTCCTCGCCGCGCCCGCCGAGGCCTCCGCCCACACGATCTCCGCCGTCGGGCACGCGCACATCGACTCCGCCTGGCTCTGGCCGGTCCGCGAGACGATCCGCAAGGTCGCCCGCACCACCTCGACGATGACCGAGCTCATCGACCAGACCGACGACTTCCTGTACGGCATGTCGAGTGCGCAGCAGTACGCGTGGATCAAGGAGCACCGGCCCGAGGTCTACGCCCGGGTCAAGGCCGCCGTCGCGGCCGGACGCTTCCTGCCGATCGGCGGCATGTGGGTCGAGTCCGACACCGTGATGCCGACGGGCGAGAGCATCGTCCGCCAGTTCTCGCAGGGGCAGCGGTTCTTCGAGCGCGAGTTCGGGATCCGGCCGAAGGGGGTCTGGCTGCCGGACAGCTTCGGGTACTCCCCGGCCCTGCCGCAGCTCATGCGTCGCGCGGGCTTCGAGTGGTTCTTCACGCAGAAGATCTCGTGGAACCAGGTGAACAAGTTCCCGCACCACACCTTCCTCTGGGAGGGCATCGACGGGTCGCGGGTGTTCTCGCACTTCCCGTCGATGGACACGTACAACTCGCGGCTGTCCGGCAGCGAGGTCGCGAAGGCCTCCCGGCAGTTCCGCGAGAACCGGCTCGCCTCGGGGTCGATCGCGCCGGTCGGCTGGGGCGACGGCGGCGGTGGCACGACCCGCGAGATGACCGGCACGGCGAAGCGCCTCGCCGACCTCGAGGGGAGCGCGAAGGTCCGCTGGGAGCACCCGGACACGTTCTTCGACCGGGCGAAGTCCGAACTGCCCGACCCGCCGGTGTGGGTGGGGGAGCTCTACCTCGAGCTGCACCGTGCGACCCTGACCAGCCAGCACGGCACGAAGCAGGGCAACCGCCGCTCCGAGCAGCTCCTCATCGAGGCCGAGCTCTGGGCCACGACCGCCGCGGCCCGGACCGAGTTCGAGTACCCGTACGACGAGCTCGACGCGCTCTGGCAGCAGGTCCTGCTCCAGCAGTTCCACGACATCCTGCCGGGGACCTCGATCGCGTGGGTGCACCGCGAAGCGGTCGCGAAGTACGCCGAGACGGACCGCGCCCTGACCGCGATCATCGACCAGGCGCTGTCGGCGCTCGCCGGTACCGGGGACGCGGCCGTCGTCGTGAACCCGGCCCCGTTCCTCCAGGCCGGCGCACCCGCGCAGGGCGCGGTCCTGGCGACCGACGTGCCGGAGCCGACCGCCGTGGCACTGACCGAGGAGGACGGCGGGTACGTGCTCGCCAACGACCTCGTCCGGGTCGTCGTCGACGCGCAGGGGCTCGTGACGAGCGCCGTCGACCGGGCGACCGGGCGTGAGGCGATCGCTCCGGGGCAGGCGGCGAACCTGCTGCAGCTGCACCAGGACTTCCCGAACATGTGGGACGCGTGGGACGTCGACCGGTACTACCGGAACCGGGTCGAGGACCTCGTGTCGGTCACCGGGCTGCACGGTTCGGTCGACGCGGACGGTGTCGCGCGCGTCGTCGTCGAGCGGGCGTTCGGCGACTCGACGGTCCGGCAGGAGCTCGTGCTCGCGCCGGACTCCCGCACCCTCGAGTTCGACCAGACGACCGACTGGCACGAGACCGAGAAGTTCCTCAAGGTCGCGTTCCCGCTCGACGTCCGCGCCGAGCACACCGTCGCCGAGACGCAGTTCGGGGCGCAGAAGCGGGTGACGCACACGAACACCTCGTGGGAGGCCGCGAAGTTCGAGACCTCGATGCACCGCTACGTGCTCGTGTCCGAGCCGGGCTTCGGCGTCGCCCTCGTGAACGACTCGATCCACGGGTTCGACACCACGCGCGACGCCGTCGACGGGCACGTGACCACCACCGTGCGGCTCTCGCTGCTGCGGGCACCGCGGTTCCCCGACCCCGAGACCGACCAGGGCGTGCAGACGCACCGGTACGGGATCGTCATCGGCACCGACCAGCTCGGGGCGACGGCGGCCGGCGTGGTCATGAACGCCGCTGCACGGGTGACCACCGGTGGGCACGGGTTCGACCCGCTCGTGCAGGTCTCCGGGGACGTCGTGCTGTCGAGCGTCAAGCTCGCCGACGACCGGTCCGGCGACCTGGTCGTGCGGGTGTACGAGCCGTCCGGGCAGCGGGGGACCGGCGGGCTCGTGGTCGACGGCCCGTTCGGTGCGGGGGCGGAGGTCACCTTGCTCGAGGAGCCGCTGACCCGGACGGACGCGACCACGTTCGCCGTCGACGCCTACGAGGTCCGCACCTTCCGCTTCCCACACAACTGAACGACCGACCCATTCAAGGAGGAATGTGATGAAGAAGACGATCAAGTTCGGCATCGTGGCGGCCATCGCCGCGATGGTGGCGGCACCACTCGTGCCGTCCGCGGCTTCGGCTGACCCGGCGCGAGCGACCGCGTCTGCGACCAGCGCGACGAAGTCCGGGCCCACGAGCATCGCGTACGTCGAGGTCAACAACGACCAGCTCGCGAACGTCGGCCGCTACCAGCTGGCGAACGGGGCGAACACGTTCGACGTGGCGATCATCTTCGCCGCGAACATCAACTGGAACGGCTCGAAGGCCGTCCTGTACAACAACGACAAGGTGCAGGCGACGCTCGACGCCGCGGCGACGCAGATCAAGCCGCTGCAGGCCAAGGGCATCAAGGTCTCGCTGTCGATCCTCGGCAACCACCAGGGCGCCGGGATCGCCAACTTCCCGACCCAGGCAGCCGCCGCGGACTTCGCGTCCCAGGTCACCGCCACGGTCACGAAGTACGGCCTCGACGGGGTCGACCTCGACGACGAGTACTCCGACTACGGCACGAACGGCACGCCGCAGCCGAACCAGCAGTCGATCGGCTGGCTCATCACCGCGCTCCGTGCCCAGATGCCCGGCAAGCTCATCTCGTTCTACGACATCGGCCCGGCGTCCTCGTCGCTCTCGTCGTCGAGCAGCACCATCGGCTCGAAGCTCGACTACGCCTGGAACCCGTACTACGGCACCTACTCGGCGCCGTCGATCCCGGGGCTCGGGAAGGCGAAGCTGTCCGCCGCCGCGGTCGACATCCAGAACACGGCGCAGTCCACCGCGGTGTCGCTCGCACAGCGCACGAAGGCCGACGGCTACGGCGTCTTCATGACGTACAACCTGCCGGACGGTGACGTCTCGTCGTACGTGTCGTCGATGACGCAGGTGCTCTACGGGCAGGCCGCGACGTACCACTGACGTCGCGTCCGGTGCGGCGGCTCGCGCCCCGCGTCTCCTCGGCAGGGTCCAGGAGGCGCGGGGCGCGTCCGTCCCGTCCCTCGCCTCCCGTCGCTGGAGCAGGATGCGCGCGTGCGCGTTGACCGTCCTGGTTCGCGGAACCCGGGGATCGTGAACCGGAACGGTCACGAACGCGGCCGAACCCGCCCGTCCGCGTGCGGCGCGCCGTACGATCGCGACGTGGAGCTCCAGTTCAGCGGCGAGATCATCGAGTGGCGCGGTCCGGCGCCGTTCTTCTACGCCGTCGTGCCTCCGGATGCCGCCGAGGTGATCCACGACCTCGCTCCGATGCTCACCTACGGCTGGGGCGTGATCCCCGCCCGCGTGACGATCGGGTCGGTGACCTGGACGACCTCGCTCTTCCCGAAGGACGGCGGGTACCTCGTGCCCCTCCGGGCCGCGGAACGTCGCCGCGCGGGTGTCGAGCTGGGCGACGAACCGGCGATCACCCTCGAGCTCGCAGGTCCCTGAGGTCCGCGGACGGTGGTCGTGCCGGCCGGGTCACCAGCGCCGACGGAGCTCGGCCGCGACCAGGTCGGTCGTCGTGCTCGTGATCGCCGGGGCCTGCCCACCGAGCGCGCGACGGAGAGCGCGTTCGCGGGCCGTGACGGCTCGGAGGGCACGGCGTTCGGCGTGCCGGAGGCTCCAGCGGACGAGCGCGGTGCCGAGTCGGTTGGTCAGGACCTCGACCGGCGAGATCGGCGGGACCGGGAGTGTGCGGGGCTGGTAGGTGGTCACGGTGTCGGCTCCTCGTCGATGATCGGGACGCTGCGGACCTGGGCGAACACGCGACGGACGCCCTCGGGCAGATCGGCCGCCTGCCCCCGGATGGCGCGGTACCGCTCGATGACGGCCTCGAACTCCCGCCACATCGCGCCGTACTCGTCGGGAGTGAGCGCGACGTAGGTCGACGACCCCGAGACGCCACGCCAGTCGGCCGGGACGGTGTCGGGGTCACGGGTGGTCCACTCGCGCACCAGGTCGTTCTCGGCGTCCATCACGGCGAGGCTCGCGAGCTGCGTCGCCGTCTGCTGCGCGGGGGAGGCCGGGCCCTCGTCGGGGCTGCCGATGCTGATCCGACCGGCGGTGCGTTCCCACCAGCGCTCGCGGGCATTGCCGCGGTCGGGGAGCTCGTGGACGAACCCGTGGCGCTCGAGCTGCCGGAGGTGGTAGCTCGTCGAGCCGCTCGACTCGCCCAGCTTCGCGCCGAGCGACGTCGCGGTCGAGGGGCCGTTCTGGGAGAGCAGGTCGAGCAGGCGCGCCCGGAGCGGGTGCGCCAGTGCCTTGAGGGCGGCGACTTCGAGGATGCGGGTCTCGTCGGTCATGGCTCGACCGTACACCGCAAAGAAATGTTTGCAAACAGTTCGTTGCAAACACTTCCTTGTATTCGGTTCACCGCACACCGATCGACGGCCCGGAAGGGCCGAGAGCGAGGAGTGGAGGGGATGACGGGAATCGAACCCGCGTGGCCAGTTTGGAAGACTGGGGCTCTACCATTGAGCTACATCCCCGCGCCTGCGCACCAGGCGCAGCCCGACCATCGTAGCGGACGAACGAGCACCGACATGTCACCACGTACCGTGTCGTCCCGGGTCGTGCTCCCGCCGAGCGACCGGGACGCCCGGCGGATCAAGCGCTCGCGCGTGCTCTCCTACGTGTTGGTCGTCCTCGCCGCGATCGTCCTCTCGTTGCGGCCGGAGCTGTTCGGGGACCCGCAGACCCAGCCCGCGCATGCGCTCTTGCACGCGTGGCGCATCGTCGCCGGCATCCTGCTCGCGGTGGCCGCGCTCGGCGTGCAGGTCGTCGTCGGCGTGCGGTGGCGGACGGACCTGCGACGCGCCGCCGACGACGGCTCCGAACCTGCCGGGAACCGCGCGCCCGGGGACCGCTAGACTCATCGGCGTCGCATGCGCCCTTCCGGCGTGCGCGGACACCCCTGGCCCAGTCAAACGGGGCGTAGCTCAGCTTGGTAGAGCGCCCGCTTTGGGAGCGGGAGGTCGCAGGTTCAAATCCTGTCGCCCCGACCAGGACCACACGAACGTCAACCAACAGGAGAACATCCCTTGGCCACCAGCACCGTCGACAAGGTGAGCGACACCCGCGTCAAGCTCACCGTGAACGTGACGCCGGAAGATCTCAAGCCGAGCATCGACCACGCGTACAAGCACATCGCCGAGCAGATCAACATCCCCGGCTTCCGCAAGGGCAAGGTCCCGCCGGCGATCGTCGACCAGCGCGTCGGCCGCGGCGAGGTCCTGAACCACGCCGTCGGCGACGCCATCGACAACTTCTACCGCCAGGCGGTGGAGGAGCAGGAGCTGCGCATCCTCGGTCGTGCCGAGGCCGACGTCGCCGAGCTCCCGAACGTCAAGGACTTCACGGGCGACCTCGTCCTCACCTTCGAGGTGGACGTCCGTCCCGAGTTCGACCTGCCGGAGTACGACAAGTACGAGCTCACCGTCGACGCGGTCGAGGTCTCGGCCGACGAGATCGAAGAGGAGCTGCAGAACCTGCGCACCCGCTTCGGCACGCTCGTCACGGTCGACCGCCCGGCGACGACGGGTGACTTCGCCCAGATCGACCTCACCGCCACCATCGGCGACGACGAGGTCGACTCGGCCACCGGCGTCTCCTACGAGATCGGCTCCGGCGACCTGCTCGAGGGCATCGACGAGGCGCTCGAGTCCCTCACCGCCGGCGAGTCCACCACCTTCGAGTCGAAGCTCGTCGGTGGCGACCGCGAAGGCGAGATCGCCCAGATCGCCGTGACCGTCACCGCCGTCAAGGAGCGCGAGCTCCCCGAGGCCGACGACGAGTTCGCGCAGATCGCCAGCCAGTTCGACACGATCGACGAGCTCAAGGCGGACCTCAAGGAGCAGATCGCGAAGTCCAAGACCTTCGGTCAGGGCGCGGCGGCTCGCGACAAGCTCGTCGAGAAGCTCATCGAGGACGTCAACATCCCGATCTCGGAGCAGCTCATCGAGGACGAGGTGCACCGCCACCTCGAGCAGGAGAACCGCCTCGAGGACGACGAGCACCGCAAGGAGGTCTCCGAGTCCAGCGAGAAGGCCTTCCGCTCGCAGATCCTCCTCGACTCGATCGCCGAGAAGGAAGAGATCCAGGTCTCGCAGGAAGAGCTCACGCAGTACCTCATCCAGGCCGCTGCGCAGTACGGCATGGAGCCGGGCGAGTTCATCAAGGTCATCGACCAGAACGGGCAGATCCCGGGCATGGTCGGCGAGGTCGCGCGCTCCAAGGCCGTCGCGACCGTCCTCTCCAAGGTGACCGTCAAGGACACCAACGGTGACGACGTCGACCTCTCCGCCTTCACGGCGGGGGTCGCGCAGACGCCTGCGGAGGACGCCGAGTAACGATCTCGACGCCACCAGCACGACGGACGGGAGGCGGGGGGGGCCCCGGGGCCCCCCCCCCCCGGCCCGGGGGGGGGGGGGGGGGGGGCCCCCGCGCCCCCCCCCCCCCCCCCCCGGCCCCCCCCCCCCCCACCCCCCCCAGCCCCGGGAGCCC
>NZ_JBIVBW010000007.1:78203-283135 GCF_044746255.1 Curtobacterium sp. NPDC086286
GAGGTGCAAAGCCCCCCCGTGCCGGGGGTGGGCTCCCCGCGGGTGGGGCCCGAGCCCCGGGCGGCCCCCCCCCCCCCCCCGGCGGGCGGGGGGGCGGGGGCCCCGCGGCCCCCGCGCCTCCCGTCCCGTATTTCGGCACCACCGCATTGCCGACAGCGAACAGACGAGAAGTGGTGCGTTGCACCCGATAAGTTCGACAACAAGCGACAACTGAACGGGAGCTTTTCCATGGCCGAAGCGACACTGAACCCCAGTGTTTTTGACCGCCTTCTGAGAGACCGGATCGTGTGGCTCGGCTCCGAGGTCCGCGACGACAACTCGAACGAGATCGCAGCCAAGCTGCTGATGCTCGCCGCCGAGGACCCTGAGAAGGACATCTACCTCTACATCAACTCGCCCGGTGGCTCGATCACCGCCGGTATGGCGATCTACGACACGATGCAGTTCGTGCCGAACGACATCGTCACGGTGGGCATCGGCCTCGCCGCCTCGATGGGGCAGTTCCTGCTCTCGTCGGGCACCCCGGGCAAGCGCTACATCACCCCGAACGCGCGTGTGCTCCTGCACCAGCCGTCGGGTGGGTTCGGTGGTACGGCCGCCGACATCCAGACGCAGGCGAAGGTCATCCTCGACATGAAGCAGCGGATGGCCGAGCTCACGGCGGAGCAGACCGGCAAGTCGATCGAGCAGATCCTCAAGGACAACGACCGCGACAACTGGTTCACGGCGCAGGAAGCCCTCGAGTACGGCTTCGTCGACCACCTCCGTGCATCGTCGACCGAGGTCATCGGCGGTGGTGGCACCGTCGGCGACGGCGAGACCCCCACCGACGCGGCCGAGCCCGACGCCCAGTCCTGACCCCACCCACCGAAGAAAAGGAAACGAGAATGCATCTCCCCATGCTCGGTGGCGCGCAGAACGTCCCGGCCCCCACTGATCGGTACATCCTGCCGAGCTTCGAAGAGCGCACGGCCTACGGCTACAAGCGGCAGGACCCGTACGCGAAGCTGTTCGAGGACCGCATCGTGTTCCTCGGCGTCCAGGTCGACGACGCGTCGGCCGACGACGTCATGGCCCAGCTGCTCGTGCTCGAGTCGATGGACCCGGACCGTGACATCGTGATGTACATCAACTCGCCCGGTGGCTCGTTCACCGCGATGACGGCGATCTACGACACGATGCAGTACATCCGTCCGCAGATCCAGACGGTCTGCCTCGGTCAGGCTGCCTCGGCGGCGTCGGTGCTCCTCGCTGCCGGTACCCCCGGCAAGCGTCTGGCGCTCCCGAACGCCCGCGTGCTCATCCACCAGCCGGCGGTCCAGCAGGGCGGCGGTCAGGCCTCCGACATCGAGATCCAGGCAGCGGAGATCCTCCGCATGCGCACCTGGCTCGAGGAGACCCTGTCGAAGCACTCGAACCGCACGCCGGAGCAGGTCAACAACGACATCGAGCGCGACAAGATCATGTCCGCCGAAGAGGCGCTCGAGTACGGCCTGATCGACCAGGTCCTCACGAGCCGCAAGAACCTGCCGGCGCTCGTCAAGTAGGACCGGCGACCCGCACGACGAAGGCCCCGCACCGATCGGTGCGGGGCCTTCGTCGTGCGGTGCGGTCAGTCGTCGGTGGGGTCGTCGTCGGCCGCGGGGGCGGGGCGACGACGGAGGAGCAGCAGGAGCGCGACGACGAGCGCGACGAGCACGACGCCGCCGGCACCGATCCAGAGGGCGTCGGACGTCGTGGAGTCGGTGTCGCCCGAGGCGGTGCCCGTGGTGTCGGCACTGGCACTCGCCGCACTGCCGGCCGTGGCGCAGACGGGCGGGGTGGACGAGCCCTTCGCCGGGGTGAACCCCGCGGGGGCGTCCCACGTGAAGCGGTACTCGTCGGACACGGTGTGCCCGTCGGCGGAGACGATCTGCCACTCGACGGTGTACTTCCCCGAGGCGCCGAGTGCCGCCTTCGTGGTCATCGAGGGGCCGTCCACGTCGAGGCAGCCGTCCTCGTAGTACTTCCCGTCGGGGCCGACGATCCGGTAGGCGAAGCCCGAGTTCGTGTCGTCGATGTCGAGCAGCTTGTCGTTCGTCGTGATCTCGAAGGCCTTCGGCAGCGCGGTCAGCGTGCCGTCGACCTTCGGGGTCGAAGCGATCATGTAGTTGTGCGCGCTGGCGGGGCCGGCCAGGCCGAGCACCGCACCGCCTGCGATGGCGAGGGTGGCGGCGACACCGGCACCGCGCCTCCAGGCCCGCCGGAGGCGCGGTGACCGCTCCGGCGACGTGACGCGGTCCGTCGTCGTGACGCGCCCCGTCGAGGTGTCGCGCTCCGTCACTTGGAGGCGCTCCGACGGCGGGTGCCGGCGACGGCGACGACCAGGGCGGCTGCGCCGAGCACCAGGCCGCCGAGGCCGAGGAAGCGTCCGACGAGGTCGGGGTCGGCGGGCGTGGACTCCGCTGCCGCTGCGGCTGCGGCCGTGGGGGTGGCGGCGACCGGGTCACCGTCGTCGTCGGTGGCCTCGGCCGCGGTCAGCGTGATCGAGGGCGCGGGGTGCTCGGGCTCGGCTTCTCCGGCCTTCTGCTCCTGGTTCCACTCGACCGAGCCCTTCTCGCAGGTCTGCAGGGCCGGGAACTCGACGAGGTCGCCGGGCTTGCCGTCCGGGAGCGAGAAGGACAGCGCGAAGGTGTCCCGCTCGTCGGCGGGGAGCGGGGTCTTCGCCGTGTAGGTGATGCTCGTGACGCGTTCGCCCGCGTCCTCGGCGGACTCGTCGTCCGCGGAGGCCGACGGGCTCGTGTACGGCGCCGTGGCCTTCGTGATCGTCCAGTTCGGGTTGACGGTCGGCGTGACCTCGATGACGGACTCCGGCACCTGGAACTCGATCTTCGTCGTGGGGGAGCCGTCGCAGCCGTGCGGGACCGAGAAGGTGGCCGTCGTGTACGAGTTCGCCGCGGTCGAGGTGGCCGTCGCCGAGACGTGGGCGCTGGCGACACCCGCGGTGCCGAGGACGATCGCAGCGGTGACGCCGAGGGTCGCGGTGCCGACGACGGCGAGGCGCTTGGACATGGGGTTCCTTCCGGGACTGCGGGTCCTCCGACCCGCGATTGCGGCTTCTACAACTTGTAGAGAAGTCGTGGACACGGTAGCAGGATCGAACGCCCTGGGCGAACGCGCCGGGCGAAACCGGCTCGGCGTCGCGGTCGGTGTCACCGGTTGCGATTAGGCTCGGTAGGAGTCGGGCAGGTCGTCGACCTGCATCGGTCTACCAAGGAGGGCACCGACATGGCACGCATCGGAGAGAGCGCTGACCTGCTCAAGTGCTCCTTCTGCGGCAAGAGCCAGAAGCAGGTCCAGCAGCTGATCGCCGGTCCCGGGGTGTACATCTGCGACGAGTGCGTCGAGTTGTGCAACGAGATCATCGAAGAGCGACTGGCCGAAGCCGGCGAGGACACCGCCAGCGGTGACTTCGAGCTCCCCAAGCCGCGCGAGATCTTCGACTTCCTGCAGGAGTACGTCATCGGGCAGGACCCGGCGAAGCGCTCCCTCGCAGTGGCGGTCTACAACCACTACAAGCGCATCCGCGCGCAGGGGCAGATCACCGCAGCGGAAGACCGCGACGACATCGAGATCGCGAAGTCGAACATCCTGCTCATCGGGCCGACCGGCTGCGGCAAGACCTACCTCGCCCAGACCCTCGCGAAGCGGCTCAACGTGCCCTTCGCCGTCGCGGACGCAACTGCCCTGACCGAAGCCGGGTACGTCGGCGAAGACGTCGAGAACATCCTGCTCAAGCTCATCCAGGCAGCCGACTACGACGTGAAGCGTGCCGAGACCGGCATCATCTACATCGACGAGGTCGACAAGATCGCGCGCAAGGCCGAGAACCCGTCGATCACGCGCGACGTCTCGGGCGAAGGCGTGCAGCAGGCGCTGCTCAAGATCCTCGAAGGCACGGTCGCCTCGGTCCCGCCGCAGGGCGGTCGGAAGCACCCGCATCAGGAGTTCATCCAGATCGACACGACGAACGTGCTGTTCATCGTGGCCGGTGCATTCGCCGGGCTCGAGGACATCGTCTCGTCGCGCGTCGGCAAGCGGGGCATCGGCTTCGGTGCACCCCTGCACAGCCCGCTCGACCAGCAGGACCTCTACGCCGACGTCCTGCCGGAAGACCTGCACAAGTTCGGGCTCATCCCGGAGTTCATCGGGCGTCTCCCCGTCGTGACCACGGTGTCGCAGCTCGACCAGTCGGCGCTCATGCAGATCCTGACCGAGCCGAAGAACGCGCTCGTGAAGCAGTACCAGCGGATGTTCCAGATCGACGGGGTGGAGCTCGAGTTCGATCGGGGTGCGCTCGAGGCGATCGCGGACCTCGCGGTACTGCGGCAGACGGGTGCTCGTGGGCTCCGGGCGATCCTCGAAGAGGTGCTCGGGCCGGTGATGTTCGACGTGCCGTCGGACGACGATGTCGCACGCGTCGTGATCACCCGCGAGTCGGTGCTCGAGAACGCTGCGCCGACGATCGTCCCGCGGCCGAGGGCGAAGCGCGTCGAGAAGTCCGCGTAGCGGGGCGCGCGCGGCGCGCGCTTGCGCGCCGCGCGCCAGCTGGCGGCTCGCGCGGCGGCTGGGCGGGCCGGGCGCACGTCGAACCACGTTTCCGACGTCGAACCGGCGTTCGGTGGCGGTTCGACGTCGGAAACGTGGTTCGACGCTGCGCGTCGGCGCGCGGCGCACAACGCAAGTCGCCCCGAGCCGCGCATGCGCGCGGTTCGGGGTGACTTTGGTTGTGCGCCAGCAGCTTGCGCCGCAGCACGGCGTCACCCGCCCGCGCGCCGCGCGCGGCGCGCCCCGCGCCCCTACTCCAGCCCGCGGCGCCGCAACAGCGGCCCCACCTCGGCATCGCGCCCGCGGAAGTCCCGGTACGCCTCGAGCGGGTCCTTCGCCCCACCGACCCCGAGCAACTTCGCCGCGAACCGCTCACCCGCTGCGCGCGAGAGCCCACCGTTCGAGCGGAACCACTCCACCGTGTCGGCATCGAGCACCTCGGACCAGATGTACCCGTAGTACCCGGCGTCGTACCCGCCCGAGAACGTGTGCGCGAAGTACGTCGACGAGTACCGCGGCGGGACGGCCTCGACCGCGATGCCCGCGGATTCCAGAGCCGCCCGCTCGAAGTCCTCGACCGAGGTCACGGAAGCCGCCGAGGCAGCGGAGAGGCGGTGCCACGCCTGGTCGAGCAGCGCCGCGGCGAGGTACTCCGTCGTCGCGAACCCCTCGTTGAACCCCGCGGAGTCGCTGAGCCCCAGGACGAGCTCCGGCGGCAGCGGCGCCCCGGTCTCGTGGTGCTTGGCGTAGTTCGCCAGGACGGACGGCCACGACACCCACATCTCGTTCACCTGCGACGGGAACTCGACGAAGTCCCGCTCCACGTTCGTGCCCGAGAAACGGGGGTAGGTGGTGCGGGCGATGAGGCCGTGCAGTGCGTGCCCGAACTCGTGGAAGAGCGTCTCGACCTCGTCCTGGATCAGGAGCGTCGGCGATCCGGCGGCCGGCTTCGCGACGTTGAGGTTGTTCACGACGACCGGCAGCGTCCCGAGCAGCGCGGACTGCTCCACGACGGGGTTCATCCACGCGCCGCCGCGCTTGCCGTCCCGCGTGTAGAGGTCGAGCAGGTAGAGCCCGACCTCCTCACCCGAGGCGCCGCGCACTTCGAACACCCGTACCTCATCGTTGTACCCGTGCAGGTCGGGGCGCTCGGTGAAGGTCAGGCCGTAGAGCTCGCCGGCAGCGTGGAAGACACCGTCGTGCAGCACCCGGTCGGCCTCGAAGTAGGGGCGGAGCGCCGAGCTGTCCGCCGCGAACTGCTCGCCGCGCAGGAGTTCGGTCGCGTACGCCCAGTCCCACGACTCGACCTCGTGACCGAGCACCCGGGCGCGGACGTCCCGTTCGTCGTCGGCGTTGCGAGCGGCCGCGCCGACGAGCGACGACAGCAGACCGTCGACGGCTTCGGGCGTCCCGGCGGTCTCGTCGGCCGTGACGACCGCGGCGTGGTTCGGGAAGCCGAGGAGTTCGGCGCGCTCGGCCCGGAGTCGGACGATGCGCAGGAGGACGTCGCGGTTGTCGTGGTCGTTGCCCCGACGGCCACGGGAGAGCGACGCCTCCATGATCCGCCGACGCAGCCCGCGGTCGGCCAGCGACGACAGCCACGGATGCCCGGTGTAGAGCGGCAGTGTGATGAGCCAGCCGTCGAGCCCCCGGTCGGCAGCGGCTGCGGCGGCGGCGGACCTCGCGCCGTCGTCGAGGCCGGACAGTTCCGAAGCATCCGAAACGTGCACGGCGAGGTCGTTCGTGTCCTCGAGCAGGTTCCGCTCGAAGGTCGTCGTGAGCGTCGAGAGCTCCTGGTTGATCGCGGTGAGTCGCTCCTTACCGGCGTCGTCGAGCCCGGCGCCCGCGAGGGTCATCTCGGTGTGCGTGCGCTCGACCAGCCGACGGTCCTCGTCGGTGAGGTCGGCCCGGTCGTCGAGCGAATCGCGGACCGCCGCCACCCGCGCGTACAGACGTCCGTCGAGCGTGATCGCGTCGCGGTGCGCGGCGAGGAGCGGGGAGACCTCGGCCTCGAGGTCGTGCAGCTCCGGCGTCGAGTCCGCCGACGACAGCGTGAAGAACACGTGGCTCACGCGGGCGAGCAGCTGCCCGGTGCGCTCGAGCGCCACGAGCGTGTTCTCGAAGGTGGGTTCGTCGGGGGAGGCGGCGATCGCCTCGACCTCGGTGCGCTGCTCGGCCATGCCGGCGTCGAACGCGGGGCGGTAGTGCTCGAGCCGTACCTCGCGGAACGGCGGGAGGGCGTAGGGAAGGGTGCTCGGTCCATCGAACGGGGTTGCCATCGCTCCACCCTACGGACCGGTGACGCTGTCGGACGGGAGGCGCGGTGCGGACCCGCCCCGCGCCTCCTGTCCGAGAGTCGGTCGCGTCTCAGGCGCGCGTCGCCGCGTCGATGAGGGTCTCGGCTGCCCGCCGCGCGTGCCGCGCCGGCGTCGTCGACCCGGCGATGGCGGCCGTGGTCTGTGCCCCCTCGGCGAGGAGGGCGAGCTGGGCGGCGAGTTCCTCGGCCGTGGCGGGGTCGCGGACGACCGAGGCCGCGAGGTCCTGCACGAAGCGCTGGAACGAGTCCTTGTGGGCACGGGCGATCTCGGCGACGGCGGGGGAGGTGGCTCCGAGCTCGCCGAACGCGTTGATGAACCCGCAGCCGCGGAAGGTGTCGTCGCCGAACCACGACTCGAGGAAGTCGTAGACCGCGAGCAGCTTGTCACGCGGGGTGGTGGCGGTGTCGACCGCGCCGTGGACCCCGTGTTCCCAGACGTCGTGGCGTCCGGCGAGGACCGCTGCGATCAGCTGCTCCTTGCCGGGGAACGCGGCGTAGAGCTTCTTGAGCGACACCCCGGCGCCGGTGCGGATCTCGTCCATGCCGACGGACTGGATGCCACGCGCGTAGAAGAGCTGGTCGGCGACGTCGACGATGTGTGCCCGGACGTCGGGGTCGACGGTCGGGAGCGTGCTGGTTGCCATGGCGTACCCCGTTCGCTGCGTGTTCACCGTTCTCGACTTGCGCCGGGAACGACCGTTCTCTAGTGTAAACCACATCGACGGAGAACGACCGTTCTCCGCGAGGTTCAGGGAAGGAACGACCATGGGTGCCATCACCGTCGGGACCGAGAACAGCGTCGACATCGAACTCCACTACGAGGACAAGGGAACCGGCCAGCCGATCGTGCTGATCCACGGCTTCCCGCTCGACGGCAACTCGTGGGAGGGCCAGGTCCCGGCCCTGCTCGACGCCGGCTACCGCGTGATCACGTACGACCGCCGTGGGTTCGGGCAGTCCTCGCAGCCGTCGACCGGGTACGACTACGACACCTTCGCCGACGACCTCCACACGGTCCTGACGACCCTCGACCTGCACGACGTGATCCTCGTCGGCTTCTCGATGGGCACCGGCGAGATCGCCCGGTACATCGGCCGTCACGGCGAGGACCGGATCGCGAAGGTCGCGTTCCTGGCCTCGCTCGAGCCCTTCCTGGCGATCACCGACGACAACCCCGACGGCGCCGGCCCGATGTCGTTCTTCGAGGGCATCGCCGCCGACGTGAAGAAGGACCGGTACGCGTACTTCACGAACTTCTACCAGGACTTCTTCAACCTGTCGGACAACCTCGGCTCCCGCATCTCGGAGGAGGCCGTCCGGAACGCGTGGAACGTCGCTGCCGGGTCGGGTGCGATCGCGTCCGCCGCAGCACCGTTGACGTGGCCGACCGACTTCCGTCAGGACATCCCGAAGGTCACCGTCCCCGCGCTGATCGTGCACGGCACGGCGGACAACATCCTGCCGATCGACGCCACCGGCCGACGCTTCACCAAGGCTCTGCCCGCGGCGGAGTACGTCGAGATCGAGGGCGCCCCGCACGGCCTGCTCACCACGCACACCGCCGAGGTGAACGAGGTGCTCCTGGGGTGGCTCGCGAAGTAGTGCGCGTGCTCGCATCGTGAGCGGAAATGGTCGGGTTCCCCAGCGGGACCCGACCATTTCTGCTCACCAAGCGATGCGCGGGCGCGGGTGCGCGGGCGCGCTGCGCCCTCAATCCTCCTCGGGGGCGTCGTCGGGGTTCGTGACCTGGGCGTGCCCGGCGTCGTCGAGGTGGATCGAGGTGCCGTCGTCGAGCGCGACCATCGGCTTGCCCTCGAGGAAGGTCAGGGTCCAGCCCCACCCCGCCGTGTCGACCGATTCCGACGCGAGCTCGTCCTCGACGCCCCGCACGGCGACGACCATCGCCTCGGGGAGTTGCCCGGGTGCCTCGGCACCCACGTTCCAGCGTCTGCCCAACTGCATCCGTGCCTCCAGTCCGGTGGTGGCCGGGCCGGATCGCACACGCGACCCGGCCCGGACGACCGACGTTACGCCTGCTGTTCCGCCAGCTCGATCTCGGTGACGGCCAGTTCCGCGCCGTCCTCGAACGACAGGTTCTCGATGCGGCCGACAGCCGCCAGGTCGACCGCCGCGCGCTCGATGAGCGCCCGCGTCTCGGCCGGGGCCTGCACGACGGCGCGCGTCACGGGCGTCTTCTGGGACGCCTTGGCAGCCGTCTTCGCCCCGCGGATGCCGATGAGCGCCTGGCCCACCGCCCCGAGGAGCCCCGTCGGCTCGGCCTGCGTGGGCAGCTCGGCCACGGTCGGCCAGGAGGCGCGGTGCACGCTGGTCTCGTGGGTCCAGGCCCACACTTCCTCCGTCGCGAACGGGAGGAACGGTGCCAGCAGGCGCAGCAGCGCGTCGATCGCGGCGCGGAGCGCGAGGACCGCGCTCGCCTGGGTCTCGTGCGTCGCGTCCGAGGCGGTGCCGTACGCGCGCTCCTTGACGAGCTCGAGGTAGTCGTCGCAGAAGGTCCAGAAGAAGCGCTCGATCACCTCGAGGGCACGGGCGTGGTCGAACGCGTCGAACGCCGTGGTGGCCTGGTCGATGACCGACCCGAGCTCGGCGAGCACGTCGACGTCGAGCGGCTCGGTGACGCTCGTGGCGCCCTCGGGCAGCGGGAAGCCGTAGACGAACTTCGCGGCGTTGAGGACCTTGATCGCCAGACGACGACCGACCTTGATCTGCTTCGGGTTCTGCGGGTCGAACGCCGCGTCGGTCCCGAGCTTCGACGAGGCCGCCCAGTAGCGGACCGCGTCGGCACCGTGCTGCTCGAGGATGGACAGCGGCGTGACGACGTTGCCCTTCGACTTCGACATCTTCTTGCGGTCGGGGTCCACGATGAAGCCGGAGATGCTCGCGTGCTTCCACGGCACGCTGTCCGCTTCGAGCTGGCTGCGGAGCACCGTCGTGAACAGCCACGTGCGGATGATGTCCTGCGCCTGCGGGCGGACGTCGTAGGGGTAGACGAGGTCGTAGAGCGCCGGGTCGGTCTCCCACTTGCCCGCGAGCTGCGGGGTGAGCGACGAGGTGGCCCAGGTGTCCATCACGTCGAGCTCGCCCTGGAACCCGCCGGCGACACCGCGCTGGTCCTCGGTGTAGCCCGGGGCCGGCTCGGACGCCGGGTCGACGGGGAGCTGTGCCTCGGTCGGGACGATCGGCTGGTCGAAGACCGGGTTGCCGTCGGCGTCGAGCGGGTACCAGACCGGCAGCGGCACGCCGAAGAAGCGCTGGCGCGAGATGAGCCAGTCGCCGGAGAGGCCGCCGACCCAGTTGTCGTACCGGACGCGCATGAAGTCCGGGTGGAACGCGATCTCGTCGCCGCGCTGCCGGAGGGTCGCCTTGAGCTGCTCGTCGCGGGCACCGTTCACGATGTACCACTGACGGGTCGAGACGATCTCGAGCGGCTTGTCGCCCTTCTCGAAGAACTTCACGGGGTGGTTGATCGTCTTCACGTCGCCGATCAGCTCGCCAGACTCGGTCAGGGCGTCCACGACGACCTTCTTCGCCGAGAACACGGTCTTGCCGGCCATCTCGGCGTAGAGCGCCTTGCCGCCGTCGGACTCGATCCAGGCCGGCTCGTCGGAGCGGACGCGGCCGTCGAACCCGATGATCGCGCGGTTCGGCAGCTGCAGCTCGCGCCACCACACGACGTCGGTGGTGTCGCCGAAGGTGCAGACCATCGCGATGCCGGCGCCCTTGTCCTGCTGCGCGAGGTGGTGCGCGAGCACCGGGACCTCGACGTCGAACAGGGGGGAGCGGACCGTCGTGCCGAAGAGGTCCTGGAAGCGCTCGTCGTCCGGGTGCGCGACGAGGGCGACGCACGCGGGGAGCAGCTCGGGGCGGGTGGTCTGGATGACGACGTCGTCGCCGCCGTCCGTGCGGTGGAAGGCGATGCCGTGGTACGCGCCCGGCATCTCCTTGTCCTCGAGCTCGGCCTGGGCCACGGCCGTGCGGAACGTGACGTCCCAGAGCGTCGGGGCGTCGGCCTGGTAGGCCTCACCACGCTCGAGGTTGCGGAGGAAGGCACGCTGGGCGCTCGCCCGCGAGGTGTCGTCGATCGTCCGGTACGACTGCGTCCAGTCCACGGAGAGGCCGAGCGTGCGGAAGAGGTGCTCGAACTGCTGCTCGTCCTGCACGGTCAGGCGCTCGCACAGCTCGATGAAGTTGCGGCGCGACACCGGGATCTGGTCGGCCGCCTTCGAGGACTTGTTGTCCCCGCCCTCGAACGGCGGCACGAAGGTGGCGTCGTAGGGGAGCTGCGGGTCGCAACGGACGCCGTAGTAGTTCTGCACGCGGCGCTCGGTGGGGAGACCGTTGTCGTCCCAGCCCATCGGGTAGAAGACGTGCTTGCCGCGCATGCGCTCGTACCGGGCCTTGAGGTCGGTGTGCGTGTACGAGAACACGTGCCCGATGTGGAGCGAACCGGAGGCGGTCGGCGGCGGGGTGTCGATCGAGTAGACGTTGCTGCGGTCGCCGGCGGCGTCGCGGTCGAACCGGTAGGTGCCGTCCTGCTCCCAGACCGGGCCCCAGACGTCTTCGAGTCCGTCCACCGTGGGCTTCTCGGGCATGGGCTTCGACATGGCGGGCCTTCCGTTCGGTGCGGTGCTGCGACCGCTGTGTGCGGCACCGAGTCCGTGATGAGGTGCCTGAGTGTGTGCGCGTGCTGCGCAGTCCCACGATCGTAGCGGCTCGCACCGACCCTCCGGTGGCCAATAGCACACGGATCCGGCAGACACGCCGGGCAGCTGATAGTCTGTCGGAGTTTGTCCGGCGGACGCGGGGTTCGCAGGGACTGCAGCGTCGCCGTCCGCCGGGCGCCCGAAGGCAAGACACAGCACTACCGGAGGAACTCACTTGGCACCGAACGAAGCAGGAAACGCACGGGGCGACCGCCCCCTGCGCACCAAGGGCGCCGCGAAGCGCGCACGCCGCAAGCTGACCGAGGACGACGTCACCGTCGTCGAGGAGTCGCTGCTCAAGCGTGCCGTCGCGGCCGCCGCGCTCGGCAACGCCATGGAGTGGTTCGACTTCGGCATCTTCGCCTACCTCACGGTGACGATCTCGAAGGTGTTCCTCCCCGAGGGCGACCCCGCCGCGAACATCGTCGCGACCTTCGGCTTCTTCGCCGCCGCGTTCATCGTGCGCCCCATCGGCGGTGCGGTCTTCGGCCCGATCGGCGACCGGATCGGCCGGCAGAAGGTCCTCGCCCTCACGATGATCCTGATGGCCGCGGGCACGCTCATGATCGGCCTGATCCCGAGCTACAACTCGATCGGCTTCTGGGCTCCCGTGCTGCTGCTGGTGGCGCGGTTCGTGCAGGGCTTCTCGACCGGTGGTGAGTACGGCGGCGCGGCGACGTTCATCGCCGAGTACTCGCCGGACAAGCGCCGCGGGTTCATGGGCTCGTGGCTCGAGTTCGGCACCCTCGCCGGCTACGTGCTCGGCGCATCGATCGTCACGGGCCTGCAGTTCGGCCTCTCCGAGGACGCCCTGCTCAGCTGGGGCTGGCGCATCCCGTTCATCATCGCCGGCCCGCTCGGCCTGATCGGTCTCTACCTGCGCCTCAAGCTGGAGGAGACCCCGGCGTTCCAGAAGCAGCAGGAGCAGGCCGCCGAGCGCGAGGGGCAGAAGACCCCGTTCCTCAAGCTCTTCGCCGAGAACTGGCGCTCGCTGATCATCTGCATCGGTCTGGTCCTCGTGTTCAACGTGACCGACTACATGCTCCTGTCGTACATGCCGACGTACCTCGAGCAGAACCTCGGCCAGAACGCCACGTTCGGCCTGATCCTCATCGTGATCGTGATGATCCTCATGATGGTCGTCATCACGTTCGGCGGTCGCCTCTCCGACAAGTTCGGCCGACGTCCCGTACTCGCCGCGGGTTGCGTCGGGTTCATCCTGCTGTCGTGGCCGGCGCTCAAGCTGGTGCAGACCGGTACCGGCGTGGGGGTCTTCGCGGGACTCCTGATCCTGGGTGTCGTGCTCGTGACGTTCACCTCGACCATGCCGTCGACCCTGCCGGCGCTGTTCCCGACGATCATCCGCTACGGCGCGCTCGCCATCGCGTTCAACGTGTCGGTGTCGCTCTTCGGTGGGACGACCCCGCTCGCGACCTCGGCGCTCATCAACGCCGCGAAGGACGCCGGCTACGGCTGGGCCGAGGACATCCCGGCGTTCTACCTGATGCTGGCCGCCCTGATCGGGCTCGTCGCCGTCTACTTCACCAAGGAGACGGCCGCGACGCCGCTGATGGGGTCCGGCCCCACGGTGGCGCACGAGGACGAGATCGCCGGCGTCATCAAGGACTACAACGACCCGGAGTCCGAGCTGGCGCAGTCCGACTGGGCGAAGGACTTCTCGACGAGCGAGATCCCGATCATCTCGGGCGACGTGCCGTCGTCCGGTGACGGTTCGAAGGAGCCCGCGGGCTCGTAGCCGTCGGCTGCCTGGAGGCACGGTGCGCGTCCGCCTCGGACGTCGCGCCGTGCCTCCGCTCGTCCGGGCGCGGTGCGCGGCGGCGCGGCGGCGGCGCGGTTCGCGAAGTTTCGCGCTGCGCGACAGTTCACGGCTCCTCGCGCCCGTGAGGTGTCGCTGAGCGCGTGAGAACGCAGGCGCCGCGCGGCGCGCGGCGCGCGGCCGCGGCCGCGCTACGCGGCGCCGGCCTCGGGCCGCGGGCCCGCGGCGAGCCGCTCGGCGGCCCGCAGCAAGCGCGCGGTCACGGCGTGCGTCGGGCGGTCGAACACCGTCGCGGCGGGGCCGTGCTCGACGACCCGGCCCTCGTGCACGACCAGCACGTCGTCGGCCATCCGCCGGACGGCCCGGAGATCGTGCGACACGAAGACCATCGCCACGCCCGTGCTGTCCCGGAGCCCCTCGAGGAGCGTCAGCACCGCGTCCTGCACCGTGGCGTCGAGTGCCGTGACCGGTTCGTCGAGCACGATCACCTCGGGCGACGTCGCGAGTGCGCGGGCGATCGCCAGGCGCTGCCGTTGCCCGCCGGACAGCGTCAGCGGCGAGCGTCGGCGGAGTGCCGGGTCGAGCCCCACCTGGTCGAGCGCCGCGTCGATGCGGGGACCGAGCGCACCACGGGCCGACCGCTCGGCGCCGCCGGTGAACGCGTCCGCGAGGACCCGCTCCACGCTCCACCGCTCGTCGAACGTCGCCCCGGGGTCCTGCACCACCGCGGACACCCGGTGCCGCAGGGGCCGGCGGGTGCGTTCGTCGAGCGGCACCCACGGCGACGAGTCGAGCGTGACGGTGCCGGCGTCGGGGAGTTCGAGGCCGAGGAGCATCCTCGCGAGCGTGGTCTTGCCGGACCCCGACGCACCGATCACGCCGAGGACGCGCCCGCGCTCGAGCCCGAACGACACGTCGCGCACGGCGGGGACGCCGTCGAACGCCCGCGCGAGCCCCTCGGCCGCGAGCACCACGCCCGCACCGTGCGAGGTTCCGCGCTCCGTGCGGGGCTCCGACCCCCGCACCGTGTCCGGCACCTCGCACACTGCAGACCCGCCTGACCCGCCGGGCCCCGCGCCCGCCGCCCGCACCAGCGCCCGCGTCGCCTCGTGCTGCGGCGCCGCGAACACCGAGGCCACCGGCCCCTGCTCCACCACGCGACCCTCGTGCACGACGACCACCCGGTCCGCCCACCCCGCGACGAGCCCGAGGTCGTGCGTGATGACGAGCAGCCCGGCGCCGCGCGACTGGGCCGCACGCAGCTGCTCCATCACGGTGACCGCGACCCCGGCGTCGAGCGCCGTCGTCGGTTCGTCGGCGACGACGAGCGCCGGCGACCCGACCGTGGCCGCGGCGATGAGGGCGCGCTGGCGCATCCCTCCGGACAGGGTGCCCGCGAGCCGACCGTCCGTGGCGAGCGCCGGGTCGAGGCCGACTGCGACGAGCGCGTCCCGCACGGCCCCCACCCGCTGCGCCGCCGTCATGTCCGTGTGCAGCCGGAGGGCGTCCGCGACCTCACGCCCGACGGGACGCAGCGGGTCCAGGGCGCCCAGGGCCTCCTGGCCGACGTAGCCGACCCGCGAGCCGCGCACGCTCCGCCACCTGCGGTCCGAGAACGCCCGGACGTCGAGCCCGGCCACGGTCAGCCGGTCGACCCGGACCGAGGAACCGGGCGCCGACAGGCCGAGCGCCGCCCGTGCGGTGACGGTCTTGCCGGAGCCGGAGGCACCGACGAGCGCGACGCACTCGCCGGCATCGACGTGCAGCGCGACGTCCTGCACGACCGCTGCCCCGCCGATCGTGACGGTCAGCCCCTGCACGTCGAGCACGGTCATCGGATCGCTCCTGTTCGTCGGATCGCCCGGCCGAGCACGGTCACCGCGGTCGCGAGGACCACGATCGCGAGGCCGGGGAAGGTGCTCATCCACGGGGCCGTCTGCAGGTACGTGCGACCGTCGGCCAGCATCGCGCCCCACTCCGGCGCGGGTGGCGGGGTGCCGACGCCGAGGTAGCTCAGCGCCGAGGCCCAGACGATCGCCTGCCCGACGCCGAGCGTCCCGACCGCCACGACCGGCCAGAGCGCCGCGGGGAGCACGTGCTGCACGGTGATCACGGCGGGGGAGCGGCCCATCAGCACGGCGGTCTCGACGACCTGCGAGCGGCGCGCCCGGAGCACGAGCCCGCGGACGATCCGGGCGTACCCGGGCGCCGTGGCGAACCCGACCGCGAGCATTGCCGGGACGGGCCCGGGGCCGGTCACCGCGATGACGACGAGCGCCACGAGGAGCAGGGGGAGCGCGAACGCGACCTCGGTCAGTCGGCCGACGACCCCGTCGACGACGCGTCCGCCGAGTCCCGCGACCACGCCGAGCACGACCCCGACCCCGCCGCCGACGAGCGTCGCGACCACACCGACCACGAGCGACGCCCGGGTCCCGGCGACGACCCGGGCGAGGACGTCCCGCCCGGACTCGTCGGTGCCGAACGGACTCGACCACGACGGCGCCTGGAGCGCTTGCGCCGGGTGCACGGCGAGCGGGTCGCCACCGCCGAGCAGCGACGGCCACACCGCCGCGACCACGGCCAGCGCCACCACGGCGGCAGCGGTCCATCCGGCCGGGCCGAGCGTCCCCCCACGGACTCGCTCGGACCGTCCGGCGGACGCGTCACCCTGGGCACCGGCCTGGAGGCGCGGTTCGGCGATCCCGCTCACCGTGCGCCCGCCCCGTGCCGGGTGACGCGCGGGGCGCGACGCCGGGTCGCCCCCGCCCCCGCCCCGGCCGTCCCGCCGGCACGCGGGTCCACCACGCGCTCGACGAGGTCCGCGACGGCGAGCACGACCACGTACGCGGCGGCCGACACCAGCGCGATGCCCGCGACGAGCGGCATGTCCCGCTGCGTCACCGCGGTCACGAGTGCGCGCCCGATGCCCGGGAGCGCGAACACCGACTCGACGACGACCGCACCGGACACGAGCGAACCGAACGCCCAGGCGGACAGGGCGATCCCCGGGAGTGCGGCGTGCCGGAGCAGGTGCCGGCCGAACAGTCCCGCGCGGGTCTCGCCACGACTGCGGGCCGCGAGTGCGAAGGCCGACCGCTGGGCGTCGACCACGCCGTCCCGGACGGTCTCGGCGAGGTACCCCGCGACCGGCACGGCCACCGTGACGACCGGCAGCACCCAGCCACGGACCGAGCCGTCGCTGACCGCCGGCACCCAGCCGAGGGCGCTGGCGAACACCACGATGAGGACGCTGCCGAGCCAGAAGTGCGGGGTGACGCTCGCGGTGACGCTCAGGGCGCTCGTGAGCCCCGCGGCGAACCGACCGCGCTGCGTCGACCACCACGCGGCGACGATCGCGAGCACCCAGGCGACGACGAGCCCGACAACGGCCAGGGTCAGTGTGACCGGGAGCTGCTGCCCGAGGAGCGTCGACACCGGCGTCCGGAACGCGTACGAGTCACCGAGGTGCCCGGTCGCCAGACGCCCGAGGAACACCGCGTACTGCACGAGCACCGGCCGGTCGAGGCCGTACTCCTGCCGGACCTGCGCGACCGCCTCGGCCGAGGCCTGGGAGCCCGGTCCGCCGAGGATCGCGAGCGCCGGGTCGCCCGGGATGAGCCGGATCGCGACGAACACGATCGTGGCGACCGCCCAGAGCACCCCGATGCCGCCGGCCAGGCGGCGCAGTCCCCACAGGGTCCACGCCGACCACGCGGCGGGCGTGCCTCGACGTCCGCGACGCAATCCGTGCCTCCCGTCCGACGATCGCGAGGTCGCGATCAGCGGTCGATCCAGGCCGTGCCGAACCACGGCGTCGACACCGCGGTGGTCTGCACACCGTGCACGCTCGACCGCAGCAGGAAGTGGTTCTGCTGGTCGTAGAGCGGGAGGACGGTGCCGCTGGACAGGATGATCTCCTGCGCCTGCTCGTAGAGGTCGCCGCGCTCGGACGCGTCCGAGGTCTGCGCTGCCCGCTGGAGCAGGTCGTCGAGCTCCGGGTCGTCGAGCTGGGCGAGGTTCGCGAAGTACCCGGACGGTGCCGGCGTGATGCTGGCGGAGTCGTACAGGATGCGGAGGACGTCCGCGCCCACCTTCGTGTACGGCGCGCTGACGACGTCGTACTCGTTCGCCGCGAGGGCCGCGTACCAGCTGGAGAGGTCGAGCTCCTGCAGCACGACCTTGAAGCCGACGGCCTTCTCGGAGGCCTGGATCTGCTGGAACAGGCTGCGCTCGGCGGGGACGGACTGGTTCGTCGACACCGGGAACGTGACGGTCAGCTGCTCGCCGTCCTTCTCGCGGATGCCGTCGCTGCCCACCTTCCAGCCGGCGTCGTCGAGGAGTCGCTTCGCCTTCGTCGGTGAGTACTCGAACAGGCTCTTGTCGGAGTACCCGTACGGCTCGACGCTGGAGAGCACCGAGTACGAGCGCTTCGCCGTCCCGAGGAAGAGCGACCGGATGCCGGGGTCGATCTCGGCGCCGGCGATGAAGGCCTTGCGGACGGCCTCGTCACGGAAGACCCCGTGGCCGGAGTTCAGCTCGAGGCGGTTCGACGCACCGGGGCGCGGAGCGTCGAGGTCGCGGATGGACCCCTTCGACGACGCTGCCGTGAGCTGGTCGGGCTGGGCGTTGTCGATGACGTCGACCTGGCCGGACTGCAGTGCCGCGTACCGCGAGGTCGAGTCGGGCAGGAAGCGCCACGTGATGCCGTCGAGGCGGGGCTCCGTGCTGCCGCGGAGCGGCGTGTAGTCGGCGTTCTTGCGGAGCGTCACCCGGTCGCCGTGCTTCCAGCCGGTGACCTCGAACGGGCCGGTGCCGACCGGCGACTCGCAGTTCACCGCCTGCGAGCGCTCCAGCGCCTTCGGGGACTCCATGCCGACCCACGGCTGCGAGAACGACTCGAGCAGCGCGCTGTCCGGCCGGCTCAGCGTCAGGGTGACGGTGTGGTCGTCGGTGGCCGTCGCCTTCGTGATCGACTGCAGCGCGAGGTACCCCGTGCTCGACGCGGTCGCCGGGTCCTGCACGTGCTCGATGTTCGCCACGACCGCGGCGGCGTCGAAGGGCGTGCCGTCGGTGAAGGTCACGTCGTCGCGGAGCGTGAAGGTGAGCGTCCTGCCGTCGTCGCTCGTCGTCCACGACTTCGCCAGCGCGGGGACGGGCTTGCCGTCGTCGAGCGCGGTGAGCTCCTCGATGTACTGGGTGGACAGGAGCGCCTGCGGGTAGTTGCCGCCGACGTGCGGGTCGAGGCAGGTGGGTTCGGCGTCGCCCGAGGCGTACGTGAGCGTGCCGCCGTCGACCGGTGTGCTGTTCGACGTCGCGGTGCCGCCACCGGTGCAGCCGGCGAGCACGAGGAGGAGTGCGGCGGCGCCGGCGACCACTGCGGTGGTTTTCTGTACTGAGTCCAAGATCATGGCTGGACGAGTCTAGCGGTTTACTGGGGCCCATGGACGAACCGATGCGCCGCGGTGGCCGCCCCCGACGCTCGAGCGCCGAGGTGCTCGCCGACGCCGCGGCCGAGCTGTTCCTCGAACAGGGCTACGGCCGGACCACGGTCGACCAGATCGCCGCACGGGCCGGGGTCAGCCGTGCGACGTTCTTCAACTACTTCACGGCGAAGTCCGACGTGCTCTGGCTCGACCTCGACGCCGCGGTCGCGACGCTCCCGGCGTGCCTCGCCGCCTCGACCGAGGAGTCCGCGGTGCGGGCCGTCGAGGCCGCGCTGCTCGCCACCGCCCGCGCCCACGACCCCGACCGGGTCCCCTGGGCGATCGCACAGGCCGAGGTGATGGGCATCGGGGCCGAGCTCGTGGCGAGCGTCGCGGCACGGGTGACGGCCCAGCACGCGGCGGTGGCGGCCTTCGTCGCCCGCCGGACGGGGGAGCACCCGGCGGCGCTCTGGCCCCAGACGGTTTCCGGCGCCATGCTCGGGGCGGCCGCAGCGGCCTTCGGCGTCTGGGTCTCGGACGGGGTCGGGCGCCGACCGCTCGTCGAGTACGTCGGGGCGGCGCTCACCCCGGTCGCAGCGGGTCTCGACTCCCACTGAGGTCCGGCCCAATAGGCTCTCTCCCCATGACCCGCGCGCGATGGACACGAACCGCGGTCTTCGCCGTGGTCGCCCTCGCGGGGGTGTTCGTCGCGTACTGGCACATCGGCAGACAGAGCACCTACGTCGACGAGTTCACCTACACGCGGGCCGGGTGGGACTACGTGCACGGGGTGCTCACCTCGAACCTGCAGCACCCGCCGACCGGCAAGTACCTGTTCGGCGTCGCGCAGCTCGTGTTCGGCGAGGGCGTGCTCGGGCCCCGTCTCGTCGCCGCGACAGCCTCGTTCGGCACCGGCATCGTCCTGTTCGCCTGGCTCCGGCGTCCGATCGGGTACTGGGGCGCCGTGCTCGCCGCCGGGCTCTGGTGGCTCACGCCGCGTGGGGACTCGCCGACGTGGGCGGACGTCGCGTCCGGCACGGCCGCACGGATCGACCGGCTCGCCCTCCTCGAACCGCTGATGACCTTCTTCGCCGTGGCGGCGCTCGCCGCGGCCTGGCAGTGGGCGACCCGACCCCGACGCCCCGCCGACCGGACCACGGCCTGGGACGGCTGGTGGTGGATGGCGCTCGCCGGTGCCCTGCTGGCGCTGTCGGTCACGTCGAAGGTCACCACCACCGTCCTCGTGCTCGCGCTCGTCGCGATCCCGCTGCTGTTCCGGCGCTGGTCCGGGCTGCTGACCGGGGGCGTCGCGGCCGCCGCGGCGTTCGCCGTGGTGTTCGTCGTCGCGTACGTGCCCGTCGGCGGGGTCCGGGCGATCACCTTCATGATCGAGTTCCAGGGCAAGCACGACACCCGCGGGCACATCATCTCGGTCCTCGGGAAGACGTACATGATCGCGCCGTGGTGGACGAACTTCGTGCGGGTCGTCGAGGGGGTCGGGTGGCCGACGGTCGTCGTGCTCCTGGTCGGCACGGCCGCGGCGTTCGCGATCCGCCCGGACCGGCTCGTCGCGCTCCTCGGGATCGCGCTCGGGATCCTCGTCGTCTTCTACTCGACGGCCAACGTCGCACTGCCGCACTACTACCAGGCGTGGATGCCCTGGATCATCGCGCTCGCCGCGGTCGGGTACACCCGGCTCGCCCGGCTGCGGCCGCCGCTCACGACCGTGGTGGCGCTCCTCGCCGTCGTCGTGACGATCGTCCCCGCGGTCGTCGTGGTGCGGACCGTCGCCGAGACGCGCACCACCGGGTTCGCCCGGCTCGAGGGGGTCCTCGAGGAACGCGGGGTGCCGGACGACGTCCGGGTCCTCGTGTCGGGGTCGGCGCAGCAGTCGTTCGCGGTGTTCATCGGCCGTCGTGGCGCGACCCAGGGGGTGACGCACGGGGACTACGGCGTGCTCGTCGCCGGGATCGACCCGCGGTTCCCGATGGACGACGACCTGCGGGCCCTGCTGCGGGAGCACCCGGAGCGGTTCGAGGAGTTCCGGCTCGACGCGCTGCGGGTGTGGGTCGTGCGGGACGGCCTGGTGATCGAGCGCCGCGGGGACACCGCCACCCTGGTGCCCGCCGACCGCGGCTGACCCGACCGCGCAGCAGCCGCGTGCGGCTCAGTCCGTCCGGAGCGTGCCGGCCCCGCCCGCGGCGACGTCCTCGGCCGTCCCGTCCCGCACCACCTCGGGCACATCGTCGCCCGTCGGCACGAGCGACTCGTCGCCGGGGTAGCTCAGGGTGAGCACGGCCTCCTCGATGTACTGGCTCTCCTCGAGGGACTTCTCGACGTCGCGCAACCGCACCGCCACGTGCTCCTCGTTCTCGTTGCCGGTCAGGTCGACCGCGGCGACGAGGTAGACCCGCGAGGGCCCGACGAACTCGAGGTGCAGGTAGGTGACGCGCTCGATCTGCGACCGCCCGAGCATCTCGACGAGCACCGCGTTCTCGAGCTCCGGGGACGTGCTCTCCCCGAGCAGGAACCGGCGGTTGCGGTCGATCAGGACGATCGCGACGACCCCGAGCAGGATGCCGATCGCGATCGAGCCGATGGCGTCGAAGACCGCGAGGCCGGTGACCTGGTGGAGGAACACCCCGAGGAACGCGACCACGAGGCCGATGAGCGCCGCGGCGTCCTCGGCGAAGACGGCACGGAGGGTCGGGTTCGACGACTGCAGGACGTGCCGGAGCACCGGCACCCGCCGCTTCGTCGCCGCGCCGTGCGCCTGCCGGTACGCCTGCAGGAAGCTCGTGCCCTCGAGGCAGAACGACAGCCCGAGGACGATGTAGTTCAGGAGCACGTCCTCGGCCGGCCCGGTGTCCCCGAGCTCGGTGATGCCGTGGTAGATCGAGACGATGGCGCCGGCGGTGAAGAGGCCGAACGCGGCGAACATCGACCAGATGTACGTCTCACGGCCGTAGCCGAGCGGGTGCGCGGTGTCGCGCTTCCTCGAGCCACGCCGTTCGGCGACGAGCAGGAAGATCTCGTTGCCGGTGTCGGCCCACGAGTGTGCGGCCTCGGCGACCATGGACGCCGATCCGGAGATCAGGGAGGCGATCGTCTTGGCGATCGCGACGAGCAGGTTCGCGCCGAACGCGATGACGACGGTGAGCAGGGAATCGGGACGCTCCTGCTGCGCGGGGGCAGCATCTGACGAGGGCATCGCTCCAGCATGCTCTCGTCCGCTAAACTCGTGCACACAGGCGTCGATCCGGCCATCACCGGGGAGCCTCCGGAAGAACCCGGCCGTCAGCACCATCGACCGCCGGCAGTAGAACCGGGCGGACCGGGCCGCGCACGCCCCGGCAACGAGCGGTCGCCCCGGGTCACCCGGAGCGGCAAGCGAGGTGGTACCGCGGAGCCTGCTCCGTCCTCGTGGTCCTGAGAACCGGCAACCCACAGGAGCCCCGCGGTGCGCTACCCACTTGATTCCGACGCAGACGGCGTCGTCCCGTCGCCGTCCTTCCCCGCCGTCGAGCAGGGGATCCTCGCCTTCTGGAAGGGCGACGGCACGTTCCAGGCGTCGATCGACCAGCGCGAGGGCTGCGACGAGTGGACGTTCTACGACGGCCCGCCGTTCGCCAACGGCCTGCCGCACTACGGCCACCTCCTGACCGGGTACGCGAAGGACGTCTTCCCGCGCTACCAGACCATGCGCGGCAAGCAGGTGCACCGTCGCTTCGGCTGGGACACGCACGGCCTGCCCGCCGAGCTCGAGGCGATGCGCCAGCTCGGCATCACCGAGAAGCACGAGATCGACGAGATGGGCGTCGACGTCTTCAACGCCGCCGCCAAGAAGTCCGTCCTGCAGTACACCGACGAGTGGCAGCAGTACGTCACCCGCCAGGCGCGCTGGGTCGACTTCGAGAACGACTACAAGACCCTCGACGTGACGTTCATGGAGAGCGTGCTGTGGGCGTGGAAGCAGCTCTGGGACAAGGGGCTCGCGTACGAGGGCTTCCGGGTCCTGCCGTACTGCTGGAACGACCAGACGCCGCTGTCGAACCACGAGCTGCGCATGGACGACGACGTCTACAAGATGCGCCAGGACCAGTCCGTCACGGTGTCGTTCCCGCTGCGGGGTGCGCGCGCCGAGTCGCTCGGGCTGGCCGGCGTGCGTGCGCTCGCCTGGACGACGACCCCCTGGACCCTGCCCACGAACGCCGCGCTGGCCGTCGGGCCTGCGGTTTCGTACGTGGTGCTGCCCGCCGGCCCAGGAGGCGCGGCTGACGGTGGCACCGCCGGTTCCGCCCGGTACATGCTGGCGTCGGACACCGTGGCCGCGTACGCGAAGGACCTCGGCTACGAGAGCGCCGAGGACGCCGCTGCCGCGGTCGTCCGCACCCTGACGGGTGCGGAGCTCGACGGCGTCGAGTACGAGCGCCTCTTCGACTTCCTCGCGGAGACCGAGGGCATGGAGAACGCCTGGAAGATCCTCGTCGCCGACTACGTCGAGACGGGCGAGGGCACCGGGATCGTGCACCAGGCCCCGGCCTACGGTGCCGACGACCAGGTGGTCTGCGCCGCCGCGGGGATCCCCGTGGTGCTGTCGCTCGACGAGGGCGGTGTCTTCACGTCGCAGTTCGGCGAGGTCGCCGGCATGCTCTGGTCGGACGCGAACAAGCCCCTCACGAAGGCCGTCCGCGACGCCGGTCGACTGCTCCGCCAGGCGTCCTACGAGCACAGCTACCCGCACTGCTGGCGCTGCCGGAAGCCCCTCATCTACAAGGCCGTGTCGAGCTGGTTCGTCCGCGTGACCGAGTTCCGCGACCGCATGGGCGAGCTCAACCAGGACATCAACTGGGTGCCGGACAACGTCAAGGACGGTCAGTTCGGCAAGTGGGTCGGCAACGCCATCGACTGGTCGGTGTCCCGCAACCGGTACTTCGGCACGCCGATCCCGGTGTGGCAGTCCGACGACCCCGAACACCCGCGCACCGACGTGTACGGCTCACTCGAGGAGATCGAGCGTGACTTCGGTCGACTGCCGGTGAACGCCGACGGCGAGGTCGACCTGCACCGCCCGTTCATCGACGACCTGACGCGCCCCAACCCGGACGACCCCACCGGGAAGTCGACGATGCGCCGGATCACCGACGTGTTCGACGTCTGGTTCGACTCCGGGTCGATGCCGTACGCCCAGGTGCACTACCCGTTCGAGAACCGCGAGTGGTTCGAGTCGCACAACCCGGCCGACTTCATCGTCGAGTACATCGGGCAGACCCGCGGCTGGTTCTACGTCATGCACGTGCTGTCCACCGCGCTGTTCGACCGGCCGGCGTACAAGAACGTCATCAGCCACGGCATCGTGCTCGGCTCCGACGGCCAGAAGATGTCGAAGTCCCTCCGGAACTACCCGGACGTCTCCGAGGTGTTCGACCGCGACGGTGCCGACGCGATGCGCTGGTTCCTGATGTCGTCGTCGGTCATCCGCGGCGGGAACCTCGTCGTCACGGAAGAGGGCATCCGCCAGGGCGTCCGCGAGTTCCTGCTGCCGCTCTGGTCGACGTACTACTTCTTCACCCTCTACGCGAACGCGTCGGGGGAGTCCGGGTACCAGGCGTCGCGGAGCACGGCGAGCACCGACGTGCTCGACCGCTACCTGCTCGCGAAGACCCGGGTGCTCGTGTCGGACGTGCAGCAGCACCTCGACGCGCTCGACACCCCGCTCGCCGCCCAGGCCGTCCGCGACTTCGCCGACGTGCTGACGAACTGGTACGTGCGCCGGTCGCGCGACAAGTTCTGGCTCGGCGCCGAGTCCTCGCCCGAGGCCCGTGCCGCGTTCGACACGCTGTACACCGTGCTCGAGACGCTCACCCGCGTCGCCGCACCCCTCGCCCCGCTCGTGACCGACGCGGTCTGGCGGGGACTGACCGGCGGCCGCAGCGTCCACCTCGAGGACTTCCCCGACGCCGAGGAGTTCCCGGCCGACCAGGCGCTCGTCGACGCCATGGACCGCGTGCGGGACGTCGCCTCGAAGGGGCTCGCGCTCCGCAAGGCCACCGGCAAGCGCGTCCGCCTGCCCCTCGCCACCCTGACGCTCGTGGTGCCCGACCCGGCGGCCGTCGAGCCCTTCGTGGACATCCTCCGCGACGAGCTCAACGTCAAGCAGGTCGTGCTCGAGCAGCAGGAGGAGTCGTCGCTCGGTCGGTACGGCATCGAGCGGAAGCTCACCGTGAACGCCCGTGCCGCCGGACCCCGCATCGGCAAGCAGGTCCAGCAGGTCATCCCGGCCGCCAAGAAGGGCGACTGGACCACGACCGAGTCCGGCGTGACCGTCGGCGGCGTCGACCTCGTCGAGGGCGAGTACACGCTCGACCTCACCGTCGCCGACGACTCCGTGGCGGTGGCGTTCCTCGACGGCGGCGGCTTCGCGGTGCTCGACACCGTGACGACGCCCGAGCTCGAGGCCGAGGGGCTCGCCCGCGACGTCGTCCGCGCCGTCCAGCAGGCCCGCCGTGACGCCGACCTCGACGTCAGCGACCGCATCGTCCTCACCCTCGGTGCGGACGAGGTCGCCGACGCGGCGGTCCGCACCCACCAGCAGCTCATCGCGGGGGAGACCCTGTCGACGAGCGTCGAGATCGTGCCCCTCGGGGCAGACGCCACCACCACCGACGTCGGTGACGGTGCGAAGGTGACCGTGGAGGTGTCACGCGCATGAGCGAGTACCCCGAAGAACCGTCCGAGGACGGCATCGAGATCCCCGTCGGCCCCGCCGGTGCGACGGACCCCGCCGACGCCGTGCCCTACGGCGCGGACGACGACGAGGTCAAGCGCGTCGAGGCGGCCCTGTACGCCCGGATCGGCGAGCAGTCGCCCGAACACCGGCTGTCCGCGACCCGGCGTGCCGTCGAGCTCCTCGGCGACCCGCACCTGTCGTACCCGGTGATCCACCTGACCGGCACGAACGGCAAGACCTCGACCGCGCGCATGGCCGAGAGCATCGTCCGGGCACACGGCCTCCGGACCGGACTCATGACGAGCCCGCACCTGGTGTCGATCCGGGAGCGCATCGTCATCGACGGCACCCCGATCGCCGCCGACCGCTTCGTGGAGAACTGGGACGACATCGCCCCGATCCTCGAGATGACCGACCAGGAGCTCACCGACAAGGGTGAGCTCCCGCTGACCTTCTTCGAGGCGCTGACCGTCCTCGCCCTGGCGTGCTTCGCCGAGGCGCCGGTCGACGTCGCCGTGATCGAGGTCGGCATGGGCGGCGAGTGGGACTCCACCAACGTCGTGCAGAGCCAGGTGCAGGTGTTCACGCCGATCGCGATCGACCACGCCAAGCAGCTCGGCGGGACCGTCGCCGAGATCGCCCGCACGAAGTCCGGGATCATCAAGCCCTCGTCGTCGATCGTCTCGAGCGCACAGACGCCCGAGGCGCTCGCCGAGCTGCAGCGCGCGGCCGAGCTCACCGAGTCGACCCTCGCGGTCGAGGGGGACGGCTTCCGGCTCGTCGACGTGACGCCGGCCGTCGGCGGCCAGCTCATCACCGTGCAGGGCGTCGCCGGACGCTACGACGACCTGTTCCTGCCGCTCTTCGGCCGGCACCAGGCGCACAACGCCGCCGTCGCGATCGCCGCCGTCGAGGCCTTCCTCGGCCGCGGCTCGCAGGCCCTCGACGAGGACGTCCTGTCCGAGGGACTCGCCGGTGCGACCAGCCCCGGCCGACTCCAGCCGATCGCCACGGGTCCGACCGTGGTGGTCGACGCGGCGCACAACCCGCACGGCGCACGCGCGCTCGCCGAGGCGCTCCCCGTGGCGTTCCCGTCCGAGCACGTGGTCGGCGTCGTCGGCATCCTCGGCGACAAGGACGCCCGCGGCTTCGTCCGCGCGCTCAAGGACACCGTCGCGACCTTCGTCGTGACCCAGCCGCCGGGGGAGCGCGCCCTCGACGCGGACGAGTTCGCCCGGGTCGTCGTCGACGAGGTCGGCGAGGACCGGGTCGTCGTCGAGCCGTCGCTCGAGGCCGCCCTCCAGGAAGCCCGTGACCTCGCGGACGACGCCGAGGCGGACGACGCCATGGTGCTCGTCGCGGGCTCGATCGTGATGGTGGGCCGCGTCATGGACCTGGTCCACGCCGAAGGCGGGACGAAGTGACGGACGCGGGCCGCGCCTCCAGGACCCCACGCGCACCGCGAACCCGTCGGCCGCGACGCGATCGCGGTGCACGGGAGAGCCTGCTGTCGATCACCCTCGTGCTCGAGGCGATCATGTTCTTCTTCCCGATGCTCGTCGTGTTCGGCAAGGGGACGCTCCCGCCGGCGGTCGCGTTCGGCGGTGGCATCGGCTCGATGATCGTGCTGGCGCTGGCCTCTCGCCTGACCGGCAACCGCGCCGGTGTAGGGTTCGGGTGGCTGCTGCAGGCGGCCATCCTCGCCACCGGGTTCATCGAACCGTTCATGTTCGCCGTGGCCGTGGTGTTCCTGGCGCTGTGGGTCTTCTGCTTCGTCAAGGGCGGTCAGCTCGACCGTCAGAACGCCGCGAGACGCGCGGCCCTCGGCGAGGACTGACCACCCCGTTCGACCACGAAACACCAGGAGTTCCGCGTGTCCGATCTCGAAGAGACCCTCGTCCTCGTCAAGCCCGACGGCGTCGCCCGCCAGCTCACCGGTGAGATCCTCCGCCGGATCGAGGCCAAGGGCTACGAGATCGTCGACCTGAAGATGGTGACGGCGCCCCGTGACCTGCTCGACGCCCACTACGAGGAGCACCAGGGCAAGCCGTTCTTCGAGCCCCTCGTCGAGTTCATGCAGTCCGGCCCGGTCGTCGCCGTGCGCGTCGCCGGCAACGGCGTCATCGCCGGCTTCCGGTCGCTCGCCGGCACCACCGACCCGACCTCGGCCGCGCCCGGGACGATCCGCGGCGACCTCGGCCGCGACTGGGGCCTCACGGTGCAGCAGAACCTCGTGCACGGCTCCGACAGCCCCGAGTCGTCGGCGCGCGAGCTCGCGCTCTGGTTCGCCTGAGTCCGGGGGACCGACGCGTGACGAACAACGACCGTCCCTCGAAGAACGAGCGTCGCCAGCACGCCCGTGACGTCGCCCGGCAGCGCGCCGAGGCCGAGAAGCGCCGCAAGCGCCGCAACCGCTGGTTCCTGCAGGGCGGCATCGGCCTCGGGATCATCGCCGTCGCCGCGATCGTCGCGATCGTGGTGGTGAACGTGAACAACCAGCCGGCCGTGTCCGCGGCCGGGCCGAAGAACATGGCGACCGGTGCGATCCAGTTCACCGGCAGCGACGGCACGGTCACCCCCGTGACCTCCGGCGCGGTGTCGGCGAAGGCCACCCCGTCCCCGGTGCCCACCGCGGCCGCCGACGGGAAGGTCCAGGTCACCGAGTACGTCGACTGGGCCTGCCCGGTCTGCAAGCAGTTCGAGGCCGCCTACGCCGACCAGATCCTCGACAAGGTGAAGTCCGGCGACGCGACCCTCGCGATCCAGCCCGTGTCGATCCTCGACCGCAGCTACCAGAACTCGCGGTACGCCAGCCGTGCCGCGAACGCCGCGATGTGCGTCGCGAACTACGCGCCGGACAAGTTCCTCGACGTCCAGACGCAGTTCTTCGACAACCAGCCGGAGGAGGGCACGAAGGGCCTGACGAACGCCGAGATCGCGAAGCTCGTCACGGCCGGCGGCGCGACCGGGTCGAACGTCTCCGAGTGCCTGTCGAGCGAGCGCTTCCGCGGGTGGGTGACGAAGTCCACGAACGCCGTGCTGGCCGATCCGGCACTGCAGGGCACGCAGGGCTTCGGCACGCCGACCGTCCTCGTGAACGGCAAGAAGATCGCCACGCTGACCGACGTCATCACCGAGATCGACGCCGCGTCGAAGTAGCACGCTGTACGACGACGGCCCCCGCTTCCGATCGGAAGCGGGGGCCGTCGTCGTCTGGGGCGGGCAGGACTACGCCTTCCCGCCGTTCTGCTCCACGAACGCGGCGAAGGCGTCCGTGTCGGTGAGCGAGCCGTTGTACTGCTTGCCGTTGACGATCACGGTGGGGGTACCGGTGACCTTGTCGAGCGACGAGTTCGGGATCGGGTCGTTCAGCACCCGGTTCGTCGCGTCGGCAACCCACCCGGCGAACTCCTGGTCCGTGATGCAGGACGCCACGTTCTCGTTCGTCGCCCCTGCGGCCTTCGCCAGCGATGCGAGCTTGTCGTTCGTGAGGCCGCGCGTGCTCTCGGACGGCTGGTTCTCGTAGAGCGACGTGTTGTACGCGAGGAACGCGTCCGGGTCGTAGTTCGCGACGCAGGCTGCGGCGGCAGCCGAACGGGTCGAGTACTTCGACCCGAGGGACACACGGTCGAGCAGGTTGAACGGGTGCAGCTCGAGCGTCGCCGAGCCGTCCTTCACCCACTGCTGGATCTGGGACATCTGGCTCGTCTCGAACTGGTTGCAGTACGGGCACATGTAGTCCGAGTACACCGTGATGTTCGCGACCGAGTCGTCCTGCTTCGTCGGGGTCGGCTTCCCGCCCTCCGGCGTGGCCTTCGTGGTGACCGGGACGATCTGCCCGTTCGACCCCGTCAGGAGCACACCGTCGCTCGCCATGTTCTTCGGCCCGGGGCCGGCGGGTTGCACGGAGTTCGCGACCACCACGACGACGATCGCGGCGACCGCGAGCGCGCCGACGATGATGCCGCTGATCCCCAGGGTCTTGTTGCGGCGTCGACGCGCCTGCTCCTTCGCGCGGGCGAGGCGTGCGCGCTCCCGCGCTGCCTCCCGCCGGGCCTTCTTGCTCTCGTTCTCGCTCATCGCCATCGAGCGTAGGTCGTGCCGGTCGGCCGATCGGCCGATCTGGCTGGGAAGGACCCAGGAATTCGATGACGCGTCATCGGCAACGCTCAGCGGGCGCTCAGAAGGAGGAGAGGACCCGCGGGAACACGATGAGGATCGACACGGCGATGAACAGGTAGTTCGCCAGCGGGAAGGCCCAGCAGAAGGGCAGCAGGGTCCGACCGAGCCGCTGGGCGCCGGCGCCGAAGCGTCCCTGCGCGGCGTTCCAGATCGTGAACACCCAGAACATCGGGATCGTCATCGACCACACGAGCATGCACCACGGGCAGAGCGCGCCGATGAACCAGACGGTCTGGGTGAAGAGCCACGTGACGAAGACCCACGCCAGGAACACGCCCGCGTTGAACGCGATCCAGAACCAGCGCGAACCGTTCCGGAACCCGGCCAGGAGCATGACCGCGACGGCGATCGGCGCGACGAAGCCCATGACGCCGAGCAGCGGGTTCGGGAACCCGAGCAGGTGCCCCTGCCAGCTGGCCATCACGTCCGAGCAGTTGATGAACGGGTTGACGTCGCAGGACAGCACTGCCTGGGGGTGCGCGTACTTCTCGAACTCGTCGATGACCAGTCGGAATGCCCCGTACAGGCCGACGGCACCGGTGATCAGGAGGAAGACGCCCATGGCGATCGGACGGCGGACGGCAGGTGCTGGCGTGCTCACGGCGTCATCATCGCATGCTCGATCCGGTCCTTTCCCCGTGCGGCATGCGATAATCCCTGGAGGTCGTGCGGCCATCCGCACGACGACGAAAGCTTTCCGGGCCCAGCCCGGACGATCAGGTGCGGTGAGAGCGCACCGTGACCGGGACGCGCGCGACGCGACGGTCACAAGACAGCGAACGCGGGGGCGTGGTCGCCACCCGCTACAACTACAGAATTCCCGCCGTCCGGACAGGATGCGAGCGGGGTCAAGGAGTGCACCAGGTCCATGGTGGAGCAGAACAACGACAACACGAACAACGAAGAAGTCGCACCGAAGCGTCGAGGCCGCCTGTTCGGCGGTCGGCGCGCCCGGTCGGCCGGCCAGGAGGCACGGGGTGACGCCGCGCAGACGGGTCCCGTCGAGCAGGTGACCGGGTCTCCGGCGGACGGCACGTCCGACGCCGGCGCGGAGACGCTCGCGGTGACGGACGCAGCGCCGGACGCCGGGGGAGCGCCGGAGGCGCCCACCGTGTCGGTCGCCGTCGAGGCGACCGCCGGCGGCGACGAGCCGCACGACGTGAGCACCCTCACGGGCGACCTGCCGGTCATCACGGCCGGTGACGACACCGAGACCGCAGCCGCACCGGAGGCGACGGTCGAGGCCGACGCGAGCAGCGCCTCCAGTCCGACGGAGCCCGTCGACGAGCCGTTCGTCCCCAAGGCGACGAGCACGCTCAGCCTGATCTTCCACGCCCCGGTGCTGCCGGACCTGCCCGAGCGCGCGCCCCGTCACGACGAGGACGACGACGACGAGCAGGGCGGCGGACGCCGCCGGTCGCGTCGCCGCGGCACGAGCGCCGACCGCGAAGGCCGTGAGCCGCGCGAGCCCCGCGAGCCGCGGGACCACCAGGAGCCCCGCCGCCGCGAGGTCGAGTACATCACCGAGCCGCAGAAGGTGAAGGGCTCGACGCGGCTCGAGGCGAAGAAGCAGCGCCGCCGCGACGGGCGCGATGCCGGTCGTCGTCGCCAAGTCGTCACCGAGGACGAGTTCCTCGCCCGCCGCGAGAGCGTCGACCGGCAGATGATCGTCCGGTCGAGCGCCTCGAAGATCGAGATCGGCGTGCTCGAGGACGGTGTCCTCGCTGAGCACTACGTGACGAAGTCGCACAACGTGTCGCTCATCGGCAACGTGTACCTCGGCAAGGTGCAGAACGTCCTGCCCTCGATGGAGGCGGCGTTCGTCGACATCGGTCGCGGTCGCAACGCCGTGCTGTACGCGGGCGAGGTCGACTGGAACTCGGTCGACACCGGCAATCACGGGCGTCGGATCGAAGCCGCGCTCAAGCCGGGCGACAAGGTCCTCGTGCAGGTCACGAAGGACCCGGTCGGGCACAAGGGCGCCCGTCTGACGAGCCAGGTCTCGCTGCCGGGCCGCTACCTCGTGTACGTGCCGAACGGCTCGATGAACGGCATCTCGCGCAAGCTGCCGGACACCGAGCGTGCGCGCCTCAAGAAGATCCTCAAGGAGGTCCTCCCGGAGCACGCGGGCGTCATCGTCCGCACCGCCGCCGAGGGCGCGACCGAGGAACAGCTCACCCGCGACGTGCAGCGGCTCACCAGCCAGTGGGAGGCGATCCAGAAGAAGGTCGCGAACGGCCAGGCGCCGGTCATGCTCCACTCGGAGCCGGACCTGCTCGTGAAGATCGTCCGCGACGTCTTCAACGAGGACTTCACCAAGCTCATCATCGACGGCTCCGCGGCGCGCGAGACGATCGACGAGTACCTCACCGCGGTCGCGCCGGACCTCAAGGACCGCGTCGAGATCTACGACGGCCCGGACTCCTTCGAGGAGTACCGCCTCAACGAGCAGATCGAGAAGGCACTCGACCGCAAGGTCTGGCTGCCCTCCGGCGGTTCGCTCGTGATCGACCGCACCGAGGCCATGACGGTCGTCGACGTCAACACGGGGAAGTTCGTCGGGTCCGGCGGCAACCTCGAGGAGACCGTCACGAAGAACAACCTCGAAGCGGCCGAAGAGATCGTCCGCCAGCTCCGCCTGCGGGACATCGGGGGCATCATCGTCGTCGACTTCATCGACATGGTGCTCGAGTCGAACCGCGACCTCGTGCTGCGTCGACTCGTCGAGTGCCTCAGCCGTGACCGGACGAAGCACCAGGTCGCCGAGGTCACCTCGCTCGGCCTCGTGCAGATGACCCGCAAGAAGATCGGCGTGGGGCTCCGCGAGTCCCTCGACGAGGTCAACGCCAAGGTCAACGACAACAACGCCGACCCGGGGCCGTCGAAGAGCCGTCGCAAGAGCCGCGGTGGGGCCGGCAACGGCGGGTCCAACGGTGGGAACGGTTCGAACGGTTCGAACGGTGGGAACGGGTCGAACGGCGGGTCCGGCAACGGTTCGTCGTCGAACGGCTCGTCGCACGCGCACCAGATCACGGACGACGTGAAGAGCGCGCTGTCCCGGATCGCCGCATCGACCATCCCGCACGAGGAGCACGACGGTGCTGCGACCCCGGCTTCGGCGTCCTCTGCAGTGTCGGCGGGTTCGGCGGCATCGGCAACATCGGCGGCATCGGCTCCGGAGGCTCCCGCCGCCGAGTCCGGTCCGGACACCGGCGCGTCGCAGTCCGAGCACGGCGAGCAGTCGTCGGGCTCGAAGCGTCGACGTCGCCGTGGTGGCCGTGGTGCCGGTGCGCCCGAGACGACGGCGGACACCGCGTCCGGCTCGTCCTCGACGCCCGATGCGCCGTCCGCGCCCGAGCAGGACACATCGGCTGCTGCGGCTCCGGCTGCTGCGGCTCCGGTCGCTGCTGCCCCCGCCGTCGAGGACGCGCCGGCCAAGGCGCCGACCCGCCGTCGGGTGAGCTCGAGCGCCCCGGTGACCCCGGCCGAGACCTCGGTCGCGATCCTCGACATCCCGATCGCCGCCACGAAGCGCGAGCCGCGCCAGGTCAGCGGGGACGCCGAGTCCCTGCTCGACTCCGTGCTGCAGGCGCTCCCGGAGCCCAAGCAGCCGGGGCAGGGCCGTTCGCGGTCCCGTCGCGTCTCGTCCCCGAGCATCAGCGCACCGGCGACGGCCGAGGGTGACGACACCGACGACGGCGCCGTGATCCTGGGGAACTGACGATGTCGAACCCCGGCGATCCGCAGCGGTCGCAGCACGATCGTGGGTACTACGGCGCGGGCTGGTCCCAGCCCGCGCCGCCCGCCGGTGCCCCGCAGCAGCAGGGCGGAGCGTACGGGGGACCGCAGCAGTCCGGTGCCCCGTACGGCGGGCCGCAGCAGTCCGGCGTCCCGTACGGTGCGCCGCAGGGCGGCCCGTACCGCGGGCCGCAGTACGGCGGGGCAGCGCCGGCTCCGCGGCAGCCGCGGACGCCGGCGGATCCGCGTCGGGCCTTCGCTCCGGGAGCGTCGGTCACGAACACGGCCGGCGCACTCATCGCCGTCGTGTCGATCGTCCTCGTCGAGTTCGTCTCGGGGCTCGTCGGCCTGCTCGGCGCCTCGTTCGTGGTGCACCCGTTCGCGAGCTACGGCGCGGGCGGCAGCCTGATCGGCGGGTTCGTGTCCGGGGTGTTCGCCACGCCGTTCCCGTTCTACGCCGGGGCCTTCCTCGCGCTGGCGTTCCTCACGCCCGTCGACCGACGGAGCCCGCTGCCGACGGTGCTCCTCCGCGCCGTGCTCGCCGGGGCCGCTGGGACGATCGCCCTGGCGCTCGTCGGGGTCTTCACGGGCACGTTCAGCGCCGTCCGCTCGGGAGGCGCCCAGCTCCTCATCGACGTCGTCACCCGCCCGCTGCAGTCCGGTGTGCCGTTCACCCTGATGCTCATCGCGACGTCGACCGCGGCGTGGCTCTGGCTCGGGCGGCCAAGGGGCGGACGTCGTGCGCCCGGAGCACCCGGCACGCCCGGGACGGTCCGACCGGCCGACGCGGTGCCGCCGGCGACCGTGCAGCCGTCGTCGCAGCAGGGTCAGCCGGGTCAGCCGGGGGCGCAGGGGGCCCAGGTGCCGCCGTACGCGCCGCCGCAGCCCCCGTCGAACCCCTGGGGTGGTCCGGCGCCGCGCTGAGCCGCTGAGCGGCCGCGTGCGGCTCGTGGCCGTGTGCCGGGCGCCGTGTGCCGCGCGCCGTGCGCCGCGCACCGACGTGGTGCGACATGGTCGAGGTCGTCCGACGTCGACCATGTCGCACGGTGCGTGCGCCGTCCGTTGCGGACGCGGGGGTGCGACATCCCCGACGTCGTCCGACCTCGGCGATGTCGTCCGGGCTCGCCACGCGCGCTGGCGACTCACCGCCGCGCCACGCCGCGCCGCGCCCGGGAGTCGGCCGCGCGCCGTGGGAGGTGCCCGGCGGGGCGGGGGTGCGCCGCGCCTCCTGGACCGCCGCGCGCCACCGCGCCGTGCCGCGTGCGAGGTGCCGGGCAGGGCGCGAGGGTGCGACCGCCGCACCCAGCACGGAACCTCGCACCGTGCGTGGGCGGCCGCGCGCTCAGAACGTGTGCTTGTCCCGCTGGGCGACCCGCAGCCCGCTGCCGATCAGGCGCAGGACCAGCTCCCGCCCGGTGACCGCCGTGGCCCCCGCGGCGACGAGTTCCTCGTAGCGCGACAGCGGCACGTCGTAGTGGTCGTGGTCGAACGCACGGCGTGGGATACCGACGCGTCCAGCGAACTCGTGCAGCTCGTCGTATGATGTGTCACTGACGAGGTGCGACCACAGAGTGTCGTGTGCGGGCCACGTCGGCGGGTCGATCATCACGGTCACACGGCAATCGTACGTGTGTCGCCGTTTGACCGGACCTGGGGGCATCGAGTATTCTCGATCCCTGGTGTCAGCGGGCCGTTCTGCCTGCGTCGCCGATCGGGCCCGGCCCTCCGGGAACCGCTCGTGCAGAAGTGGGCACCCGAGACTTCCCTCAAGCAGAGTTACGTAAGGATTTCCACGTGGTTTACGCAGTAGTGCGCGCCGGCGGCCGTCAGGAGAAGGTCGAGGTCGGCACGATCATCACGATCGACCGTGCCAAGGCCGACGACAAGGGCAACATCGACCTCGCCCCGGTGCTCCTCGTGGACGGTGACAAGATCACGTCGGCGGCTTCCGAGCTCGCCAACGTGACGGTCACCGCCGAGGTGCTCGAGGACCTCCGCGGTCCGAAGGTCGTCATCCAGAAGTTCAAGAACAAGACCGGGTACAAGAAGCGTCAGGGTTTCCGCGCTGAGCTCACCCGCGTCAAGATCACCTCGATCGCGTAAGGCGGGAGTAGAAGATGGCACACAAGAAGGGTGCGAGCTCCACTCGCAACGGTCGTGACTCGAACGCACAGCGCCTCGGCGTGAAGCGCTTCGGTGGCGAGGTCGTCAACGCCGGTGAGATCATCCTCCGCCAGCGCGGTACCCACTTCCACCCGGGCGCCAACGTCGGCCGCGGTGGCGACGACACGCTGTTCGCCCTCTCGGCCGGTGCGGTCGAGTTCGGCACCAAGGGCGGCCGCAAGGTCGTCAACATCGTCAACGCGTAAGCAGTTCGACGATCTGACTCTGCGGGAGGGGCGGGCCACGTGCCCGCCCCTCCCGTTCTTTCGTTGCAACACCAAGGAGTGGACCCATGGCGACCTTCGTCGACCGCGTGACCCTGCACCTCACCGCGGGGAACGGCGGCAACGGCTGCGTGTCGGTCCGCCGTGAGAAGTTCAAGCCGCTGGCCGGCCCGGACGGCGGCAACGGCGGTGACGGTGGCGACATCGTCCTCGTCGCCGACCCTCAGGTGACGACCCTGCTCGGCTACCACCGTTCGCCGCACCGTTCCTCCAAGAACGGGCAGCCCGGCATGGGCGACATGCGGAGCGGCATCAGCGGTGAGACGCTCGAGCTCCCGCTGCCGATCGGCACCGTCGTGTACGACGAGAACGGCGACGTCCTCGCGGACATGACCGAGCCGGGAATGCGCGTCGTCATCGCCCCCGGCGGTCAGGGCGGTCTCGGCAACGCCGCGCTCTCGACCACGAAGCGCAAGGCCCCCGGGTTCGCGCTGCTCGGCACCGAGGGCTGGGCCGGTGACGTCAGCCTCGAGCTGAAGACCATCGCCGACGTCGCCCTCGTCGGGTTCCCGAGCGCCGGCAAGTCCTCGCTCATCGCCGCGATCTCCGCCGCGAAGCCGAAGATCGCCGACTACCCGTTCACGACCCTCACGCCGAACCTCGGCGTCGTCGAGTCCGGGTCCACCCGCTTCACCGTCGCCGACGTCCCCGGTCTGATCGAGGGCGCGTCGGAGGGCAAGGGCCTCGGCCTCGAGTTCCTCCGTCACGTCGAGCGCTGCGAGGCACTCCTGCACGTGATCGACTGCGCCACGCTCGACCCCGGCCGTGACCCGATCAGCGACCTCGACGTCATCCTCGGCGAACTCGAGCGCTACCCGGTCCCCGAGGGGCAGGTGCCGCTGCTCGAGCGCCCGCAGATGATCGCGCTCAACAAGGTCGACGTGCCCGAGGCCGAAGAGCTCGCCGCCTTCGTGCGCGACGAGCTCGAGGGCCGTGGCTACCGCGTCTTCCCGATCTCGACCGCGTCCCGCAAGGGCCTGCGCGAGCTGACGTTCGCGCTGGCCGACGTCGTGGAGCAAGCCCGCGCCTCCCGTGCCGCCGAGCCGGTGGCCGAGCGCATCGTCCTCCGCCCCAAGGCGGTCGACGACAAGCCCTTCACCATCCGCGCCGAAGGCGGCGAGGAACACCGCTTCTACCGCATCCGCGGTGCGAAGCCGGAGCGCTGGGTGCAGCAGACCGACTTCACGAACGAAGAGGCGATCGGCTACCTCGCCGACCGCCTGGCGAAGCTCGGCGTCGAGGACGGCCTGTTCAAGGCCGGAGCCGTCGCCGGGTCCACCGTCGTCATCGGTGGCGACGGCGGCACGATCTTCGACTGGGAGCCCACGCTCACCTCGACCGCGGAGCTCATCACGAGCGCCCGCGGGACCGACGCCCGGATCGGCGCGACCTCGCGTCCGACCCGCAACGAGCGTCGCGAGGAGTACTTCGAGCGCATGGACGCCAAGGCCGCGGCGCGTGCCGAGCTCGAGCAGGAGCGCATCGCCGGGCTGTGGGCGGAGGACGGAGACCTGTCTCCCGCAGAAGCCGACCGGGACGACAGGGACTGACCACGGCATGACCGACACGACCGCACGCACCGACCTCGGACCCGTCACCCGGCGCGAGGACATCCCGCGTGCCAAGCGGATCGTGGTCAAGGTCGGGTCGTCGTCGGTCAGCGGTGACAACACCGGGCAGATCGCTCCGCTCGTCGACGCCATCGCGGCAGCGCACGCCCGGGGGACCGAGGTCGTCCTCGTGTCCTCCGGCGCCATCGCCACCGGGTTCCCGTTCCTCGGGCTCGAGGGCCGCCCCGACGACCTCGCCACCCAGCAGGCCGCCGCCGCGACCGGGCAGAACGTCCTGATGTTCCGGTACCAGAAGGAACTCGACCGGCACGCGGTCGTCGCGGCGCAGATCCTCCTGACCGCGGGGGACCTGCAGAACCCGACGCACCGGGTGAACGCGCAGCGGGCCATCGACCGGTTGCTCGCACTGCGGGTGCTGCCGATCGTGAACGAGAACGACACCGTGGCCACGCACGAGATCCGCTTCGGGGACAACGACCGGCTCGCGGCGCTCGTGGCCCGGCTGCTCGGGGCCGATGCGCTCGTGCTGCTGTCCGACGTGGAGTCGCTCTACACGCGGCCCCCGGAGCAGCCCGGCGCGGAGCCGATCACGCACGTGCCGTTCGGCGACGAGCTCGCCGGGGTCACGTTCGGGTCGATCGGTGGCGCGGGCGTGGGGACCGGGGGAGCGGGGACGAAGGTCGCTGCCGCCCGGCTCGCGGCCGAGGCCGGCACGGCGGTGCTCGTGACGGCGACGGCGCTCGTGGAGCGGGCGTTGGCGGGGGAGCAGGTCGGGACCTGGTTCGAGGCGGCGGCGCGGGGCTGACGGGCTCGGTTCCGGTTCGTTCGGTACGGTTCGTTCGGTTCGGTTCGGTTCGGTTCGGTTCGGGAGGCGCGGGTCGGCTTCGACGCGCCGCTCACGTCCGCCGAGGGGGCATTGTTCGTCACTCTCGGCGTCTCCGAGCGACGGATTCCGCGACCTCGGCGGCACGCCTGCGGCGTGTCGTGCCCGCTCGCGGGGCGCGCGGACCGAGGGGTGAGGACGCTGCGGGCGTGTGCTGACTCCTCCACAGGAGCCGCGCCTCCAGGGCCCTCCACAGGTGAGCCGGACCGCCGTCATGTGGCGGACCCCCGCGCCTAGAATCGAGCCATGTCGCTGACCGCATCCGCCCCGACCCTGACCGACAAGCTCGTCGCTGCGCGCGACGCGGCGTCGGTCCTCGCCACGGCGACGACCGCGGTGAAGGACGCGGCGCTCCTCGCGATCGCGGCGGGCGTGCGACAGGCGACGGACGAGATCGTCGCGGCCAACCACGAGGACCTCTTGGCGGGCGAGGAGAGCGGGCTCTCGTCCGGGCTCCTCGACCGGCTACGGCTCGATCCCGTCCGCATCGACGCCCTCGCCGCCGCGGTCGAGCACGTCGTCGGCCTCACCGACCCGGTCGGGCAGCACGTCCGCGGGTCGCGGTTGCCGAACGGGCTGCAGCTCTCCCAGGTGCGGGTGCCGTTCGGGGTCGTCGGCGCGATCTACGAAGCGCGGCCGAACGTCACGGTCGACATCGCCAGCCTCGCGCTGAAGAGCGGCAACGCGGTCGTGCTCCGGGGCGGCTCGGCGGCGCAGCACACCAACGCGGTGCTCGTCGCCCGGATCCAGGACGCCGTCGCCTCGGCTGGGTTGCCGCGCGAACTCGTGCAGACGATCGACGAGTTCGGGCGTGCCGGCGCGACCGACCTGATGCGGGCACGCGGGCTCGTCGACGTGCTCATCCCGCGGGGCAGCGCGTCACTGATCCAGACCGTCGTGACCGAGTCGCAGGTGCCCGTGATCGAGACGGGTGCCGGGGTCATCCACGTCTTCCTCGACGAGTCGGCCCCGCTCGACCGGTCGATCGACATCGTCCTGAACAGCAAGGTGCAGCGGCCCAGCGTGTGCAACGCGCTCGAGACGCTCCTCGTGCACGAGCGGGCGGCCGACCGGCTCCTGCCCGCGCTGGCCGACCGGCTGCGGGCCGCCGGCGTCACGCTCCGCGGTGACGACGCCACGCGGGTGCTCGTGCCCGGTGTGCTCCGGGCGACGGACGACGACTGGGCGACCGAGTCGATGGACCTCGACCTGTCCGTCCGGGTGGTGCCCGACGTCGATGCGGCGATGGCGCACATCGCGCGCTGGTCGACGCACCACACCGAGTCGATCGTCACGAACGACGTCGACACGGCCGAGCGCTTCCTGGCCGAGGTCGACTCCGCGGTCGTGATGGCGAACGCCTCGACGCGGTTCACCGACGGCGGGGAGTTCGGGTTCGGTGCCGAGGTGGGGATCTCCACGCAGAAGCTGCACGCTCGTGGGCCGATGGGGCTGCCCGAGCTGACGAGCACCAAATGGATCGTGCGCGGGCAGGGACAGATCCGCGGCTAGACTGAACGGCGAATTCCCCCGACCGAACGGAGCATCGGATCAATGACCTTCCTCGCAGAAGCCGCTGAGCACGCCTCGGGGGTCCCCGCGTACGTGTTCCCGCTCGTCGGTGCCCTCTTCTTCGCGTTCCTCGGGTTCGTGACCTGGAGCTTCCGCGACGTGGCCTACCGCCACTCGCACAAGTTCGAGGCCACGCGCACCCACGAGACGGGTGTCGACGAGTTCGGTCGCGCCGAGCACTGACCCGCGACTCCATGCTCGAGAGCACGGGGCGGCCTCGCATCGGCGTGATGGGTGGCACGTTCGACCCGATCCACAACGGCCACCTCGTGGCAGCGTCCGAAGTGGCGCGCGCGTTCGACCTCGACGAAGTGGTCTTCGTCCCCACGGGGCAGCCGTACATGAAGTCCGGTGTGACCGACGCCGAGCACCGCTACCTCATGACCGTCGTCGCCACGGCGTCGAACCCGATGTTCACCGTGAGCCGCGTGGACATCGACCGCCCGGGCCCGACCTACACGGTCGACACGCTGAAGGACCTGCACGAGCAGCGACCCGACGCGCAGCTGGTCTTCATCTCCGGCGCAGACGCCGTCCAGCAGATTGTCGACTGGAAGGACCATGATGGCCTCTGGGACCTCGCGCACTTCGTCGCTGTGACACGTCCGGGACACGCCTTGAGCATCACGGGTCTGCCCGAACGAGACGTAAGCTTGCTCGAAGTTCCCGCGCTGGCAATATCGTCGACCGACTGCCGCGACCGGGTGAGACGTGGTTTCCCCGTGTGGTACTTGGTCCCCGACGGTGTCGTCCAGTACATCTCCAAGCACCATCTGTATCGGAGCGTTGCATGAGTTCGTCCGACGCGCAGCCGCCTCTGTCGCGGCGCCAGGCGCGCGAGCGGGAGCGTGCCGCCGCGGGCGGTGCGCAGCCCGTGACGCCGCCCCCGACCGTCGCCGCCCCGGCCGAGCAGCCGGAAGTGCGCCACCGTCCCGGCAGCCACGTCGCTCCCGCCCCTGGCGCACCCGCACAGTCCGCCGTGCCGTCGTCGGCCTCGTCGCCGTCGTCCGCCGGCTCCGGTGTGCCGTCGATGCCCCCGGCCTCGGCGACCGAGATCGTCCCCGGCTCGGGCGGGCTCACCCGTCGGCAGATCCGGCAGCTGCGTGCGGCCGAGGGGCAGGCGATCCAGCCCGTCCCGCTGCAGAACCCGACCCCGCAGTCGTCCGACCGCACCGTCGAGGACGTCCTCGGTTCGGTCGACGCGCTGCACGGTGGACCGGAGCGCCCTGGCACGCCGGACGCGACGGGCACGCCGGACGCGACGGGCACGTCGACTGCCGAGCCCGAGCCGCTCGCGCAGGAGTCCTCCGTCGACCCCGAGCCCTCGGCCGAGACGGTCGTGCTCGACCAGGCAGCCGTGGCGCAGGCGACCGAGGCGGACGGATCGCCCGACGCGATCGAGCCCCTCGAGGAAGCCGCCGCCCACAGCGAAGAGCCGCGTCGCCACCGTTCGACCTGGGCCCCGCCCGAGGCCACCGAGCCGTCCGACACCGATGCCGACTCGGACACGCCGGACGCGCCAGACGCTCCGGAAACCCCGGGCACGCCGGACGTTCTTGCCACGGCGCAGCGGACCCCGATCCAGTCCTCCACGCCGGCGGTGTTCCCGCTCTCGCTGGACGAGGACGACACGAACGAGGTCCCGGTCCAGAAGGCCGCCCAGCCCGCGCGCGCCGCCTCGGCACCCACGTCGAGTGGCGCGCCGTCGTCCGCCGGCGACACCGATGGCGACGCCGATGCCCCCCGCGTGCCGGCCTCGTTCCAGCGTCCGGCCGAGCCGAAGCCCCTCACGACCGCGTTCGAGCCGCCCGTCGGCCACTGGTCGCAGCAGGCGCACGACTCGAACGACGCCGAGGTCCACGACGAGGAGACCGGCACCCGCCGCGTCGCCGTGACCAACACGAACGCGATCATCCTGCCGAACTCGGCCCTCGCCGACCCGACGGGTGCGCTGAACGCCACGGGCGAGGTCATCCTCACCGGCTCGATCGACCTGCCGGCGTCGCTGTCCTCGACCGGATCGCACCGGCCGATCGACGGTGCCGAGGTCGACCGTCTGCTCGAGCAGCACGACGAACAGCCCGACACGGACGCCAGCCCGGTCCGTGCCAGCCGTGCGGTGTCGAGCCACACCTCCACGCGGCAGGTCGTCCTCGCGGCGGCCAAGCCGAAGGAGTCGCGCACGCCACTCATCCTCGGCGTGACGGTCGGTGCCGTCGGCGTCGCTGCTGCAGCCGTCATCATCGTGGCCCTCGTCACGACCCACACGTTCTGAGTCCTCCCCACCGCGCACGGCCTGGCCGTGTGTCGGTGGGTGGCTTATGATCGTGACCCATCAAGCGATCCGGCAGCCTGCCAGGTCGACCGACCGGAAGGAATCCGTGACCGCCTCCTCACGCGCAGTGGAACTCGTGCAGATCGCCGCCCAGGCGGCCGACGCCAAGCAGGCCGAGGACCTCGTCGCCCTCGACGTGACCGGGCCGCTGCAGCTCACCGACGTGTTCCTGCTCGCGACCGGCCGGAACGAGCGCAACGTGCTCGCCATCGCGGACGAGATCGAAGAGCGCCTCCTCGAAGCCGGGGCCAAGCCGCTCCGTCGTGAAGGCCGGAGCGAGGGCCGCTGGGTCCTCATCGACTTCGGCGACATCGTCGTGCACGTCTTCCACGAAGAAGACCGCCAGTACTACTCGCTCGAGCGTCTCTGGTCGGACTGCCCGACCATCCCGCTCGAGCTCCCGGTGGACCACACCGCGTAGGTGCGACGCGCCCGGGTGGCGGCGACGATTTCGTCACCCGGCGTTCGCATGGTGTACGCTTCTATGGTGCCTCCGGGGAACGGGGGCACACTGAAGTCGGTGGGAACACCAACACTTCGGGTCTGTGGCGCAGCTGGTAGCGCACCTGCATGGCATGCAGGGGGTCAGGGGTTCGAGTCCCCTCAGATCCACCATCACCCCCGCGGTTCTCCGGAACCGCGGGGGTCTTCTCGTTCCGGGGACGCGCGCCCGAGGCGATCCGGCTCCCGCGTCCCCAGTACGCTGAGCGCATGAGCAGCGACGCACCCCTGTCCGGTTCCGCCCTGACGATCACCGCCGGCGGCTACACGGCCGAGATCACCTCGGTGGGGGCGACGCTGCGGACGTTCCGGTTCGAGGGACGCGACCTGGTCGTGCCGTTCGACGCCGACGAGGTCCGCCCGGCCTTCCGCGGAGCCGTCCTGGCGCCGTGGCCGAACCGGGTCGTCGACGGGAAGTACACGTTCGGCGGGACCGAGCACGAGCTCGCGCTGACCGAGCCGAAGCGACAGCACGCGCTGCACGGACTGGTCGCCTGGACCGACTTCCGGATCGTCGCCCACGAACCGGACCGCGCGGTCCTCGGCACGACGGTGCCTGCACAGGCCGGCTACCCGTTCCGCGTCGAGGTGCTCGTCGAGTACCGCGTCGACGGCGAGGGGCTGCACACGACGGTCACCGGGACGAACACCGGTGCCGACGCGGCACCGTGGGGGACCGGTCCGCACCCGTACCTCGTCGCCGGCGAGGGTCGTGTCGACGACTGGACCCTGACGCTGCCCGCGGCCGAGGTGCTCGAGGTCACCGAGGACCGCCTCGTCCCGACGGGCCTCGCGCCCGTGCACGACGAGTTCGACCTGCGCTCCGCGACGCGCATCGGCGACCGGTTCATCGACCACGCCTTCACCGGGTTCGACCGCGACGCCGACGGCAGCGCGACGATCGTCCTCACCGCCGCCGACGGCCGCGGTGTCCGTGCCTCGTTCGGCCCGGAGTGCGGGTGGGCGCAGGTGCACACCGCCGACCACGTCGTGCCGGAGTACCACCGTGCGGGTCTCGCGGTCGAGCCGATGACCTGTGCGCCGGACGCTTTCAACGCCGGGTCCGACGCCGGACTCGTCGTGCTCGAGCCCGGGTCCTCGTCGGCGGCCTCGTGGACGATCGCGGCGGTCTGACGGCAGCACCCGCGTCCGCCCGGATCGAGGTCCGGCGGCTGCCGTCGACTCCCGACCTCGGCGCCCTCGCCGCCGCGTCCGGCGCCGACGTGGTCTGGCTCGACTCCTCGCTGCCGGCCGGTTCGCCCCCGACCGCGCACGCCCGTGCCCGGTGGTCGGTCCTGGCGCTGACGGACGGCCCGTTCGCAGCGCGGTTCCGGCACGAGACGCGACGGGCGTTCGTCGAGACGACCCCGGCGTCCCGATCGTGGTTCGGGGGCGTCGCGACCGCCGAGGGATCGGACCGACCCGCCTTCGCGGTCCTCACCGAGTTGCTCGCGCGCACCCCGGTGCTGCCGGAACCGGTCGCGGGCTGCGGCTTCGCGCTCGGCTGGGTCGGGTTCCTCGGCTACGAGCTCGGTCGCGAGTCGGACGGCGTCGACCGGACGGCCGAGGGGCACGCGGACGCGGACCTGCGGTTCGTCGACCGCGCGGTGGTCGTGGACGCCGCCGGTGACGCCTGGGCACTCGCCCTGGCGAGCGATGCGGAACCCGGGGCCAGCGCGCGGAACCGCGCATGGCTGGAGACGGTGACCGCCCCGGTCACGCGGGTCGACGTCGACGACGTGGCCCCGTTCCTCCCGGGCCCCGCTCCGGCGACCGGGCGCGTCACGCGCGCCGCCTACGAGACGGCGGTGGACGCGTGCCGCGCGGAGATCCGTGCGGGCAACGCGTTCCAGGTGTGCCTCACGACCGCCTTCGCGGTGCCGCCGGTCCAGGAGGCGCGGCGTGGCCCCGCCACGGACCCCCACCTGACCGAGTACCTGCGGCTGCGCGCGGCGGACCCCGTCCCGTTCGGTGCGTACCTACGGCTCGGCCCGCTGCGCGTGGCGAGCCGGTCTCCTGAGCGGTTCCTGCGGATCGATGCGTCCGGGACGGTGTCCGCGGAGCCGATCAAGGGGACCCGACGGCGCTCCGACGACCCTGTGGAGGACGAAGCGATCCGTGCCGGACTCGCCGTGAGCGCGAAGGACCGTGCCGAGAACGTCATGATCGTCGACCTGCTCCGGAACGACCTGCTCCGGACGGCGGTACCGGGGTCGGTGCACGTCGACCGGCTCTGCGACGTCGAGACCTACGCGAGCGTGCACCAGATGGTGTCGACGATCGGTGCGGTCCTGCCCGCGGGGACGTCGCGGGCAGCCGTTGTGCACGCCGCGTTCCCGCCCGGGTCGATGACCGGCGCGCCGAAGATCAGTGCCATGGGGATCGCGGATCGGCTCGAGGACGGGCCTCGCGGGCTGTACTCGGGTGCGATCGGGTACTTCTCGGCCAGCGGCGCGGTCGACCTGTCGGTGGTGATCCGCACACTGGTGACGGTCATCGACGACCGGGGCACGGTGCGGTCGCGGTCGTTCGGTGCCGGCGGCGCGGTGACGTGGTCGTCGGTCGCCACGGACGAGGCGGACGAGGTCGAGACGAAGACGCGCTCGGTGCTCGCCGGTGTGGGGGCCGTCGCCCGCTGGTGACGGCGGATCGTCGGGCGGCGGTGCCGGATCACTCCTCCACAGGGTGCTGATCCACCGCTCACACGGCGTGTCGAACGCGTGTTCGAAGCAACTGTCCACAGGATGTCAGACCCGATTGACATCATCGAACACATGTTCGAATATGAGGGCATGCAGACGGCGGCGGCACTCCGATCGCCCGGGGCTCACGGAGAGCCGACCGGGCGGCCCGGTCCTGCCCGGCCGGTGCGGCGGGTCGACCACCTCGGTGACGCCCGCGCCGCACTCGAACGGATCACCTCGCTGCGGTCGCGTGTGGCCGAAATGGAGTCCACCCGGGTCGACACCGAGGGGCTGCCCACGGCCGAGGCGCTCGCACCGCTCCTGCCGGGTGGCGCGATCCGCGTGGGCGGGTCCTACTCGGTGCACGAGTCGGTGCTCCTCGCGATGACGATGCTGCAGGCAGCCTCGGCCGCCGGTGCCTGGTGCGCGGTGGTGGGGGTGCCGTCCTTCGGGGTCGAGGCAGCGGCCGCGGCCGGCATCGACCTCGAACGGCTCGTGCTCGTACCGGACCCGGGCGACCAGTGGCTCACCGTGACGGCCGCGCTGGCGGACGTCGCCCAGATCGTCCTCACCCGTCCGCTCGGTCGGGTGGTGCCGGGCGACGTCTCCCGGCTGTCGGCACGGCTGCGACAGCGTGGTGGTGCGCTCGTCGCGCTCGGTTCCTGGCCCGGGGCCGACGTCTCGCTGCGGGTGACCCGGTCCGAGTGGAGCGGCATCGGGGACGGGCACGGCTTCCTGACGGAACGACGGGTCACGGTGTCGGCGTCCGGTCGTGCCGGAGCGGGGCGACCCGTGGACGCCGACCTGCTGCTGCCCGCGGCGGACGGCACGGTCCGGGCCGCCGTCCCCACCGCTGCGGCGTCCGGCCCCGGCCGGACGACACCCGTGCTGCGTCCCGTGGCGGTGGCGTCGTGAGCCCCCGGGGCGGCGGCCGGACCCGGACGACCGGGTCCCGGGTCACCGGTGCCCTCGCCGGACGCGGGCCCGGGGCCGGCGCGGGTGCGGCGGGCGTGCCCGATGCGCGGTCGATCCGAGCCGACGCACTCGCCCGCGGTGGGGCGCTGCCCGAGCCCCCGCCGACCCGGACGATCGTGCTGTGGTGCCCGGACTGGCCGGTGATCGCGGCCGCTCGCGCTGCCGGGTCGCCGCCGGACCACCCGTTCGCCCTCGTGGTGAAGGGCCAGGTGTACGCCAGTTCCGCCAGTGCCCGGCAGCACGGCGTGGTCCGGGGGCTCCGCGTGCGCGAGGCACAGGCGCGCTGCCCCGAGCTCGTCGTGCAGCCCTACGACGACGCGCTCGACCACCGGGCGTTCGAACCGGTCATCCGCGCGGTCGAGGCGGCGGTCCCCGGTGTCGAGGTCCTCCGCCCGGGCACCCTCGCGCTGCGGTCCCGCGGGCCGGCCCGGTACTACGGCGGAGAACGAGCCGCCGCGGCGACCCTCGCCGGCATCGCTGCCGACCACGGCGCTCCCGGGGTGCGCGCCGGCGTCGCGGACACCCCGTTCGCCGCTGAACAGGCCGCACGGGCTCGCCCGGCACGTCCGGGGGAGCGGGTGCGGATCGTGCCCGTCGACGGCTCGGCGCCGTTCCTGGCCGGGCTGCCGCTCGGCGTGCTCGGCGACGCCGACCTCGCGATGCTGCTCGGGCGCCTCGGCATCCAGACCCTCGGCGAGTTCGCCGCGCTGGCCGACGAACAGGTGCGCGACCGGTTCGGACTCGCCGGGGCGTTCCTGCACCGGCTCGCCGGCGGTCGTGACCCGCGAGAGGTCGCGGCGCGCGCGGTCCCGCCCGAACTCCGGGTCGAGGCGTCGTTCGAACCCCCGCTCGAACGTGCCGACCAGATCGCGTTCGCGTTCCGTCGCTCCGCTGACGACTTCGCCGCACGCCTCCGGGCAGCCGGACTCGTCGCCACCACGATCCGGGTCGGCATCGTCGACGAGCGGGACATCCTGCTCGAGCGCACGTGGGTGCACCCGCGGTGGTTCGACGCCGCCGACGTGGTGGACCGGGTGCGCTGGCAGCTCGCCGGCGGGGTGGACCCGACCGGGCTCGAGGCGCCGGTCGTCCAGGTGGTGCTCGAGCCCGTCGCGGTCGACGACATGGCGAACCACGAACGCGGGCTCTGGGGGACCGGACCGGACGAACGCGTGCACCACGGTCTCGCCCGCGTGCAGGGACTGGTCGGGCACGACGGGGTGGTCACGCCACGGATCGGCGGCGGGCGCACCCTGGCCGAACGCGTGGTGCTCGTGCCGTGGGGCGACGCTCCCGTCGGTGGCGAGCGTGCGCTGGCGACCGTCCGCGACCGCCCGTGGCCCGGCAAGCTTCCCGGTCCGCCGCCGGCGACCGTGCTCGACCGTCCGCGCCCGGTGGACGTCGTCACCGGCGACGGCGGCACCGTCGACGTCGACGACCGCGGCGTCCTCACCGGGGTCCCGGAACGGTTCCGTGCCGAGGGGGAGCGTGGTGGCCGGTTCGACGCCGTGACCGCGTGGGCCGGACCGTGGCCGCTCGTCGTGCGCTGGTGGGAGGCCGGCGGACGCCGACTCCACCGGTTGCAGCTCGTCGACGCCGACGGACGTGCGTGGTACCTCGTGCTCGCCGACCACCGGTGGTGGGCCGAGGCGGTGGCGACGTGACCGCCCGGACGGGGGAACACTGATGGGGTACAGCAACCCGCCGATCCCGTGGTCCCAGTTCGAACGTGCGCTGTCCGACAAGCGGAGCCCCGGCAGCACGCACGACGGCGACGGCGGGGACAGCCCCGCGTGGTCCCGCAAGCGCGAGCCCTACGCGCCGACGACCCCGCCGGTGGCCGACGACACGAACGTGCCGGTCGTGCCGTACGCCGAGCTGCACGCGCACTCGACGTTCAGCTTCCTCGACGGCGCGAGCGGCCCGGAACAGCTCTTCGAAGAGGCCGCTCGGTTGCACCTGCACGGGCTCGCCCTCACCGACCACGACGGCTTCTACGGTGCCGCGCGCATGGCCGAGGTGGCCGAGGTCTACCCGACCGTCGCCACGGTGTACGGCACCGAGCTGTCCCTCGGGTTGACCGAACCGCAGAACGGCGTACCCGACCCCGAGGGCACGCACCTGCTCCTGCTGGCGGACGGGCAGGACGGGTACCACCGGCTCGCCGGCGCCGTCACCCGGGCGCACCTGGCCGCCGGCGCCGAGAAGGGACGACCCCGGTACGACCTCGACGACCTCGCAGCACGATCGGACGGGCGCTGGCGCGTCCTGACCGGGTGCCGCAAGGGGGCCGTCCGGCAGGCGCTCGAGCGCGGGGGCGAGTCCGCGGCCGAGGACGCCCTGCGCGCCCTGCTCGACCGGTTCGGCACGGCGGGGGTCGTCGTCGAGCTCACCGACCACGGCGACCCGATGGACACCGCGCGGAACGACGCCCTGGCCGCGCTCGCCGCGAAGCACGCGCTGCCCACGGTGGCCACGGGCAACGTGCACTACGCCACCCCGGACCGCTTCCCGGTGGCGACGGCGCTCGCCGCGGTCCGGGCCCGCCGCAGTCTCGACGAGATCGACGGCTGGCTGCCGGCCGCACCGACGGCCCACCTCCGCTCGGGGGCGGAGATGACCCGGCGGTTCGCCCGCTACCCCGGGGCGATCGAGCACAGCGTCGAACTCGCCGACGAGCTCGGGTTCCGGCTGAAGACGGTCAAGCCCGGGTTGCCCGACATCGACGTCCCCGACGGGCACACCACGATGTCCTGGCTGCGGGAACTCACCTGGCGCGGCGCCCGCCGGTTCTACCCCGGCAGCGCGGACGGTGTCGACCCGCAGAAGCGCGAGCGCATCGAGCGCGAGCTCTCGGTGATCGAGGACAAGGACTTCCCCGGCTACTTCCTCATCGTGCGGGACATGGTGCAGTACGCCCGTGAGCGCGGCATCCTCTGCCAGGGCCGCGGCTCGGCGGCGAACTCGGCGGTCTGCTACCTGCTCGAGATCACCGCGGTCGACTCGATCCGCTACGGGCTGCCGTTCGAGCGTTTCCTGTCGGCCATGCGCGACGAGGAACCCGACATCGACGTCGACTTCGACTCCGACCGGCGTGAAGAGGTCATCCAGTACGTCTACGAGAAGTACGGCCGGTTCAACGCCGCACAGGTCGCGAACGTCATCACCTACCGGCCGAAGGGCGCCGTGCGGGACATGGCGAAGGCGCTCGGCCACAGCCCCGGGCAGCAGGACGCCTGGTCGAAGCAGGTCGAACGCTGGGGCTCGGTGACCGAGAGCCAAGACCACGACATCCCGGACACCGTGGTCGACATGGCGCAGCAGGTGCTCGGGTTCCCCCGGCACCTCGGCATCCACTCCGGCGGCATGGTCCTCACCGACCGGCCCGTGGGCGAGGTCGTGCCGATCGAGCACGCCCGCATGGACGGCCGGACGGTGCTGCAGTGGGACAAGGACGACTGCGCCTACATGGGGCTCGTGAAGTTCGACATGCTCGGGCTCGGCATGCTCGCCGCGCTGCAGTACTCGTTCGACCTCGCCGACGAGCACTGCGGGGAGCGGTGGGACATGCACTCCATCCCGAAGGAGGAACAGGGCGTCTACGACCAGCTGTGCCGCGCGGACACCATCGGGGTGTTCCAAGTGGAGTCCCGAGCGCAGATGGGGACGCTGCCCCGACTGCTGCCGCGGCGCTTCTACGACCTCGTGATCGAGGTCGCCCTGGTGCGCCCCGGGCCGATCCAGGGCGGCGCGGTCCACCCGTACATCCGGCGGCGCACGGGCGAAGAGCCGATCACGTACATCCACCCGTCGCTCGAACCCGTGCTCGAGCGGACCCTCGGCGTCCCGCTCTTCCAGGAACAACTGATGCAGATGGCGATCGCGGTGGGCGGGTGCTCGGGGGACGACGCCGACCTGCTCCGGCGTGCGATGGGGTCGAAGCGCGGGCACGAGAAGATCGACCGGCTGCGCGAGAAGCTCTACGCCGGGATGGCTGCGAACGACATCCACGGCGAGGACGCCGACGCCATCTACGCCAAGATCCAGGCGTTCGCGAACTTCGGCTTCGCGGAGAGCCACTCCATCAGCTTCGCGCTCATCGTCTACGCGAGCGCGTGGATGCGACTGCACTACCCCGGAGCCTTCCTCGCCGCGCTGCTCCGTGCGCAGCCGATGGGGTTCTACTCACCCCAGACCCTGGTGGCCGACGCCCGTCGGCACGGGGTCACCGTCCTGCGACCGGACATCCTGCGCTCCGGCGTGGACGCCACGTTGGAGCCGCTGCACGACGACGCCGCCGACGACGACGCCGACGGTGGTCCAGGAGGCGCGGCGCACGTCCACGCGACGGGTCACGACGACTGCCTGGCCGAGGAACAACCCCCGGTGCTGCCGTTCGACAAGGCCACGCCCGACGACACGGCGCGGCACCGGCGGGACGGCGCCTTCGCGGTCCGTCTCGGGCTGGCCGAGGTCTCCTCGCTCGGCCGGAAGAGCGCCGAGAAGATCGTCGCCGAGCGGGACGCCCACGGTCCCTTCACCGACATGTCCGACCTCGCTCGCCGTGTCGGCCTGACCACGGCGCAGCTCGAGGCGCTCGCCGCCGCCGACGCCTTCGCGTCGATCGGGGTCGACCGGCGCGGTGGGATGTGGTCGGCAGCACAGGCCGCGGCCGAGCGTCCCGACCAGCTGCCCGACACCCAGGTGACGGTGCAGCCGCCGCTGTTCGGGCAGATGACCAGCGGTGACGTCCTCATCGCGGACATGTGGTCGACGGGGATGACGACGGACGACCATCCCGTGCGGCACGTCCGTGGCGGCCTCGTGGCCCGCGGGGTGCTCAGCGTCCAGGACACCGCGACGGCCGAGACCGGACGGCGGGTCGAGGTCGGAGGGATCGTGACGCACCGGCAGCGTCCGGCGACGGCGTCCGGCATCACGTTCATGAACGTCGAGGACGAGACCGGGTTGGTGAACGTGATCTGCAGCGTCGGGGTGTGGGGGCGGTACCGACGGGTCGCGCGCGAGGCGCCGGCCGTGATCGTGCGGGGGATCCTCGAGCGGTCGCCGGACGGGGTCGTGAACCTGGTGGCCGACCGGATCGAACACCTGTCCCTGTCGGTCCGCACCCGGTCGAGGGACTTCCAGTGACCGACCGGCTACCGCACCTCGGGGATGCGGATCGTGACCTCGAGCCCGCCGGACCGCACGTTCCGGAGCGACGCCGTCCCGCCCGCACGCTCCGCCACGGCCCGCACGATCGCGAGCCCGAGTCCGGAACCACCCGGCAGGGGGATCGTGCCGGTCGCGGGGTCGGGGTTCGGGCGGGACTTCCGGGCCTCGTCGGGACGGGTGAACCGGTCGAAGGCGACGGGGATGAACGACTCCGGCACGCCGGGGCCGTCGTCCGTGATCTGCAGGATCCCCTCGCCGCCGGCACTGCGCCACGAGACGAAGACGCCGCCGCCGCGGGGGAGTGCCGACACCGCGTTGCCGGCGATGTTCGTGACGAGCTGCGCCATGCCACCGGTGTCGAGCCGGTACCGCGGTTCCACGGTGCCGCCGCCGATGCCCGGGCCGGAACCCCCGACGGCGACCGGGGACTCCAGGTCGAAGTCGACGGTGATGTCCTTGGCGGACGCGATGAGCCGGACGCGGTCGACGGCACTCATGACCTCGTCGCCGAGGTCCGACCAGCCCGTGGGCTGCTGCTCGGCACCGTCCTGTTCGCGGCGCTCGGACTCCTCGATGCGGGACAGCGCGAGCAGGTCGTTCGCCAGGCGGGACAGCCGCGCGACGCTGAGCTTCGCGCGCTCGATGTGGGCGGCGAGGGCGGCCGCGTCGTCCCCGTCGAGGGACGCCAGGTCGAGCTGGGTCGTCAGGATCGCGAGGGGTGTGCGGAGTTCGTGGCTCGCGTCCGAGACCATCTGGCGCTCGCGTTCGGTGGCCTGGCGTGTGCGGGCGAGGAAGGCGTTGAGGGTCGTCGCCAGCGAGGCGAGTTCGTCCTGGGCCGGCCCGACCGGCAGCTCGGCGCGTTCGGGGGCGACGGAGAGGCGCTCGGCCTCGCGGCGCATCCGGTTCACCGGGCGCAGGGCGGCGGTCGCGAGCACCCACGAGGCGACGCCGAACGCGACCAGGATCGCGAGCCCGGTGAGCGACAGCGTCGAGGTCAGGTCGTCGACGACGATGGCCTCGGCCTGCGAGTTGCGGGCCGCCACGACCGTCCACCGACCCGCCTGGTTGACGGGGTGCTCGACGACGACGCGGTACTCCGAGCCGGCGACCCGGATGAGGGACGTCCCGGCCTTCGTCTCGGTGAGGCTGCCGAGCGCGCGCTCGACGCGGGGCGGCATGGTCGACAGGGCGATGTCGCCGGACGGCGAGACCACGGCAACGAGCTGCGCGTTGCCCGGCGGGGACAGGTCGGGATCGCTGTCGACCTCGAGCGTGGCCACGTACGGGTCGGCGTCCGCGTCGAGCAGGGTGCGCGTGGCACTCGCGACGACGCTGACGACCTGGAACCGCATGACGAGCACGAGCAGCACGATGACCACCGCCGCGATCGCCGTGGACCCGATGGTGATCCGAGCGCGGAGCGACAGGTTCCGCAGCGGACGGATCAGGCCACGCCCGGAACCGGTCACGCCCCGAGCAGATCGAGCCGGTAGCCGCGGCCGCGCACGGTGGAGATCGCGACCGTCGCCTCGTGCGAGGTCAGCTTCTTGCGGAGGTACGAGATGTACTGCTCGACGACGTTCGGGTCGACGTGCTGCGAGCCGTCCCAGACCTCTTCGAGGATCTTCGGGCGGTCGACCACGGTGCCCACCGACCGTGCGAGCAGCCGGAGGAGCGCGAACTCGGTGGGGCTCACGGCGACCCGCTGGCCCTTGATCAGGATGCGACGGGCCTCGGAGTCGATCGCGACGTCGCCCACCTCGATGGTGCGCGGGGCGCCGGCGGACTCGCGACGGCCGAGGGCGCGGAGGCGAGCGGTGAGCTCGGCGAAGGCGAACGGCTTCGTGAGGTAGTCGTCGGCGCCGGCGTCGAGGCCGAACACGCGGTCGTCCACGGCGTCCCGCGCGGTCACGAGGAGGATCCGGACCGGGTCCTCGCGCTCGCGGATGCGTCGGGCGAGCTCGAAGCCGGACATGCCGGGCATCATGACGTCCACCACGGCCAGGTCGAACGCCTGGTCGCCGAGCGCGATCAGCGCCTCGACCCCGTTCTCGACCGCGGTGACGCGGTACCCCTCTGCCGCGAGCCCACGTTCCATGAGCGCGCGCATCTCGTCATCGTCCTCGACCACCAACAGGCGCATAGCGACCTCCTCGACCCCATCGTGGCATCGAACCTGTACATGCGGGAGATCCCACGGCTGAACTCGCTGAATCTCGTCACAGTCACGGCGGCCGGACAGGTAGAACGGTCTGTCCCCCGTTCGTGGGACGTGAGGACTGCTTGCTTCGTTGCTATGCTCGCGCACCGGAAGCGGCGTACCCGACGTCACATCCGCAGTGGGGGCACCATGAACGACATGCCGGAACACCCGGCCCTCGTCCGTCTGCGTGCCGAGCTCGACGCCGCTTGGAAGGGCATCGGCGTGCTCGGCGACATGGAGGACGACAGCCGCGACCGTGTGGTCGCCGAGCTCCGGGCGGCGGTCCCGGACATCGCGAGCGTCGCCGCTCGTGCCGCGGGGGCCGATGCCGTCGTGGCCGAGATCAGCCGGTTCGCGAGCGTCGAGGTCGTCTCGAGCGACTCGACCGTGCCGACGGCGACGATCTGGGACGACATCGTGCACTCGGCGGCCGAGGCAGCGTCGGCCGCACGCTGACGCGCGACGCGCGTCGCGTGCCGGTGAGCAAGGCGGTGCCCGCCGCACGCTGACGCGCCACGAGCGCGCACGCGCACGCGCCCGCCCACGTTCCGCGTCAGTCGTCCTCGCCGAGCAGCTCCTCGCGCACGCGCCGGATGTCCTCGAGCAGCGCCCCGATCAGGATCCAGTGCCGCGAGTTCGGGCGGATCACCTCGAGCGGCGCCGTGAGTGCCGGCTCCGTGACGTCCTCGTCGTGCTGCGGCGACGTCGGCACCGACCACCGGGGCCGAGGGGACGCGGCGGTCGACACGGGCACCTCCTTCGCGGCGACCCGGGCACTGAGCGCTCGGACGTCGGCCGCGATCCGGGCGACCTCGGTGGCGATGCTCCCGACGACGGGGTCGGCCCGGAGGTCGGGTGCCGTGTTGTCCTGGATCGCCCGGGTCATGCCGGTGACCCGGGTGACGAGCACACGCAGGTGTTCGGCCACGACGATGTCCTCGTCGAGGACGGTCCGGTGCCGGCCGCCGCGCGGGTTCATCGTGAGGGACTCCCGGGCCGCGGTGAGCGACGCCTCGGCGCGGGCGTGCTGCTGCCGGAGCGCCCGGGCCTGCAGGAGCGCCTCGTGCCAGCGGTCCTGGTCCCACCCCTCGGTGAGCCCGATCGCGACCCGCTCGAACGCGGCGGCGGTGTCCCGGGCGAGCCGCGCGACCGCGAGGTGCGCCGGACCGAGCAGCACCGGCGGCACGATGAGCGCGTTCACGATGAGGGCGACGATCGCTCCGAGGACGGTCTCGAGGATCCGGTCGGCCGAGTAGTTCGGCGTGACGACGCCCGCGGTCAGCACGAGCATGCCGCTGATGCCGACCTGCGTCGCCGAGGTCGGGGTGAGCCGCAGTGCCCACGCGATGAGGATCGCGAGCACGATGACCAGCAGGACGACCCACACGGTGTCGCCGAGCAGCAGGTGGAACCCGGTGGCGAGCACGACGCCGAGGACGACCCCGGCGCTGCGCTCGAGTCCCTTCACGAACGACTGGTTGATGCTCGGCTGCACCACGAGCAGTGCGGCGATCGCGGCGAAGGTCGGGAACGGGCCGTCGATGAGCAACCGGCACAGCAGCACGGCGGCGACCACCGCGACCGCGGTCTTGACGACCTGCAGGAACGGCGTGCGACTGGAGCTGCGGAGACGCGCGACCGGGTTCACGACGACCACGGTAGCCACGGTGCGCGCGCCGAGCCGTGCACGAACGCGACGAATCCCGCCCCGTCCGGTTGACTGGTCTCGTGTGGCCCAACCATGAGCGCGTCATCCCGCAGGCCTTCGCCGGCTCCGGGACCTCCGTGGTGGCCGCACGCGCGCACTCGGTCGAACCCTCGGGCAACGGCTACCTGTACGGCTACGAGGTCGACACCGTGGACCGCAACGGCCAGCGCGCCACGGTCCTGACCTACGTCGACACCGGCGGGACCCACGACCAGAACAGCGCGATCGTCACCGACCCCGCGACGGGTGAGCCGGTCTCGGTGTGGGCGTACCCGAACGACCCCGGGCTGCCGGTGCTGCCCCAGGTGACGTACCGCGACGCCGTCGCCGAGCTCCTCACGACGCTCGGCATGCCGGTCACCGACCCGACCCTCACGGTCGCGGCGTACCGACCGGGCAAGCGTGCCGTGGTGCGGGTCGACGCCGCCGAGGGGACCCTCTTCCTCAAGGTCGTGCGTCCGCACCGGGTGGCCCCGATCGAGAAGTCGCACGAGCAGTTCGTCGCCGCCGGACTGCCGGTGCCGCGGGTGCTCTCGAGCCGTGGGGACGGTCTGCTCGTCCTCGAACGCATCCGCGGGGTCCCCGCCGGCAGCCGCATCCTCGAGATCGCGGACGACCCGCGCTTCGTGGCCTCCCTCGCCGCGCTCACCGGGCGGATCGCGACGGTCCCGATGACGCAGCAGGCCCGCGCCGACGCGATGGACCACGCCGACTGGCACCGCCGCACCCTCGTCGCCGCGCTGCCGCAGGACGCCGAGGAGATCGACGCGCTCTACGACGCCATCGGTCGACGCTCGATCGGCTGGGCGACCGCGACGAAGCAGGTCGTGCACGGCGACCTGCACCTCGAGCAGGTCTTCGTCGACGAGGACGAGCCGTGGCGCATCTCCGGCCTGCTCGACATCGACACGGCGGGCTGGGGCTACCCGGTCCGCGACATCGGTGCCGTGGTGGCGCACCTCGTCGTCACGGGGCTGTGGCACCGGTCGCGCGGCGACGCGGAGCGCGGGGCGGCCGCCGAACGCCTCGCCGACGCCGTCGCGCGGGACTGGATCGCGCGCAACCCCGACCAGTCGGACCGGATCGGCCCGGCGATCGGCGCGCAACTGCTCGCGCACGCCGGCGGCCAGGCCACGACCGGTTCCGCGAACGGCATCCACACGGCGGAGCAGCTGCTGGCGGCGACGCAGGCGGCCCTCGCGGAGGCGACGCCGATCGTCCCGTCCGACGGCCTCCTCCGTCCGCGCTCCGCACCACAGGCCTGACGCGACCACCTGCGCGACGCCGGTCGCGGGACGGGTCCGCACCGCGCCTCCTGGACCCGACAGCAGGCGGATCCAGGAGGCGCGACTCGCGCGGGCGTCGTCGAGTCGCCTCCGTCGGTGGTCGGGGAGTAAACTGAGCGCGCACGCACCGCGTTCCCGCGTGCCGCGTCGATTCCGGACGCAGCAGTCGGTCACTTGACCGACGTGGGAACCGGGTCCGTGATCGCTCCGAGGGGGCATCACGTGCGTGTGACGGCGCCGGATCCCGGCGCGGACCGTCGCATCCGGCCCCACCCGGTGGCCGCGATGGGAACGGTCCGCGGGACTCCACGTCCCCCGGACGGGGACCGGCGAAGCGGTGGGCCACGGTGGCCCCCGGAACACCGGAGCCGTGCCAGGCGCCGGTTCAGGACTTCCGCCCCGCGGGGCGGCTCGCCCGCACGAACGGGCGGAACAGGAGGAGCGTTGGCTCGATCAGGCACCCGGCGAGCAGCCGGCGGGACGCGGACCGCGTCGCGTCGCACCAGGCCGCTCGACAACGACGGCGTCATCCCCGTGCTCGCCCGCGCCGTGCGCGAGGTCGAGGCGGCGGCGCAGCGTGGACCGCTCAAGGCGTCGAACCGTTCGAAGTTCCAGGCGGTCGCCCTGCTCATGCGCGAGGAACGCGCACGGGTCAAGGCGGACACCGAACTCACCGACTCGCAGCGCGCCGAGCAGCTCAAGCGGCTCGACGGCGTCGCGACGATCCTCGCGAAGACCGCGGCGCGGGACACCAGCGTGATCCAGCTCCTCACGGAAGAGGCGTCGGTCAGCGAGACGACCCGCACCGTGAAGCGCGACATGATGATCGCGGGCGGCATGGAACTGCAGCCCGAGGAACTCGTCATCGCGGCGGAGCCCTCGCCGACGGTGGAGAGTCCGGTGCGTGCGGTCGTGCCGCAGGCGGTCGTGCAGCGACAGCTCGCGAACCCGTTCCTGCCGCCGGACTTCGCGCTCGCCGACCAGCCCGTCGCGCACCCGCGTCGCCTGGCGAACTGGGAGCTGTTCGGCCCGCTCTTCAAGTCGTTCGAGTACGGCGCGGGCGGGGGAGCGGCGACGATGCCGCTGCCGGAGCCCACGACGCTGCACTCGCGGTCGGGCACCACGCTCATGAAGCACCAGGCGGAGCTCATCGCCGCCGCGGCGCAGGGCCACCGCACGTTCCTGCTCGCCGACGAGCCCGGCCTCGGCAAGACCGCGCAGTCGCTCCTCGCCGCCGAGGCCGCGAACGCCTTCCCGCTGCTGGTCGTCGTGCCGAACGTCGTCAAGACGAACTGGAAGCGCGAGGCCGCCCGCTGGGTCCCGAACCGCACCGCCACGGTCATCCACGGCGACGGGGACGACCTCGACGGGTTCGCCGACATCGTCATCGTGAACTACGAGATCCTCGACCGGCACGCCGGCTGGCTCGGGAACTTCGGGTTCAAGGGCATGGTCGTCGACGAGGCGCACTTCATCAAGAACAAGGACTCGCAGCGCTCGAAGTTCGTGCTGCAGCTCGCCGAGGCGATCCGGTCGCGCACCGCGTCGCCGCTGCTGATGGCCCTCACCGGCACGCCGCTGATCAACTCGGTCGAGGACTTCCGCACCATCTGGGAGTACCTCGGCTGGATCGACGACAAGAAGCCGCGCGCCAAGCTCATGAACGAGCTCGAGGAGATCGGCCTGACGCCGGCCGACCCCGGGTTCTTCGTCGAGGCCCGCAAGGCCGTCATCGACCAGGGCATCGTCCGCCGCCGCAAGGTCGACGTCGCCGCGGACATCCCGGCACGTCGGATCGCCGACATCCCCGTCGAACTCGACGACGAGGTCGGCCGCTCGATCCGCGACGCCGAGCGCGAGCTCACCGCGAAGCTCGTCAAGCGGTACCACCAGGCGCTCGACGCCCGCACCGGGCAGGACCCGGTCGTCGGCATCGACCACAAGCTCGTCCGCCAGGTCGCGCGCTGGGAGCTCGAGGACCAGGACGCCTCGCCGACCGGGGAGAACGTGTTCTCGATGGTGCGGCGCATCGGTCGGGCCAAGGCACAGCTCGCGGCGGACTACGCGGCGCAGCTCGCCTCGAACGTCGGCAAGGTCGTGTTCTTCGCGAAGCACCTCGACGTCATGGACCAGGCGGAAGAGGTGTTCGCACGTCGACACCTCCGCACCGCGACGGTCCGGGGCGACCAGACGCCGGCGCAGCGCACGGCCGAGATCGACTCGTTCGTGAACGACCCCGACGTCGCCGTGATCGTCTGCTCGCTCACCGCGGCGGGCGTCGGCCTGAACCTGCAGGTGTCGTCGAACGTCGTGCTCGCCGAGCTGTCGTGGACGAGCGCCGAGCAGACCCAGGCGATCGACCGCGTGCACCGCATCGGGCAGGAGGAGCCCGTCACGGCGTGGCGCATCATCGCCGCCCAGACGATCGACACCAAGATCGCCGAGCTCATCGACTCGAAGGCGTCCCTCGCCGCCCGCGCGCTCGACGGCTCGGACGAGGAGATCGTCGACTCCGGCGACATCCAGCTCGACGCGATGGCGGCGCTGCTGACCGAGGCGCTGGAGCGCGGCTAGGGCCGGCGCCGTCCGGCGCGTGCGGCGCGCCCGGCGCGTGGCGCGCATGTCTCTCGCACAACGGAAGTCCGTCCGAACCACGCGATCGCGCGGTTCGGACGGACTTCGGTTGTGCGGGGCTCCGCGGCGTCAGATGCGCGACTGGACCTCGGCGAGCGAGGGGTTCGTCGCCGTGCTGCCGTCGGGGAACACCAGCGTCGGCACGGTCTGGTTGCCGCCGTTGACCTCGGCGACGAGTTCGGCCGTGCCGGGCGTCTGCTCGATGTCGACCTCGCGGTAGGGGACCCCGGCCTTGGACATCTGGTTCTTCAGGCGCGCGCAGTAGCCGCACCAGCTGGTCGTGAACATCGTGACGGCGCCGGCCTCCGGCACGAACGCGTCGCGGGTGATCGTCTCGCTCATGTGCTCAGGCTAACCCCGCCGGTTCGGGGAACACGGGGAAGCCCTGGTAGACAGGACCGCGTGAGCGACACGCACCTCGAGATCGAGCGAACCTACGACCTGCCCGAGGGCGGTGCCCTGCCGGACCTCGTGGGAATCGGCGGCATCATCCGCACCGAGCACCAGGAACCGTTCGACCTCGACGCCACGTACTGGGACACCGAGCGGTACGACCTCGTGGCCGCCCGCGTGACGGTGCGCCGACGGACCGGTGGCCCCGACGCCGGCTGGCACATCAAGCGCGCCTCGTCCGACACCGTCCGGCACGAGCAGCACTTCCCACTCACCGACGACGCCGACACCGTCCCCGACGAGGTCCTCGCCGCACTCTTCACCGAGCGCCGTGGCCGGGGCCTCCACCCGGTGGTCCGGATCACGACGACCCGCACGGTGACGCGGCTGCTCGACGAGGACGGCGACCAGATCGCCGAGCTCGCCGACGACCAGGTCCGCGCGACGCGGCTCGACGACGACGCCCCCGAGACCCCGCGCACCTGGCGAGAGGTCGAGGTCGAGATCGTCGGCGGCGTCGACCCGCAGGTCGCCCACGAGCTCTTCGCGTCGCTGGACGGGCGCTTCGCCGCCGTCGGCGCCGGCCCCGCCGCCGTCTCGTCCAAGCTGGCACGTGGGCTGGTAGGAGCACCGGCACCGCGCCTCCAGGCCGAGGACAAGCCGGACAAGGGAACGACCGCACGCGTGCTGGTGAAGCGGCTGCGGAAGCTCCGCGCCGCGCTCCTCGCCCAGGAGGCGCGGCTCCGCTCCGGCGACGCCACCGACCTCCGGCAGGCGGCCGAGACCGCCCTCGAGATCGCCGCGATCCTCGGCGCGTACCGTCCGGCGTTCGCCGCCGGCGACGCCGTCGACCGCGCTGCCGCAGGGGCGGACGGACTCGCCGCCGTCACCGCGCGCGCTGCGTTGGCGGAGTACCTCATCGACCGGCTGCCGCGTGCGTCGACCCCGGCGCAGGACGAGCTCGTCGACGCGATGACGCGCGAGCGGATCCTGGCGGCCACCCGCGAACGTCGCGACCAGTCGGTCCGGGACGTCGTGGCGTTCCTGCACGGCGAGCCGTTCCTCGAGCTCCTCGACGCCCTCGACGACGCGGTCGAGCGCCCCGCACCGACCGCGTGGGCCCTCCGGTCGCCGAAGAAGGTCGCGCAGGACGTCGTCGCCCAGGTGAAGCCGGAGGTCCGCGAACTCGTGCGCGCCGCGGTCGCCGACGACACCTCGGACACCGCCGCTGCGCGTGAGGCCGCCGACCGCGCCACGACCGAGGCCGCCTGGCAGGCGACGATGCGCGCGCGCCTGACGATGGACGTGCTCGGCGACGACGCGTTCCCGCACGCACTGTGGAAGCGGATCGGGACGGCGGCCGACGTCCTCACCGAGCGGGTGCGCTCCCTGCACGCGCTCGACACGCTGCGCACGAACGCGGCGATCGCCGAGCGCGGCGGCGAGGGCACGTTCGGGTACGGGGTGCTCGCGGGCGACCGGGTGCGCCTCGCCGAGGAGTCCTACGACGAGGCGGTGCACGCGCTCAACCGCGTGTGAGCGCCGGGCGGCGCGCGCTCGCGCGCTCGCTTGGTGAGCAGAAATGGTCGGGTGCCGATGGGCAACCCGACCATTCCTGCTCACGAAGTCGTCACGCGGCGGTCGCCTCGTCCGCCAGCCCCAGGACGTCGAGGAGCCAGGCGAGCTCGAACGCCCGCTCCTTCCACGAGGCGTACCGGCCGCTGACCCCGCCGTGCCCCGCTGCCATCTCGGTCTTGAGCAGCACCGGAGCGCCGACCTCCCGCAGCTTCGCGGTCCACTTCGCGGGCTCGACGTACAGCACACGGGTGTCGTTGATGGACGTCACGGCGAGGATCTTCGGGTACTGCACGTCGTCGCGGACGTTCTCGTACGGCGAGTACTCGCTCATGTACCGGTAGACCTCGGGGTCGTGCAGCGGGTCGCCCCACTCGTCCCACTCGATGACCGTCAGCGGCAGGTCGGGGTCGAGGATGCTCGTCAACGCGTCGACGAAGGGCACCGCCGCGAGGATCCCGGCGAACCGTTCCGGGGCGAGGTTCGCCACGGCGCCCATCAGGAGCCCGCCCGCGCTGCCGCCCTCGGCGACGAGCCGGTCGGCGGTGGTGCGTCCGGTGTCGATCAGGTGCGTGGCGACCGCGACGAAATCGGAGAAGGTGTTCTTCTTCGTGAGGGTCTTGCCGTTCTCGTACCAGTGCCGACCCATCTCGCCGCCACCGCGCACGTGGGCGACGGCGAACACGACGCCGCGGTCGAGCATCGACAGGCGCATGACGCTGAACCCGGGGTCGATCGAGTGCTCGTACGAGCCGTACCCGTAGAGGTGCAGCGGTGCCGGACGGTCGGTGTCGACCGCGTCACGGCGCCACACGAGGGAGATCGGCACGCGGGTACCGTCGTCGGCGGTGGCCCAGTCGCGCTCCTGGACGTAGTCGGCCGGGTCGTAGCCGCCGAGCACGGGCTGGCGCTTCAGGACCGTGACCTCGCCGGTCGCGAGGTCGAGGTCGCTCACCTCGGACGGGGTGACGAACGACGTGAACCCGATCCGGAGCGTCGGCTGGTCCCACTCCGGGTTGCCACCGAGCCCGGCCGAGAACAGTGCCTCGTCGAAGGGGACCTCGTGCGCGTCGCCGTAGCCGTCGCCCTCGATCGGGATGATCGCGACACGGGGGAGCGCCTCGGACCGGTACTCGAGTGCGAGGTGTCCGGCGAAGGCGTCCACCGCCTCGATCCGACGCTCGGCGTGGTGGGCGACGACGACCCGCCGGTCGCGCTCCGACGTGGGGTCGTCCGCGGGGACGTCGACGAGCTCGAAGTTCTCGGCGCCGTCGTTGTGCAGGACGAGGAACCGGTCGCTGCCGCCCACGATCGCGTGCTCGATCTCGTACTCGACGCCCTCGCGCCGGGGCCACACGACCTGGAACTCGCCGGTGGGGTCGGCCGCGTCGAGGACGAGCGCCTCGGAGGTGATCTTCGACCCGAGCTCGATCACGATGTACTGCGACGACCGGGTGACCCCGACGCCGACCCAGTAGCGGTCGTCCGGCTCCTCGAACACGACGACGTCGTCGGCCGCCGGGCTGCCCACGGTGTGCCGCCAGATGCGGTCGGGCCGCCAGGAGTCGTCGACGGTCGGGTAGAACACGAAGCGCCCGGACGGGTCGAACGTCGCCCCGGAGCCGGTGTTCGGGATCTCGTCGCCGAGGTCGGTGCCGGTCGTGAGGTCCCGCACGTGCAGGGTGTACCGCTCGTCGCCCTCGACGTCGATGCCGTAGACGAGCCGTGTGCCGTCGTCGCTGATGTCGTAGGAACCCAGCGAGAAGAAGTCGTGGCCGTCCGCGAGCGCGTTGCCGTCGAGGACGACCTGCTCGCCGGGGAGCGTCGCTTCGCCCTCGGTCACCGCCGGCGGGGTCCAGTCGTCCGGGCCGCTGATCGGCGCACGGCAGTGCACGCCGTACTGGCTGCCCTCGGCCGTGCGCGTGAAGTACCACCAGTCGCCCATGCGGACGGGCACCGAGAGGTCGGTCTCCTGCACGCGGTTCTTCACCTCGGCGAAGATCCGGTCGCGCAGTCCGTCGAGGTGCGCCGTCGCTTGTTCGGTGTGGCGGTTCTCGGCTTCGAGGTAGGCCAGGGCGTCCGGCGACTCCTTGTCGCGCAGCCACTCGTAGTCGTCGACGAAGTCGATGCCGTGGTGGGTCCGCGTCACGGGCCGCTTGGCGGCGGTGGGCGGGGTGGCCTGGGCGTGCTCGGTGCTCACCACCCCACCCTATTCGCCCGGTGTGTGACGGCGTCGTGGACGCGGTCGGTGAAGGCCGTCACCTCGTCGGCGACGGCCACCGCGAGCCACGCTCGGCGACGGCGCCGCTCGGTCACCGGCCGCAGCACCCCGGCGCGGCAGAGGTCGTCGGTCACGGTGTCGATCGAGCGGGCGTCGTCGCCGAGCAGCTGCTCGAGGTGGTCCTCGGTGACGACGGGATCGTCGAGGAGGGTCCGGGCGACGGCGTCGTGCGCCCGGGTCGGCCACCACCGCGACCCGCGGGGGACGGCGGCCTCGTCGAGGAGCAGCGCCGTGACCGTGGCTTCGTCGCACACCGTGCCGATCGCGATCGCGACGTCACGGACCCACTCGTCGACGACACCACGACGGTACCGGTCGAGGTGCCAGAAGTACCGGTCCCGCTCGGCGACCAGGGCGGTCGCGACCGGCACCGTGACGATCCGAGCGAGGCCACGACGGCGGAGCACGGCGGCGACGAGCGCGCGGCCGATCCGCCCGTTGCCGTCGGTGAACGGGTGGATCGACTCGAACTGCGCGTGCGCGATGGCCGCCTGCGCGATCGGGTGCAGGTCGTCACGGTGGAGGAACGCGAACAGGTCGTCCATCAGCTCGGGCACGAGCGCGGCCGGCGGCGGGACGTGGCGCGCGAGCCGGGGCGTGGTGCCGCCGCCGATCCAGTTCTGCACGTCCCGCCAGCGTCCGGCGTCCCGGCCGTCGACCGGGTCGTCGCGCAGGAGCCGGTGGTGGGCCGCGAGCAGCGCCCGTTCCGTGATCGTCCCGGACGCCGTGGAGGACACGAGCGTCTCGATCGCCCCGCCGGCCCGGACCATCGCCGTCGCGCTGCGGTTCGCCCGGACGCCGACCACGGCACGCGCGAGGTCGTCGAGCGTGGCGTGCTCGTCCTCGATGCGGGAGGTCGCGACGGCCTCGGTCCGGTCGAGCACGCGACCGAGCACGGCGAGCCGGTCGCCGTGGTGCTCGTCGAGGTGCACGAGTGCGGCGGCGGCGCGGTCGAGCAGCGCTGCGGTGTCGGCGTCCGGGGACCAGGGGAGCCGGGCGATGCGCGGCGGGACCGACGCCACCACCGACGTCGTCTCGCGGTCCTGCCGCGGGCCGCGCACGCTGCTGCGCCAGGGGAGCGTGACGGTGGTGTGGGACGGCCAGGGGTGCTCGGTGCGGGGCATCGGTTCCTCCACGGTGGACGAGACAGGACGACGGCTCGACGCTAGAGCGGCGTCGGCCACCGCCGCGAGGAATCTGCATGTCGTGTGCACGGCCGAGGTGTCCGCCCCCGTCGGTACCGTGGTGGCATGAGCAACTCCTTCGTCGTGACGAACGCACACGTGGTCCCCGTCACCGCCCCCGAGTTCGACGGCGGCGCCGTCGTGGTCGAGGACGGTCGCATCACCGCGATCGGCCCGGACGTCTCGCCCCCGGCCGGGCTGCCGGTCGTCGACGCCGCTGGCGCGTGGCTCGTCCCGGGCTTCGTCGAGTCCCACGGGCACGTCGGCATCCACGAGGAGGCGAACGGCGAGGCGGGCAACGACACGAACGAGATGACCGGCCCGAACATGGCCGGGGTGCGCGCGATCGACGCGATCGACATCGACGACGAGGGCTTCCGCGACGCCCTCGCCGGCGGCATCACCTCGATCGTCGTCAAGCCCGGGTCCGGCAACCCGATCGGCGGGCAGACCGTCGCGATCAAGACCTGGGGCGGCCGCACGATCGACGAGCAGCTCATCTCCGACGCGGTGAGCATCAAGAGCGCGCTGGGCGAGAACCCGAAGCGCGTGTACGGCGGCAAGGGACAGACCCCGTCCACCCGTCTCGGCGTCGCGAAGATCATCCGCGACGCCTTCGTCGAGGCCCAGAACTACCGTGCCGCCCGTGACGCCGCCGCCGCGAAGGGCGACCCGTTCGCCCGCGACCTCACGAAGGAGGCGCTCGTCCGCGTCCTCGACGGCGAGCTCGCGTGGGACCAGCACACGCACCGCCACGACGACATCGCCACCGCGATCCGGCTGTCCGAGGAGTTCGGGTACCGCCTCGTCGTGAACCACGGCACCGAGGCGCACAAGATCGCGCACGTCCTCGCCGAGAAGGACATCCCCGTCATCTACGGCCCGCTCTTCACGAGCCGCTCGAAGGTCGAGCTCCGTGACCGCGGGATCCCGAACCTCGCGGCGATCGCGGCGGCCGGGGTCCGCGTGGCGATCACGACCGACGCCCCGGTCGTCCCGATCGGCATGCTCGTGGACCAGGCCACCGCGGCGGTGAAGGAGGGGCTGCCCCGCCAGACCGCGCTCGAGGCGCTCACGACGAACCCCGCCGACTTCCTCGGGTTCGGGGACCGCGTCGGCCGCCTCGCCGAGGGCTACGACGCCGACCTCGTCCTGTGGGACGGCGACCCGCTCGACGCGACCAGCCGCGCGACGCGCGTCTGGATCGAGGGCGAGTCCGTCTTCGAGTGGGCCGACGGCACGGGCGTCACCACGCCGCGCTGGTAGCGACCAGGTTCCGGACGGGAGGCACGGTGCGGGCCCGCACCGCGCCTCCCGTCCGCCGCCCGCAGGCGGGTCTCAGACCTCGCGCGCCAGCAGGAAGTCGTTGATCCGCGTCGTGAGTTCCGCGTCGATCGCCCGCTCGACACCGTTCACCGACCGGATCGGCGCCGCCTGGCGCACGCTCGAGACGAGCCAGGCCGCGTCCGCCGCGTGGAAGTCGTCCAGTGTGAGGAGCTCGTAGGCGGTCTCGATGCCCGCTTCCTCGGCGAAGCGGAACACGTCGGCCTGCGTCGTCCCGGCGAGGATCCCGATGTCGGTGCGCGGCGTCACGAGCCGCCCGCCGACGGAGAGGACGAGGTTCGCGCGCGTGCCCTCGAGCACGTAGCCGTCCGTCGACACGAACACGGCGTCGTCCGCTCCGCGTCGGCCGGCCTCGCGGAGCGCTGCCATGTTCACCGCGTAGGACAGCGTCTTCGCGCCCTGCAGCAGCCACGGGGACGTCCGCTCGACGTCGTGTCGGTAGCCGCGGTCGAGCGTGACGACGGAGATGCCCTCGGTGCGTGCAGCGGTCGAGTCGCCGGACGGTGCCGCGTAGACCCACCCCGTCGGGCGGTCCGTTCCCTCGACGCCGCGGGTGAGGACGGTCTTGACGAAGGCCTCGCGGACCGGGTCGAGCCGGGCGCACACCGCCTCGATCGCCCGGCGCCAGGCGTCGGTGTCGGGTGCGGGCAGGTCGAGCATCGCGGCCGAGCGGCCGAAGCGCGCCAGGTGTGCCTCGAGCGCCTGCGGGTGCCCGTCGATCACGGTGACGGTCTCGAAGACCCCGTCGCCGCGGATGATGCCGAGGTCCTGCACCTGGACGTGCTCCTCGAGGGGCTTCGCCCACGTGAACGCGTCCGCCGCGGGGTCGTGCGGCGCGCGGTCGCGGGAGGGCTGGTTCAGGACGGCGAGCACGGTTTCGGTCATGGGGCCATCCAACCGCAGCCCGGCCGGGAACGACCTAGCCGGCTTCGGGGAGCGCGCCCATGAGCTTCCACACCGCCGGCGTCAGCTCGGGGTGCTGCAGCGCGATGCGGCGGAGCCGGTGGTACTCCTCGCCGAGGCGGGTGCCCTGCCCGGAGGCGGGGTGCATCGACCACTGCGCGCTCCGCTGCCCGATCGCGGCGTCCAGCTCGACGGCGTCGGCGCGGAGGATGAGCACGACCTGCTCGTCCACGGTGGGGAGCGTCGGCATGAACTCCCACGGGTCTTCGCCCTGGCGGCTGCGGTGCTCGACGATCATCGAGATCTCCTCGGCCGCCTCGGCACGCAGCACTTCGAGGCTGCGCCCGGTCCTGCCCGGCTCAGCCATGGTGCCCCCGCAGCGTGCCCGCCATGGAAAAAGCCTACGCCAGAACTTCGGCCAGACTGGACGCGTGACCCCACGCGACCCGAGCAAGTCCCAGCACCCCGCCGTGGTCGTCGTCTACCTCGTGCGCGACGGCGAACAGGGCCCCGAGGTGCTCCTCGGGGAGAAGCGACGCGGCCTCGGGACCGGCCGGCTCGTCGGACCCGGCGGCAAGCGGGAACCGGGGGAGTCCGCCGTCGAGACGGCGGTGCGCGAGGTCGCGGAAGAGGTCGGCCTGCGGATCGACGCGGCGGACCTGGAGGCGCGGGGCACGTTGGACTACCGGTTCCCGTACCGCCCGTCCTGGTCCCAGGTCTCGGACGTCTTCGTCTGCCGCCGCTGGCAGGGCAGCCCGTCGGGCAGCGACGAACTCGAACCCCGCTGGATCCCGGTCGACGCCGTGCCGTTCGACGCGATGTGGGACGACGCGAAGTACTGGCTGCCGGGCGTGCTCGGCGGGGGATCGGTGCGGGCGCGGTTCACGTTCGCCGAGGACGATGCCACGGTCTCGGGCTACACCGGCACCGGGGTGGCAGCGCCGTCGGGACCCTGACCCGTCGCCGTCCCAGCGCGTCGTCCTACCGGGTGGGGGTCTGCGTGCGGGTGCTGCCGGTGCGGGCTTCCTCGGCCGCGGCGATGACCTCGGCGTCACCGCTCCGTCCGCCGAGCGGGCGCACGAAGAAGTCGATGATGCCGAACACGATCGCGCCGATCATCGCGAACATCGCCCAGCCGACGAACAGCCCGGCGACGTTGCGGCCGTCGGCGGGGGCGAGCAGCACACTCGCCGCGTAGAACCCGACCGTCAGCACGAGGAACACGACGACGACGGTGACGAGGACGCGGTGCCAGGCGATGCGCGGGTTCATGCCCCCAGGATACGCGCCGTGCGGACGCGGTCCGGGCGTCGGTCGTGTCGATGCGCGTGCACCGTGCGACATCACGCGAGTCGATCGACTGGCACAGCGTCGAAGTGTGCACGTGCATCGGATGCGTGTGCACCGTTCGACATCGTGCCCGTCGATCGACGCGTGCGATGTCGGAACATGCACACGCACGGGCACCGCACACGCATGGGCGACGCGCGCGCGGCGCGGCGCCCGGGGCTCAGCGGTCCGCGTGTCGACCGTGCGGACGCTCGCCGGCGCCGGCGCCGTCGGCGGCGCGACCCGTGGCGTCGGCACGACCCGGTGCCCTGGACCCGTCCGCCCGTGGGACGGGACGGGTGCGGGGGCCGGTCGCCGCGCCTCCTGGACGCTGCACCGGACCGGTGCGGTCCCCGCGGACGACGGGGATGCGACCCGTGGGCGTCGTCTCGGTCTCGAGGCCGTCGCGACCGCCCATGAAGACGTCGCCGCCGACGCGTTCGTCCTCCCAGTCGTCGTCGTGGAGGATGCTCAGCGTGCCGGTCTCGGTCGAGGTGAGCCCGTGGCGCTCGAGCTCGGCGTCGCGCTGCTTGCCGAGGAACTCGCGGTTCGCGGTCTGGGCGTCCTGGAACATCGTCGTGCGGCCGGTGACGATGGCACGGATGCGTCGGCGCTCCCACCACTGCTTGCCGAAGTACATGAGGACGAGTCCGGCGCCGGCGTAGCAGGCCATCGTGATGAGGCCGCGCGAGTACGACGGGCCGACGCCGTAGATCTGGTGCTTGATCATGTCGACCATGCTCGAGCCGACGACGACGTTGTTGAGCCACGCGAACGGCTCCGGCATGAACCACTTCGGGTAGGCGCCGCCGGACGACGGCATCGACAGGAAGACGAAGCAGATCATGGCCGGCGCGGCGATGAACCGGCCGACGAAGTAGCTCAGCCCGTTGACGGCGAGGCCGATCGCGACGATCCAGCCCCAGGCGATGAGGACGAGTTCGATCCAGTGTCCGTGGATGGCGCCGACCACGGGCCCGGCGAGGGTGTTCGTGATGAGCGAGATGACCAGGCCACCGACGACGATGACGGCCATGCGCGTGCGGTGCCGGAGCGGGCCGCCCATGATGCCGATGAACATCGCGACCATGTAGCCGCCGATGCACCAGGCGAGCATGACGTACATGGCGACGGTGCCGTACTCGTCCCAGGCGGGCAGCGGAGCCAGTTCGGTCACGGTGGGGGCGGCGACCCCGATGCCGGTCAGGACGGTGGTCAGCGTCACGGGGACGAGCGAGGCGACCTGGAACTGGTGCGCGGTGGCCTTGAAGACCTCGTTCGTCGAGGGGTCGTACGCCACGGCCATGGTGCCGGCGAGCACGTCGCGCTTCGCCTGCGCGAGGGAGTCGTAGGTGTGGAAGAGGTACTCGCCCGGCAGCGCCTTCTGCATCGCGGCCACCAGGGTCGGGTCGCTGCCGACGAGGGCCACGGGGACGTCGTGCGGGTGCGGGGCGTGGAACGCGAAGACGTAGCAGAGGCAGAAGCCGACGATGAAGAACAGCGGCATCCAGAGCTGCAGGCCGATCAACTGGAGCGACGGGTGCAGCGTCCCGAACCAGCGCCGGTAGCCGCTGATGCGCTGCGGCTCCGGGACGGGTGCCTGCCGGACGCGACCGGAACCACCGGAGCCGGTTCGGGTCGGCCGGGTGCCGGCGACCGGCGCACCGCGTCGGGGCTTCGAACCACCGCGGGTGGACGGACGTGTCGTGCGCTGCTTGGGAGCGGATGACTGCCGCGGCCCCCCGTCACGATCCGGGAGGTCGTTGTTCCTGGGGACGTCGTTCCGCGGCGTGCTCACTCGGCGATGCGCTCCTGTTCTGGGTCGGGCCGCCAGGATACGCCCGGGATCCTGGTCGCGGTCAGGACCGGCTGCGCGACGCCTGCGCCGAGTCCATCGCGAGTTCCTCGGCGTCGAGGGTCACGAGCACGCGGCGCATGACCTCTTCGTCGAGGTTGCCCTTCTCGCGTTCCTCGAGCACGATCTCGCGGCGACGGTCGAGCAGTTCCCGCCGGATGTCCTGGATCTGGGCACCCCGCAGGCGGACCGGGGCGTTGCGCTCCTCGTCCTCCTCTTCCTCGGCGTCGCGGCGGAACGTCTCCGCCTGGCGCTCGAGCCGGGCCTTGAGCCGGTTCACGACGGCATCGACGGCCTCGTCGCCGTACTGCTTCGACCAGTCCGGACGTCGCTTCTCGAGCAGCTCGATCGCGGCCTCGGTCGTGCGCTGGTTGAGGCGCATCTCGCTGCGGACGTCCTCCTCGCCCTCGGCCGGGTCCTGCACCTTGAGCGACCGGATCACGAACGGCAGGGTGAGTCCCTGGAGCAGGAGGGTCCCCACCGTCACGATGAACGCGATGATGAAGATGGTGTCCTGGGCCTTGATGTCGACCGGGTTCGCCACGACCGACACGGCGGCGGCGAGGGTCACCACGCCCCGCATGCCCGTCCACGAGATGACGGTGAGCTCGCGCCAGTTGAGCTTCGGTTCCGCCGAGCCGCGCATCCACCGCAGGGACGGATGGCCGCGGGAGAGCCGGATGCGCAGGGGTCGGAACCACCTGCCGTTGAAGCGGTTGCGCACGTACGACTCGAACACGAAGAGCGGCCGCACGAGGATCACCACCACGAGCACCACGGCCGCGGCGGTCAGGGTCTGCCCGAGGCTGCGCTCGCTCTCGACGAGGTCCTGCACGACGGTGTTGAGCTGGAGGCCGATGAGGGCGAAGACGAACCCCTCGAGGATGACGTCGATGCTCGTCCAGAGCGGGCGCTCCTGCAGCCGGGTCGCGTAGCCCTCCTTCGGCGAGTTGTAGCCGATGTAGAGGCCGGCGGTCACCACCGCGATCACCCCGGAGCCGGAGAGGTCCTCGGCGAGGATGTACGCGACGAACGGCAGCAGGATGCTCATGATCGTCTCGACCACAGGGTCGTTGATCCGCATCCGGATCCAGTGCACCGCGACGCCGAGGACGATGCCGACCGCCAGCCCGACGCCGATCGCGAGGCCGAAGATCCCGAGGTCCTGCCAGATCGTCAGCGAGGTGCCCGCCGCGATCAGGGTGAACACGCGCACGAGCGTCAGGGACGCGGCGTCGTTGATGAGGCTCTCGCCGGACAGCACCGTCATCACGCGGCGGGGGAGCCCGAGCTTCCGGCCGATCGCGGCGGCCGACACCGCGTCCGGCGGGGCGACGATCGCGCCGAGCAGGATCGCCGCGGGCCAGTCCATGTCGGGGATGATGATGTACGCCGCGAGGCCGACGGCCAGTGCCGTGATGATCACGAGGAAGATGCCGAGTCGACGGATCTGCTTGATCGACTGCCGGAAGCTCTGCCACGACACGTCGAGCGCCGCCGAGTAGAGCAGCGGCGGCAGGATGATCGTCAGGATGACCTCGGAGTCGATCTCGATCGGCGGGAGGCCGGGCAGGAACGACGCGGCCAGGGCGACGGCCGTCACGAGCAGTGGCGCCGGCAGTCCCTTCGCCCGAGCGAACCCCGTCACCGCGAGCGATCCGACCAACAGGATGAGGAGCTCGACGGTGTCCATGCCGTCCATTCTTCCATCGGAATGGTTCCGAATCTGAACGAGTCCGAAGGCGACATGAACAGCAGGTGTCCGACAGGGTTTGCCAGGCGGCGTCCAGCCTGGGACACTTGCCCGCGGTGGACATCACACTCATAGTCGTCCTGGTCATCGCGTTGGCCCTCTTCTTCGACTTCACAAACGGTTTTCACGACACCGCCAACGCGATGGCGACCCCGATCGCCACCGGTGCGATGAAGCCCAAGGTGGCCGTCACGGTCGCCGCGGTGCTCAACCTCGTCGGTGCGTTCCTCAGCACCGCGGTGGCGACGTCGATCTCGCACGGCCTCATCAACGAGGGGCCCGGAGGCGTGGCGATCAGCCCGGAGATGATCTTCGCCGGGCTCATCGGGGCGGTCGTCTGGAACATGATCACGTGGCTGCGCGGCCTGCCGTCGTCGTCCTCGCACGCACTGTTCGGCGGGCTCATCGGTGCCGCGATCGTCGGTGCGGGGTTCAACGCCGTCAACTACGCGGCCCTGCTGACGGTGGTGATCATCCCCGCGTTCCTCTCGCCGGTGATCGCCGCGCTGGTCTCGTTCCTGTCCACGCGGATCGCGTACCGGATCACCCGGCGCCCGGTCTTCCCGAACGAGCGCGGCGGCTTCCGCATCGGCCAGGTCTTCACGAGCTCGATGGTGTCGCTCGCGCACGGCACGAACGACGCGCAGAAGACGATGGGCGTCATCACGCTGACCCTCATCGCCTCGGGTGCGCAGTCGTCCGAGCAGGGCGTGCAGTTCTGGGTCGTCATCGCCTGCGCCCTGGCGATCGCCCTCGGCACGTACACCGGCGGGTGGCGCATCATCCGCACGCTCGGGTCCGGCATCACCGAGATCCGCGCGACGCAGGGGTTCGCGGCCGAGGCGTCGACCGCGGCGACGATCCTCGCCTCGAGCCACCTCGGCTTCGCGCTGTCCACCACGCAGGTGTCCTCCGGCTCGATCATCGGCGCCGGTCTGGGTCGCCGCGGGTCGAAGATCCAGTGGTCCACCGCCGGCAAGATCGTGATCGCCTGGTTCATCACCCTCCCGGCAGCCGCTGCCGTCGGCGCGGTCGCGTCCGGCATCGCCCGCCTCGGCGTCACGGGCCTCGTCATCGACGCGGTCGTCGGCGCCGCGGTGATCCTCGGGCTCTACCTGTGGTCGCTCCGCAAGCCGCACGAGCAGGCCGCCGCGATCGAGGTGGACGTCGCCGCCAACGCGGTGTTCACCCGCAAGGAGCTGCGTGACCTGCAGCGGAAGAAGCGCGCCGAGACCGTCGCCGCGCGTCGAGCCGAGCTGAGCCGCGAGCGCACCCTGCGCCGCATGGCCGGCCGCAAGGGAGGACGACGCTGATGGGGATCGACTGGTTCGCCTTCTTGACGGTCGCGATCGTGTCGCTCGTCGGCGCGTGCTTCGTGGTCACCGTGTACTCGATCGGCCTCCGCTTCTGGAGCGCCGCCGACACCCGCGCCGGCAAGTTCACCGTGAAGGACGACGGCACGATCGGCCCGGCGACGGTCGGGTTCCCGCACCCGTCGAACGTCACGACCGCCGTGCGCTGGTTCCGGACCCTGTCCGTCGCCTGCTTCGTCGTCTCCGGCGCGGCCGTCCTCTACGGCATCTACCTCATCGTCCCGCAGTTCCACTGACGCGTCCGGCGCCGACCGGCGTGCACGCCCTGGGCGCGACCCCCTGACGGCCTGGAGGCACGGTGCCGGCCCGCACCGCGCCTCCAGGCCGTCACCGCGCGCGTCCACGGCGCCACCTGCGACGTCCGCGCACGTCGCGACGCGCCCGCCCGGGCCGGGGCCCGGCCCCGACCGGCCGGACGGGCTACCCTCGTGGGCGTGACCGGCAACGAAGCAGCACAGACCCGTACCGAGACCGACTCCCTGGGGTCGCGTGACGTCCCAGCGGACGCGTACTGGGGCATCAACACCCTCCGCGCCCTCGAGAACTTCCCCATCACCTCGGTGCCGATCGCGGTCTACCCGGACCTCATCGAGGCCCTCGCGACCGTCAAGCAGGCGGCCGCCCGGGCGAACAAGGCGATCGGGGTGCTCGACGCCGAGCGTGCCGACGCCATCGACCGTGCCGCGCAGGAGGTCCGCGACGGTTCGCTCCGGGACCAGTTCGTCGTCGACATCGTGCAGGGCGGTGCCGGTACCTCGACGAACATGAACACGAACGAGGTGCTCGCGAACCGCGCCCTCGAGCTCCTCGGCCGCGAGAAGGGCGACTACGGGTACCTGCACCCGATCGACCACGTCAACCGCAGCCAGTCGACGAACGACACGTACCCGACGAGCATCAAGCTCGCGATGATCCTCGGCGTGCGGCGGCTCGTGTCGCAGCTCGAGGCGTTGTCCGACGCCTTCGCGGAGCGCGGGCACGCCTTCCAGGACGTGCTGAAGATCGGGCGCACCCAGCTGCAGGACGCGGTGCCGATGACCCTCGGGCAGGAGTTCACCGGCTTCTCGCACACCATCCAGGAGGACGTCCTCCTGCTCAAGACGGTCATGCCGCTGCTCGCCGAGACGAACCTCGGCGCGACGGCGATCGGCACGGGCATCACGGCCGACCCCCAGTACCGCGACGAGGTCCGCCGCCAGCTGCAGGTCGCGTCCGGGCTCGACATCGTGACGGCCCCGGACCTCATCGAGGCGACGAGCGACGCCGGCGCGTTCATGACCCTCTCCGGCACCGTGAAGCGGAGCGCGGCGAAGCTCTCGAAGATCTGCAACGACCTGCGGCTGCTGGCCTCGGGTCCGCAGGCCGGCCTGGGGGAGATCACGCTCCCGGCGCGGCAGGCAGGGTCCTCGATCATGCCGGGCAAGGTGAACCCGGTCATCCCCGAGGTCGTGAACCAGATCGCGTTCGCGGTCGTGGGGGCGGACACCACGGTCACGATGGCAGCCGAGGGCGGGCAGCTGCAGCTCAACGCGTTCGAGCCGATCATCGCCCACTCGATCCTGCAGTCGCTGCAGTGGATGGCGAGCGGGTGCGCGACGCTCCGGGTGAACTGCGTGGCCGGGATCGAGGCGAACGAGGCGAAGCTCGCGGCCCAGGTCGACACGAACGTCGGCGTCGTCACCGCGCTCACGCCGTACATCGGGTACGCGGCCGCGGCGTCGATCGCGCACACGGCGTTGACGACCTCGACGCCCATCTCGACGCTCGTGACCGCGGCGGGGCTCATGGAGGAGGACCAGGTCCAGCGCGTCCTGAGCCCGGCGCGGCTGTCGGGCATCGAGCTGGCCACGGGGGCGATCCCGGTCGTCACCGAGGAGATGCTCGACCGGGCGGCGCGCGAGCGCTGACGCGCGGCGCGGCGCCGCGCCGCGCCGCGCCTCCGCAGTGTGCGAGGTTCCGCGCACGGTGCGGGGCAATCGCGCTCCCACACCGGTCGGAACCTCGCACACTGCGATCGCGGGCTCGCACCGTGCGAGCAGCGTTCACCCGGCGCCTACGGCATCGGCGGCTCGCCGACCCGCACCTGCCGGGACAGGTCCCGCAGGTGTTCCGCCGCCTCGGCACGGGCGGGATCGGCGTCGTCCTCGGCCGCCCGCTGCGCCGCGATCGTCCGGACGTGGTGCGCGGCGGCGATGTCGGCGTCCCGCCACCGGGCGAGCGTGAAGTTCCGCGTGACGTCGCGCAGCGGCAGCCGGATGGACTCGTCGGCCTCGATCCCGGCGAGGAGCTGGCGCATCCGGATCACCTCGGAGTCGAGCTCACCGCCCACCACGAGGACGAAGTTCGAGATGTACAGGTACACGAGCAGCAGGATCGCGCCACCGAGCCACCCGTACGCCTTGTTGCCGCCGCCGATCGTCTCGACGTAGAGCGAGAACCCGAGCGTCGCCAGCGCCCACGTCACGATGGCGAACCCGGCACCGGCGGACACCCACCGCAGCTGCGGTGTCTTCACGTTCGGCGTCGCGTAGTACAGCACCGCGACCATCACGACGAGGTCGGCGGCGAGTATCGGCCACTTCACCACGTTCCAGAGGTCGTCGATCCACGGCGCCCACCCGAAGGACCGGATGACCGCGGCGGAGATCGTCGGGGTGCCGAGCAGGATCACGATCGCGATCGCACCGCCGGCCATCACGAGCAGCGTGACGAGGAGCATCATGCTGCGGAACTTCCAGATGCGACGCCCCTCCTCGACCTCGTAGGCGGTGTTCATCGCCCGGCCGAACGCCGTCGCGTACCCGGAGAGCGACCACAGCGTCAGCACGACGCCGATCGCGAAGCCGAGCCACGGGTTGTCCAGGGTGAGGAGCTGCCGGAGCGGACCCTCGAGGTGCGACGCCGTCTCGGGGCGGACGATGAACCCGAGGATCCCGATGATGTCCTCGAGGCTGTCGCCCTGCCGGTCCACGATCGACAGGGCCGACACCACGGTCAGCGTCGTCGGGAACACCGTGAGCAGCGCGAAGAACGTCAGCGACGCCGCCGCGTCGACGACGCGGTGCCGGATGACCGAGTGGTAGGTGCGCCGGACCACGGCGCGGACTCCCGTCCGCTGGAGGTCGCGCGATGCGCTGTCCGGCATGCGTTGTACGGTACCCGACACCTGCGGGCCAGGAGGCGCGGTGGCGGCCCGCACCGCGCCTCCCGTCCGGTCGACGGTCGCTTCCGGCGGCCGCTCCGCTCGTCAGTTCGCGTGCGGGTGCCGTGCGTCGTACCGGCGGAAGGACGGCACCGCGCGGAGGAGCAGCGCGACCAGGCCGATGATCAGCACGCCGCCGATGATCGGCGGGTACGCGATGCCGGCGGCGACCACGAGCCCCGCGTAGAGGTCGCCCAGCCGCGGTCCACCGGTGACGACGACGATGAAGATGCCCTGCAGGCGTCCGCGCATGCCGTCCGGGGAGGCGGCCTGCAGGATCGTGTTCCGGAACACCGAGCTGACGTTGTCGGCACCGCCGGCCGCCGCGAGGAAGAGTGCCGCGAGGCCGAGCGCGGGCAGGATGCCGGTGCTGAACGCGTCGCCCTCGCGGCCGCCGAGCGCGTGGGCGCAGGCGATGACCACGCCGAACGCCGCGATCGCGCCACCGTAGGCGGTGATCGCCCAGCCGACCGCCTCGCCCTGGCGGCGGACGTGGCCGAGCGGACCGGAGAAGACGCTCGAGAGCAGGGCTCCGATCGCGTACGCCGCGGTGAGGGTGCCGACGGTGATCGACCCGCCGCCGATCACGAGCGCACCGATCGCGGGGAAGAGCACGCGGGGCTGCCCGAACGTCATCGCGACGATGTCGAGCACGAACGTCATGGTGATGTTCCGCGACCGTCGGAGGAACCGCGCCCCCTCGACGAGCGAGCTGAGCCCCGGACGGAGCGCGTCCCGGTCGGCGGCCATCCGCGGCAGGGTAAACACCCCGAGGAACGCGAACGTGAACAGGACCACGTCGATCGTGTACGTCGGGGCGAAGCCGACGGCCGCGATGAGCACGCCCGCGACCGCAGGACCCACCGTGACCTGGAACCCCGAGGCGATGCCGCCGAGGGCGCTCGCCGCCGGCAGCAGGTCCGTGCCCACGAGCCGGGGCACGATCGCGGAGCGGGACGCGTTGCTCACGGTCGCGGCGACGGCGTTGACCGTGGCGAGGACGTAGAGCAGGGCGACGCTGTGCAGTCCGAGCCATGCGTGCGTGGCGATCAGGGCCACGGCGGCCCAGGCGATCACGGCGGACACGAGTGCGACGGTGCGCCGGTCGAACGCGTCGGCGAGCATGCCGCCGTAGAGGCCGGCGACGATCATCGGCAGGAGCGCGATCACGCCGACGAGGGCGACCGCGAAGGTCGAACCGGTGATGTCGTAGACCTCGAGGCCGACGGCGACGGTGGTCATCTGCGTGCCGATGCCGGCGATGGCGGTGCCGAGCCAGAGCCGGGCGAACGCGGGGGAGCGGCGGAGCGGGGTGAGGTCGGCGAGGAGACGGCGTCGGCGCTCGCCGGTCGGTGTGGATGATGTCACGGTGGAACCATTCTGGGGGCTGCGGCGCCGTCCGTGGACGTGCGGGGCCATGTCCGCGCTCTCTGGTTGACTGGCGGGCATGACTGACCTGAACAGCAAGCCCGAGTTCGACGCCCCCGAGGGCCCCGCCCCCACCGAGCTCGTCATCACCGACATCGTCGAGGGCTCCGGCGACGTGGCCTCCGCCGGGTCGACCGTCAAGGTGCACTACGCCGGCGTCGAGTACGAGACCGGCGAGGAGTTCGACAGCTCGTGGAACCGCGGCGAGCCGATCGACTTCCCGCTCGCCGCCCTGGTGCGCGGCTGGCAGGAGGGCATCCCCGGCATGAAGGTCGGCGGGCGCCGCAAGCTCGTCGTCCCGCCGGAGCTCGCCTACGGCCCCGCCGGCGGCGGCCACTTCCTGTCCGGCAAGACCCTGATCTTCGTCATCGACCTGCTCGGGGTCCGCTGATGCAGGTCGGCGCACCGACCATCGAGCTGAACGACGGACACCGGTTCCCGGAGCTCGGCCTCGGCACCTACGGGCTGAACGGCGACGAGGGCGCCGCGGCCGTCGGGACGGCGATCGCGGGCGGCTACCGGCTGCTCGACACCGCGCTCAACTACGGCAACGAGGACGCCGTCGGCAGGGCCGTGCGCGAGTCGGAGGTGGCGCGCGAGGACCTCGTCGTCACGTCGAAGCTCCCCGGCCGTCACCACGGCTACGACGAGGCGCACCGCTCGATCGACGAGACCCTCGGCAACCTGGGCCTCGACTCGGTCGACCTGTACCTGATCCACTGGCCGAACCCGTCGGTGGACAAGTTCGTCGACACCTGGAAGGCCTTCGTCGACCTCCGCGACAGCGGCAAGGTCCGCTCGATCGGCGTCTCGAACTTCACCCCGGAGCACCTGCGTCGCATCGTGGACGCCACGGGTGTCGCCCCGGCCGTGAACCAGGTCGAGCTGCACCCGTACTTCCCGCAGGGCGAACTGCGGAAGGTGCACCAGGAGCTCGGCATCGTGACCGAGAGCTGGAGCCCCCTCGCGAAGCGGTCGGAACTCCTCACGGAGCAGCCGATCGTCGACGCCGCCGCCGCGCACGGGATCACCCCCGGGCAGGTCGTGCTCCGCTGGCACGTCCAGATCGGTGCCGTCCCGGTGCCGAAGTCCGGCGACGCGGCCCGGCAGCGCGAGAACCTCGACGTCTTCGGCTTCGAGCTGACCGACGCCGAGATGGCGGCGATCTCCGGCCTCGAGCGCGGGCGCCTCTGGGACGGCGACCCGGACACGCACGAAGAGATGTAGGAAGCCTCACTTCGGGATGGGGGGACTACACTGGGTTCCCCTGTCCCGAAGGGTTGTGTGTGTCAGAACCGACCGAGATCGACCGCGAGCGCGGCTACGTGGACGGCCTGTTCGGCCGTCTCGACGAGCTGACCGCCGAGGCCGAGCAGCGTCTCGCCGAAACCCGCCGTCAAGCGGTCGGCGGGAACCACCAGAGCCGGAGTGAACGCGACGCGTACGCCCGGCTCTACGAGGACACCATCGCGACGCTCGAGCGCGTGGGCGACCGCCTGGTCTTCGGGCGGCTCGAGGTGTCCGAGCCGGACAGCGACGAGGACTCGTTCCGTTACATCGGCCGTGTCGGCCTGCGGGACCGCGACCACCGACCGCTCCTGCTCGACTGGCGCGTCCCCGGTGCCAGCGCCTTCTACCAGGCGACCGCCGCGCACCCGATGGGCATGCGCGCCCGCCGGCACCTGACCCTCGACGGCCGGAGCGTCGTCGGCATCGAGGACGAGGTCTTCGACGCCACGCTCTACGACGACGAGCGCACGCACCTGCAGGGCGAGGGCGCGCTCCTCGCCGCGGTCACCGCCGAGCGCACCGGCCGGATGACCGACATCGTCGCGACGATCCAGGGCGAGCAGGACCGGATCATCCGCTCCCCGCTCGAGGGCGTGCTCATCGTCCAGGGCGGCCCCGGTACGGGCAAGACCGCCGTGGCCCTGCACCGTGCGGCGTACCTGCTGTACTCGTACCGCGAGCGGCTCCGGGGGTCCGGCGTGCTCATGGTCGGCCCGTCGCCGGCGTTCCTGACCTACATCGAGCAGGTGCTCCCGTCGCTCGGCGAGACCGGCGTGGTGATGGCCTCGCTCGGCTCGCTCTACCCGGGCGTGCACGCGACGAAGCACGACCAGCGCGACGTCGCCGCGGTGAAGGGCTCGGCCGAGATGGCGCAGCTGCTCCGTCGCGCGGTGCGGTCCCGCCAGGTCGTCCCGACCGAGTCGGTCACGCTCGACGTCGAGGGGGAGCGGCTCGTCGTGCCGCCCGAGCTCGTCGCCGACGCAATGAAGCGTGCGCAGGACCGCGGGAAGCCCCACAACGCCGCCCGCGTCACCTTCAACAAGACCGCGCTCGACGCCATGACGCGGTTGCTCGCCGAGCAGCTCCGCCAGCGCGGGACCACCGTCGACGAGGCGGACGAGAAGGTCCTGCGCGAAGACATCCGGTCGTCGTACGACGCCCGCGTGCTCCTCAACACCGCGTGGCTGCCGCTGCCGCCGGAGAAGCTCCTCGAGGACCTGTACGCCCGGCCGAACTGGCTCGCTTCGCTCACCCCGCACTGGACCCCGGAGCGCCGGGCCCTGCTGCTGCGTGAGCGGGGAGCCGCGTTCACGGTCGAGGACGTCCCGCTCCTCGACGAGGCCGCGGAGCTCCTCGGCCCGTTCGACCCCACCGGCGGGGCGGCCAAGCGTGCGGCGAAGGCCAGCCGCAACCGCGACATCGAGAACGCCCGCCAGGCCATCGAGAACATGGGCGTCGAGGGCATCGTCACCGCCGAGCAGGTCGCCGGCTCCTTCGCCGAGGGCGGCGACCCCCGCTCCACCGCCGAGCGCGCCGCCGAGGACCGCGAGTGGACCTACGGCCACATCGTCGTCGACGAGGCGCAGGAGCTCTCCCCGATGCAGTGGCGGGTGCTCGCCCGCCGGAACCCGCTCCGCTCGTTCACGATCGTGGGGGACATGGCGCAGGGGTCCTCGCCCGGGGCCGCCCGCACGTGGGACGACGTCGTCGGCGCCCTCGCCCGCCGTCGTCGGGGCCGCGCGCCCCAGGTGCCGATCGAGCACCGCGTCGAGGAACTCACGGTGAACTACCGCACGCCGCGCTCGATCGTCGAGGCCGCAGGGGCCTTCGCGGACGCCGCCGGCCTCGCGGTGACCCGGACCGAGGCCGTGCGCGACGGCGACCCCGTGGTGCGCGTCTCGTCCAGCCGTGCCGAGGTGCTCGACACGGTCGCCGCGATCGTCGGCAGCGAGCGGGAGCACATCGGCGCCGGCACGATCGGCGTCATCGTGCCCGAGGCCGACGTGGACGCGGTCCGCGAGCGGTTGGCCCGGACCGAGGTGGACGTCCGGTCGCTCGGGTCGCCCCGGCCGGGGTCCGTCACGGTGCTCACGGGCGCCGATGCGAAGGGGCTCGAGTTCGACGGGGTGCTGCTGGTCGACCCGGAGCGGGTCGGTGCGGACGCGGCGCGCGCGGCTGCCGCCGTGTACGTCGCCATGACGCGCCCGACGCGCCGCCTGACCGTCGTCGACGTCGCCTGAGCGCCGCGCGCGTCACTTCCTGAGCGCGGCGCGTCACTTCGTGAACAGGAATGGTCGGGTGCGCGTCGGCGACCCGACCGTTTCTGCTCACGAAGCGAACGCGCGAGCGCACGAAGCGATGCGCGGGCGCACGGGAGGCGCGGCGCACGTCCGTCAGGTCGGGGTGCCCTCGGCCCGCACGCGCGTCACCAGTGCCGCCCACGGGCCGTCGAGGCGGGTGCCGGGGATCGTGACCGTCGTCCGTTCGACGGTGATCGTCCACGTGAAGTCGTCGCGGACGCCCGGCGCAGGGGCACTCGGGGCGTCGCGGGGCAGGGCACCGACGAGCGCCGACCACGCGCCCGGGTCGTCGCAGGCATCGGTGTCGACGCGCCAACCCCTGGTGGTGCCGGCGATGCCCCCACTGCGGCGGACGTCGATGTGCATGCCCCCGACGGTACGCCGGCAGCCCGGCTCAGTCGAGCACGCCGACCGTGCGCCAGGCGTCCTGCACCGCGGTGTGCTGCGCCGACCCGTCCCCGAAGCGCGTGCGTGCGGCGTCGACGGTGACGGTGGCGAACCCGGCGAAGTCGATCGAGGCGGTGACGGCGTCGGACGTGAGGGCGTCCCACCAGACGGCTCCGGCGCCTTCCCACGCGTTGCCGCCGATCGCCGTGGCGGCCAGGTAGAAGGCGTGGTTCGGGATGCCGGAGTTCGTGTGCACGCCGCCGGAGTCCTCGGTGGTGTCGACGTACCCGGCCATCGTCGCGGGCTGCGGGTCCTTCCCGAGCACCGGGTCGTCGTAGGCGGTGCCCGGAGCCCGCATCGACCGCAGCGCGACGCCGTGCACGGCCGGGGTGAAGAGCCCCTCGCCGATGAGCCACGACGCCTGGTCAGCGCTCTGGCGTCGGGCGTACTGGGCGACGAGCGAGCCGAAGACGTCGCTGATCGACTCGTTCAGCGCCCCGGACTGCCCCTCGTACGTGAGGTCGGCGGTGTACTGGGTCACGCCGTGCGCGAGTTCGTGGCCGATGACGTCGACCGCGATCGTGAAGCGGTTGAAGACCTCGCCGTCGCCGTCGCCGAACACCATCCGGCTGCCGTCCCAGTAGGCGTTGTCGTAGTCCTGCCCGTAGTGCACCGTGGCGTCGAGGGGGAGGCCTGCGCCGTCGATCGACACCCGGCCGAACACCTCGAGCCAGAAGGCGTGGGTGTCGCCGAGGCCCGTGTACGCCTCGTCCACCGCGGGGTCGCCGGAGTCCGGGTCGCCCTCGCGCCGGACCGGGGTGCCCGGGAGCGTGGTGCTGCCGTGCGCGTCGGAGATGGTCCGCTGCGGCGACCGGTCGACCGTGCCGCTCACGCCCTGCGGACGGACCCGGTGCTCGTGCTTCGGACGCTGGACGGTGTCGAGCGACGCCAGCGCCGTCCGTGCCGCCGAGGCCGCGCGTGGGAAGCCCCGGGCATCGGCGACGGCGCGGAGCAGGTAGGGCGGGACGACGGATCGGATGCGGTCGGTCGGGGTCATGGCGTCATGCAACCACCGGGCACCGACACCGCGGTCAGTCCTGCTTGCGGTTCTCCACGAGCCCGAGGGCGTACGACTCCCACCACTGTCCGGCGGCCGGCCCGCCGTTGCAGGTGCCGTCGCTCAGTCCCGGCGTCTTCACCCACAGCAGCGCGTCGAGCCGGGTGGAGCCGCGGGTGACGTGCGGGGCCTGGCCGAGGCCGGCGCCGTCCGGGTTGCACCACGTGCCGCGCCAGCCCTGACCGTTGCGCGAGACGTCGATGACGAAGTGCGGGTCGCCGCCGATCGCGTCCGCGAGCCGATCGGCGTAGGCGCGTTCCTGGTCGACCCGGTAGAAGTTCGAGACGTTCGTGAAGAAGCCCTGCACCCGGTCGACCCCGGCCTCGCGCAGCCACTTCGCCATCGTCGCCGTCGGCACGCGGTTCTCGTTCCCGCCGTCGAGGTACACGGTGAGGCCGTGGCCGCTGAGCTCGTCGACGGCCTTGCGGATCAGGGGCAGGCGGTCCTGCTCGAGGCGCTTGCACACCTGGATCTGGGCGATGGCGTCCGGCTCGACGAGCACGACGGCCCGGGAACCCGCCATGGCCCGCACCGCCGACCGGACCCACGGCAGGTACTCGTCCGCGGCGGTCCCGCCCTTGGAGTAGCTGCCGCAGTCGCGGTCCGGGACGTTGTAGAGGACGAACACCGGTGTCTTCCGCTGCCGCTCGGCGCTGCGGACGACGTCCCGGATGGTCTGACGCGTCTCGGACACCGAGGTGTTCGTCAGCCAGGTGGCGATCGGCTCGTCCGCGATGACGGCGATCTTCCGGGCCGTGGTGTCGTCGCCGTCGGCACGGGCCTCGGACTCCCGCTTGCCGGGTTGGTTCTCGGCCTCGGGCTGCTCCGCGAGGCCGCCGGGGAACGCCTCGGACGCCGTCTTCCGCTCGGCGACCTGCCTGCCGGTGGGCTCGGTGCCGCGGGGGAGCACCAGCACGAGCGTCACGACGAGCGCGGCGACGACGACCGCGGCGAGCCCGATCCACGTCCACTGACGACGGCCGGGGCTGCGGCGTGCACGGGTTCCCTCGAGACTCGGCATGCGCCCATGCTCGCAGGTGCGACCCCGGCGTGCCCAGGCCCGGCCCGTCCCGCCGGGCGTTCACCCAGCGTCGCCGCCGCTTCTTGCCAGGACCGTGTCCCAGACTGGCCGGATGTTCCGGAAGCTCCTCCTCCTCGCCCTGACCGCGGCGTACGCCTGGGTGATCTGGCGGATGACGCTGACCCCGCAGGTCTTCTCGGCGGCGCAGAACTCCCTCGTCCTGCACGCGATCGCCTGGGTGCAGCAGCTCCCGCACGGCACGTGGTTCAGCTACGACCGCGTGGAGTTCCTCGCCAACATCGCGATGTTCGTGCCCGTGGGGATGCTCGCCGCGCTGTGGCTCCCGCGCCGGTGGTGGATCCTCGGTGCGGTCGTCGCGGTCGTGCTCTCCACCGGCATCGAGTTCGCGCAGGCGACCTACCTGCCCTACCGCGTGGCCGATCCGCGCGACGTCCTGTCGAACGGCCTCGGCGGTCTGCTCGGCGCGACGCTCGTCGGCCTCGTCCGCAGTCTCTTGCCGGCACCGCGTCGGCGTCGGCTGCGCGCCAGGACCGTCTAGCGATCTGGTAGTCTTGCGCGGTTGCCGTCGAACGGCCGCGGACAAAGAGCGCTCGTGCATCAGGCACGGGCACCGCGCAACGGACTGAAAGGGGATCTACGCATGGCACTTGACGCGAAGGTCAAGCAGGAGATCATCGAAGAGTACGCGACCCACCCGGGCGACACCGGTTCCCCCGAGGTCCAGGTCGCCGTTCTGACGCGTCGTATCAACGACCTGAACGAGCACCTCAAGGAGCACAAGCACGACCACCACTCGCGTCGTGGTCTGCTGCTCATGGTCGGTCAGCGTCGCCGTCTCCTCGGTTACCTCTCCGACGTCGACATCGCCCGCTACCGTGCGCTCATCGAGCGTCTCGGCCTGCGTCGCTAGTCGACCGACCCACGGCTTGACCGAACGCCCCGGCCCTCACACGAGGACCGGGGCGTTCTCCGTTCCCCGGGAATGGTTGCGGGGAACGTGCGGTTGGGTACGATGTTCATGCAAACGCATCGAAAGTCGGGACTCACCATGACCACCATCGCCGTCGTCTCCGCCGGGCTCTCCGAGCCCAGCTCCACCCGCCTGCTCGCCGACCGCCTGGGCGAGGCCACGATCGCGGCGCTCGCTGCACCGAGCCCGTCCGGCCTGCCAGGAGGCGCGGCGCACGTCCTGCACGTCGACCTGCGTCCGCTGGCGCACGAGATCACCGACGCGATGCTCACCGGGTTCGCCGCACCGGCGCTGTCCGCCGCGATGGCGACGGTCGTCGAGGCCGACGCCCTGGTGTTCGTCACGCCGATCTTCACCGCCGGCGTGAGCGGTCTGGCGAAGTCGTTCCTCGACGTGCTCGACAAGGACTCGCTCGCCGACATGCCGGTCCTGCTCGGAGCCACCGGCGGCACCGCACGGCACTCGCTCGCGATCGAGCACGCGCTGCGTCCGGTGTTCGCGTACCTCCGCGCCGCGGTCGTCCCCACCGGTGTGTTCGCCGCCACCGACGACTGGGGGAGCGAGGGCGACTCGGCCGCACTGGACGGTCGCATCCGCCGGGCCGGGGAAGACCTTGCCTGGGCGATCCGCGCCTCCCGTCGGACCCCGCAGGAAGCCGACGCGCTCCCCGAGACGGCGGACTTCGCGTCCCTGCTCGGTGGGCTCGGCCACTCGGCCGTGCGCTCTTAGGCCGGCCACAGGGGTCGTCGGGCGGGGGTGCAGCCTCCGCCCGGCCCGCTCACCGGTGGGCTCGGGAACCTCGTCGTGACGACGGATCGCGACGACGAGGAGGACCGATGGACACCAGGGGCAACGGCCGGCGACCCGGCTGGACGACGAGTGCGCTCGTCAGCGTGGGCGGGCTCGTGGTCGCGGCGCTGACCGGGGCCGGGGTGTGGTTCGGGCACGAGCAGGCCACGACGGGCTCGGCCGACTCGTCGACGAGTGACGCCGGGACCTCGTCCGACGCCGGGACCTCGTCCGACGCCGGGACCGCGACCGACTCCGGGACCTCGTCCGACACCGGGAGCTCGACCGACGCCGGGATCTCGACCGACCAGGGCGTGAGCCAGGGCACGACCGGTGGCTCCGGCGCCTCCGACGCGACCACGACGGGATCGTGACCGTGCGTGCCGCAGCCGAGTGGGACCTCTGGACCACCACCGCCCGCGTCGTCCTCGACCGCCGTGACCGCCGCCACCTCGCCGCCGCACGGGCGTGCGTCGTCGAGGTCACCGCCGCCGTCGACGCGGCGTGCAGCCGCTTCCGCAGCGACTCCGAGCTCGTCGCCCGCGCAGCCGACCTGGTGCGCGGCGCCGAGGTCTCCCCGCTCCTCGCCGCACTCGTGCACCAGGCGCTCGACGCCGCACGTGCTTCCGACGGCGACGTCGACCCGACCCTCGGCGCCCGCATGGCGTCGCTGGGCTACGACGCCGCGTTCGCCGACGCCCCACCCGTGCCGACGCCCGAGGCCGTGGCCCGAGCGCTCGACGGTCGCCCGGCGTGGCAGCGGGTCCTGCTGTCCGGCACCTTCCTGCGCGTGCCCGAGGGCGTCACGCTCGACCTCGGTGCCACCGCCAAGGCCGCCGCTGCCGACATGGCCGCGGCGAGCATCACCGCCCGCCTCGGCATCGGCGCGCTCGTCTCGCTCGGCGGGGACGTCGCGACCGCCGGGCCCGACCCGTCCGGCGGCTGGCAGGTCCGGGTGCAGGACCTCGACGACGACCCCGCCGGCCACGTGCGGATCGCCTCCGGCTGGTCCGTCGCGACCTCGAGTACCCGGAAGCGGCGGTGGGAGCAGGACGGCCACGCCCGGCACCACATCCTCGACCCGCGGTGGGGGCTGCCGGCCGAACCGGTCTGGCGTTCGGTGACCGTCGTCGCCCCGTCGTGCGTCACCGCGAACACGATGACGACCGCGGCGGTCGTCCGTGGACACGGTGCCACCGAGATGCTCCGGCGGAGCGGTCGCGCGGCACGCCTGGTCGCTGCGGACGGCGCCGTCGTCCGGATCGGGGGCTGGCCCGCCGACGACGGCTGATCAGTACCAGTGCGGGTCGACGCTCATCTCGTGGTTCCACGCCCCGCACGGCGAGCCGTAGGCGTCGTGGATGTAGGCGAGGCCCCAGTTGATCTGGGTCGCCGCGTTCGTCCGCCAGTCCGCGCCGGCGACGGACATCTTCTCCGCCGGGAGCGACTGGGGGATGCCGTACGCACCGCTCGAGACGTTCAGGGCGTTCGCACGCCAGCCGGACTCCTGCGTCCACAGGGACACCAGGCACGAGAACTGGTCCGACCCCCACCCGTACGACCCGATGGCGCTGCGGGCGTACGCCTGGGCACCCGCCGGGTCGACCACGACGCCGCCCGTGCTCGGGTAGGACGAACCGCCGCCGCTCGTCGACGGGACGGCGGGGCTCGGTGCCGCGTCGGCTGCTGCTGCCGCGGCCGCCTCCTCGCGCTTCCGCTGCTGTTCGGCCTTCTGCGCCGCGACCTGCACGCCGAGCTGGTAGCGCTGCTCGGTCTTCGCGGTGGTGTCCTTGAGCGACGCCAGCTGGGCGTACAGCTCGTCGCTGTGCTGCTGCGTGTCGTCGACCGCGGCGTCGGCGGCGGCCTCGGCGTCCTTCGCCGCGCTCGCCTTCGTCTCGGCGGCGTCGGCCAGGTCGGCGCGTTCGTCCTCGGCACGGGTGGCCTGGTCGTGCAGCGAGGACGCGGTCCTCGCGGCGACCGAAGCGTCGTCCATCACGCCGGCCCACGTCGACGACAGCTGGTCGAGCGCGCCGAGCTGGTACAGCAGCTGGGAGGGGTCCTTCGCCGTCGCGATGCGCGTGGTCATCTGGCTCGAGCTGCCGTCGCGGTAGAGGTTCGCGGCGAGCTGGCCGGCGCGCTGTTGGGCGCGGTCCGCGGTCTTCGCCGCCTGGTCCGCCTGGGTCTGGAGGCTCGTGGCGGCCTGGGTGGCCGACGCCAGTGCCGACTCGGCCGCGTCCGCACGCTGGGACGCCACGAGCGCGGCCTGCGACTTCACGGCTGCGGCCTGCTGGGCGGACTCCAGTGCCGCCTGGACCCTGGCGACCTCGGCCTTCTTGGTCTGCTCGTTGCCCTTCGCGTGCTCGACGTCCTGCCAGCTCGGGTACTCCGTCGCGTTCGCCGGGACAGCGGTGACGACGGGGGCGACGAGCGCGCCGACGACCACTGCGGCCGCGACGAACCAGCCCCGGGAGGGGGTGAGGCGCATGGCAGCAGGCTAGCGAGGACACTCCGGTTCGCCGTGAGCCTCGCCGCCGAATCCCTGAGGACTGGTAAAGTCCATCACGTCCAGGGACCGTTTCCCCGGGCGTTACGACAAACACTGCGCAGGCCGGGCACGGAGCTGGTCATCGGTGGTGGCTCGCGGGCCGGACGGTTTCCCGAGTGCTTCTACTGCTGGCCAGACATGCGTCCCGATCCCTTCGGCGCGCACGCACCATCGGGTGCCGTGGCCCCAGCCTGCCGAACACATCAAGGAGGCACCCTTTTGGAGGGTCCCGAGATCAAGTTCGCCGAGGCCGTTCTCGACAACGGCAAGTACGGCAAGCGCACCGTCCGGTTCGAGACCGGTCGGCTCGCACAGCAGGCGCAGGGCGCGGTCGCCGCGTACCTCGACGAGGACACCATGCTCCTCTCGGCCACCAGCGCCGGCAAGCACCCGCGTGAAGGGTTCGACTTCTTCCCGCTGACCGTCGACGTCGAGGAGCGCTCGTACGCCGCCGGCAAGATCCCCGGTTCGTTCTTCCGTCGTGAAGGCCGTCCCAGCACCGAGGCGATCCTCGTCTGCCGCCTCATCGACCGGCCGCTGCGCCCGTCGTTCGTCGACGGCCTCCGCAACGAGGTCCAGATCGTCATCACCGTCCTGAGCATCGCTCCGGACGAGTTCTACGACGCGCTCGCGATCAACGCGGCGTCCGCGTCGACGCAGATCTCCGGTCTGCCGTTCTCCGGCCCGATCGCCGGTGTGCGCCTCGCGCTCATCGGTGACCAGTGGGTCGCGTTCCCGAAGGCGTCGCAGCTCGCCGAGGCCGTCTTCGACCTCACCGTCGCGGGCCGTGTCGTCACGGACGAGGCCGGCAACGAGGACGTCGCCATCATGATGGTCGAGGCCGAGGCCACCGAGCACAGCTGGGACCTCATCCAGGGCGGCGCGACCAAGCCCGACGAGGCCGTCGTCGCGCAGGGGCTCGAGGCGGCGAAGCCGTTCCTCAAGCAGCTCGTCGAGGCGCAGGCGAAGATGGCCGCCCAGTCGGCCAAGGAGATCCAGGACTACCCGGTCTTCCCGCCGTACGCCCCCGAAGTCTACGACGCGGTCGAGGCCATCGCGCTGTCCGAGCTCGGCGACGTCTACAAGATCGCCGGCAAGCTCGAGCGTCAGGACGCCGACGACGCCCTGAAAGCCCGCGTCAAGGAGGCCATCGCCGCCAAGGTGACGGCCGGCGAGCTCCCCGAGAGCGCCAACGGCCAGGTCAGCGGTGCCTACAAGTCGGTCACGAAGAAGGTCGTCCGCGGCCGGATCCTGACCGAGCAGGTCCGCATGGACGGTCGCGGCCTCGCCGACATCCGTCCGCTCGACGCCGAGGTCGCCGTGATCCCGCGCGTCCACGGTTCGGCGATCTTCCAGCGCGGCGAGACCCAGATCCTGGGCGTCACCACGCTGAACATGCTCAAGATGGAGCAGCAGATCGACTCGCTGTCGCCCGTCACGAAGAAGCGCTACCTGCACCACTACAACTTCCCGCCGTACTCGACGGGTGAGACCGGTCGTGTCGGTTCGCCGAAGCGTCGCGAGATCGGGCACGGCTTCCTCGCCGAGCGCGCCCTCGTGCCGGTGCTGCCGTCGCGCGAGGAGTTCCCCTACGCCATCCGTCAGGTGTCCGAGGCCCTCGGCTCCAACGGTTCGACGTCGATGGGTTCCGTCTGCGCCTCGACCCTGTCGCTCCTCAACGCCGGTGTGCCCCTCAAGGCCCCGGTCGCGGGCATCGCGATGGGCCTCGTCTCCGACACCGTCGACGGCCAGACTCGCTACGCGGCGCTGACCGACATCCTCGGTGCCGAAGACGCGCTCGGCGACATGGACTTCAAGGTCGCTGGCACCTCGGACTTCGTCACGGCCATCCAGCTGGACACGAAGCTCGACGGCATCCCCTCGTCCGTCCTCGACGCCGCGCTCAAGCAGGCCAAGGAGGCCCGCTCGGCCATCCTCGGCGTGCTGAACGAGGCGATCGACGCCCCCGACGAGATGGCGGACACCGCTCCTCGTGTCATCTCGGTGCAGATCCCCGTCGACAAGATCGGCGAGCTGATCGGCCCGAAGGGCAAGACGATCAACGGCATCCAGGACGAGACCGGCGCCGACATCTCGATCGAGGACGACGGCACCGTGTACATCGGCGCCGTCGACGGTCCGTCGGCCGAGGCCGCTCGCGCCCAGGTCAACGCGATCGCGAACCCGACGAACCCGGAGATCGGGGACCAGTTCCTCGGCACGGTCGTCAAGATCGCCACGTTCGGTGCGTTCGTGTCGCTGCTCCCGGGCCGCGACGGTCTGCTCCACGTCTCCGAGGTGCGCAAGCTCGCCGGCGGCAAGCGTGTGGAGAACGTCGAGGACGTCCTCGGCGTCGGCCAGAAGATCCTGGTCGAGGTCACCAAGGTGGACGACCGCGGCAAGCTGTCGCTCGCGCCGGTCGTCGCCGACGAGGTGGACACCGAGGGCGGCAAGGGACACGAGTCCCACGCCGAGGCCCCGGCCGAGGGCTGATCCCTCCCGCGTCCTGACGCACGAACGGCCGCCGTCCCTTCCGGGGCGGCGGCCGTTCGCCGTTGCGGGACTACGCGGCGGGGGTCTCCTGGGTGCCGACGAGCTGCGCGCGGCCGAGCAGGTGCTCGCGGAGCACGAAGCCGACCACCGCGGGCGTCGCGTCCGCGGGCGCCTCGAGGACGGGCACGTCGAGCGCGCTCAGCGTGAAGAAGTACCGGTGCGGCCCGTGCCCGGCGGGCGGTGCCGCGCCGAGGTACGTGTCCGTCCCGAACTCGTTGCGGCGGCGCATCGCCTCGGCGGGGAGCAGCGCGTCGTCGGTGCCGGCACCGGCCGGCAGCGAGGTCGCCGACGCCGGGATGTCCGTGAGGCTCCAGTGCCAGAACCCGGACCCCGTCGGGGCATCGGGGTCGTACACCGTGAGCACGAAGCTCTGCGTGCCCTCCGGAGCGCCGGACCACTCGAGCGCGGGGGAGCGGTCCTCGCCGCCGGCGTCGGTGCCGCGGGCGGACGTCGGGAGCACGCCGCCGTCGGTGAAGTCGGGGCTGGTCAGGGTGAAGGACGGGACCTCGGGGAGGTTCCAGTTGGGGTCGTTGGCCATGTCCCCAGCCAACACCCGCGTGCTCGGATGTCGCTCGGTGCCCACCGGCGGACGGGAGGCGCGGTGCGGGGCCGACCCGTGCCTCCAGGCCGACAGACGGTCGCGTTCGTCGACGCGACGTGCGTCGTCAGGCGGCGAGCACGCGCTCGACGACGCGGCCGAGGGCCGCCGTCGCCGCGATCGCGTCACCGGCGTACGCGCCGGACATGGCGCCGTCGCGTGCGAGCATGAGCTCGTCCGCACCGTCGCCCGGCAGGGTGTGGCCGGACTCCTGCAGCAGGTCGGCCAGTCGCTCGGTGTACCAGTCGCGGTGCATCGCGACGACCTCGCGCACGGGGTCGCGCGGGTCGTGGTACTCGGCGGCGGCGTTGAGGAACGCGCAGCCGCGGAAGTCGGGGTCGTTGACCTCGTCGGCGAGGGCCGTGACCCAGGCCCGGACGGCTGCCTCGGGCGAGCCGGCGTCGGCGATGAGCTGTTCCATCCGCTGCTGCACGCGCTCGTGCTGCGTCCGGATGTAGGCCAGGATCAGGTTGTCCTTCGACCCGTAGTGCTTGTAGAACGTCGCCTTCGTGACGCTCGCCTCGGAGATGAGACGGTCGACGCCGACGCCGTGGATGCCCTCTTCGTAGAAGAGCCGCGTGGCGGTCTCGAGGATCCGGACCTTCGCGCCGCCGGAACGGGGAGCCGGGGGGACGCTCGACCCGTCCGGCGACGCGAGGTTCGTGCTCGGGCCAGGGAGACGCTGGACGGTCGGTTGGGGGGAATCGACCGTCACAGCGTGGCTCTCCTTGGGCTCATCGGCTCCGCGGCGGAGCGGGGGGACTCGTGCCGCGCGAGGACTGATGTCCCGAGCCACCGGATCGGAATATAGGGGGGCTTCCGATCCGGTACGAGAACTGTACCACAAGGAGGACAGACAGACGAGTCTTTCTATCCTCCATATCTGTACCCCACTTCGAGTGACATCGTGAGCGGCTGTGGAAACTGGGCGGCGGGCGCTCCCGGGTCAGTAGGCTCGTCTGCGATGAACCACCCAGTGCCGTTGCCGCTCGAGGCCCCGGACACGTCGTTCCTGACGTCCGGGGGCGCCTTCGTCCGCCGAACCGTCCTCCCGTCCGGCGTGCGGGTCCTGACCGAGGCCATGCCCGGTGCGAGTTCGACGAGCCTCGGCTTCTGGGTCGGGGTCGGCTCCCGCGACGAACGCGACGGCCAGTACGGCTCGACGCACTTCCTCGAACACCTGTTGTTCAAGGGCACCCGGACCCGGTCGGCCCTCGACATCGCGATCTCGTTCGACTCCGTCGGTGGCGAGCACAACGCCGCCACCGCCAAGGAGTACACGTGCTACTACGCACGGGTCCGTGACGCCGACGTCCCGATGGCCGTCTCGGTCATCGGGGACATGGTCACCGGCTCCGTCCTCGACGACGCGGCGTTCGACATCGAGCGCGGGGTCATCCTCGAAGAGCTGGCGATGGCGGCGGACGACCCGGCCGACGTCGCCGGCGAGGCGTTCTTCGCCGCGGCCTTCGACGGGCACGCCCTCGGCCGGCCGATCGGCGGCACGCCGGAGAGCATCCGCGCCGTGCAGCGGGACGAGGTCCTCGCCCACTACCGCGAGCACTACGCGCCGAACGGCATCGTCGTCACCGCTGCCGGGGCGATCGACCACGACCGCTTCTGCGAGCTCGTCGAGGCCGTGTTCCAGGGCGCCCCGAACGCTGCTCCGCTGGCACGGCGGACCCCGCAGCCGGTGGCGGACCCGGCGATCCCCAAGCTCTCGGTCGTGCACCGTCCGACCGAACAGGTCTCGATGCTCCGCGGGTCGCAGGGCCTCGACCTCCGCGACGAACGGCGGCCGGTCCTCAGCGTGCTCAACGCCGTGCTCGGCGGTGGCATGAGCTCCCGACTCTTCCAAGAGGTGCGCGAGCGCCGCGGACTCGCCTACGCGGTGAGCTCCTTCGCGCCCGCCTACCTCGACAACGGTGCCTTCGGCGTCTACGCCGGGTGCGCCCCCGACAACGTCGCCGGGGTCGTCGAGATCGTCGACGCGGAGTTCCGCCGGATGGTCGACGACGGCATCACCAGCGACGAGCTCCGGCGCGCGAAGGGGCAGATCGAGGGGGCGCTCACGCTCTCGCTCGAGGACTCCGACGCCCGGATGACCCGACTCGGCCGGTCCGAGCTCGGCACGGGGGAGTTCACCGACCTGGCCACCGCCCTCGAGCGCGTGGACCGGGTCACCACCGACGACGTCCTCGACCTGGCCCGCGACCTCCTGACCCGGCCCACGATCACCTCGGTGGTCGGTGCGGTGCAGCAGGACGAGCTCGCGGCCGCGATCGGGATCGGCGGTTGAGCACCGACATGTCGCACTACCTCTACCTCGTCCGGCACGGCGAACACCAGGACGCCGAACACGGGCTGCGGGACGGCAAGCTGTCCGAGCGCGGCAAGCGGCAGGCGATGCTCGTCGCGGACCGTCTCGGGGGCGTGCCGTTCGACGGCGTCTACCACTCGCCGCTCGAAGCGCCGAGCGAGACCGCGTCGTTCCTGTCGCAGCGGCTCCCGGCGATCGAGCCCGAGCCGTCGACCCTGCTCTTCGACTGCATCCCGTCGGGTCCGACGCCGGACATGCCGCACGCCTACCAGGGGTGGTACGGCGGCATCACGGAAGAGGAGATCGTCGCGGGGCAGGCCCAGATGGGCGATGCGGTGGCGGAGTGGTTCACCCCTGCCCGCGAGGACCGGCACGACCTCCTCATCACGCACAACGCCGTCATCGGCTGGTTCGTGCGCGAGGCGTTCCAGGCACCCGAGTGGCGCTGGATGGGGACGAACGTGGCGCACACGGCGCTGACGATCATCCGGATCCGCTCGGCCAAGCCGGCCGAGGTCGTCGCGCTCAACGACCTGGCGCACCTGCCCGTCGAGCTGAGGACGGGCCTGCCGGTCGGTCAGCCCGTCTGACGGGCCCTGCGCACCCGGAGTGCGGCGACCCGCGCTCGGAGCACCCGGTCCAGCCCGAACGGCCCACCGCCGAGCGCGACCAGCACGACCGCGAGGAGCAGGTACAGCACCTCGGGCAGGTACAGCAGGTCGCTGAACCAGGTCACCGCGTCCGCCGGCCCGAGCTGGTGGACCGCCACGGTCGTGAGCGCGACCGTGCTGATCACGCCGAGGACGGCCGCAGCCGCCCGCGTCACGAGGCCGACGGCGAGCAGCACGCCGAAGACGAGCTCGCAGCCCGCGACCACGGCGGCCGTGACGTCGGGCACCGGCGCGCCGATCGAGCGGATCGTCTCCGCCATCGCCGCGCGACCCGGAGCGGTCACGGTCTTGTTCCACCCGGACGCGGCGAAGAACAGTCCGAGCGCGACCCGGACGAGCGAGATCGAGAGGAACGGCAGGCGGGTCGGGGAGTCGAGGGCACGGAGGAGCAGGACCATGCCCTGCCGTTCGGAGCGGAGGCGCGGATCGCCTCAGCGCACCGGCTTGCGGTACCAGGCGGTCGCGTTCGGGTTCTCGTTGAACGCCGGTACCCGCTCGTAGCCCCGACCGCGGTACATCGCACCGGCGGCGACGAGGGAGTCGTTCGTGTCCAGCACGATCGCCGTCGCGCCGAGCTGCGCACCGCGTGCCTCGAGCGCGTCCATGACCGCCGTCGCCACGCCGCGTCCACGTCCTTCCGGAGTCACGAAGACGTGCTTCACCTCGAACCGGACGTCGTCGCCGTCGTCGGGGAGCCGACGGAGGCCGCCGCACCCGACCGCGCGACCTCCGTCGTACGCGACGACGAAGGTGCCGACCGGCGGCGTGAACTCGGCCGCCGGGGTGCGCTTCCGCGAGTACGACCCCTGCGCGCTCGGGAACGTGGCCTCGCGCTCGTCGAGGTACGCGTCGAGCAGGGCGTCGACCTCGGGGATGTCTGCCGGCACGGTCCTGACCTCGAGCGTCATGCGTCGATCCTAGGATGGTGGACATGGTCACTCCCGTCGCCGTCGTCGGCGCCACCGGTCGTCTCGGGGGCCTCGTGGCCGCCGTGGTCGAGGAACTGCCCGACTTCGAGCTCGTCGCGAGCCTGTCCTCCAAGGACGGGGCGCACGAGGCCGGTCCCGACGTGTTCGGCGGCGCGGCGATCGTGGTGGACGTGACCGTCCCGGCGCTCAGCCCCGCGATCGTCGACAACGCCCTCGTGAGCGGCGCGAACGTGCTCGTCGGCACGTCCGGGTGGTCCGGCGACCGACTCGCGACGCTCCGCGCGGGCCTCGAGTCGCGTCCGGAGCAGGGCGTCTTCGTGGTCCCGAACTTCTCGATCGGGTCCGTGCTCGGCACCCACCTGGCGACGATCGCCGCCCCCTGGTTCCCCTCGGTCGAGATCGTCGAGACGCACCACGCCGGCAAGATCGACTCCCCGTCGGGCACCGCCGTCCGCACGGCCGAGCTCATCGCCGACGCCCGGCGCGAGGTCGGCCCGGTCGACGCACCCCACGTCGACCAGCGCGCGCGGGGGCAGCAGGTCGCGAGCGTCCCGATCCACTCGCTCCGTCTGCCGGGCGTCAAGGCCGTGCAGGACGTGGTGCTGAGCGGCCCCGGCGAGACCCTGACCATCCGGCACGACACGAACGACGACGTCGCCTACGTGGCCGGCATCCGTGCGGCGCTGTCCGCCGTGGGGTCGATGCGCGGCCTCACGGTCGGCCTCGGCAGCGTCCTCGGCATCGGCTGACCGTCGTGCGCCTGACCCGGTCCCTCCGTTCGCCCTTCTGGGGTGCGGCGCTCATGGCGGTGCTGCTGGCGCTGTACATCGTGCTCGTCGGGCAGCGTGCCGTGGCGTTCATCGCGACGGGCATCCCGATCGGCATCGGCATCGGCGTCGCGCTCTTCGTCGTCGCGGCGATCGGTGCGCTGCTGCTCGTGCTCGAGTTCCGTTTCGGGCTGCGCATCACCCGGCTCGGCGCCCGGCTCGAGCAGGAGGGCGGCGCTCCCTCGGACGTCGTCCCGGTCCGTCCCTCGGGGCGTCCCACGCGCGAGGCCGCCGACGAGCTCTTCCCCGAGTACAAGGCCGCGGTCGAGTCCGACCCGGCGGACTGGCGCGGGTGGTACCGACTCGGCGTCGTCTACGACGCCGCGGGTGACCGCAAGCGGGCGCGGGCCGCGATGCGCGAAGCGCTCACCAGGGCACGCGTGTCCTGACAGGAGGCGCGGTGCGGGCCCGCACCGCGCCTCCTGGCACACAGCCGGTCGCGTCAGAACGCGGCGTCGACCGCGTCCTCGGCGCGCTGGTACCGGAACGCGTAGCCGGACTCGAGCAGCTTCGTCGGCACCATCTGCTGGCTCGACAGGAGCATCTCGTCGGCCGCCTGCTGCAGGAGCAGCCGGAGCGCGAACTCCGGGATCCGGAAGAGGTAGGGCCGGTGCAGGTCCTCGGCGACGCGCTTGGTGATGCGGTCGGCGACGGCGGCCTCGGGGCCGGCGAGGTTCACCGGCCCGACGACGTCCGAGGCGTCGGGGCTGGTCGCGAGGTGCACGATCGCGCCCACCTCGTCCTCGAGGGCGATCCACGGCCAGTGCTGCCCACCGGTGCCGAGGCGGCCGCCGAGCCCGGTCTTCGTGAGCGGAACGAGCGGTGCGAGCGCGCCGCCGCCCTTCCCGACGACGATGCCGGTGCGGAGCGTCACGACGCGGACGCCCTCGGGAGCGGCGTTCGCGGCGGCCTCCCACGCGGTGCAGACCTCGGCCAGGAAGCCGGTGCCGGCGGCCGCGTCGTCCTGCAGGACGTCGGCCGGACGGTCGCCGTAGACCCCCGAGGCAGACCCCGAGAGGAACAGCGGCGGCGGGTTCGTCGCGTGGCGCATGGCCTCGACGAGGGTCTCGGTGGCGGACACCCGCGACTGCAGGATCTCCTGCTTGTAGGTCTCGGTCCAGGGGAGCTTGCCGATGTTCGCGCCGGCGAGGTTGATCACGACGTCGGCGCCGTCGAGGATCGCCGGGTCGAGCTTCCGGGTGCCCGGGGACCAGCGGAACTCGCTCGCCGTGCGCGGCTCGCGTCGGACGAGGGTGGTGACGTGGTGCCCGGCCTCGCGCAGGGCGTGGACGAGGGGCGTACCGATGAAGCCGGACGCACCGGCGAGCAGGATCGAGAGCGGCGCTGTCGTCATGTCGCTCACGCTACTCAACTGCCCGTGGATGTCTCCGGCTCGTCGTAGGCTCGTGGTCGTGACCGACAGCGAGACCGTGCAGCCCGACCCCACCGTCGCGACCCCCTACGAGGACCTGCTGCGGCGTGTCCTCACCGAAGGGACTCCGAAGGGCGACCGCACCGGGACGGGGACCCGCAGCCTGTTCGGCGCACAGCTCCGGTACGACCTGTCGAAGGGCTTCCCGCTCGTCACGACGAAGCGGGTGCACTTCAAGTCCGTCGCCTACGAGCTGCTCTGGTTCCTGCGCGGCGACGGCAACGCCCGCTGGCTGCAGGAGCACGGCGTCCGGATCTGGAACGAGTGGGCGGACGAGGACGGCGACCTCGGCCCGGTGTACGGCGTGCAGTGGCGCTCGTGGCCGACGCCGTCGGGGGAGCACGTCGACCAGATCGCCCAGGTCATCGAGCAGATCACGACGAACCCGGACAGCCGCCGCCTGATCGTCTCGGCGTGGAACGTCGCCGACATCCCCGAGATGGCGCTCGCCCCGTGCCACGCGTTCTTCCAGTTCTACGTCAACGACGGCAAGCTCTCGTGCCAGCTCTACCAGCGGAGCGCGGACATGTTCCTCGGCGTCCCGTTCAACATCGCCTCGTACGCGCTGCTCACCCACATGATCGCGGCGCAGACCGGGCTCGAGGTCGGCGAGTTCGTGTGGACCGGCGGCGACTGCCACGTCTACGACAACCACGTCGAGCAGGTGGAGGAGCAGCTGTCCCGGACCGCGTACGCGCTCCCCACGCTCGAGCTCGCGCCGCGCGACTCGATCGACGACTACGAGTACGAGGACTTCACGGTCGTCGGTTACCACCACCACCCGGCGATCGCGGCCGCGGTCGCCGTCTGATGTCGTCCTCGTGGACCGAACCCGTCCGTGGTGTCGGGATGGTCTGGGCGCGGTCGACGAACGGCGTGATCGGGGCCGACGGCGGGATGCCGTGGCACGTGCCGGAGGACCTCGCGCACTTCCGGCAGGTCACCGGCGACGCGACCGTCGTGATGGGGCGCCGCACGTGGGAGTCGTTGCCGGAGCGCTTCCGGCCGCTGCCCGGGCGGCGGAACGTCGTGCTGACGCGTGACGGCTCGTGGACGGCCGACGGGGCCGAGGTCGTGCACGACCTGGCGACCGCGCTGGACACCGACGAGCCGGTGTGGATCATGGGCGGCGGGCAGGTGTACGCGGCGGGGGTGCCCTTCGCCGACCGGGTCTCCGAGACGGTGATCGACGTCGAGGTGCCGGGGGACACCGTGGCGCCGACGCTCGCCGGGGTGGCCGGGTGGTCGCTCGTCGACGAGGGGCCGTGGCAGGAGTCGCGCGTCGACGGGACGCGCTACCGCTTCCTCGAGTGGCGCCGGCGCGCGTAGCGCCGTGCGCCGCGGCGTCAAACCACGGAAACGACATCGCACCAGGCATCGGCGATGGTTCGACGTCGGAAACCTGGTTCGACACGTTCCGGGCACGCACCGTCCACGCGGACGGCAGCCCTCGCGCGCATCCCCGGTACGCTGGTGCCCGTGTCCCCGCGTGAGAATCCCTTCGGTCAGGTCCTCGTCGCCCTCGTGACCCCGTTCACGGCCGACGGCGAGGTCGACTGGCCCGGCGTCGAGCAGCACATCGACGACTGCATCACCGCCGGCGCCGACGGCATCGTGGTCACCGGCACGACCGGTGAGACGAGCACGCTGACCGACCCCGAGAAGCTCCGGCTGGTCGAGGTCGGCAAGTCCGTCGCCGCCGGGCGCGCGAAGATCATCACCGGTGGCGGGTCGAACGAGACCGCGCACGCGATCCACCTCTACAAGCAGAGCGAGAAGGCCGGCGCCGACGGTGTGATGATCGTCACGCCGTACTACAACAAGCCGACGCAGTCCGGTGTGCTCACCCACTTCCGGATGATCGCCGACGCGACCGACCTGCCGGTGATCCTGTACGACATCCCCGGTCGCACGGGCATCCCGATCACGTACGAGACGATCGTGCGGGCCTCGCACCACCCGAACATCCTCGCGGTGAAGGACGCCAAGGGCGACTTCGCCGAGGTGTCCCGGGTGCTCAACAACACCGACCTCATGTACTTCTCGGGCGACGACACGAACGTGCTCCCGCACCTGTCGATCGGCGCGACGGGGCTCATCGGCGTCACGGCGAACATCACGTCGACGCCGTACCGCACGATCGTCGACGCCGTGAACCGGGGCGACCTGGCCACCGCGACCGCCGAGCACAAGCGCGTCGAACCCCTCGTCCGTGCCGTGATGACGCACGTGCCGGGTACCGTGGCGGCGAAGTACATCCTGCACGGGCTCGGCCGCATCGGCAGCCCGCGCGTCCGGTTGCCGCTCGTCGGCCCCGAGGACTCCGAGGCGTACGCCATCGAGACCTCGCTCGAAGCCGTCCGGGACATCCCGGGCGCCGACTTCTCCAACTTCCGCCCCGACCGCAACGCAGCGGCCGGCGGTGCTCTTCCGAAGGTGCCAGGCACCACCCGCTAGCGAACACGCGGCGCGCAGGACGCGCGTCGCCCGAATCCGTAGGACCGAATGCCCACACAGATCTCCGAACCGCAGCCGCTCGAAGCCGGCACCCTCCGCGTCATCCCCGTCGGGGGACTCGGCGAGATCGGTCGCAACATGACCGTGTACGAGTACGAGGGCAAGCTGCTCATCGTCGACGCCGGCGTGCTCTTCCCCGAGGAGCACCAGCCCGGGGTCGACCTGATCCTGCCGGACTTCGCGCCGATCCGGGACCGCCTCGACGACGTCCTCGGCGTCGTGCTCACGCACGGCCACGAGGACCACATCGGCGCCGTCCCGTACCTGCTGAAGCTCCGCGACGACATCCCGCTGATCGGCTCCACGCTGACCCTGGCCCTCGTCGAGGCGAAGCTCAAGGAACACCGGATCAAGCCGTACACGCTCGTCGTGGCCGAGGACCAGACCGAGCAGCTCGGCCCGTTCCACCTCGAGTTCGTGGCCGTCAACCACTCCATCCCGGACGCCCTCGCCGTCGCGATCACGACCCCCGCCGGTCGTGTCCTGCACACGGGTGACTTCAAGATGGACCAGCTCCCGCTGGACGACCGCATCACCGACCTCCGTGCCTTCGCACGCCTGGGGGAGCAGGGCGTCGACCTGTTCCTGCCGGACTCGACCAACGCCGACGTGCCGGGCTTCACCGCGCCCGAGCGCGACATCGGACCCGTCCTCGAGAACATCATCACGCGCGCCCGCAAGAAGGTCGTCGTGGCGAGCTTCTCGTCGCACGTGCACCGTGTGCAGCAGGTCCTCGACGCCGCCGCCGCCGCGAACCGCAAGGTCGCGTTCATGGGCCGCTCGATGATCCGCAACATGACGATCGCCGCCGACCTCGGCTACCTCCGGGTGCCCGAGAACGTGCTCATCGACACGAAGAAGGCGAAGAACGTCCCCGACGACCAGATCGTCTACATGTCGACCGGGTCGCAGGGCGAGCCGATGGCCGTGCTCGCGCGCATGGCCAACCTCGAGCACCAGATCGAGATCGGCGAGGGCGACACCGTCATCCTCGCCTCGTCGCTGATCCCGGGCAACGAGAACGCCGTGTACCGCGTCATCGACGGGCTCACCAAGCTCGGCGCGAAGGTCGTGCACAAGGGCAACGCCAAGGTGCACGTCTCCGGACACGCGTCGGCCGGCGAACTGCTCTACTGCTACAACATCCTCCGGCCGAAGAACGTGCTGCCCGTGCACGGCGAGCACCGCCACCTGTACGCCAGCGCGGACCTCGCGATCCAGACCGGTGTGCCGCCGCGGAACGTCATCCTCGGCCAGGACGGCATCGTCGTCGACCTGAAGGACGGCGAGGTCCGGGTCGCCGGCCAGCTCGACATCGGGTACGTCTACGTCGACGGATCGACCGTGGGCGAGATCACCGACGCCGACCTCAAGGACCGCCGGGTCCTCGCGGAAGAGGGCTTCATCTCGATCTTCGCCGCGGTGGACTTCACCACCGGCCAGTGCGTCGTCGGCCCGGAGATCCAGTCGCGCGGCTTCGCCGAGGACGACTCGGTCTTCGACGACGTCCGTCCGCAGATCGCGAAGGCGCTCGCCGAGGCGGCCGCGAACGGCACGCGCGACGGGCACGCCTTCGGGCAGGTCGTCCGCCGGACCGTGGGCCGCTGGGTGAACACGAAGCACCGTCGTCGTCCGATGATCGTGCCGGTGGTCATCGAGGCGTAGTGCTCGTCGCGACCACCACGCACGTCGCGGTGGTCGCAGTGGCCGTGTCCAGGAGGCGCGGTGCACGTTCCTGACGGACGTGCACCGCGCCTCCTGGCACGTTCCGGCCTGTCGGCTGACCGGTTTCATCCCACAGGATGATCTTCTGTCGGTATGTCAGACAATAGTGTTCCGGGGTGACTGTCCTGCGTCGCTGGGTGTGGCCCGGCCTCAAGTTCCTCGTGTTCGCCGCCATCGCGGTGTCCCTCGTCCGCCTCGCGTTCTTCGCAGCCCAGCCCGAGGGCGAGGAGACCGTCCCGACCGGCGCGATCGAGGACCCGACCGTCACGGTCGCGACCGGCGACATCGTGAACGACGTCGAGGCGACCGGCACGATCCGGTCGGTGGCCGCCACGGCCGTCCGCTCCTCGGTCGAGGGCACGGTGAACAAGGTGTTCGCCGGCAACGGCGCGCACGTCGAGCAGGGCGCCCCGGTGATCGACGTCCGGGTCGAGACCCCGTCGACGGGGACGACCGACGACGGCGAACCGCTGCCCCCGACCGTGACCTTCTCGACCGTCGTCGCGCCGGCGTCCGGCACCGTGTCCGGACTCGACCTCGTCACGAAGCAGCCCGTGGCCATCGGCGACACCGTGGCACGCGTGGCACCGGAGGCCTACCGGGCGACCGCGACCCTCGATGCCGCCCAGCTCTACCGCCTCACCTCGCGTCCGTCCGAGGCGACCGTCACGGTCACCGACGGCCCGGCGCCGTTCACCTGCACCCACCTCACACTGACGAGTGCTGCGGCGTCCTCCGCGGACGACGGCGACGCCGGCGACGACGGCTCCGGTGACGCCTCGGCCGGGGGCACGGAACTCGCGTGCGACGTGCCGAGCGGGGTCACCGTGTTCCCCGGACTCGAGGTCACGGTCGCGGTCCCCGCGGGGAAGGCGGAGGGCGTCCTGACGCTCCCGACGACCGCGGTGCAGGGCACGGCGCAGAAGGGCGTCGTCACGGTCGTGGGCGAGGACGGCAAGCGTGCCGAGAAGACCGTCGCGCTCGGCCTCAACGACGGGGAGAGCGTCGAGGTCCGGTCGGGGCTGTCGGAGGGCGACACCGTCCTGCAGTTCGTCCCGGGCAAGGAGCAGGTCGAGGGCGACGAGTTCGCCGACGACGGCTCCGTGGTGGTCGGATGAGCGCGCGGGCAGCGTCCCTCGTCCGGGTGCGCGGGCTGCGCAAGTCGGTCGAGCTCCCGGACGGGTCCGAGCTCGAGATCCTGCGTGGCGTCGACCTCGACGTCGACGCGGGCAGCCGGGTCGCGATCGTCGGGCGCTCGGGGTCGGGCAAGTCCACCCTGCTCAACGTGCTCGGGTTGCTCGACACCCCGACCGACGGCGTCCACGAGTTCGGCGGTGTCGACGTCGGTCGTGCCGGGTCGCTCCGGCGGGACCGGATCCGCGGGGAGGACGTCGGGTTCGTGTTCCAGCAGTTCAACCTCCTGCAGGGGCGCACCGCGCTCGAGAACGTCGAGGTCCCCCTGCTCTACGCGACCGGACGCGCCTTCTGGGCCAGGCGTCGGCTCGCGCTCGAGATGCTCGACCGGGTCGGACTCGCGGACCGCGCCGACACGCAGCCGCACCGCCTCTCGGGTGGCGAGCAGCAGCGCGTCGCGATCGCCCGCGCGCTCGTGCGTGCGCCGCGCCTGATCCTCGCGGACGAACCGACGGGCGCACTCGACGTCGACACGGGTCGTGTCGTGATGGAGCTCCTCGAGACCGTCGCCGGCGAGACCGGGGCGGCGCTCGTGACGATCACCCACGACGCCGCCGTCGCCGCACGAGCGGACGTCGTCCACCGCATCGACCACGGCCTGGTCGTCGACCCCACGGACGTGTCCGTCGCCGGGATCGCCGCCGAGGTCGTCGGGGTGACGCCGTGAACCGGGTCGTGACGACCGTCGTCGGCACGCTGGTCGAGTCCTGGCAGGAACTCCGGGTCCACCGTGGCCGGGTCGTGCTCAGCCTCGTCGGCGTCACGATCGCGGTGGCCTCGCTCGCCGTCGTCGTCGGGTTCGGGTCGCTCGCGGAGCGCGTGACGGCGGCGTTCAACGAGCAGTACGGCGGACGTCCCGCGACCTACAGCATCACCGGGACGCCCGGCTCCGGCGACGGCACCGGTGCGGCCGCGGCGGCCACGGCGGACGCGGTCGACCGGGAACTCCGCGCGGCCGCGGACCGGTACGACGTGCAGTACGCGACCGAGGCGTCGTACACGTCCCGTCGCATCCAGTTCCCGGACGGTGTCGCCGAGGTCCAGGGCATGACGGTCGACCCGCCGTGGGCCGAGATCCACCGGCTGCGGATCGCCGCGGGGGACTGGTTCTCCGAGTCCGACCGGGACCGCCTGGCACCGGCGCTCGTCGTCAACCAGGCGTTCCTCGACCGGCTCGGTGGCGCGGACGTGGTCACGCACCCGACCGTCCGGATGCCGGGAACCCCCGGCGTCACCGCGGTCGTCGTCGGGCAGTACGTGTCGTCGGAGTACGACACCGACCCGATGTTCTACCAGCTGGCGAACTCCGTCGCGACGGCGAGCGTCACGCCCGGTGCGGACGACGGCAACCAGCGGACGTTCGAGGTCTGGATCCCCGAGCACGGTGCGAAGGCGCTCGCGAACCGCATCGCCAGCGACGCGGAGCGTGCGGTCGGTGGCGACGTGTCGGTGGACGCCGGCCGCATGGACGCCGCGGGCTCGGTGGACGGCGACCCGCTCGGCGCGATGCGCTACGTCATCGCTGGCGTCGCGGTGCTCGTCCTCGTGCTCGGTGGCCTCGGCCTGCTCAACGTGTCGCTCGTGAGCGTCCGCCAGCGCATCCGTGAGATCGGCATCCGTCGCGGCGTCGGCGCCTCGGCGGGGCGGATCTTCGTGGCGGTCCTGCTCGAGAACGTCCTCGGCACCGCGGTGGCCGGCGGCATCGGCGTGATGGTCGGCGCCGCGGTCCTCGGGAACGACACCGTGCGCGGACTGATCACGAGCGGGGTCGAGGTCGGTGGGGCGCCGTTCCCGCTCGAGGCGGCGCTCATCGGCGTCGGGTCGGCCGTGTTCGTCGGCGCGCTCGCCGGCTTCCTGCCCGCGGTGCTCGCGGTCCGGGTGAAGGTCATCGACGCGATCCGGTACTGACACCGCGCCCGCCGTGGCACCCGTCGCGGATGCTGCGGCGGGCCGCGCTCGGTTTGTCCTGAGGGGGGATTAGGGTTCTGCCCATGGCCGGAGGCACCAAGTCGACCACGCGCTCGCGCGCGTCCTCGTCGTCCCGTGGAAGCGGGACGCGTGGCTCGTCGCGCACCCAGGCCACGACGAAGAAGCTGCCGCAGGCCGCACCGACCCCGGTCTTCCGCGAACAGAACCCCCTCGTGACGTTCTGGCTCGCGATGGCGCACGGCGTCGGCGCGGTCTTCCGCCTGCTCGGCACGGAGACGCTCGAGAAGGACCAGCGGCGCGACGGGTTCCCGTTCCTGCTCTTCGTGCTGGCGGTCGCCGGCGCGGTGGTCGAGTGGCTCAACCCGTCGAACGCCGTCTCGGTGGCGCTCGACGCGTACACGTTCGGCGGGCTCTTCGGCCGACTGGCCTTCGCGTTGCCCGTGATCATGGTCGTCTTCGCCGGGTGGCTCTTCCGGCACCCGGCGTCCGTGCACGACAACACCCGGATCGGGATCGGGCTCGGCCTGTTGCTCGTGTCCATCGCGGCGCTCTGCCACGTGTTCGGCGGGCAGCCGAGCGCCTCGGACGGCATGCCCGCGCTGGCGACCGCCGGCGGTGTCATCGGCTGGGTCGTGATCGCCTGGCTCGTCGCGGTCGCCACCGAGTGGGTCGCGGTGCCGGTCGCGGTGCTGCTGCTCGTGCTCTCGCTCTTCATCATCACCAAGACGCCGCCGAACAAGATCGGTCGGCGCCTGCACGAGCTCTACGCGTACCTGTTCGGCGCGCCGGCCCCCGCGACGGAGACGGACGAGCCCGTCGCCGAGGCGCCCGCCGCACGGACCAAGCCGACGAAGAAGCGCGGCGCGAAGGGCGACACCGACTTCCAGCTGTTCGACGACCTCGGCTTCGAGGACGACAAGGCCGCCGAGTCCGACGCCGAGGGCGGGACCATCCCGTGGTGGCGCCGGAACAAGTCCGGTCGCGAAGAGGACCCCGCGTACGACAGCCCCGTGATCAGCGGTGCGACGTCGGCCGTGCCCCCGGCCGCCGCAGCCGCGCCGGCACCCGGCCCGAACGCCGGTGCCGCCGCCGGTCTGGTCGACCACACGCCGGCCGAGCCCGGTTCGGTCAACCTCAACGACTCGGTCGAACAGGACCTGCAGATCGCCGAACAGGCCCTGCGTGACTTCGGGACCCCGGTGCCGGAACGCCCCGCGCCGGCCGAGGTCGTCCGCCCGGACGCCTCGGTGTCGCCGGTGGTGTCGCCGTCGCTCCCGGCCGAGGACCTCGCGGTCGACGCCGCCGACGACACGGACGGCCTGCCCCCGGTGGCCGGCCCCGATGAAGACCCGGCCGCGCCCTACCGGCTGCCGGCCGCCACGACGCTGAGCTCCGGCACGCCGTCGGTCGCACGCAGCCAGGCGAACGACGACATCGTCGCCGCCATCACGAGCGTCCTCACCGAGTTCAAGGTGGACGCGAAGGTCACCGGGTTCTCCCGTGGGCCGACGGTGACCCGGTACGAGATCGAGCTCGGCCCCGGCGTGAAGGTCGAGCGCGTCACCGCCCTGTCGAAGAACCTGTCGTACGCGGTCGCCTCGAACGAGGTCCGCATCCTGTCGCCGATCCCGGGCAAGAGCGCGATCGGCGTCGAGATCCCGAACACCGACCGCGAGACCGTCTCCCTCGGTGACGTCCTGCGCTCGAACGCCGCTCGCAAGTCCAAGCACCCGATGACGATCGGCGTCGGCAAGGACGTCGAGGGCGGCTTCGTCGTGGCCAACCTCGCGAAGATGCCGCACCTGCTCGTCGCCGGCTCCACCGGGTCCGGCAAGTCGGTGTTCATCAACTCGATGATCACGTCGCTGCTCATGCGCGCGAAGCCGTCCGAGGTCCGCATGGTCCTCGTCGACCCGAAGCGCGTCGAGCTCTCGATCTACGCCGGCGTCCCGCACCTCATCACGCCCATCATCACGAACCCGAAGAAGGCGGCCGAGGCGCTGCAGTGGGTCGTCAAGGAGATGGACATGCGGTACGACGACCTCGCGTCGTTCGGGTTCCGGCACGTCGACGACTTCAACAAGGCGATCGCGAACAACGAGATCGTCCTGCCGGCCGGCAGCGAGCGGAAGCTCAAGCCGTACCCGTACCTGCTCGTCGTCGTCGACGAGCTCGCCGACCTCATGCTCGTCGCGCCGCGTGACGTCGAGGAGTCGATCGTCCGCATCACCCAGCTCGCCCGTGCCGCCGGTATCCACCTGGTGCTCGCGACGCAGCGTCCGTCGGTCGACGTCATCACCGGGCTCATCAAGGCGAACGTGCCGTCGCGGATCGCCTTCGCGGTGACCAGCGTCACCGACTCCCGGGTCATCCTCGACCAGCCGGGCGCCGACAAGCTCATCGGGCAGGGCGACGCCCTCTTCCTGCCGATGGGGTCCTCGAAGTCGCTCCGCGTCCAGGGTGCCTGGGTGCAGGAGAGCGAGGTCGCCGAGGTCGTCCAGCACGTCACCCGCCAGGCCCGTCCGGAGTACCGCCAGGACGTCCAGGCCGTGGTGGAGCGCAAGGAGATCGACGCGGACATCGGCGACGACCTCGAGCTGCTCCTCGCGGCGGTCGAGCAGGTCGTGTCGACGCAGTTCGGGTCGACCTCGATGCTCCAGCGCAAGCTCCGCGTCGGGTTCGCCAAGGCCGGCCGTCTGATGGACCTCATGGAGTCCCGCGACATCGTGGGGCCGTCCGAGGGCTCGAAGGCGCGCGACGTCCTCGTGACGACCGACCAGCTGCCGGCCGTGCTCGCGAAGCTCCGGGGCGAGGAGCCACCAGTGGGTGCTGCCCCGGCAGCCCCCGCTGCCGGTCCGGCGCCCACGGCTCCGGCGCCGGCGTCCGCCCTGACCGACGACGGCGACCGCTACGGTGCCGACCCGGTGGCGGACATGACGCGCGGGTACGATGAAGCAGACGACGAGCCCGATGAGGACGCGTGGGGACTGACGGGCAGGGAGTGAGTGCGATGACCGCCTCGGACAGCACGGAGACCACGCACGGCGCACGCTTCCCGTGGCGCGGACGACTCCTGCGCAAGGGCCCCGGCCCGGCGTCGACGGGCAACGTCGCGAACATCATCACGGTCGTGCGCATCCTCATGGCGCCGCTGTTCTTCGTGCTGCTCCTGACGGACGCCGGCACGGACGGGCCGCTGCGCATCTGGGCGGCCGTCGTGTTCGTGGTCGCCATCGTCACGGACAGCGCCGACGGCATCATCGCCCGCCGGCAGAACCTCGTCACGGACTTCGGGAAGCTCGTCGACCCGATCGCGGACAAGGTCCTCATCGGCGGTGCGCTCGTCGCGCTGTCGATCCTCGGCGAGCTCCCCTGGTACGTGACCGTGCTGATCATGGTGCGCGAGATCGGCATCACGGTCTTCCGGTTCGCGGTGCTCTCGGACCGGGTGATCCCGGCGAGCCGGGGCGGCAAGATCAAGACCGTGCTGCAGGCCGTCGCGTTGACCGCCGCGCTCTTCCCGTGGTGGAACCTCGTGGGGGACTGGGCGCACTGGGTGAACGGCATCCTGATGACCGCGGCCTTCCTGGCGACCATCCTGAGCGGGATCGACTACCTGTACCAGGCGTGGAAGCACAACCGGACCACCGCGTGACGGCGGCCGACGACGTCACCGGCACCGCGCCTCCAGGACACGACACCGGACCCGACGTCCGGACGTCCGCTCGCGACCTCGTCGCGCGCCTGACCGAGCGGGGCGACACCGTCGCCGTGGCGGAGTCGCTCACCGGTGGACTCGTCGTCGCGACCCTCGTCGGCGTGCCGGGCGCCAGCGCCGTGGTGCGCGGGGGAGTCGTGGCCTACGCGACGCCCGTGAAGCACACCGTGCTCGGCGTCTCGTCGGCGCTGCTCGCGTCCAACGGTGCGGTCGACCCCGAGGTCGCTCGGCAGATGGCCTCGGGCGTGCGAGCAGCACTCGCGGTCGACGGAGCACCCGCGACCTGGGGCATCAGCACGACCGGTGTCGCCGGACCCGACCCGCAGGACGGTCAGCCGGTGGGGACGGTCTTCGTCGGCATCGCGGACGCCGACGGTGCCCAGGCGTACGAGTTGCACCTCGACGGCGATCGCGATGCAATCCGCTGGGCGACCGTCTCCGAACTCCTGGCACGGATGTCGTCCACGATCCGGGCCCGGGAATAGGTCCCGTTTCCACTGGGTTACATCTCACGCAATCTCCAGCAGTAGAGCAGCCGGCGTGGTTAGCATGCTGCAACCGGCAACGCTACTGTTGCTGAACCCGAACTCGGCCATCAGGACCGAGCGGGCGCGGAGACGACAGAGAGGAGGAGTTCTCATGGTTCTCGTTCGTCAGGAAATCGGCGACGTTCTGCGGGACTTCCGCTTGCAGAAGGGCCGGACCCTCCGTCAGGTCGCGTCCAAGGCCAGCGTGGCTCTCGGGTACCTCAGCGAGGTCGAGCGTGGGCAGAAGGAAGCCAGCTCGGAGATCCTCGCGTCCGTCGCGGACGCGCTGGACACCCCCATCTCGACCATCATGCGTGAGGTCGGCGACCGTCTCGCGGTGGTCGAGGGGCTCACCCCGGTGCCCGACACGCTCCCGGACGACCTCGTCGCCGAGTTCGACAACGACCTCGCGGTGCGCTGACGCCACCGCTTCCCGAACGCCCCCGCTGGTCCGCCAGCGGGGGCGTTCGGCGTTCCGGGGCCGTGCTCGGGAGGCGGGGCGGCGCGGTTACGCTGGGATGATGCGTGTGAGTGAGTTCTGGCGGGCCGTCGACCAGGTGTTCGGCGATGCCTACGGTGCCGTCGTCAGTCGTGACGTGGTGCTCGAGGAACTCGGCGGACGCTCGGCGGCCGAGGCGCTCGACGCGGGCATCGATGCGCGCCGCGTGTGGGAGGCGCTGTGCGAGTCGCAGGACGTCCCGCTCGAGAAGCGGCACGGCAAGGGGCTGGCGGAACCGCGGGACTGACGCGCGTTCTCCGTCCGAAACTCTGTTCGGCGTGTTGCTCGAACGGGTGTTCGATCGGTGGTAGCTTCCTCCACAGCGGCGCTGTCCGGAGAGTTCGTCCACAGATCGCGCGGTCGTCGGCAGTGATGTCGGTGGCCCGCCCTAGGTTCGAGTCAACGGGAACAGCCCGAAGCCTTGTCGCTGAAGCACCGGCCCTGCACCACCGGCCGGGTGGACGCGACAGCCTACAGGCGGCCGACACCGAGCACGAAGGAAGCACACCATGCCCTCACCCCAGGACCGCGAGAAGGCCCTCGAGACCGCTCTCGCCCAGATCGACCGTCAGTTCGGCAAGGGCACGGTCATGCGCCTCGGCTCGGACGAGCGCGCCCCCGTCGCCACCATCCCGACCGGTTCGGTCGCCCTCGACGTCGCGCTCGGCATCGGCGGGCTCCCGCGTGGCCGCATCATCGAGATCTACGGCCCGGAGTCGTCGGGTAAGACGACCCTGACGCTGCACGCCATCGCCAACGCCCAGCGCGCCGGCGGCATCGCGGCCTTCATCGACGCGGAACACGCGCTCGACCCCGAGTACGCGAAGAAGCTCGGCGTCGACATCGACGCGCTGCTCGTCTCCCAGCCGGACACCGGTGAGCAGGCGCTCGAGATCGCCGACATGCTCGTCCGTTCCGGCTCGATCGACCTCGTCGTCATCGACTCCGTCGCGGCGCTCGTGCCCCGCGCCGAGATCGAGGGCGAGATGGGTGACTCGCACGTCGGTCTGCAGGCCCGCCTCATGTCGCAGGCACTCCGCAAGCTCGCCGGTGGCCTGAACCAGACGCAGACCACGATGATCTTCATCAACCAGCTGCGCGAGAAGATCGGTGTGTTCTTCGGCAGCCCCGAGACCACCGCCGGCGGTAAGGCGCTCAAGTTCTACGCGTCGGTCCGCCTCGACATCCGTCGCATCGAGACGCTCAAGAGCGGTACCGACGCGGTCGGCAACCGCACCCGCGTCAAGGTCGTCAAGAACAAGATGGCCCCGCCCTTCAAGCAGGCCGAGTTCGACATCCTGTACGGCACGGGCATCTCGCGCGAGGGCTCGTTGCTCGACTTCGGCGTCGACCACGGCATCGTCAAGAAGTCCGGTGCCTGGTACACGTACGACGGCGACCAGCTCGGGCAGGGCAAGGAGAACTCGCGGTCGTTCCTGATCCAGAACCCCGAGATCGCTGCTGAGATCGAGGGCAAGATCCTCGCGAAGCTCGGTGTCGGCGGTGCGTCGGCCGAGGCGGTCGAGGCTCCCGTCGAGTCGATCGCGCCGAAGATCGCGGAGCGCAAGGGCGCGTGACGACCGACCACGACGGCGACGAGGACCTCGCACCGGTCACCGACCTGTTCGGTGCGCGCGGCGCGCGGTCCCGTCGCCGATCCGCGGCTGGGCCGGCGACGGCGGGCGACACGGATGCCGTGACGGACCACGACGGAGCCGACGCCGACGCACCGGTCCCGCTGCCGATCCAGGGCGCTCGGGCGCAGGCGGAGTGGCTCTCGCCCGTCGTCGGGGACGGCAGCGGCCGCAGTGCCCGTGCCGAGCAGGACGGCTACGACGACGGCCGGACGGCAGACGCCACGACGGCGTCCGTGTTCGCGATCGACGGCGGTGCCGAACTCGACCCCGCGGACGCCCCACGGCCGATCGACGAGCAGCGTGCCGACGCCGAGCGGCTCAGCATGCGCGCGCTCGGTCGCAAGGGCGTCAGCGAGTCCGAGCTGCGCACGATGCTGACCAAGAACGACCTCGACCCGGACGTCGTCGAGCACGAGATCGAGCGGCTCACCCGCGTCGGACTCGTGGACGACGTGGCGCTCGCGACCGACCTCGTCGACCGCCTGCACGACCGCAAGGGTCTGGGGCGCCAGGGCGTCGTCGCCGAACTGCGGCGCCGCGGCATCGACCAGGTCGCGATCGACGCGGCGCTCGAGGCAGCCGCCGATGACGAGGACGACGAGTTCGTCCGGGCGATCGACCTCGCGCAGAAGCGTGCCGGGCAGCTCCGCGGGCTCGACCGAGCGACTGCGGAACGACGGCTCTCGGGCTTCCTGATGCGCAAGGGCTACAACGGCGGCATCGTGCGGATCGCGGTCGAGCGTGCGCTCGACAGTGGTGGGCGTCCGCCGGCGGGACCTCGCGGCTCCGTCCGCTTCGAGTAGCGTCGCGACGGTTTTACACTGGGACGACCATGGCCACCGTCGCAGCGCGCCCCCGCACCTACCAAGTCCGCACCTACGGGTGCCAGATGAACGTGCACGACTCCGAGCGGCTGAGCGGGTCGCTCCAGGCCGCCGGGTACGTCGCTGCCGACGGCGAGCAGGCGGACGTGGTCGTCATCAACACGTGCGCCGTGCGCGAGAACGCCGACAACCGTCTGTACGGCAACCTCGGGCAGCTCGCGGGCATCAAGCGCGAGCACCCCGGCATGCAGATCGCGGTCGGCGGATGCCTGGCGCAGAAGGACAAGAACGTCATCCTCGAGAAGGCGCCGTGGGTGGACGTCGTCTTCGGGACGCACAACATGGGGTCACTGCCGACGCTGCTCGAGCGCGCCCGGCACAACGACGAAGCGCAGATCGAGATCCTCGAGTCGCTGGACGTCTTCCCGTCGACCCTCCCGACCAAGCGCGACTCGACGCACAGTGGCTGGGTGTCGATCTCGGTCGGCTGCAACAACACCTGCACGTTCTGCATCGTGCCGTCGCTGCGCGGCAAGGAGAAGGACCGCCGCCCGGGTGACGTGCTCGCCGAGATCGAGGCACTCGTCGACGACGGCGCGATCGAGGTCACCCTGCTCGGGCAGAACGTCAACTCGTACGGCGTCGAGTTCGGGGACCGCCAGGCGTTCGGCAAGCTGCTCCGTGCCGCCGGTCAGATCGAGGGCCTCGAGCGGGTCCGGTTCACCAGCCCGCACCCCGCCGCCTTCACGGACGACGTCATCGACGCGATGGCCGAGACGCCGAACGTGATGCCCCAGCTGCACATGCCGCTCCAGTCCGGGTCGGACCGCGTCCTCAAGGCGATGCGTCGCAGCTACCGGAGCGAACGGTTCCTCGGCATCCTCGACCGCGTCCGGGCGAAGATCCCGCACGCGGCGATCTCGACGGACATCATCGTCGGCTTCCCCGGCGAGACCGACGCGGACTTCGAGGACACCCTGCGCGTCGTGGAGCAGTCGAGGTTCGCCTCGGCGTTCACGTTCCAGTACTCGATCCGGCCGGGGACGCCCGCGGCGACGATGGACGAGCAGCTGCCGAAGCACGTCGTGCAGGAACGGTACGAGCGCCTCGTCGCCCTGCAGGAGCACATCACGGCAGAGGAGAACGCGAAGCAGGTCGGGCGCACGGTCCAGGTCCTCGTCGCCACCGGTGAGGGCAAGAAGGACGACGCCACGCACCGGCTGTCGGGCCGCGCCGAGGACTCCCGACTCGTGCACTTCTCGGTGCCGGGCGGATCGGACGTGCCGCGCCCCGGGGACGTCGTCACCGTCGAGGTCACCCGCTCGGCCCCGCACTTCCTGATCGCCGACGGGGACGCACCGTTGCGGATCCGGCGCACCCGTGCCGGCGACGCGTGGGACCGTGCCCAGGCGGAGAGCTGTGGCGTCCCGACGCCGGCACCCGTCGGGGCCGCCGACGGCCCGCGGCCGGTGTCGCTCGGTCTGCCCAGCATCCGTGTCGGCCGCTGACGAGGAGCGCGCCGGCGGCGGCGACCTGATCGCGGTCGTCGGGGCGACCGGCACCGGCAAGTCCGACCTCGGCATCGCGATCGCCGAACGCCTCCGCGCCGCAGGCCGCCCCGCCGAGATCGTCAACGCCGACGCCATGCAGCTCTACCGCGGCATGGACATCGGCACCGCGAAGCTCAGCGTCGAGGAGCGCCGGGGCATCCCGCACCACCAGCTCGACGTGCTCGACGTCACGGACGAGGCCAGTGTCGCCGCCTACCAGCGTGATGCGCGGGCGGAGGTCGAGGCCATCCACGGCCGCGGGAACGTCGCCCTGCTCGTCGGCGGCAGCGGGCTGTACGTCTCGGCCGTGCTCTTCGACCTCGCGTTCCCCGGCACCGATCCCGAGCTCCGTGCCCACCTCGAGCGCGAGCACGAGGAACTCGGGCCGGGCATCCTGCTGGAACGACTCCGCGGTCTGGACCCGGCGGCCGCGGCGACCATCGACGCACGCAACCCGCGGAGGTTGATCCGGGCACTCGAGATCGCGAGCCGATCCGAGGTGGTCACGCCGAGCCTCCCGTCCGCGCCCCGCGCCTGGCGACCCGCTCGGATCCTGCACCTGCACCGCGAACGAGCGCAGCTCGTCGCCGCGCTGCACGAGCGCGCGGCGCGCATGTTCGACGCCGGGCTCGTGGAGGAGGTCCGTGGGCTGCGCGAGCAGGGCCTCGAGTCGGGGCGGACCGCGCGGGCGGCGATCGGGTACTCGCAGGCGCTCGAGGTGCTCCGCGGGGACGCGACCGTCGACCAGGCGGTGGAGGCGACGGGCATCGCGACGCGCAAGTACGCCCGCCGGCAGGTGTCGTGGTTCCGGCGGTACGCCGACGCGGAGCTCCTCGACGTCACCGGCGCGGACCGGGCTGCGCTGACAGCGGCTGCCCGTAGGATCGTCCCGTGACCGAGCTGCACTTCACCAAGGGCCAGGGGACCGGCAACGACTTCGTCCTGTTCGCCGACCCCGACGCGTCGGTCGACCTGACCCCCGAGCGGATCCGCGCCATAGCCGACCGCCGGTTCGGTGTCGGCGGCGACGGCGTCATCCGGGCGGTCCGGTCCGATGCGCTGCCGGAAGGGCAGGCGCTCGTCGCCGAGGACCCCGCGGCGACCTGGTTCATGGACTACCACAACGCCGACGGCACGGTCGCCGAGATGTGCGGGAACGGCATCCGCGTGTTCGCGCGCTACCTCACGGAGTCCGGGCTCGTCGACCTGACCCCCGGCGAGACCCTGACGGTCGGCAGCCGCAAGGGACTCGTCGACATCCAGCGAACGACCAACGGCTTCTCCGCCGACCTCGGGCGCTGGGGGCTCGGGATCGAGGGCGGCGGCGCGGACGACGTGCTCGTGCGGGCGAAGAACCTCGACGGAGCACGCCCCGGGCTCGGCATCGACGTCGGCAACCCCCACGTGGTGGTCGCCGTCGCGACCGAGGACGAACTCGCCGAGGTCGACCTCACGTACGTGCCGGTGCTCGATCCGGTGCCCGCGGCCGGCGCGAACGTCGAGTTCGTGCTGCCGGGCGACCCGCTCGTGCAGGACGGCGTCGGTCAGATCACGATGCGCGTCCACGAGCGCGGCAGTGGCGAGACCCTGTCGTGCGGCACCGGGGCCGTCGCCGCGGCCCTCGCGACGCGGTACTGGGCGGGCAACGGGGCGCCGGACACGTGGCGCGTGCGCGTGCCGGGTGGGGTCGTCACGGTGCGCATCTTCGCGGCGGAGGACGGCGAGCACGTCGCGTTGTCCGGGCCGGCGGAACTCGTGTTCTCGGGTGACCTGACGGTCTGACCCGGGCGGGGCTCCGGCCAGGAGGCGCGGCTCGGCGGGCCGACGCTCGTCACGTGGGTCGCGCCTCCTGGCCACTGCCGCGGTGCGGACGGGCGGGGCGGTCGCGCTGGCCGGCTGCCGATCGCGGCGCTGGCCGCGCTGCGCGCTGGCCGGTCGCGGCGCGCTGGCCGCGCTGCCGGTCGCGGCGCTGACCGCGCTTCACGGTCGCGTGACGTGTCGAACCACGTTCCCGACATCGAACTGCCCGTTTGCGCTGGTTCGATGTCGGAATCGTGGTTCCACTCGGACCGCGCGCTTCGCGCGACGGCGGCAGCCGCGCGCCCCGCGCGGCGACGGCACGCGGCACGCGCGCACGCGCCGCCTAATCGGCCGCGCGGTGCACCCGCAGCACCCGGAACCCCTTGTCCGTCGACGCCCGCGACACGTGGAACCCCGCGTCGAGCGACTCCCGCAGCCACCGCTGCAGCGAATCGCCCCCGAGGTCCTTCGACACGACCAACCACGCGTCCCCACCGACCTCGAGCCGGGGCAGCCACGTCAGCAGGATCTGGTGCAGCTCGTCCTTGCCCACCCGGATCGGCGGGTTCGACCAGATCGTCCGGAACCGCAGGTCGGCCGGTACCTCGTCCGGCAGTGCGACGGTGACGTTGTCGGCCCCCGCAGCAGCAGCGTTCGCCCGGGCGAGACCGAGCACCCGCTCGTTCACGTCGACGCCCCACACCTGGGCGGCGGGGGAGTCGAGGGCCATGGTGATGGCGATCGGACCCCAGCCGCAGCCGACGTCGAGCAGCGCCCCCTCGTGTGCGGGCGGCGGCACCGAGCCGAGCAGCACCCGTGTGCCACGGTCGAGCCCGTCCGGGCTGAAGACCCCCGCGGCGGTGGTCAGCGTGAGCGGGCGACCGGCGAGGATGACGTGGATCTGGCGTTCGCGGGTGTCCGACGACGGGTTCGCGGAGAAGTAGTGATCGTTCGCCATGGATGAACCGTACCGGCAACCCCGTGTGTCCCGAGGCCCCGAGCGGTACCCTGTGGAGAAGATGACGGACACCACGAACCGAGACGCAGAGACCACCGACGACAGCGCTGCTGGTGTCGTCGAGCGGGTCCTGCGCAACGCCGACTCCCGCGCGAGCTCCTCGATCTTCGCCCCCGCGCAGGCGATCCAGACCCGATCGGTCGAGGACCACGCCTGGACGGGCGACGGCGACCAGTACGACCGCGAAGACCGGGCTGCCCTCCGCCGCGTCGGCGGCCTCTCCACCGAGCTCGAGGACGTCACCGAGGTCGAGTACCGGCAGCTCCGGCTCGAGCAGGTCGTCCTGATCGGCGTGTACCCGCACGGCGACGCCTCGGACGCCGAGAACTCCCTGCGTGAGCTCGCCGCCCTCGCCGAGACCGCGGGTGCCGTGGTGCTCGACGGGCTCCTGCAGCGCCGGCCGAACCCCGACCCCTCCACGTACCTCGGCAAGGGCAAGGCCGAAGAGCTCGCGATGGTCGTCAAGGCCACCGGCGCCGACACGGTCATCGCCGACACCGAACTCGCCCCGTCCCAGCGCCGCGCGCTCGAGGACGTGGTGAAGGTCAAGGTGATCGACCGGACGGCCGTGATCCTCGACATCTTCAGCCAGCACGCCAAGAGCCGCGAGGGCAAGGCGCAGGTCGAACTCGCCCAGCTCGAGTACCTCCTGCCGCGACTCCGCGGGTGGGGTGAGTCGATGTCCCGCCAGGCCGGTGGCCAGGTGTCCGGCGGTGCGGGCATGGGTTCGCGTGGTCCCGGTGAGACGAAGATCGAGCTCGACCGTCGTCGCATCCACACCCGGATGTCGAAGCTCCGTCGCCAGATCGCCGGGTTCCGCCCCGCGCGCGAGGCGAAGCGGGCCGACCGACACCGCAACGACGTCCCGAGCGTCGCGATCGCCGGCTACACCAACGCGGGCAAGTCCTCGCTGCTGAACCGACTGACGAGCGCCGGCGTGCTCGTCCAGAACCAGCTCTTCGCGACGCTGGACGCCACGGTCCGCCGGACCGAGAGCGCGAAGGGCCGCGAGTTCACCTTCGTCGACACCGTCGGCTTCGTGCGCAACCTGCCGCACCAGCTCGTCGAGGCGTTCCGCTCCACCCTCGAAGAGGTCGGCGAGGCCGACGTCATCGTGCACGTCGTCGACGGCTCGCACCCCGACCCGGCCGCCCAGCTGGCGACCGTGCGCGAGGTCATCGGCGACGTCGGCGCCCGCGAGATCCCGGAAATCGTCGCCTTCAACAAGGCCGACCTCATCGACGAGTCGCAGCGGCTCGTCCTGGTCGGCCTCGTGCCGGACGCGGTGTTCGTCTCGGCGCGCACGGGCGAGGGCATCCAGGACCTCCTCGACGTGATCGAGGCCCGTCTCCCCGAACCCGACGTCGAGCTCACCGTGGTGGTCCCGTACGACCGCGGTGACCTGGTGTCGTCGCTGCACGACGCAGGCGCGGTCGAGACCGTCGACTACGTCGAGGACGGCACGCGCCTGCGGGTGCGCGTGTTCCAGCGGCAGGTCGCCGAGCTCGACCCGTTCGTGGTCGCGCCCGTCGCGTCCTGAGGCGCACCCTGCGCTGACGCGCGGCGTGCGGTCGCGCGGCGTGCGGTCCAGGAGGCGCGGCGCACGCCCGCCCCGCACCGACCGCGGCTGCGCGGTTCCGTTCGGCGCCGCACAACGAAAGCCGGTTCGAACCACGTGATCGCGTGGTTCGAACCGGCTTTGGTTGTGCCCGGCGCAGAGGCACGCGGCGACTGCGCCGTCAGATCGAGCGGAGGACCGCCACGACCTTGCCGAGCACGGTGGCCGCGTCGCCGAGGATCGGCTCGAACGCGGTGTTGCGGGGGAGCAGCCACGTGTGGCCGTCCCGCTGGCGGAAGACCTTCACGGTCGCTTCCTCGTCGAGCATGGCGGCGACGATGTCACCGTTCTCGGCCGTCTGCTGCGACCGGACGACCACCCAGTCGCCGTCGCAGATCGCGGCGTCGATCATCGACTCGCCCACCACCTTGAGCATGAAGAGGTCACCAGTGCCGACGAGCTGCCGGGGGAGCGGCACGATCTCGTCGACGTGCTGCTCGGCCGTGATCGGCACACCGGCGGCGATCCGACCGACGAGCGGGACGAGCGTCGTCGCGTCGACGTCCGGGCCCTCGACGTCGGGGGTCGGCTCGTCGACGAGCACCTCGAGCGCGCGGGGGCGGTTCGGGTCGCGGCGGATCCACCCGCCGAGCTCGAGCTGGCCGAGCTGGTGCGAGACGCTCGACAGCGAGGACAAGCCCGCGGCGTCACCGATCTCGCGCATGCTCGGCGGGTAGCCCCGGCTGGCGATCGACGCACGGATCGCGTCGAGGATCGCCTGCTGCTTCGCCGTCAGCGGCTTCTGGCCCCGCAGTTCGTCCGCCACGTCGTCTCGCCCTTCGTCGGTGCCGGGGCCGTGCCCGCGGGAATGTCGGTGGTGCCCGCTTGACTTGTCCCAGTCGATCGAAACAGTATCCGACCGGTCATCGCCGGACAAACACCTGTTCGAGCGCGTCGGCAGAAAACCCCCCAGAAATCTCCGCGCAGGACTTGTGCGGCTCGTCATTCGAAACTATGTTCGGTACAGGACTTCGGTTCACCCGAACGGGAAGGCAAGAACGACATGAGCACCATCGCCATCGCTGACATCCAGCGCACCGCGCCCGCCGTGCGTACGCGCCTGCGCCTCACGCGTCGCGGCCGGGTCGTCCTGACGACGCTCGCCGCGATCCCGCTGCTGATCGGTGTGGCACTCGCCATGCTGAACGGCGGACAGGCATCGGCCGGCAACACCGAGTCGCACGCCCACTTCGAGACCGTGACCATCCAGCCAGGCGAGACGCTCTGGCAGCTGGCGGAAGAGACCGCCCCGAACGCCGACCCGCGCGACTTCGTGCAGGACGTCGTCAGCCTGAACGCGCTCGACGGCTCCGGGCTGCAGGCCGGGCAGGAGATCTCGATCCCGGCGCAGTACACCGCCGCGCACTAGCACCGTCCGGACGGCCGGTCACCATGCCGTTCGGGCGGCCTACGATGGATCGGTGGCATTCACGCTCGAAGACCTCCCGATCCGAGACGACCTGCGCGGGCAGAGCCCGTACGGCGCCCCGCAGAAGCACGTGCGCGTGCAGCTCAACGTCAACGAGAACACGCATCCGGTGCCGGCCGACGTCGCCGAGGACATCGTGTCGTCGATCCGCCAGGCGCTGACGACCGTGAACCGCTACCCCGACCGTGAGTTCACCGAGCTGCGGCAGTCCCTCGCGGACTACCTCCAGCGCGACCTCGCGCCGGGGCAGGCGCTCGGTCCGGAGCAGATCTGGGCGGCCAACGGCTCGAACGAGGTGCTCCAGCAGCTGCTCCAGGCCTTCGGTGGGCCGGGACGCACCGTGCTCGGGTTCCCTCCGACCTACTCGATGCACTCGATCCTCGCGTCGGGCACCGGCACGACCTGGATCCCGGCGCAGCGCGACGACGAGTTCCGCATCGCGCCCGAGACGGTGGTGGCCGCCATCCGTGAGCACCAGCCGGACATCGTGTTCCTCTGCGGGCCGAACAACCCCACGGGTACGCCGCTCCCGATCGAGACGATCGAGGCCGCCTACGCCGCGACCGACGGCATCGTGATGGTCGACGAGGCCTACGCCGAGTTCATGCCTGCCGACGCCCCGAGCGCACTCACCCTGTTGCCCGGGCGGGAGCGTCTCATCGTGTCCCGCACGATGAGCAAGGCGTTCGCGTTCGCCGGTGCCCGCGTGGGCTACATGGCCGCCCACCCGGCCGTCATCGACGCGATCCGACTCGTCCGGCTGCCGTACCACCTCTCCGCGCTGACCCAGGCGGCAGCGGTGGCGGCGCTCCGGCACGCCCCCGCGATGCTCGCGATGGTCGACGACATCACGCAGCAGCGCGATCGCATGGTGACCGAACTCCGGGCGATGGGCTACCGCACGTACGAGACGTGGTCGAACTTCGTCCTGTTCGGCGGCGTCGCCGACCCGCACGCCGCGTTCGAAGCGCTGCTCGAGCAGGACGTGATCGTGCGCGACCTCGGCATCCCGAACCACCTGCGGGTGAGCGCCGGCACGGAAGAGGAGACCACCGTGTTCCTCGACGCCATGCGCCGCGTCGCCGCTGATCAGCCGCCGGTTAGGGTTGCAGCATGACCGCGCGCACCGCCACGATCAGCCGGAGCACGAGCGAGTCGAGCATCGAACTCGACCTCGACCTCGACGGCACCGGCACGTCCGACATCTCGACGAGCGTGCCGTTCTTCGACCACATGCTGACGGCGTTCAGCAAGCACTCGCTCATCGACCTCCGCGTGCGGTCGACCGGCGACACCCACATCGACGTCCACCACACCGTCGAGGACACCGGCATCGTCCTCGGCCAGGCGCTCAAGCAGGCCCTCGGCGACCGTGCCGGCATCGGTCGGTACGGGGACGCCCTCGTGCCGCTCGACGAAGCGCTCGCCCAGGCCGTGGTCGACGTCTCCGGCCGGCCGTTCCTCGTGCATTCCGGCGAGCCCGCGGGCTTCGAGTTCCACCGGATCGGCGGCCACTTCACCGGCTCGATGGTCCGCCACGTGTTCGAGGCGATCACCTTCAACGCCGGCATCACGGTGCACGTCCGCGTGCTCGAGGGCCGCGACCCGCACCACATCGCCGAAGCCGAGTTCAAGGCGTTCGCCCGGGCGATGCGCACGGCGGTCGAACTCGACCCTCGCGTGGACGGCATCCCGTCCACCAAGGGCACGCTGTGACCGCCGGGGCGAAGCCGAACGTCGTCGTCCTCGACTACGGGTCGGGCAACGTCCACTCCGCCGCCAAGGCCCTCGAACGCGCCGGCGCCGACGTCACCCTGACGTCGGACAAGCAGGCGGCGCTCCGGGCCGACGGGCTGCTGGTCCCCGGCGTCGGGGCGTTCGGAGCCGTGGTCGAGCAGCTCGAGGGCGTCCGGGGCGGCGAGATCGTCGACCACCGTCTCGCCGGCGGCCGTCCGGTCCTCGGGATCTGCGTCGGCATGCAGGTGCTCTTCTCGCGCGGCATCGAGCGCGGTGCCGACGTCGAGGGGCTCGGCCAGTGGCCGGGCACCGTCGAGCAGATCCAGGCCGACGTCCTGCCCCACATGGGGTGGAACACGGTCGACGCTCCTGCGGACTCGGTGTTGTTCGAGGGCCTGCACGACGAGCGCTTCTACTTCGTGCACTCGTACGGCGTGACCGACTTTCCGCTCGAGGCGTACGGGCCGTTCCGCGCACCGCGCCTGACCTGGGCCGAGCACGGGCAGCGGTTCGTCGCCGCGGTCGAGAACGGTCCGCTCACCGCCACCCAGTTCCACCCCGAGAAGTCCGGCGAGCCGGGCATCCGGCTGCTCCGCAACTGGGTGCAGTCGCTCTGAGACCCGCGGCGACACGTCGCGAACGACGACGCGCCCGACGACCCCCGCAACGAAGACAGGACCATGACCGAGCTCTCCACCACCCCGCCCCTCGTCCTGCTGCCCGCCGTGGACGTCGTCGACGGCCAGGCGGTGCGCCTCACCCAGGGCGAGGCCGGCAGCGAGACCTCCTACGGCGACCCGGTGTCGGCAGCCCGGACCTGGCGTGACCAGGGCGCCGAGTGGATCCACCTCGTCGACCTCGACGCAGCGTTCGGCCGCGGTGACAACCGCAAGGTCATCGCGCACGCCATCCGCGAGGTCGAGGGCGTCGCCGTCGAGCTCTCGGGCGGCATCCGCGACGACGCCTCGCTCGAGGCAGCCCTCGCGACCGGCGCCGCACGCGTGAACCTCGGCACCGCCGCGCTCGAGGACCCGGAGTGGGCGGCCCGCGTGATCCGGACGTACGGCGAGCAGATCGCCGTCGGGCTCGACGTGCGCGGCACGACGCTCGCCAGCCGGGGTTGGACGGAGGACGCCGGCGACCTGTGGGAGGTCCTCGACCGCCTCGAGGAAGCCGGCTGCGCCCGGTACGTCGTGACCGACGTGACGAAGGACGGCACCCTGCAGGGCCCGAACGTCGACCTCCTCCGCGAGGTCTGCGACCGTACCGACCAGCCCGTCGTGGCCTCCGGCGGGATCTCGACGCTCGACGACCTCCGTGCACTGCGCGAGCTCGTGCCGCACGGACTCGAGGGCGCGATCATCGGCAAGGCGCTCTACTCGGGGGCGTTCACGCTCCCGGCCGCGCTCGACATCGCCTCGGAGTAGGCGCGTGGCGGGCATCTCGAACGGTCGCGGCACCGGACCCGACGGGCCCGCGGGCGACGGGCACCCGGACGACGCGCACACCCCCGGTGGGGCTGCGGACTCCGCGGGCTTCGCCTGGGCCGGTCGCACGTTCGACCAGCACGACACGACGTTCGACGACGACGACGGTCTGGCCGACCCGGCCGTCGTCGCCGCGATCACGGCGCTGCCGGACGGTGGGTCGCAGCGGGCGGTCGTCGACGCGCTCCGCACCGCACGGCTGCTCATCCCGCTCATCGCCGAGGCCGGAGACATCGGGCACACCGACGCCGGCAAGCTCGTCGACAAGACGCAGGAGCTCTCCATCGTGACGGTCGCCGGCCCGGACGGTCGCAGCGTCATGCCCGCCTTCACCTCCGTCGAGGCGATGCGCTCCTGGGATCCGGACGCCCGACCGGTTCCCGCGGACTCCCGCCGCGTGGCGATGGCCGCGGCGAGCGAGGCGACCCAGCTCGTGGTCCTCGACCCGACGGCGCCGACCGAGTTCGTGCTCCGTCGCCCCGCGGTGTGGGCGATCGGGCAGGACCTGCCGTGGACGCCCTGCTTCGAGGACCCGGAAGTGGCCCGGGCCTTCGCCGACTCCGTCGTGGGGGAGCGTGCGGTGGCGCGGGTCGAGCTGGCCCCGGGGGACCCGCTCGGACGGTTCGCCGGTGCGGAACTGACGGTGGGGCTGGCGCTCCACCCCGGACTCGACCAGACGCAGGTGCAGGAGCTCGTGGGGCGCCTGCAGCAGCGCTGGACGGCGGACGCCGTCATCGCGGAACGCGTGGACAGCATGCGGGTGGCGCTGCGCCCAGCGTGAGTCGCGCCTCCTGGCCCCGACCTGCGGCGGTGCGGCCCCGCCCGGCGGTGCGGCCCGGCCCGGCGGCCGGTCGCCGGTACGATGACGGGGTGAGCACGAACCCGACGACCACCCCCGGAACCGGCGAGACCACCTACGGTCCGACCGGACGGCCCGTCCGGCAGTTCGCGGTGCCCGAGGAGCTCGACGGCCACGGACCCGCTCGCATCATCGCGCTGTGCAACCAGAAGGGCGGCGTCGGCAAGACCACGACGTCGATCAACCTCGGCGCGGCGCTGGCGGAGTACGGGCGCAAGGTCCTCGCGGTGGACTTCGACCCGCAGGGCGCCCTGTCGGCCGGCCTCGGCGTGCGGACCCACGACATCCCCACCGTCTACGACCTGCTGATGGGGTCGATCAAGGACCCGAACCAGGTCATCCAGCCGACGAACACGCCCTACCTCGACGTGATCCCCGCGAACATCGACCTCTCCGCGGCCGAGGTGCACCTCGTGAACGAGGTGGCGCGCGAGCAGATCCTCGCGAGCGTGCTCCGGAAGGTCGCGAACGACTACGACGTGATCCTCGTCGACTGCCAGCCGTCGCTCGGGCTGCTGACCGTGAACGCCCTGACGGCGGCGCACGGCGTCCTCATCCCGCTCGAGTGCGAGTTCTTCGCCCTGCGTGGTGTGGCGCTGCTCATCGAGACGATCGACAAGGTGCGCGACCGCCTCAACCCGGCGCTGCAGCTCGACGGGATCCTCGCGACGATGTACGACTCGCGGACGCTGCACTCGCGCGAGGTCATGGAGCGCGTCGTGGACACCTTCGACGACCGCGTGCTCGACACCGTCATCGGCCGGACCGTGAAGTTCCCGGACGCCACGGTCTCGGCGCGGCCGATCACGCAGACCGCGCCGGACCACGCGGCCGCACACGCGTACCGGCAGCTCGCCAGGGAGCTCGTCGAGCGTGGCGCCGTCGCCTGACCCCGGACCTGCCGGACAGCCGGCCCCCGGACCGGCCGGACAGCCGGCACCCGGACAGCCGGCCCCCGGACCGGCCGGGCAGCCGGCTCCCGGACCGGCCGGGCAGCCGGCTCCCGGACCAGCCGGGCAGCCGGCGCCCGGACCTGCCGGACAGCCGGCACCCGGACCGGCCGGACAGCCGGCCCCCGCCGGCACGCAGACCGCGGCCGGCTTCCGGGTCCGGCTCCGCAACTTCGACGGCCCGTTCGACCTGCTCCTCTCGCTCATCACGAAGCACGAGCTCGACATCACCGAGGTCTCGCTCGGCGCCGTGACGGGCGAGTTCATCGAGTACGTGCGCCAGGCCGAGTCCCAGGACGAACTCGACGAGGCCAGCGAGTTCCTCGTCGTCGCCGCCACGCTGCTCGACCTCAAGATCGCCGGACTCCTGCCGCAGGGCGAGCTCGTCGACGCCGAGGACGTCGCCCTGCTCGAGGCCCGCGACCTCCTGTTCGCACGACTGCTGCAGTACCGGGCGTTCAAGCAGGCCGCCGACTGGTTCGGCTCCCGCTGGCTGACCGAGTCCCGACGCCACGTGCGGAGCGTCCGGCTCGAGGAGCGGTTCCGCGCCCGGACCCCCGAGCTCGTCTGGACCCTGTCGGTGCAGGACTTCGCCGCGCTGGCGACCCTGGCGTTCGCGCCGCGGGAGCTCCCGACGGTCGGACTCGACCACCTGCACGCCCCGCTCGTCAGCATCCGGGAGCAGGCCGCGATCGTCGTCTCGATCCTCCGCACGCGTGCCGACGAGGACGTCTCGTTCCGCGAACTGGTCGCCGGCGTCTCGGAGACGGGTATCGTGGTGGCTCGCTTCCTCGCGATCCTGGAGCTGTACCGGAACGCATCCATCTCGTTCGAACAGTTCGAACCGCTCGGGGAGCTGACGCTGCGCTGGACCGCCGACGACTGGTCCGACGAGAGCCTCGCCAACTTGGGAGCCGACTATGACGGATGACGTGCACGACACGTCCAGTGCCGAACCCGGCGGCGCCGACGAGATGGCCGACGCCCGCGCGATCGAGCGCGAGATCCACGAGGCGCACGAGCGTGGCGCCCGGCCGGAGATCCCCGTCGACCGACAGCTCGAGGCGATCCTCATGATCGCCGACGAACCCCAGTCGCTCGTGTCCCTCGGCGCGGCCGTGGGGGCTCCCGTCCCGGTCGTCCGGCAGGCCATCGAGCGTCTCGTGGCGGACTTCGACGGGGTCGACGGCACGATCCGACGCGGGTTCGAACTCCGCGAGGTCGGCGGCGGCTGGCGCTTCTACGTCCGGCAGGACCTCGACGACGTCGTCGAGCAGTTCGTCGAGGCCGAACGCCCCTCCCGCCTGTCGCAGGCCGCGCTCGAGACCCTCGCGGTCGTCGCGTACAAGCAGCCGATCACCCGGTCGCAGATCGCCTCGATCCGCGCCGTCAACGTCGACGGCGTCGTCCGCACGCTCGTCGCGCGCGGCCTCATCGAGGAGTCGTTCACCGACGCCGAGACCGGCGCCATCAACTACGTCACGTCCGACCTGCTCCTGCAGCAGCTCGGCATCAACTCGCTCGACGAGCTGCCGCTCATCTCGCCCCTCCTGGACGACGGTGCCGGCGGCTTCGAGCAGAACGAAGGGATCCCCGATGGCCGCGTATGAGGAAGAACGACGAGGCGGCCCACGGGGTGGCGCGGGCCGGGACGGCGCGGGTCGTCGGGACGGCGCGGGTCGTCCTGGAGGCGCGTCACGCGACCGCACCGCAGGCTCCGGCCGTGCGGGTGGCCGGTCCGAGGGCGCTGGTCGCGACGACCGCGGAGGGTACCGCGGGCGTGACGAGCGTCCTGCTTCCGGTGGGTACCGGGGCCGTGACGAGCGTCCGTCCTCTGGCGGAGGGTACCGGGGTCGTGACGACGGTCCGTCCTCCGGCGGTGGGTACCGGGGTCGTGACGACCGTGCGGGGTCCGGCCGGCGTGACGACGACCGCGGGGGCTACCGCGGCCGTGACGACCGTCCGTCGACTGGCGGCGGGTACCGCGGCCGTGACGAGCGTCCGGCGTCCGGTGGCGGGTACCGGGGTCGTGACGACCGTGCGGGGTCCGGCCGGCGTGACGACGACCGCGGGGGCTACCGCGGCCGTGACGAGCGTCCGTCGAGCGGCGGCGGGTACCGCGGGCGCGACGAGCGTCCGGCGTCCGGCGGTGGGTACCGGGGCCGTGACGACCGCCGTGATGCTCCGCGCCGTGACGATGACCGCGGTGGCTACCGCGGGCGCGACGAGCGTCCGGCGTCCGGCGGTGGGTACCGGGGCCGTGACGACCGCCGTGATGCTCCGCGCCGTGACGATGACCGCGGCGGGTACCGCGGGCGCGACGAGCGTCCGGCGTCCGGCGGCGGGTACCGGGGTCGCGACGACCGCGGGGGAGACCGGGGTCGGTTCGTCGGCCGCGAGGACGACCGCCGTGGTAGCGACCGCGGCGGGTTCAACCGCCGTGACGACGACCGCGGCGGGTACCGGGGTCGTGACGAGCGCCCCGCGTCCGGTGGGTACCGTGGCCGTGACGATCGGCGTGACGACCGTCGTGACGCTCCCCGACGCGACGACGACCGCCGCCGCGACCCGGCCCGCGAGGACCGCCGTGCCCCGGACGGCCGACCCAGCACGGTGTGGCACAACGGCCGACGCTACGTCGGCGGCACCACCACGGCGCGCAACGGCGACCGGCCCCGGAACACCGGCCCGCGCGGCACCGACCGCCGCACCACCCCGCAGCCCGAGGGTGCCCGCGACCAGCAGGGCCAGCCGCTCGAGGGCACGCCCGAGCGCCCGATCATCCCGGACTGGGACGCGGCGGACGGGACGGCGACCGCCGGGGCCGCGCCGCGCCTCCAGGCAGAGGGGGAGCGCCTGCAGAAGGTGATCGCCGCTGCGGGCGTGGCATCTCGCCGCGTCGCGGAGAACCTGATCGTCGAGGGCCGCGTGACGGTCAACGGCGAGGTCGTCGACGCGCTCGGCCGGCGTGTCGATCCCGAGACCGACCAGATCGCGGTGGACGGCGTCCCGGTGCAGATCGACAGCTCGCGCCGCTACGTGCTGCTCAACAAGCCGACCGGCATGGTGTCCAGCCTGCAGGACGAGCGTGGACGGCGTGACCTGTCCGAGTACGTCGACCGGTACGAGGAGCGCCTGTTCAACGTCGGGCGGCTCGACACCGAGACGTCCGGGCTGCTCGTGCTGACGAACGACGGGGACCTCGCGCACGTCCTGGCGCACCCGTCGTTCGGGGTGACGAAGACGTACATCGCGAAGGTGCGCGGCAACGTGAACCCCGCGACGGTGCAGCGGCTCCTCGACGGTGTGGAGCTCGAGGACGGTCCGATCGCGGCCGACAAGGTCCGCCTGCTCGAGTCCTCGCGTGGGGAGTCGCTCGTCGAGATCACGCTGCACTCCGGTCGCAACCGGATCGTGCGCCGCATGCTCGACGAGGTCGACCACCCCGTCCTCGAACTGGTCCGGCGGTCGTTCGGGCCGCTGCACCTCGGGTCCCTGCCGATCGGCAAGACCCGGGAGCTGTCGACGGTCGAGCTCGGTTCGCTCCTCCGCATCGCCCGTGAGGCGAAGGGTTCTCCCCAGGCCTCGGACGGCGAAGAGTCCTCGGACTGACGATCGGTAGGCTTGCGGGGTGACCGACGCCACCACCCCGCTCGCCGAACCGGCCATCGACCGGCGGCTCCGGGGACCCGTGCGGATCGTCGGCGCGGGCCTGCTCGGTGCGTCCATCGGCCTGGCGCTGCGTGAGAAGGGTGTCGAGGTCGTCCTCGACGACGTCTCGCCCGCAGCCCTGGCGCTCGCCGTCGACTACGGCGCCGGGCGTCGACCGGCTCCCGGTGACCGTCCGCAACTCGTCGTGGTGGCCGTCCCGCCGGACGTCGTCGCGACGGTGGTCGAGCGCGAGCTCGCTGCCTTCCCCGGTGCCGTCGTCACCGACGTGGCGAGCGTGAAGTCGGGGCCGCTCGCCTCGCTCCGGGCAGCCGGCGCCGACATCTCGCGCTACATCGGCTCGCACCCCATGGCGGGCCGCGAACGCAGCGGGCCGACCGCCGCGCGCGCCGATCTCTTCCTCGGGCAACCGTGGGTGATCGCCGGGCACGACGACATCACGTACCAGCGTGCCGCCGTGGTGGAAGACCTGGCGCTCGACGTCGGCGCGACCGTGGTCCCGATGGAACCGGAGTCGCACGACCTCGCGGTGGCCTACGTCTCGCACGCACCGCAGCTGGTGTCCACGCTGATGGCCTCCCGGCTGCGGGACGCCCCCGACGGCTCGCTCGGCCTCGCGGGCGGCGGCGTCCGCGACGTGACCCGCATCGCCGCGAGCGACCCGGGGTTGTGGGTGCAGATCATCGGTGCGAACGCGTCGCGCATCCGGCCGGTGCTCGCGGACCTCCGCGACGACCTCGACCGGGTGCTCGCCGCACTCGACGACCCGACCGCGCCCGGTTCGCCCCGCGCCCTCGCCGAGACCATCGCTGCGGGCAACCGCGGCGTCGAACGGCTGCCGGGCAAGCACGGCACCACCAAGCGCTTCGCCCAGGTGGTCGTCCTCGTCGACGACACCCCGGGCCAGATCGCCGCCCTCCTCACGTTCATCGGGGAGATCGGCATCAACCTCGAGGACATGCGCCTCGAACACTCACCGGGCGCGCAGATCGGCATCGTCGAGGTGTCGGTCGTGCCCGAGCAGGAACAGCGACTCGTCGACGAACTCGAGGGTCGCGGATGGAGGATCGCAGCAGCATGGGCCTGAACAACGACGACTCCGGCGTGACCGGTGGACCCGACGGACCCGACACGGGGCTGCCCACGCCCGGCGACCAGCCCGGCCCGATCGGCGGCGCCGGCGGTGCGGGTGGCGGTCTCGACGGGCAGGGCGGCGGCGAGCCCGGTTCGACGCGCGACCCCCTGCCGGCCGGACTGCCGGACGGCGCCTTCGTCGCGAAGTTCGTGATCGCGGTCGACGGTCCCGCGGGCAGCGGCAAGTCGAGCGTGTCCCGTGCCGCGGCGCGCGCGCTCGGCTTCGGCTACCAGGACACCGGTGCCGCCTACCGCGCGCTCGCCTGGCACGCACTGCAGCAGCAGGTCGACCTCGACGACGCCGCCGGGGTCCTGGCGAGCTGGGACACCTTCGACTACGAGATCGGCACCGACCCGGACGCCTACTTCGTCCAGGTGAACGGCACCGACGTCACCGACGCGATCCGCACGCCCGAGGTCACCGCCGCGGTCGCCCACATCGCGAAGCTGCCCGAGGTCCGGCAGCGGCTCGTGCAGCTCTTCCGGAACGTGATGCGCAAGGCCGAGGGCCGGGGCATCATCACCGAGGGGCGTGACATCACCACGGTCGTCGCGCCCGACGCCGAAGTCCGGATCCTCCTCACGGCCGACGAGTCCGTTAGAATGGCTCGGCGCTCGGCTGAGGTCACCACCCAGTCGGCCGCCGAGACCTCCGCCGCACTCGCTCGTCGCGACGCGGCGGACGCGAAGGTCGTCGACTTCATGAACGCCGCCGACGGCGTCACGACGCTCGACTCCACCGACCTCGACTTCGACCAGACCGTGCAAGCGGTCGTCGACCTGGCCCGCGCGACCGGGCACTGACCACCAGGGCCACGCGCGGCCACGCACTGACAACACGCGGCCGAAGGGTCGCCGGCAAGGACACCCACATGGCGCAGCTGGACAACCCAGAACACGACGACTTCCCCGAGTACGACGACGCCCTCGGCGAGCGGATCGCCGGGCTCGACGAAGCCGAGGCCGAGCAGCGGGCGAACGCGCTCCGCGCCGGGCTCGAAGACTACGAGCTCGACGAAGAGGACGTCGCCCTGCTCGAAGCCGGGCAGCTCGGCGAGGACGGCATCACGTACCTGCCGGCCTACCCGGTCCTCGCGATCGTCGGGCGACCGAACGTCGGCAAGTCGCAGCTGGTGAACCGCATCCTCGGTCGCCGCGAAGCCGTCGTGCAGGACACCCCGGGTGTCACGCGTGACCGCGTCGCCTACAAGGCGGAGTGGAACGACAAGCGCTTCACCCTCGTCGACACCGGCGGGTGGGAGCCCGACGCCAAGGGCATCAACGCCTCCGTCGCCGCCCAGGCCGAGGTCGCGATCGACCTCGCCGACGCGGTGCTCTTCGTCGTGGACGTCACGGTCGGCATCACCGCCACCGACGAGCACGTCGTGAAGATGCTCCGCGGCACCGACCGTCCGGTCATCGTCGTCGCGAACAAGTCGGACGACGACCGGCGCGACCTCGACGCCTACGAGCTCTGGAACCTCGGTCTGGGGCAGCCGTACCCGGTGTCGGCGCTGCACGGTCGTGGCGTCGCCGACCTCCTCGACCTCATCATCACGACGCTCCCCGACACCTCGGCCGTCGCCAAGCAGGAGGTCGGCGGACCCCGTCGCGTCGCGATCCTCGGCCGTCCGAACGTCGGCAAGAGCTCGCTCCTGAACAAGGCCGCCGGCGAAGAGCGCGTCGTCGTCAACGAGCTGTCGGGGACGACCCGCGACCCGGTGGACGAGCAGATCGAGCTCGGCGGCCGTGTCTGGCGCTTCGTCGACACCGCCGGCATCCGCAAGCGCGTGCACCTGCAGCAGGGGGCCGACTTCTACGCCTCGCTCCGCACGACGGCAGCGCTCGAGAAGGCCGAGGTCGCCGTGGTCGTCCTCGACGTCACCGAGCCGATCTCCGTGCAGGACCTCCGCATCATCGACCTCGTCCTCGAGTCCGGCCGTGCGCTGGTGCTGGCATACAACAAGTGGGACCTGCTCGACGACGACCGCCGCCGCTACCTCGAGCGCGAGATCGAGCAGGACCTCGCGCACGTGGCGTGGGCCCCGCGCGTCAACATCTCCGCACGCACCGGTCGCCACCTCGAGAAGCTCGTGCCGGCCCTCGAGACCGCGCTCGACTCGTGGGACACCCGCATCCCGACGGGCAAGGTCAACGCCTTCATCGCCGAGCTCGTGCAGGAGCACCCGCACCCGGTCCGCGGTGGCAAGCAGCCCCGCATCCTGTTCGGGACCCAGGCGTCGAGCCAGCCGCCGACGTTCGTGCTGTTCACGACGGGCTTCCTCGACCCGCAATACCGACGCTTCATCACGCGTCGACTGCGCGAGGTGTGGGGCTTCTCGGGCACGCCGATCAACGTCAACATGCGGGTGCGCGAGCGCCGCAAGCGCTGAGGTCGATCAGGGGATCCGACATGACGAGGGCGAGTCGACGATGGCTGTTCGCAGCGGTCGCTCTGCTCGCCCTCGTCGCGGTCCTGGTCGCTTGGCGCGCCATCCAGACCGAGCGTGGCATCGACACTGCGGATCCGGTCGCGACGACGACCCCGCTCGCCGAACAGGGTCTGCAGGGCGGCACGCTCGTGTCCCCGTCGAACACGCTCGGCGCCCCGGTCCCCGAGCCCGCCACGGATGACCATGTCGACGGGTCGCCCATCGACCCGTGGTGGCGGCGCGTCCCGCCGGTGGCCGGCGACCTCGTCCCGATCGCCCCGATCGACGGGATCGCCTCGGGACACGACCGGTCTGCCTCGGGACACGTCCGGATCGCACGCGCCGGGGAGCACCTGCTCGTCAGGATCATGGACCTCCGGGTGGCGTCCTCCGCTACGGAACTGACTGATGTTCGGGTGGTGCTCTCCGAGGGCACGGTCGTCGGCGCGCGGCCCGGGCTCTGGACGGGGCACGAGGACGACGACGACCTCGGCACGATCCCGTCCGACGTGCGGACGATCACCTTCGACCTCGAGGCACCCCGCGGCATCCCGGACCCGGTCCGCTCGCTCGTCCTGCTGGACCCCGACTCCGGTGCGGTCCTCGGGGGAGCCGCGCTCCTGCCGACCGACTGAGGCGTCGCCGGTCTGGAGGCGCGGTGCCGGTGCCCGCCGCGGGACACGGCTGGGTGGTGCGGTGCCGGTTCGCGCCGCGGGACACGGCTGGGTGGTGCGGTGCCGGTTCGCGCCGCGGGACACGGCTGGGTGGTGCGGTGCCGGTTCGCGCCGCCGGATACGGCACCATGGGAGGGTGACGCAGCAGAACGCCGGGCTCGGTGCCCTCGCCGACCGCCTGTGGTGCCGTCTGCACCTCGACCGACTGGCCGGCGGACGGCAGGCGGACTACGTCATCCGCGAGGACATGCTCGACCACCCCGAGACCGTCCGCTCCTTCCGGTGGATCCGGTGGCTGCTCGTCGCCGAGACCGTCGTCGGCCTGACGGCGATCGTCGTGGCGATCCTCCTGACGCACGCCGGGCACACGGTCCCGTGGGCGGTGTGGTTCCGTGCGACCGTCGTCCTGCTCATCACGCTGACGCTCTACGTGTTCGCGTGGCGGGCGCAGCTCGGCTACTACTGGGCGTACCAGCGGCTGCGGTTGTTCAGCCGGATCTTCCCGGTCGTGACGCTCGTGGTCGCGGCGATCCCAGGGCTCTACCCGTTCTGGATGGTCATCGAGCAGATCGTGTTCTCGCTGCTGATGATCGGCATCGGGGACGTGCTGACGACCGACCACATGCGGGCCGCGTTCCCCAAGCCGGCGCGACGCTCGGGGCCTGCTGCGGGCTGAGGGGGCGGTGGCGGCGCGCGGTGAGAGCGCTGGGTGGTACCGAGCCGGTGCGACATCGTCGACGTCGTTCGACACCGGTCTTGTCGCTCGTTGCGGACGCGCACCGTTGCACGCGCGGGGGAGCGACTCAGTCGGGGTCGTACGACGTCGACGATGTCGTTCCGAGTCGGCCCGCCGGGCCGCCCGCGCCGCCCGCGCCGCCCGCCGCACCGCCCGCGCCGCCCGCAGCCCCCGCGGCCAGGCTCCCGAGCAGCGCCAACGCCCCCGCCGAGGGCGACCCCGGTTCGGCGTGGTGCAGCACGAGCAGCTGCCCGTCCGTCCCGCCGATGCCGAGCTTCTCCCGCCGGAGCTCGAGCTCGCCCACCTCCGGGTGCCACATCCGCACGGTGCCCCCGGCGAGCGGCCGGACGTCGTGTCGCGCCCACAGCCGACGGAAGTCGTCGCTGCCGAGCGACAGTTCGCCGACGAGCGAGGTGATCGCCGGATCATCCACACGGGTCCCGATCGAGGACCGGAACGCGGCCACCATGCCGCCCATCTGCTGCTCCCAGTCCGGGTAGCGCCCCTGCTCGGTGTGGCCGAGGAACATCGTGCGCAGCCGGTTCTCGCCGGCACGCATCCCCGGCGCCAACGCGGACGCGAGCCGGTTCGCGGCGAGCACGTCGAACGCGCGGTTCTCGACGAAGGCGGGCAACCCGACGACGTCGAGCAACTGCAGCGTCCCGGTCGGGACCCGGTCACTCCGGCCTCCGCGGGATCCCCTGGCGCGGTCGGGCGCAGCCGCACTCGATCCGGACGCGCTGGCCAGACCCCGCAGGTACGCGGTCGCCGTGGCGTCGAGGCCGAACACCCGTGCGATCGCGTCGAGCACCTGCCCCGACGGGTTCCGGTCACGCCCCTGCTCGAGACGGAGGTAGTAGTCCGCGCTGATCCCGGCGAGCGTCGCCACCTCCTCGCGGCGCAGCCCCGGCGTGCGTCGGACGCCGGTGACGCGCAGCCCGGCGTCCTCCGGGCGCACGAGCGCACGCCTCGCCCGGAGGTACTCGCCGAGGGTGTTGTCGCTCACCCCTCGATGCTACGGACCCGGCGCGGTCCGATCCTGGTCCCCGTGGTCCCAGGGTCGACGGGGACCTGTCCGTCCCGGCGGACCGGGAGCATCGTGGTGGACATGACCGACACCACACTCCCCGGCGGTTCCTTCCGCCTCGCCGACGACCTCGACCTCACCCGCGTCGGGTACGGCGCCATGCAGCTCGCGGGCCCCGGCGTCTTCGGGCCGCCCACCGACCGTGACGAGGCGATCCGCGTCCTCCGCACCGTCGTCGAGCTCGGGATCACCCACATCGACACGGCCGACTTCTACGGCCCACACGTCACGAACGAGGTCATCCGCGAGGCCCTCCACCCGTACGCCGACGGCCTGCACATCGTGACGAAGGTCGGCGCCCGTCGCGATGCGGACGGCGGGTGGCCGCACGCCCGCGAGCCGCACGAGCTCGTCGAACAGGTGCACGACAACCTGCGGCACCTCGGGCTCGAGCAGCTCGACGTGGTGAACCTCCGCGTCGGCGGGTTCGACGCCCCGGAGCCGGGCAGCCTCGCGCCGCAGTTCGAAGCGCTCGCCGAACTCCGGCAGCAGGGGCTCATCAAGCACCTCGGGCTGTCGACCGTGAACGCCGAGCAACTCGCCGAGGCGCAGTCGATCGCCCCCGTCGTCTGCGTGCAGAACTTCTACAACGTCGCCCGCCGCGAGGACGACGCGATGGTCGACAGCACGGCCGCGCAGGGCATCGCCTACGTGCCGTACTTCCCGCTCGGCGGCTTCTCGCCGCTGCAGTCCGGTGCGCTCGACGCCGTCGCGGAGCGGCTCGGAGTGTCGCGGCTGACCGTGGCGCTGTCGTGGCTGCTCCAGCGCTCGCCGAACATGCTCCTCATCCCGGGGACCTCGTCGGTCGCGCACCTGCGCGACAACGTCGCGTCGGCGGGCTTCGCCCTGCCGTCCGACGCGCTCGCCGAGCTGGACGCGATCGGCGCCTGAGCCGCGCTCCGGCTGACTGGAGGCGCGGTGCCGGCCCGCACCGCGCCTCCGGTGTGCGACGATGACCGCCGGGGCGGCGCCCATCGGGGCGTCCGGGGGAGGTCCGACATGACAGCACGTTCGTCCGGCGACCGCACGATCGGCGGCGCGAGCAGCTGGTGGCTGGCTGCGCCCGGGGCCGTCGCACTGATCGCCGGCGTCGCACACGCGGTCGGCCTGGCGCGCGTGTTCACCGAGGGGTTCCCACCGTGGTGGGTGGTGACGGGGATCGTCTCGCTTGCCGCGCTCCTCGCCACGGTGGTGGCCCTGTTCCGGGTGCCCGGGCCGCGTCCGGCAGCGGTCGGCGTCGCAGCGGCCGGGTTGTTCGTGGCCGGCGGGACGCTGCTGGTCGACGTGGCCGTCGTCGTCTTCCTGCAGTGGGTTGCCGACGGCCTGAGCAACCCGAGCGGCTGACGCCGGGGTCAGGCGACCGTGGCCAACGCGAACGGGAGCACGGCAGACGCCCCCGCCCGCCGCAGTTCGCGGCCCGCCACGGTCATCGTCCACCGACTGTCGACGAGGTCGTCCACGAGCAGCACCGGCCCCTCGTGCGACTGCAGCGCGGCCCCGAGCGCAGGATCGACCACGAACGTGTCCCACACCCCCGACAAGCGGTAGGCGCTGTTCGTCGCACCGTCCCCGCGCGGCGTCCCACCGTTCCGGCCGAGCGTGCCGAGGAACTGCAACCGCCCGATCGAGGACAGTGCCTGCGCGAGCGACCCGACGAGTTCGGGCCGTGACCGCGACGACATCGCGACGACCCCGGTCGGACGGGTCTCCCACGGCCAGTCCTTGAGCGCACGGACGCACCCGTCGACGAGCTCCCGCGAGATCGGGGCATCGGGGACCCCCGGTGCGAAGAGGGCACGGAGCGGCCCACCCCACCCGAGGTCGGTGAGCCGGGCGACGGCGCGTCCGGGCTGGACGAGCTCGTCGGCGCTGATCTTGCCGCGCACGGGGACGCCGAGCGACGACATGCCCGACGGCCACTGGGCGCGCGGGGCGATCTCGACCCCGACCTTGTCGAGCGCCGCGGCGGCACCCGAGGCATCCGACGACGACACCGACGTCGGGTACCAGGCGTCGGTGCAGTTGTCGCAGCGACCGCACGGTTCGGCGGACGGGTCGTCGAGGTCCTGCTGCAGGAGCTGCATGCGGCACTGCGACGTGGACTCGTAGTCGAGCATCGACGCGGCCTCGGTAGCGCGGGCAGCGGCGACCCGCTCGTAGCGGGGCGCGTCGTACTCCCACGGCTGCCCCGTGGCGACCCACCCGCCGGCGACGCGCTCGACGGCACCGTCGACGTCGAGCACCTTGAGCAGGAGTTCGAGGGTGGAGCGCTTGATGTCGACCAGTCCCTCGAGGGCGACGGTCGACATCGCGGAGTCACGGGACAGGGCGTTCAGCACCGCGGACGCCCGGGACTCGGTCGGCATCGAGGCGCTCGCGAAGTACTGCCAGATCTCTTGGTCTTCGCGCCCGGGCAACAGGAGCACGTCGGCGTTGTCGGTGGCGCGACCGGCACGACCGATCTGCTGGTAGTACGCCACGGGGGAGGACGGCGCCCCGACGTGGACGACGAAGCCCAGGTCCGGCTTGTCGAACCCCATGCCGAGCGCACTCGTCGCGACGAGGGCCTTCAGCTCGTTGCCCTTGAGCTGCTGCTCGAGCTGCTCGCGCTCGTCGGTGTCGGTGCGCCCGGTGTAGGCGCGGACCGCGTACCCGTTGTCGCGCAGGAGCCGGGCGATGTCCTCGGCCGCCGAGACGGTGAGCGTGTAGATGATGCCGCTGCCCGGCAGGTCGCCGAGGTGCGCGAGCAACCAGCCGAGCCGCTGTCGGGCGTCGGGGAGCGACAGCACGCCGAGCCGCAGCGAGGCCCGCGCGAGGGACCCGCGGATGGTGAACACGGGGTCGTCGGGGCCGGCGGTCAGCTGCTCGGCGACGTCCTCGACCACGCGCTCGTTCGCCGTCGCGGTGGTGGCGAGGACGGGCACGCCGTGGGGGAGCGACCGGATGAGCTCGGCCAGCCGGCGGTAGTCCGGCCGGAAGTCGTGCCCCCAGTCGGAGATGCAGTGCGCCTCGTCGACGACGAGCATGCCCATGCGGGCGATGAGCGTCGGCAGCTGTTCGTCGCGGAACCTCGGGTTGTTGAGCCGCTCGGGGGAGACGAGCAGGACGTCCACCTCGTCACGGGCGAGCGCCGCCTGCGTCTCACCCCACTCGTGCGCGTTCGCCGAGTTGATCGACACCGCACGCACCCCGGCCCGGGCAGCCGCGGCGACCTGGTCGCGCATGAGTGCGAGCAGCGGCGACACGAGCACGGTCGGGCCGCCCCCGCGTCGCCGGAGCAGCAGGGTCGCGAGGAAGTACACGGCGGACTTCCCCCACCCGGTGCGCTGCACCACGAGGGCGCGCTGCCGGTGCTCCACCAGCGCCGAGATCGCCTCGAGCTGCCCGGGGTGGAACACCGCGTCGGGCCGGCCGGTCAGGGCGTGCAGCGCCTCCTGCGCCTCCGCGGCGATCGCAGCGGACGGCGGAGCGGGTGGTGGGGCAACAGACATGACCCCATGCTGTCAGCACCGACCGACGAAACCCGACCCGCGCCTCCCGTCTGTGGAGAACTGGCCGAGGCGATCCGCTACTGGTACGTGATCAGCGACGGTGTCGGCGCCACGTCCGCCATGGTCTGCTGCGGCGTCAGCATCGGCTGGTCCTCGTCGTAGAAGTTCTTCCATCCCCAGTGGATGCCCTCGGGCGCCCCGACGTGCAGCGCCTTCCACGTCGCCTGCTTGTCCGGCTGCGACCCCTGCCCGTCGACGTGCACGAGCATGTCGAGCTCCGGGTGCTGCTCGAGCGACGCGCGGTCCTGGATCATCGACAGCCGGAACTGGTGGAGCACGAACGCCTTCGGCGGCAGACCCTTCGCCTTCACGAGGTCCGCGAGCCACGAGGACACCTCGTTCACCTCGGACGCCTTCACACTGCCGATCTGTTTCAGCGGGACCTGGTCGTGCCCGAGCCGCCACTCGGGGTCGAGCGCCAGCCACACGCCCGGCTTCGACAGCAGCGACTCGTACCGCTTCGCCTGCGACAGGAAGTCCGCGCGCCCCGGCTGGAGGTCGAGGATCACGGGCATCCCGGCGTCGTGCGCAGCATCGACGTAGGGCTCGAGCGTCGACACGGGCAGCTCGGTCGAGTAGTCCCCGTCCGCGCCGGCGTCCCCGGCGGCGACGGTCGCGATGACCTCCATCGCGGGCGTGATCGGCACGTCGCCGAGCCCCTTGTAGGACGCCGCGACGGACTTCGCGCGCTGCACCGTCGCCGTCGGGTCCTGCTCGCCGAGGACACCGAGCGCGGGCGCTCCCGGCGCGCCGTAGAGCGCCACGTACCGGTGGCCGTCGAACGGCCGCTGACCGCCGTCGGGCAGCTGCCACCCGTTCTCGGCGGCGCGGACGGTCCACTCCGGGTCCGGCAGGTCGGCGAACGCCGCCCCCACCAGCACCGTCGGGTGGTCGCTCCGCTCGTGCAGTGCGGTCACGACGTCCGGCGCGGCCGCGGGGTCCGTCACACCGTCCGGCATCGTCACGACGCGGGCACCCGCCGCCTTCGCGGTCGCCACGGCTGCGGCGTCGGCGGTCGCGTCCGCCACGACGACGGTGGCCTGCCTGGAGGCGCGGCTCGGCTCCGGCGCGTCCCCGCCGTCCGGCGCGTCCTGCTCGGGGACGTCGGTGTCGATCGCGACGTCGCCCTCGGCCTGGTACCACCGGGCGCCGAGGCGCTCGAGTTCGTGCGCCGCCGGCTTCGCCGTCGACTCGTCCTTCCCCGTCGACTCGTCCTTCCCGACGAGGAGGACCGGGACGTGGGCCGCCTCGGCGGCGCTCGCCGCGGACCGCACGGCGTCGGCGTCGTCAGCGGGCGCGACGACGGCGCCGGGGGCGGACGCGAACAGTGCGCGGCTCGTCCGGACGGAGCGCTCCGCAGCGTCGGACTCGGCCGCGACCGACACGGTCTTCCCGGTCGCCTTCGCCAGGGTTGCCCGGGTCGGGCCTTCCTGCGAGCCCGTGCACCCGGCGGCTCCGAGCAGCAGGCCGGCGGCTGCGAGTGCGAGGAGGACACGGGAGGTGGGACCGGAACGCATCGGGCCACCCTACGAGCCGGGCGGCGGAGACCCTGGGAATCCGACGGGTGTCGTGTGGAGCCGCGACGCGCTGGACGACTCGCGCGGGACGACACCGCGTGGCGCGGGAGGGGTCCGGCGTCCGCTATGCTGGTCGGGTTGCTCCGCGCTCCGGTCGGACGCGGGCGACGTGGGTCCCTCGGGGCTCGCGGGCTGTGGCGCAGCTTGGTAGCGCACTTGACTGGGGGTCAAGGGGTCGCAGGTTCAAATCCTGTCAGCCCGACAAATGCCCTGGTGAGAAGCATTTTCTTACCAGGGCATCGTCGTTCCTGGTGGCGAAGTAACCGCAAGAGTAACCGCAAGCTTTTGGGTTCCAGAGGAGTATCCGCAGCGCCACTGCGAGTGGCTCGGTCGACCGACCCGAACCGCGCCGACTCACAACAGGTGCACGCATGGCACGAGTACATCGGGCTGGGGGTCGGTAAGCGGACCTACCTTTGTTGGCACGTTCTTGCTCCCTGATCTGATCTGGAGTGCGAGCTCGACACAGTCAGACGAGCTCGTGTACCCATGGTCATGGCTCAAACGATCGGACCGAGGCGTTCGATAGCGTCGGGCTCATGTCTCCGACGCATGCGACCGACTCGCACTTCGGTGAGCCGTTGATCCGGAGCCGCCTCGGCACACGCCTGACGCGGGCGCTGTACGGCTACCCGAGTCGGAGCCCGAAGCAACGGTGGCGGCGCGACCGAATGTCGGAATCGCTCTGGGAGAGCACCGCGTGGTCGTATCGTGATGAGGAGCACCGGGAGCTTTCAGATGCCTTCCTCCTCTGGAATCGGGATCGCGCACTCCGCAACCTCGACCTGTCGCTGGCGCATTTCCAGACGCTCGACGTCGAGGAGTTCGAGCACGCGCTCGACGCGGTGCGCGCGAAGGCGAAGAGCCTGAAGTCGGTCGAAGACCTCTCGGTGTGGAAGGGCGTCGAAGGCGTCTACGTGACGGTCTTCGACGGGTATAAGCAATTCTACGTCGGCAAGGCCAACGACATCAGCGCGCGCATCCGTCAGCATTGGTCGGGTAGGAAACCCTTCGATCGACTCGTGTTCGGCGATCCGTATGGTTCCGTCCTGCCGGTCGACGAGCTCCGCCAGCTTGACACCACCCGCATGTTCGCGGCAAGGAGCCGAAACCCGTTCGGGATTGAGGAGCGTCTGGAGCGCGTCGCTGACCAGCGGTTCACTCTGAACCGGATGGCCGGCGGGCGTGCGGGGCCGCTGGAACTCATGCTCCTGGGTGTGCCTCGGTCACGTGCCCATCATCCCGGCGCAACATCGTCGACCCAGGCGGATCTCGTCGCCGCATGGGGGAGGGTCGAGAGCCTCGTAGCCGAGTCCCGCAGCTCCGGCGCGGACCCGGTGCCGCTTCTTGCCGCTCTCGACAAGGATGTACGGGCGCGGCGTCGAGATGATGGCTCGACTCGCTTCTGGTCGCTCCGCGATCTCGTCGCTGATGCCTTCGCCTTCGATGGTCTGATCTCGGCGGCCGAGTTCGAGGCGTTTCTCGGATTGATGGGCGAGAACGTGGTCTGGCCGGACCCTTCGCGGCGTTAGCGCGTGACGAGGGCAATCGATGCGTTTGGTCCGGCATGATGGCCTCATGCTCACCGTCGTCCTGGATACGAATCCGTTCCATGGGGCACGGTGGTTGTCGTCCGCTGCGGGCCAGCGCCTGGTCGATCTCGCTCGGGACGGCTCCTGTCAGGTAGCGATTCCTGAGGTCGTCATCGACGAGCTCGAACGTCAGCACCGCGAGGCGCTGACGAAGCAGCGCGACGAGGCGAGAGGTGCGCTCAGCGAGCTCAGGTCCCTCGTAGACCTTGACGAGATCGTCGCGAAGTTCGACGACCTGCTCGGCAAGGTAGCCGCCGTTCGCGACGCCTTGTTGGCGCAGACGGGCATCGACGCAGCCCCTGTCCCGGAGGACATCACTCGGGACCTGGTGCGCCGCGACCTGGCGCGACGACGGCCGTTCATGGAGATGGACGGCGGGAAGAAGAAGTCGTTCGGGTTCCGCGACGCGGTCATCTGGGAGACGCTGCTCGACGTCGCCGGGGCGGATGACTCGGGCGACACGATCTTCTTCGTCACTCGTGACACGGGGTACTTCCCGAAGAACGTCAGCGACCGCCTCCATCTGCATCTTCTCGAGGATCTCGACCAGCACGGCATCCCGCGGGATCGCATCAAGGTCGTCGACACCCTCGAGAACGTCGTCGAGGCGGTGAAGGCCGCCGTGAGCGAGGCCGAGGCCAAGGCGGCCGAAGCGAGAGCGGCACACGACCCTTCGAAGGCGGGGCTCGCCACGGTGCTTCGCGGGTACGCCCTCGATGCCTCCCGCCGCGCGGAGCTGGTGAGCGTCGCGTTCGATGCGATTCAGGCACTCATCGGCAACTCGATCGAAGACGAGATGGACGCGAGCGGCGGATACTCGCCACCGGCGTTCGTGCAGTTCGACTTCCCACAGGAGATGGAGAGCGCCAGAATCGTGGCGTTCGAGCCCGACTCTGACTTTCAGATCGACGACGTCAACGGCGATCTCGTTGTCGTTCGCGTCGAGTTGTCCGTCGGACTCGAAGGCAACACGCTCAAGGCCGACTACTACGTCGCGGACGAAGACATACAGATCCTCGACGTGCTGAACGACTACTACTTCGAGACCATGACGTGGGTCCGGGCTCGCGCTGTGGTCACGATCGACACGGAACAGGGTTCCGGGCACTACGACGACGTCACTGTCGTGCTTGAGAACAACCCGAATCCGCCGCGCTCGACCGATTCGACGAGCGTGACGCTCGACTTCGATATCGACTCGGAGCCCGCAAGCACCGAGCTCGTCCCCGACCCTGGCAGCTCGGATTTGGACCCCAATACGAGCTGAGACTCCCACCCGCATCAGTAACGCTCTGTCGGTCGTCCACGAAGACGAAGGGGTCTGCGAGGATGGATCCATGGGGAAGTCACGCAAGAGCGCTAGTCAGCGACGCACCTCTGCTCACATCAGGTCGGGTGCTGCGTACATCCGGAAGCTCGCGCCGGCCGACCGTTCCGTGTGCAGCCGGCTCACGAACGGCTCGAACATGCTCGGCTGACTCGGGCTCTTCTGGCCGATGAGCCTTGCTGTCTTCGCCTCGTTCCGAGGCTGGATCACCGCGCCTGATCTGCCGGACCTGAGCAAGTATCGCTACCAGCAGGTTGGTCCGGGCTGGCCGGACTTCACCCTTCCATGGGAGATCGCGTTTGTTCTCCTCGGGCTGGCCGTTGCGATGACCGTCTGGATGCTGCGCCACCCGGCGGTGTTCAAGCTCTCCTACGGCACGACCGTCTAGGCATGAGCTGGCGTCGGGATCGGGATCGGGATCGGGATCGGGATCATCTGAGCATCGCTGATGTACTTCGGCACCGCGGGGTGGCCGGTCTGGCAGGTGTGGTGGCTCGGGGTCGTTGCCTTCGCCGTTGCAGGGGCAGTCCTCGCCTACGGGTAGCGGATCAAGCGTCCGCGTCGCGCGGCGTAGGTCACGACCTCGAGGCAAAGCGCCGCCCCCTCTCTTCCCGAGCCGCAGCTTGCATGGCACGATGAGCTTTCATCGGATCGACCGCCAAGAGACGAAGTTTCGGAGCCTGACACAGTGACCCAAAGACTGACGGAGACCGTGCGCCAGCAGCTGTTGGAGCTGAACGACGGCTTCGAGCGGACGACGCACTACGACGGCAAGAACTTCCGCGAGACGCGCCACTACACGATCCAGGACGGCTCGCTGCATGTCCGTCAGACCGGTAAGACCTCCTGGGCAGACAGTCGATTCGACAACTCGTACGTCGCTGATCCCGAACAAACGCATCGGTTCCTCGCGAACTATCGCGATGTGCTCGATTGGAACGGAGTGGACCCGACGCGCCAAATCGAGCGTGCTGAGTCGGAATCGGATCGCGTCGACGTGGACGAACCGATCGACGACGTCGATCCGAACGCCGAAGCGCCCGAGTATCCCCACGACTTCGCGGACGAGAAGCAGGAGCACGAACGGAGCGACGATCGCGCGTCGAGGGAGATCGCAGGCGCGCTCGTCCTCGTCGGGCTCGTCGTCGGCGGCGTCGTAGTGGCGATCAAGTACGGCCGCCCGGTGTGGAACGAGAAGGTTAGACCGGCCGCGGGGCGTCTCCGAGACAAGATCCGGCGCCGCAATCCAGGCGAGCCAAGCGACGACGACGAGTCCTGATCTGTTGTGACGCTCTCCGGCCCCGCCGCGGATGCCGCTGCAGCGCTGACCAGCACCATTACCCGCTGGGCGATCGCCGATGCGCCGAAGCACGTGGCAGCGCGACCGGGCCTCTACGCGATCTTCGGCGACGAGCAGGCGCACCAGGACCTGGATCTCGTCGCTGTTGCGCACCCGTCTGCATCGCCGGACCTCCCGCTGTACATCGGTAAGGCCGAGAAGAGTTTCGTCTCGCGCGCGACCACTTCGCCGCACAGCCAGACAGCACTCCGCGCACCGGCTGGTCCACTGTTCGGAGGTCGTTCTCGGCGCTGTTGCGCGACGAACTCGATTTGCACGGCGTGCCACGGAACCTCGAGAATCCGGGCTATTTCAGCATGTATTCGGTCGCTGGCGACGGCGACGGCGACGCGAAGCTCACAGCGTGGATGCACTCCCGGCTCACGCTCGCAGTCTGGCCGGCAGCGGAGGGCATGCGCACCCCAGTCGCCGACGTTGAGACTGAGTTGATCCGGTACTTCACGCCCGTGGTCAACCTCGACAAGAACCCGAAGAAGCTCGCGCAGCTGAAGGCGGCACGGAAGGCGATGAGTGCAGAAGCACGAGCCTGGCAGCCAGTCAGCGACTGAATAGGCCGACATTGCTGGTCTGACTCACCGTCGCTAGAAGCCCCGCAGCCCGTAGGGCTGCGGGGCTTCTCCGATTGCTAGTTCGGAGGCATCCGGAGCGCGCGTCGAATCTCCACCCGAAGTCGCGCCTCGAGCCCGTTCATCTTCTGAAGCGTGCGTTCGCGCCACTCCTCCGGCCGAGGCTCCTGTCGTTCCCCCTCGAACGCTCCCTGGTAGATCTCGCTCAGGACGTTCGACAAGGCGAACGCCACTTCGTGCACAGCCTTCGGTGCGATCAGCTCGAGGAGCAGCGCTTCTTTCTGCACGGCCTCGAGCGCGTTCACAGTCACATCGCCGAGTTCGGAAGGTGAAGCCGCCTCAAGGACCACGAGCGCTGTGTACACCTCTCGTGTCTGGTCCACGATCGTCACGTAGGACTGCTTGAGCTCGCTGTCCCACTGGCGCTGATCCTCCCGCCGGAGCTTCCTACGGTCGCTGAGCCAGAGCGAGAAGAAGGCAACACCAGCGGTGAGCCCTGCCGCGGCGAGCACGAACAAGCCGGTGAGCAGCGGACCCTGCCACACCGGTGCGGTCCCGTCCATCACGACGTGAAGGACCGAGGGGGACGGGGAAGGTGTAGGAACCGACGAGGGCAGCGGCGACGGCGTGGGTGTCGAAGTAGGCATGTTCAGATGAACAGGTACGACAGCTGCACGTCGTAGTGGAAGCGCAGCTCCTCGGGGCTGTCGAAGTCCACGTTGCCCGCGACCTCTACGGCGTCCCGGTCCCCGTCCTTCTCTAGCACGTCGGGCATCGCCGAGGCGTTCTGGAACCCTGCGGCGAGGAACTGGACGAACGCATCCGCCTGGTCCGGCTCGACCTCGCCAAAGGAGACCTTGCGGCCTGTCGACTTCTCCCTGAGTCGAAGGCCTTGGCGACCGCCGTTGCCCTCGTACGCGTCGATGTAGCACCGCACGCTCGTCTTACCTGCCATGTCAGCCCTCCGTGGTCGTCGCGTCGATCCTGGCAGAGCCCTCCGCCCCCAGGCGCACTTCCCGCGAAGCGTCGGCCGGCGACGCCGTCCCGGGGACGACCCCGTCTCGTCTCTTGCCTGGGATCGGCTACAGGTGCCGGGTCCGACGAGGCGCTCGGTTCGCGACGAGAGCAATGTGCTCTAACGTCTTCTCGTGCGAGAGACGAACGCCGACGGTCGCAGTGCTCGTAGGGAAGGGCTCGGACCAGTACCTCGGCAGAAGCGGCCGGACGAGGTGCGCGGTGACTGAGCAAGATGACCCAAATGCCGGACCGTGGTTCTCGAGCCTGCGACTAATCGCTCACGACGCGAGACGAGACTTTGCCTCGATTCAGCAGTACTTGCAGGTTGTCGGTCCGGAGATAGACAAGCGCTTCGATGCGGTGATTGAGGACGTCGAAGCGCGCTTAGATCCGGAGTTTCACGACATGGGTGATGTCTACTGGGAGGCTGAGAAGGCCTTCGGGGCCAACCCGCTCGAGATCCATGCGCATACGGGCTTGATGCTTGTGAGCCGGGGTGTGGCTCTGTCTGAGATAGTTTTCGCGTCGATACCCATGGCGCTCTTCGTTGACGCTGAGCCGCTGGTCTACAGAGGCAATCACTCCTGGTCTCGCAAGATGGCGAATCTCTTCTACCAGACTTGCCTCGCCAGACCGGTGAGCATCGCAGACGGCGCGATGGCGCCCATCACGCAGCTGCGCGATCTCTATGCTCACGGCTACGGACGGCCTCACCGGAAGGAAGAGGCTGAGAAACTTGCTGCGGCCCTGCACCCCCACCTCGGACCCGCCGAGCTCACTCCCGAGGAAGACGCTCTTGGCTTCACAGAAGCGCCATACGCGTTCGGTCGCTACTCCGACTACAGCCCCGCATCAGGCTTCAAGCAGGACGTCTTCGTGCCGGTTGTCGCCGAACTCAGCCCGGTCGCAGCCCGGAGGCTTCTGCTCCTGATCGAAGAGCGCGTCGAAGCCGCGCTGCTAGCGGCGTCGTGGGGCCTCAAGAACCCGTTGGATGAGGCGACGAGCAAGTTCGTGCGCTTCTGGGTGCAGGAGGAGGCGGAGCGCAAAGCGCAAAAAGAGGCTAGGGAGCACCGTGCGGCGGAGAAGGCGCGGAGACAGGAAGCAAGACGCGAGGAGCGAGCCGAGAGGCGGCGACTCGACCGCCGGAACGGCCTGGCGCGACAGGCCGAGATTAGGCGGGAGGCCGCGCGCGATGGGTAACACGCGTCTCCTGTGGCACTCTGCGACAGAGTGAGACAACCCTTTGTTTGGGTTCTGGCGATTAGGGTACTCACGAGACGCCCCACGCTCAAAACTGCCACTTCGGGGCGTTTGCTTCCCCGTACGCTTTGAACGGGCAGCCGCCGCCAATCATCGTGTGACCGACGTGAGTTCGAGGGCGCTGATGAGGAAAAGCACTACGATAGCCAATAGTGCTTGCAACCTCGGGGCCGCTGCCGAACGTGACCCTGTGCACGCGCCTTCGTGCCGCACGAGAGGTTGCGAGCGACGTAGCGACGTAGTAGCTCCCGCTGATGAGATTCGCCGGGACTGTCGGTCCTTCACCATAGGATCGGCTCGTGGCTGACTCGCTCCTGCATTCTCTTCGCGACCGTATGCTCGACGAGAGCGAGCCCGTCGCCGGGCTCCTGCGCAAGTGCCTCGTCCTTGGCGCAGAGACCGGATCGCAGCGACTGCGCGAGTGGGCTCGCGCTGAGCTGAACGGCTACTCTTCCGACGACGATGTGCCTGCGTATCGCAAGCTCTTCAGCCCGCCGTTGGTGATGGACTCCATGAGCGGCAACACATGGGCAACTGGACAGACGGTTAGTCGATTCGAGGTCCCTGCGTCCGCACGCGAGTACGTGCCGGAGTTCATCTCCTTCGTGCAACCCATCGAAGAACTGCAGCAGATGTCGTCGCGGACGAGCCTGCCTCTGACACACCCCCGGCTCGCGTTCGCGAAATCTCTTTGGAACAAGGAGTTGCACGTCTTTCAACAGATCGTCGATCTGAAGTACATCGTGCCGGGAGCTGCGCTCAGCGGGGTCGTCGCGCAAGTCCGTAACACTCTCGTCGACATGGTCGCCGACCTGACTGCTTCGACGCCCTTGACCGAACTGCCCAGCAAGTCCACCGTCGACGCTGCGGTCCACGACCGGATCGGCGACATCTATAACACAACGATCGTTGCCCCGGCCGGTCCGACCGCTGTCGGGGCCGGTGCGGAGGCCTCCGCGGGCGTGAACCTCGAAGAGATCACCCCGCTGCTCTCGGCCGTGCTGGAGGCAGCGTCGGCGCTTCGAGACGACGAGAAAATGGCGCTGCAGACAGCCGTAGAAGAGGTGCAGGACGTGGTCGCCGACCCCCAGGCAGACACCGGCGAGGTGGTCAAGCGGGCCAGCCGCCTGCGACAAGTTGCCGAAACGCTCGGTGTCGAAGGGGTGAAGTCCGCCGCTGGGACGCTGATCAAGACCCTCACCGATCTCGTAATTCAAGGCGCCTTCAACTGACCACTCCCGGAGCGCGGTAGGCGACCAGACACAACGTGAATCCGAGGAGGACCACATCGTGCGGCACTGGCAAGACGAAACGGACCGGGAGTACGGGCTACCCACGCCCGTGAAGCCGGCAGGGTTCCGTGACTGGCAGCGTCCTCCGGCGCTTCTCTTCCTCGACCTCAACCACTGGATTCTGCTCGCCCGAGCAAAATCGGGTCGCGGAGATCCGCCGTACGTCGAGCTCCTGACTGTGCTGGGGGAAGCCCTTGCAGACGGACGTGTCAAGGTGGTGTTAACCGGAGCGTTGTACCGCGAAGTAAGCAAGATCGCCCATCCTCGCCAACGAAATGACCTCGCCGCGCTCATGCAGGAGCTCAGCGGGCCGTCGTACCTCCCAGGACCGGTGGATGTCCTCCGCGCGGAGATCGTCGCAGCTCTGGACGTGACGACGGGCTCGAGCGGGACACAGTTCGAACCGACCGACATAGTCGGCGGAAGTGCCCTGAACATCGTGGGGGCCGTCGGAGGGCTCAGGATCACCGATGCTGACGGGGAGGATGTCACCAACGAGTTCGTTGCCGTTCCTTCCCAGGCCGCTGCCCTGGCGGCAGCGGAGAGAGAAGCGGAACGGATGTTCCTCGCCGGGCCAGCCGACCACGAGGTCGAAGCTCTGCGCGCAAACGGGTATAGACCCGAGGTGCCACGGCAGATGGTTCGGGACAACGCGGAGTTCGAAGCGGCTTGGTCCGAGCGGCTTGCTCCGTTCCGCAGTCAGGGCCGCATCCGCGACTTCCTAATTTTCCGACATCTACAGCTTGAGCTGATCGCCGTGCTGCTTAGCGAGCTCAGCGTCCGCGGTCTGACGATCGAAGCGATAGCAGGTTCGCCCGAGACGATACGTCGCTTCGTGATGAGCATGCCGAGCAGCGCTGTGACGGTGTCGATGCTGGCGCATTACCACCACGACCCGCAGAAGCGTTGGAGCGAGAATGACATCTACGACATCGGGTCGCTCGCCCTCGCCGTCCCGTTCTGCGATGTGGTCTTCACGGATGCAGCTGCACGCAACGCCCTCCGGCTTCGACACATCGACGAATGGTTGGGGACAGTCATCCCCCGCGGGGTTGCGGATCTCATCAAGGTGCTCGAGGAGCTTCCAATGACGCCCTCAACGGGGTGAAGGTATACCGCCCCGGCCCCAACGACGACACGGCAGGACGCGCCCGGACGATAGGTTCGACCCTCGGGAAAATCGGAGGAACCGCCAGACGGTCGTGCTCGGGCAAGCGTCTCGATAACCGATCGACTGTCGAGACGTGGCGAGCCGCTACGTGGCGAGCCGCTACGCGGCGTCGAGCCCCAACCGAACTGATCGGGAACGCAGTATCTCGAAGGTCGTGCAGTCGGGCACGCCGAGAGCCTGGCATGCGTTCGGGATCAAGACCCGCCTGCGCGCGTTCGCCTGGTAAGTCTCGTGCGTGACAACGGTGTGGCCATGAGCAGCGGCATGGGCGACCAGATAGTAGTCAGCCACGTCCAGGAACTCGACGACCGCAGCTTGTGTGAACTGGCCACCATTGGCCCATGCCGCGAGCTCTCCGAGCTTCACCAGCGAACTCTGCCTGCGCCCGATCGGCGACTGCAAGATCGAGGGCAAGAGTGTCGTCTTCGAATTGCCGGCGGAAGACGTCAAGACGCGTAAAGGGCGCCCGGTGCCGGTTCTCGACCCTCGCGTCAGTGACCGAGTCGCTGTGCGGATTCTCGCTTCAAGAAGCCCTGATGCTCCACTCTTTCCGTCGCCGAGCGATGCGAGCAAGCAGTGGGAGCCGCGAGGTCGTGACCGGAAGCTCGCCGCTCTGTACGAGGAGATCGCGATCATGTGCCGCGTTCCGGTGCTCGCCGTCGAGCGCGGTCACATCTGGCGCGCGACGCTGAACTCGCTTCTCGCGGACGTGATGGACGAGGACGTACGCATTCGACTGCTCGGGCACACCCGCGAGATCAACCGTCAGTTATCCACGGCGGTATCGGACACCTCGCGCGTAGTTGCCGCCGCGAGCGTCTTGCGCGCCAGCTCCCGCGTCCTCCCGGCAGCAGGTAAGTAACCGCAGAAGTAACCGCAAGCTCCCGGATCACGAAGGACGTGGCAGGTTCACGCGGGAACGTAGTCGCGTCGGTATGGTTCTCTGATCAGGGGAATCTCAGATCGAGACTGGTAAATCGGACTAGCCCCCGCGTTTCAAGGGGTCGCAGGTTCAAATCCTGTCAGCCCGACCGGAAAGCCCCGACGGAACGCTCGTTCCGCCGGGGCCCTCGTGTTCTCCGAGCGGAACAAGCTTCGCCCGCACTCGCTGGCGTCAGCGTCCCGCGGCGGCCGCCCCCGGCGCCCACCCGAGCGCCGGCCCGAGCCGCTCCGCCATGTCCGTGATGATCTGCGCGTAGTCCTCCGCCTCGAACGAGAACGGCAGAGCGAAGGCGACCTCCGTGGCCACCTGGTACCCGGCGTCCGCACGCAGCCGATCAGCGATCTCGGCCGACGTCCCGACCAGGTCGGCGGCGAAGAGCAGCTTCCCCGGCCCCATCGGCACCCCGACGCGACCCGCCCGACCCTCGACGTAGGCGCGGTACCGGGCCTCCTGTTCCGGTGTCGCGGTGTCGGTGGGGATCGCGACGAGACCCTGCGAGACACGGGCGGTCGCCGGCGACGGGTGCGCCTCCAGGTACGCCTCGATCTGCGCGCGCTGGTTCGTCGCGAAGTCCGTGCCGATCTCGCTCCGCGTCACGCTCGAGGTGAGCAGGTGGAAGCCGTTCTGCGCCGCCCACACCGCTGACCGCGTACTGCCCGTGCCGTACCAGAGGCGGTCGGCGAGGCCCGGGCTCTGCGGCTGCACGGTCGTGGCGAACTCCTCGATGCCGCGCTGCTCGGCGACCTCGACGACCGGGTCGCCCCGGACGAGGTCACGGAAGCGCAGGAGTCGGGCGTCGCCGAAGTCCTCCTGCTCGGCGGTGTCCGGGTACAGCGCGTCCCGGTAGAGGTCGTAGTGCATCGGGGTGCCGGAGGAGAAACCGGGGTTGAGACGGCCGCCGAGGAGCACGTCGACCGTCGCCAGGTCCTCGGCGAGCCGGAACGGGTTCTCGGCGCCGATCGGTGTGACGGCGGTCCCGAGCGCGATCCGGGAGGTCCGCTGCGAGGCGGCTGCCATCAGCGCGACGGGGGAGGAGATGCCGTGCTGCACGTGCCGGTGCCGCAGCCACGCGCTGTCGAAGCCCAGGGCCTCGGCGCGCTCGATGACCCGGAGCGTCTCCTCGTGACCGAGTCGGGGCCGTGCCGGGTCGAACGACCCGATGGTGAGGAAGCCGAGGCGTTCGAGGGGGCGTCCGTCGAGAGGCATGCGTCGATCGTGGCAGACGGACCGACGGAAGATCGTGGCAGACGGACCGACGCAAACCGGACTCCCAGGCGAACACGCATGTTCCGCCCCTAGTGTCGCGCCAAGCGCAAACGCGTGAACTCACTCGCATTGGTTGAAGGACCGATCCGTACCGGAAGGCGGTCCTCATGACCACCACTCCGCTCGCACCGGGTTACACCCGCACCCGTCCCGCAACAGGTCCCCGCAAGGGCACCTCGACCTACTCCGCGCTGCTGGCGCAGGTGAAGGACAACGGCCTCCTGCGCCGCCGCACCGGTTTCTACTGGTCCCTGTTCGGAACCCTCATCGGCACCCTCGCCCTCGCCTGGGTCGCGTTCGCGTTCCTCGGCGACTCGTGGTTCCAGCTCATCGTCGCCGGAGCCCTCGGCGTCCTCTTCACGCAGTTCGCGTTCCTCTCGCACGAGGCCGCGCACCGCCAGGTCTTCGCCTCGCAGAAGTGGAACGACCACGCCGGCCGCTGGCTCGGCACGTTCATGGTCGGCCTCAGCTACTCGTGGTGGATGAACAAGCACACCCGCCACCACGGCAACCCGAACACCGTCGGCAAGGACCCGGACATCGCGCCGGACGGCATCCGCTTCCTGCCAGAGGACGCCGCGTCGGTGAAGGGCCCGCTCATGACGACGTTCATGCGCTTCCAGGGCTGGCTGTTCTTCCCCCTCCTCACGCTCGAGGGCCTGAACCTGCACCGCTACGCCGTGATGAGCATCGTCACGGGCAACGGCACGAAGGCCGACGTGAAGCACCGCTGGCTCGAGGCCGGCCTGCTCGTCGCCCGCTTCGGCATCTACCTGACGATCGTGTTCTGGTTCCTGCCCTTCGGCATGGCCTGCGCGTTCCTCGGGGTCCAGCTCGCCGTCTTCGGTGTGATGATGGGCGCCTCGTTCGCCCCGAACCACAAGGGCATGCCGACCATCGCGCACGACGCCAAGGTCGACTTCTTCTCGCGCCAGGTCCGCACCTCCCGCAACATCCGCGGTGGCTGGTGGGTCTCGTTCCTCATGGGTGGCCTGAACTACCAGGTGGAGCACCACCTGTTCCCGTCGATGCCGCGTCCGGCGCTGAAGCAGGCCCGCCTGCTCGTCCGCGACCACTGCGACACGCTCGACGTGCCCTACACCGAGACCACCTTGCTGCGCTCGTACGGCATCGTCGTCCGGTACCTCAACCGGGTCGGGCTCGCCGCTCGTGACCCGTTCGCCTGCCCGATGGTCGCGCAACTGCGCATCCACTGAGAGGGGTGGCTCTGATGCCCACCGGAACCGTCAAGTGGTTCGACAACAACAAGGGGTTCGGCTTCATCACCCCGGACGACGGGTCGGACGACCTGTTCGCCCACTTCTCCAGCATCGTCGCGTCGACGGGCCTGCGCTCGCTCGAGGACACCGACCACGTCCGCTACGTGGTCGGCCCCGGCAAGAAGGGTCCGCAGGCCGACGAGATCTCCGTGATCCGCGGCTGACGTCACCAGGTGACGGACGGGAGGCGCGGTGCCAGCTGGCACCGCGCCTCCCGTCTGTCCATGACCGGGATCAGGGCGTCAGGACGATCCGTCCGAAGACCTCGCCGTCGTCCATGCGGCGGTGCGCTTCCGCAGCGTCTGCGAGCGGCAGCACCGCGTCGACGACCGGGGACAGGGTCCCCGCGGCGGACGCGCGGAACAGCTCCATCCGCTCCGACGCCAGGGCGTCGCGCGGCACGGAGTCGAGACTGAACGTCGCGACCGACCGCGACTGCTGGAAGCCGCGGAGCAGGTGCGCGCCGAAGTCCGCCGGCGGCATGCCGGCCACGGCGCCGACGAGGACGAGCCGACCGTTCGGTGCCAGACGGTCGATGAACGCGGGCATCGCGGGGCCGCCGACGACGTCGATGACCACGTCGTAGGAGTCCGGCCCGTCGCCCGCGCCCTGCCGGTCGAGCACGTGGGTGGCGCCGAACCCGCGCAGCCGGTCGCCTCGCTCGGCCGAACCCGTCGTCACCGCGACCGCCGCGGCACCGGCCTGTGCGGCGAGCTCGACGGCGGCGATCCCGATGCTGCCGGCGGCTCCGCGTACCAACACCCGTTCGCCCGGGGCGAGGTGCGCGTGCGCCAGCGCGAACCGGGCGACCGGGGCGGCCGACCCCAGGGCGACGGCGTCCACGGCGTCGAACCCGTCCTCGAGCGGTGTGAGGTCCCCGGTCCCGGCGACGACACGCTCGGCGTACGCGCCACCGACGCCCGTGAACGCCCAGACCCGGCGGCCGAGCCAGTCGACGTCCCGCTGGTCCCCGACGGCGACGACGCGCCCGGCGACCTCGCTGCCCGGGACGTACCCGGGCTCGAGTCCGGGGCGCGCGATCGTCCCGCGCCGGATGACGGCGTCCACGCCGCCGACGCCGATCGCCTCGACGTCGACGAGGACCTGGCCGGGTGCGGCGACGGGTTCGGGGAGCTCGGTGGGGACGAGGCCGTCCGGCGGACCGAAGGACTGGATGGTGACTGCGTGCATGCTCGCGACGCTAACGGACGCCCACGTCCACTTGACTAAAGTGGGAGCGATGACCGACGAGACGTCTCACCTCCGATCCGACGCACGCGAGAACCGCGACCGCGTGCTGCAGGCCGCGCGCGAGCTGTTCGGCGCGCGCGGCCTCGACGTGACGATGCGGGACATCGCCCGGCACGCGGGGGTCGGGCCGGCGACGCTCTACCGGCGGTTCCCGACCCGGCAGGACCTCGTCGACGCCGCGTTCGAGGACGAGCTCGAGCTCTGCCGGAGCATCGTCCTCGAGGGTGCCGCGCTCCCGGACCCCTGGCTGGGCCTGCGTTCCGTCGTCGAACGGACCGTCGAGTTGAACGCCCGCAACCAGGGCTTCGTCGATGCGCTCGTCGCCGCGGGCCAGGTGTCCGACCGGCTCGCCCGGCACCGCGCCGAGCTCCTGCACGCGATGGCGGGCCTGGCGTTGCGAGCCAAGGCGGCGGGACGGTTGCGGCCGGACTTCGTCGTCGACGACCTGCTCCTCGTGCTGCTCGCGGCGCGGGGGCTGGGCGGGGACGACCCGGCCGAGCGACTCGGTGCCGCGCGGCGGTTCGCCGCGCTCGCACTCGACTCCTTCCGGGCGTCGGCCACGAACGAGCGGCTGCCGGAGCCCGCGCGCGTCGTGGGGGCCGTGCTCCGCGCCGCAGTCTGACCGTGCTGCCCGGTCGTTCCTTCCCATTGCGGGTGCGCTGGTCCGTCGAAACGGGCGTTCCTGGTCGAAAGGATCGACCAGGTACGCCCGCCCTGACCAGGTACGCCCGTCCCGACCAGGTACGCTCGCGCGCCCGCGGCCTACTTGATCCCCGTCGAGGCGATGCCCTGCACGAACTGCCGCTGGAACGCCAGGAACACCACGAGCAGCGGCAGCACCGTCACCGTCGCGATCGCCATCACGGCACCCCACGGCGAACTGAACGCCGGGTTGTTCGTCAGCGTCGACAGCGCGACCGGCACGGTGAGGTTCTCGTTGCCCTGCAGCACGACGAGCGGCCAGAGGAAGTCGTTCCACCGCGTCATGAAGCCGAGGATCACGAGCACCCCGACGAGAGGACCGCAGGTCGGCAGCACGACCCGGAAGAAGGTCTGGAACTCGCCGGCGCCGTCGAGCCGCGCGGCCTCCATCAGGGCGTCCGGCACCCCGAGCATGAACTGCCGGGCGATGAAGATCCCGACCACGTCGAACACCGTCGGCAGGATGACCGCCCAGGGGGAGTCGACGAGCCCGATCTTCGCGACGACGAGGAAGCTCGGCACGAGGGTGACCTGGATCGGGATCATGATCGTGACGAGGAACGCCGAGTAGAGCAGCCCCCGCCCGACGAACCGGAACTTCGCCAGGGCGTACCCGGCCATCAGCGAGACGACGACGCTCAGCGCGGTGCCGACACTGGTGATGAGCGCGGAGTTCCCGAGCCACCGCCAGACCGGCTGCGTGCTGAACACCTGAGTGTAGTTCTCGAAGGTGGGCCGGGTCGGGAAGAGCGAGAACGTGCCGCTCTGCGACTGGCCGCCAGGGGTGAGAGCGGAGACGACCATCCAGTACAGCGGGAAGACCATCAGGATCGCCAACGCGGTGAGTGCGGCGACGAGCACCCAGCGGCCCGGGCGCGGCTTCCGCCGCGCGGCGGTCGGACGGGAGGCGCGGGTCGAGCCCGCAACGGACAGTGCCATCAGATGGCCTCCTCTGCCTTCTTGTTGGCCCGCTGCCGGAGCAGCGTGAACACGAGCAGGATCGCGACGAGCACCAGTCCGAGCGCCGCGGCGTAGCCCATCCGGGCATCGATGAACGCCGACCGGAACACGTACTGGATGAGCACCGTGGTGGAGAAGCCGGGGCCGCCGCCGGTCATAACGTAGATGACGTCGAACGCCTGCAGCGAGAACACCACGTTGAGGATGAGCAGGATCGACGTCGTCGGTCGCAGGAGCGGCCACGTGATCGTCCGGAACCGCACCCACCGCGAGGCGCCGTCGATCGCGGCTGCCTCCTTGAGCTCGGCGGGCACGGACTGCAGCGCGCCGAGGTAGATCACCATGCAGAACCCGATCCGGGTCCACACGACGACGATCACGAGGGTCGCCATCGCCCAGCCCGGCGCGGTCAGCCAGGGCACGCGGCCGAGACCGAGCGCCTCGAGCAGGTTGTTCACGACGCCGTAGTCGCCGTTGAAGATCCACGACATGATGACGCCGACCACGACGCCGGCGGCGACCATCGGCACGAAGAAGAGCGCACGGAACACCGAACGCCCGGGCAGCGGTCGGTTGAGCGCCACCGCCAGGGCGAGGCCGATCGCCATCGCGGTCGGGACGGTCCCGATCGTGAAGACGAGCGTGTTCCGCAGCGCCGTCCCGATGAGCGGGTCGGAGCCCATGTCGACGAAGTTCTTCCCGCCGACCCAGGTGCCGTCGCCGAGCGAGGTGCTCGAGTCCTGGAAGCTCAGGGCGATCGCGGTCACGATCGGGATGAGCGAGAAGCCGAGGAACAGCAGTGCCGCGGGGCCGACGAACACCCAGGGGACGAACCGGCCCTGGCGTCGTCGTGCGGCACCACCGGCGGGGAGCCCACCGGTCGGCGGGGCGGTCGACGCCGTGGTCCGGACCGGCGCGGTCTCAGTTCGCAGTGACACTGCGCATCGCCTCCATCATCTGGCTCGAGGCCTCCTTCGGGCTGAGCTGCCCGAGCAGGCACAGGTCGAGGTAGTCGGCGAACACCGCGTTGAGCGACGAGAAGTACTGCCCGCTCTCGGCCTTCACCATCGACAGCGGGATGGTCGACCCCTGGTCGATGAACCGCTGCATGGTGTCCGAGTTCGCGGCGTACCCGATGTCCGCCGCGTCGAGGGACTCGCGGGCCGGCAGCCAGTTGCCGTCGTGGCAGAACTGCTGCATCTTCGGCCGCGAGGTGATCATCGCGACGAGCTCGGCCGCGAGCTCGGGGTGCTTGCTCGACTTCGTGACGGCGAGGGCGTTGCCGCCGAGGTCACTCGCCTCACCGACGTTCCGGATCATCGGCGCCGTGCCCCAGTTGTCCCGCATGTCGGTGTCGAGCTGCACGATCGACTCCGGGTTGTTGAGCATCATGCCGATCTGCCCGGTCAGGAACAGGTTGCGGGAGACGTCCCCGCCGCCGCTCTTCGACAGGTTGCCGGTGGTGGCGAGGCCGTCGGCGTACCACTTGCGTCCGAACGCCAGGGCGTCGATCGCCTCGGGGGTGTCCATCGAGGGGGTGGCACCGTCCTCGCCGAGGAACGCACCCCCGTTCTGGTAGACGAACGGCAGCCACCGGTAGGCGGTCTCCGGCGCGGACCAGCCGTACCCGAACGCGTACTTGCCGGTGACCTGCTTGACCTCCTTCGCGACGTCGAGGAACTCGTCCCACGTCCACGCGTCCGCGAGGCTCTCCGGCGGGGTGACCCCGATCCGGTCCATGACCTCGCGGTTGTAGTAGGTGATGAAGTTGTCGGTGTGCTGGAAGACGCCGTACACACCGTCGTCCCGGGCACCGATCGCCCAGAACGGCGTGCTGTAGTCCTGCTGGTAGTCCTTCGGGATCGAGCCGGAGATGTCGACGAGGCTGCCGTTCGCGGCGTACCGGCCGATCTGCTGCGGGGTGATCCGGATGACGTCGGGCGCGAGGTCCGCGGCGAGCCGGGTGATGAACCACTGGTGGAACTGGCCAGTGGTGACCTCGACGGCGACGCTGGTGCCGGGGTGCGCCGCGACGAACTCGTCGGCGATCTGCTGGTAGCTCGTGATGTCGGTCGGGATGTTCCAGGTCGAGAGGCGGATGTGCTTCGTGCCGCCGTGGGCAGCGGTGCCCTGGCCGGCGCAGGCGGCGAGTGCGCCGGCCATCGAGATGCCGGCCAACGCGAGGAACCCGCGTCGGGCCAGCTGGGTGGGTGGTCGGGTCGGCATGGTCCTCTCCTTCGAGGTCGTGGTGCCGTGGTGGTCCAGGAGGCGCGGTGCACGTCCCGGGGTCCGGGTGCGTCCGTGACGGGGCCGGGTCGCGCGGTGGACCCGGCCTCGTCGGCGGACGGGGCGGTCAGACGAGGGCGGGTCGCGCCTCCTGGACGGCACCCTGCTCGGCCGGTGCCGCGGTCGCCGGACGCAGCGACTCCGGGAGCAGCGCGGCGTGCGCGTGCAGCAGCTCGTCGGTCATCTCGGCGATCCGGTCGAGCGTGAGGTGCGCCGCGGTGAGGGGGTCGAGCGCGACCGCGTGGTGGACGTGCTCGACGCTGCCGGTCAGCGCCGCGCGGACGGCCAGCGTCTGCACGTTCGTGTTCGTCCGGTTGATCGCCGCGAGCTGCGGGGGGAGTTCGCCGAACGAGATCGGGGTGACCCCGTTGCCGTCGGCCAGGCAGGCGACCTCGACGCAGGCGTCCGACGGCAGGTTGGCGATCACGCCGGTGCGGTTCGGGACGTTGCCGTAGACCACCGCGGGGACGCCGGTGACGATCGCGTTGACGATGCTCGCGCCGTACTCGACCGACGGGGAGAGGTCGGCCTTGAGCTTCTCGAGCTGCTGGTCGACGTCGCCCTGCTCGTCGTGGGCGAGGCAGATCTCGTAGTAGTCCCAGCGCTCCGGGATGTACTCGAGCACCGTCTCCGGGTCCTTGCGGAAGTACGGCACGTACTCGCTCGCGTGGTGGCTCGACTCGGTCTCGAAGTACCCGAACGACCGCATCAGCTGCGTGCGGACCTGCTCGTTGCCGCCCTCGTAGTTGCTCGCGGCCGCAGCCGCCTCGCTGTGGTCGCCGTCGTCGTCGTGCAGGTCGGCCGCCGCGACGCCGCGCCGGTGCTTCGCGGTCATCACCTCGCGGAGGCGCGGGTACAGGTCCTCGCCGTTCCGCCGTTTGAACTCGAGGATCCAGGCCTGGTGGTTGATGCCGGCGCTGACGTACTCGACCTCGTCGTACGGCACGTCGAGGGTCCGGGCGAGCATGCGCGTGGTGCCCTGCACGCTGTGGCAGAGGCCGACCGTGCGCAGGCCCTTCGCGTTGAGGAACGCCGTGGCCATCGCCATCGGGTTCGCGTAGTTGATGAACTGCGCGTCCGGGCAGAGCTCCAGCGCGTCGCGGGCGATGTCCTCGTAGGCGCGCACGGAGCGCAGGAAGCGGAACACGCCGCCGGGTCCCACGGTGTCGCCGACGGCCTGGTCGATGCCGTACTTCCGGGGGATCTCCACGTCCCACCTGTACGACTCCACGCCGCCGACCTGGAACGTGATGATGACGACGTCCGCGCCGGCGAGGGCCTCGCGGCGGTCGGTGGTCTCGAGGACCTCGGTGCCGAGGCCGTGGTGGGCGACGAGCTCGCGGGCAGCGCTCGCGGTGCGGGCGACCCTGCCCGCGTCGAGGTCCATGAGGTGCAGCGTCGCGCCCTGCAGTGCGGGGAAGGAGACGAGGTCGCCGATGAGGCGGAACGGGAAGACGAAGCCGCCGGCGCCGATGATGGTGATCTTGGTCATGCAACGACGGTAGGAAGCGGGGGCGGGTGCGGGCCTCCGGCTTCGGACGGCGGGGTTCCAGGATCCTCGGATGGGCGCGCTCGGGTCGCTGTCGGGCCCGGGTGTCGCTGTCGTAGGCTCGCGGTGTGCTCGACGTGGAGACGATGGAAGCGGCGTACTGGAGCCACCGTGGCCCGGCGCCGCTCATGCCGTCGTCCCACCGGCACGACGACCTCGAGATCAACCTCGTGCTCGACGGGCACCTCGACTACCGCTTCGGCGGTGCCCCGGTCAGCGTGCACGCCGGCGAGATCGCGCTCTTCTGGGGCTGGACCCCGCACCAGCTCGTCGGCGACGGGACGGGGACGGGGGAGTTCCGGTGGGTGCACATCCCGCTCGGCGAGGTGCTCGCGTGGGGGCTGCCCGACCACGACCTCGGCGCGATGCTGCTCAACCGGCCGGTCGTCGTGCCGACCGAGGCCGCCGGACGTGACGTCGAGTCGATGCTCGGCTCGTGGCAGCGGGACTTCGCGGACGAGGGCGCCGAGACCATCGCGAACCTCGAGGCCCAGGCGCTCGTCCGACGGCTGCTGCGGCACCACCGGGACGCCGTCGACCTCCGCCCGGGCGGCGGGCACGGCACCGCGGACGCCATGCACCGGGTGATCGACATGGTGCGGTTCGTGGTCGACCGGTTCCGTGAGCCGATCGAGGTGGCCGACGTCGCCGCGGCGGCGCACCTGCACCCGCACTACGCGATGTCGGTGTTCCGGCAGGACGTCGGGACGACCATCCTCGAGTACCTCACCCGGTGCCGGGTGGCCGAGGCACAGCGGTTGCTCGCGACGACCTCGATGACGACGTCGGAGATCGCGCACGCAGCGGGGTTCGGGTCGCAGTCGAGCTTCTACGCGCACTTCACCCGGGCGTGCGGCGGGCCCCCGGGGGAGTACCGGGCGCGGTCGCGCTGACGCCGGGCTCGCGCGGGCGCGGGTTTTCGCGCTGCCCGACACCTCACGCGGTCGCGCTCCCGTGAACTGTCGCGCAGCGCGGAATCCCGATCCGAGGGCGCGGCGGCCAGTTGATGATCTCGCCCCGCTCGTCCGCGCGCAGCGCCGCCAGTCGATCGCGCCACGCCTGCAGTGCCTCCGGCGTCAACCGCGGCCAGTCCGTCACCTCGCCGGTGATCCGGAGCGGCGCCGTGCTGCGGTAGGAGCGCGTCGGGTTGCCCGGGAACTTCTTGTCCGTCACGTTCGGGTCGTCCTCGAAGGCGCCGGTCGGCTCGACCTCGTACACCCGGGGGAGTCCGTCGCCCGCTGCGAGCTCGGCCGCGAGCCCGGCGCCGTCCCGGAGCGCGGTGAAGTACACGTGGTTCATCAGGACCTCGGGCCGGTAGTTCGAGCGGAACCCGGCGGTCAGCAGGTCGCCGACGTGCAGGTCCGCCCTGGTCCCGTGGAAGAAGGGCCCGTCGGCCAGTGCATCGCTCACGGCGTCAGGGTAGCGCCGGCGCAGGCTGCGGCGGCACGTCAGGCCGTGGCGACCTCGACGCGCCGGACGCTCCGGGTCGACGCGGCGACGGCGGTGGCCAACACGATCACGACCGCGCACCCGACGAGCGTCGCCGGGGTGCCGACCACCCCCGCGAGGGGTCCGACGAGCGCCTCGCCGAGCGGCACGGCGACGAACGACCCGACCATGTCGTACGAGTACACCCGCGAGAGCAGCTCCCGCGGCACGTTCGTCTGCAGCGCGTGGTCCCAGGCGATGGAGAACAGTTCGAGGGCGGTGCCGCCGAGCAGGAACGCGACGAGGAGCACGGGGAGGGTCGGCACGAGTCCGAGCGCCGCTGCGGGCAGCGCGGTCACCGCCATCGTCGCGACGCCGATGCCGAGCGCTCGCCGGGGCCGCCACCGCAGTGCCACGACCGCGCCGAGCGCGAGCCCGACGGTCTGCGCGGACACCACGAGCCCCCAGGCAGCCCGACCGAAGGACCCGTCGGCCACCACCGGGCCGAGCACGGTCGTCGCACCGACGAAAGCGGCGTTCAGGACGGTGAACTGCGCCACCACGGTCCAGACCCACCGGCGCCGGGTGAACTCCGCCCAGCCGTCCCGGAGGTCGGCGAGCACGGACGTCGGCTCGGCGTCGACGTCCCGCACGCGTCTCGGCAGCCGGATCCGTGTGAAGAGCAGCGCGGCGAGCGCGAACCCCGCCGCGTCGATCGCCAGCCCCCAGCCGGCACCGACGACGGCGACGACCGCCGCACCCGCCGACGCCCCGACGATGGTGCCGCCGTTCAGCGCGAGCCGGATCACCGCGTTGGCGGGGCGGAGTTCCGTCGCCGGGACGGTCTCGGGCACCATGGCCGCGGTCGTCGGCAGGCTCACCGCGGCGACCGCGCCGTTCAGGATGCTCAACAGGACGAGCAGCGGGACGGTGGCGCTGCCGGTCAGGACGAGCGCGGCGATCGTCGCCTGGGTGGCTGCGGCCGCGAGCGACGTGACCACGAGCAGCACGTCACGGGGCAGTCGGTCGGCCAGCACGCCGCCGAAGAGCAGGACGGCGACGTTCGCCACCGATCGCGCCGCCACCACGAGGCCGAGGTCGACGGGGGAGCCGGTCAGGTCGAGGACCGCGAAGGCGAGGGCGATGGGTGCGACCGCGTTCCCGACGATGCTCGCCGTCCGGGCGGTGACGAGCCACCGGAACGGGGCGTGCCGCAGCGGCCCGGTGCCCCTCGGCGTCCTCACGGTCGCCGCAGCGGGAACATCGAGACCGTCATCGAGACCGGCACCGTTCCCGGGGTCCGCGGTGGTCGGGCCGCGGCGTGCAGGAGCGCGGCCGCGTCGCCGACGTGCTGCACCACGCGGCGCCACGTCTCCGGTCCGACCCAGAGCTCGGCGTCGGTCGAGGTCGACGGACCGGTCGTGCGGTCGTCAGTGCGCCGGAGGAGCTCCTGGACCAGGGCCTCGACGTAGACACGCTGGTCGTCCGCGGGGAGGACCTCCGGAGCAGCACCCTCGTCGCCGTCGTCGAGGCGGAACCGCCGTGCCGACGACTCGTGCCGGTACCGCTTCGCGTCGCCGCCCCGGAGCCGCACCGTCTCGACGACCCGCACGAGTCCAGCGCGTTCGAGCACCCGCAGGTGGTAGCTCGCCGCGGCCTGGGAGACGCCGAGCTCGCGCCCGGCCTCGGCAGCGCTCATCGCCGCACCCGTGACGAGCGACAGCAGTCGCAGACGGACGGGGTGCGCGGTCGCGCGGAGGCTCTCGATGGTGGACACGAGGGCCATCGTGGTCGGACACGAGGTGACCGTCAAACGGGTCTTTGGGGGTCGGGCGCCGAGCCGAGGTCGCGACGGGGTCCCCCGAGCGGTCCACCCCATCTCCCCCTCAGGGTGGACGCGGCCGACTCCCAGGTCCCCGTAGCGTGGCCGCCGTGATCGAAGTCGAGCACCTCACCAAACAGTACGGTCCGAAGACCGCCGTCGACGACGTCTCGTTCGTCGTGCGGCCGGGCAGCGTGACCGGCTTCCTCGGGCCGAACGGCGCCGGGAAGTCCACCACGATGCGCATGATCATGGGGCTCGACCGCCCCACGGCCGGGCGGGCGATCGTGAACGGGCAGCCGTACACGACCTTCCGCGACCCGCTCCGGCAGGTCGGGGCGCTGCTCGAGGCCAAGGCCGTCCACCAGGGCCGCAGCGCCTACAACCACCTCCTCTCGCTCGCGGCGACCCACGGGATCCCGAAGTCCCGCGTGCACGAGGTCATCGACATGACCGGCCTCGACTCCGTCGCGAAGAAGCGCGTCGGCGGGTTCTCGCTCGGCATGGGGCAGCGACTCGGCATCGCCGCGGCACTGCTCGGCGACCCGAAGACCCTCATCCTCGACGAGCCGGTCAACGGCCTCGACCCGGACGGCGTGCTCTGGGTGCGGCAGCTCGCCCGGCGCATGGCCGCCGACGGTCGCACCGTGTTCCTGTCCAGCCACCTCATGAGCGAGATGGCGCAGACGGCCGACCGCGTCGTCGTCCTCGGCCGCGGCCGGGTCCTCGCCGACGCCCCCATCCAGGAGTTCGTCGCCGCGGGCGGTGGCACCGGCGGCAGCCGCGTCGTCGTCCGGACGCCGGCTCCCGACCAGCTGTTCCAGGCGATCGGCCCGAACGCGTCCGTCACCCCGCGCGAGGACGGCACCTTCATGGTGGTCGGCCCGGACGCCACCACGGTCGGGAACATCGCCGCACAGGTCGGCGTCCCGCTGCACGAGCTCACTCCGGTGGGCGCCAGCCTGGAAGAGGCCTACATGGCGCTCACCCGCGACGACGTCGAGTACCGATCGGAGGGCACCCGATGACCGCCACGACCCTGCCGCCCACGAATCTGCCGCCCACGATCGGGCTCGGCTTCGGCCGGCTCGTCCGCAGCGAGTGGATCAAGCTCCGCAGCATCCGCTCCACGATCTGGTGCCTGGCGATCCTCGTCGTGGTCACGATCGCGATGGCCGTGCTCATCGGCAACGCCCTCGACGTCGGCACGCCCGTCGCCCAGGACTCCGCGAACGGCACCCTCGTCACGATCAACACCGCGAGCGTCTCCCTGACGGCACTCGTCGTCGCGGTGCTCGGCGTGCTCATCATCACGGGGGAGTACGGCACCGGCCAGGTCCGCTCGACCTTCACCGCCGACCCCCGTCGGACGGGTGTGATCCTCGCGAAGGCTTCGGTCCTCGCGGTCACCACCTTCGTCGTCAGCGCGGTGTCGATCTGGATCGGGGTGTTCGCCTCGGCAGCCCTGCAGGCGGGCAAGGGCGTGCACGCCGACCTCGCCGACCCGTCGGTGTTCATGCCGCTGCTCGGCGCCTCGGTGTACGTCACGCTCCTCGCCCTGCTCGCGTACGGCATCGGACTCCTCGTCCGGTCGAGCGCCGGCGGGATCGCGATCACGCTCGGGCTCCTGCTGGTCGTCCCGATCGTGCTGTCGCTCATCGCGAGCGTGCTGCAGGCGCAGTGGCTCCTCGACGTCACGAAGTTCCTGCCCGACCAGGCCGGGATGCAGCTGTTCACCTACTCGGCCGGCGACGCCGCGCCGCAGGAGGGCATCGTCCTGAACGGCTGGGGCGGCTTCGGCGTGCTCGCGGCCGAGGTGTCCGTGGTGGGCGCACTCGCACTCGTGGTCGCACGCCGACGCGACGTCTGACGCCACCATCCCCCGGACTGGAGGCGCGGTGCCAGCTGGCGCCGCGCCTCCAGTTCCGTAGGCTCGCACCGTGCACCGTCCCCACCTCCTCGTCCCGCCGCTCGCCGTCCTGCTCCTGCTGGCCGGCTGCACGGCGACGCCGACGGTCGACGAGGAGGCGCTCGCCGACTGGCGGAGCGCACAGGAGGCGGCGACCGAGACCGACCCGGACGTCCTCGGCGTGCTGACCGCGGACATCCAACCCGGCGACGAGGACCCGTCCGAGGTCGGGACCGGCGTCACGCTGCGGTTCCCGGCCGCGAAGGCGATCGACCACCTCGAGTTCTCGTGCTTCGGCAACGGGCACATGCGGGGGATCGTCCGCATCGAGTCCCGGGGCGGATCCGGCGACTTCACCGTCGACCCCGTGGCCTGCCGGGACAGCCCGAACCCGATCCGTCTGACGCGGCTCGCGAGCACGGACGTCGACTCCGTCGCGTTCAACGGCTTCGACAGCGACCGGTCGAGCGCGTGGCGGCTGGTCATCGTCGGGACGGCACCATCCTCCGGCTGATCAGCGCCGGAGGTCGTACCGGTGCAGCGTCACCCCGTTGTCCCACCGCTGCTGCTCGAGCAGGTCGAGGACCAACGGCGGTCGCGCACCCGACGGCGGCGGGTCGAACAGCGGACGCCCACGGCCGAGGACGGCGGGGTGCGTGAAGACCATCAGCTCGTCGAGGAGTCCGGCGTCGAGCAGCTGTGTCGCGATGCTCGGACCGCCGACACCGACGTCGCCGTCGGACTCGGCGCGGATGCGGGCGAGCTCGTCGATCGCGTCCTCGTCGCGGCCGATGATCCGCGTGTTGTGGTCCGCCGCCGTCCGCGACCGGGAGACCAGGACCTTCGGCTGCTCGGTCCAGATCTCGCCGTACTCGCGCATGTAGGCGGGCAGGGACTCGTCGGTGCGGGCGTCGGGCCAGAACGGGTCCATCATGTCGTGGACGATGCGGCCCTCGACGGACAGCGTCATCGCCCGCGCGCGGCGGTTGAACTCGCGGTGCACGGTCTCGTCGATCCGGATCCACTCCGGTCCCTCGACGCCGCTGTGCTCACCGGCCTCGGTCTCGACGAAGCCGTCGAGCGAGGCGTTGATCCAGTACACGAACCGTGCGGGCATCTCGCGACTCCTTCGTCGGACGGGCCGGTGGGCGTGAGCGTACGCTCGCGCTCGTCCGCACGCTCCTCGACGACGAGAGCAGGTCCATCGTGCGCCGGTCACTCAGAGCAGTCCTCGCGATCGCGACGGTCGCGGGACTCGCGACCACGTTCCTCCAGGTCGGTACCGGTGGTGCGCCCGCCGTCGCCGCGGAGACCACGTCCGCACGGGGCGGTGCCGCGCCGACCCACCAGAACCCGATGACGCTCGCCCTGCCGGACGGCCAGACCGCGGCGAGCTGCGCCGACCCGACCGTCGTGCGCGGGGTGGGACGCGACCGGAACTGGTACCTCTACTGCACGACTGATGCCCTCACGGCGACGGAGCAGAACCCGGACGGGTCGCTCGTGCAGCACGGGGTCCCGACGTACCGGTCCACCGACCTGACGCACTGGACGTACGTCGACGACGCCTTCCCCACGAAGCCGGCCTGGGTGGGCGACGCGAACGGCATCTGGGCGCCGGACGTCGTGTACCGGGCCGGGACGCACGGGCGCCCGGGCACCTGGTACCTCTACTACGCGGCGTCGGACACCCCCAGCGGCACGGCGCCGACCGGCGGCGGATCGGCCGTCGGTGTCGCGACGAGCGCGGGCCCGACCGGACCGTGGACGGACTCCGGCGGACCCGTGGTGGCACCGCAGGCGGCACCGAACGGCACCGGGCAGCGGTGGGAGTTCGACCCCGAGGTCATCACCGACCACGGCAGCACGTACCTGTACTTCGGCAGCTACTTCGGCGGGGTGAACGTCCGCCGGCTGAGCACCGACGGCCTGCGGTCGATCCCCTCGACCGAGCGGCAGATCGCGATCGACAACCGCTACGAGGGCACGTACCTGATGCGGCACGACGGCTGGTGGTACTTCATGGGGTCCGCCACGAACTGCTGCAACGGCGCCCTGACCGGGTACGGCGTGTTCGTCGCCCGGTCGCGCAGCCCGCTCGGCCCGTTCACCGACCAGGACGGCGTGCGGATCACGAGCACCCGGGTGGGCGGCACGCCCCTGCTCGCCCAGAACGGCAACCGCTGGGTCGGCACCGGGCACAACACGGTCGTCACCGACCTCGCCGGACAGGACTGGATCGTCTACCACGCCGTCGACCGGGACGACCCGTACTACGCGGGCCAGGGCACCTACACGAAGCGGCCCGTGCTCATCGACCCGCTCGACTGGGTGCACGGCTGGCCCGTGGTCCGCGGTGGAGCCGGCCCCTCGGACGGCGTGCAACCGGGGCCGGTGGCGCAGCTCGGTCAACGGCCGACGTACCGCGCCACCGCCGCACCGGTCGACGTGCCCGGTCGGACGATCCGTGCGCTGTCCACCGACTTCGACGGGACGACCCTGCCGCCGGCGCTCCGCTGGACCCGTGAGCCCGATGCCTCCGCGTGGACGGTCGCCGGGGGCGCCTTCCGGTGGCGGACGCAGGACGCCGACATCCACCCGCCGCAGACACCGCTCGCCTCGGTCCTGTCCGAACCGGTTCCCCGGGGCGACTGGGTGGCCGAGACCACCGTCGCGGTCGACACCCCGGCGACCGGCGACGGCGTGAACTACGTGCAGGGCGGGCTCATCGTGTACGGGAGCGACAGCGACTACGTGCGCCTGACCTCGAACTCGATCTTCGACACCCGGCAGACGGAGTTCGGCAAGCAGGTCTCCGGGCAACCGGCCGGTGCCCCGACCTACGGGAACATGGTCGTCGGGCCGGTCGGGGACACCACCACGCTGCGGATCGTGCACCGGTTCGTGGCCGGGGAGCACCGCTACACCGCGTACACCAGCGTCGACGGACGGCACTTCGTGCGCGGTGGGACGTGGACGGCGGACCTCGGGGCGGAGCCGCGGATCGGGCTGATCTCGCTCGGCGGTGCGGGCTTCACGAGCACCTTCGACGACCTGCGGGTGAGCACGGTGGCGACGGGCCACTGAGCGCGCCGACCGAACACGATCCCCGCCGGGATGCGAAGATGCATCGTTGCCTGCCGGAACCGAGAACGAGGGTCAGATGAGTCCGACCGAGGACACCGCGTCCACGGCCCCACTGCTCGACGGGCGGTACCGGCTCGAACACGCCATCGGCCAGGGCGGCATGTCCGTCGTGTACCGCGGGGTCGACGAGAGCCTCCACCGGCCCGTCGCCGTGAAGGTGTTCCACGCCGGCACCGTCGACGTCGCCCGGCAGGAGGCCGAGCTCGGCGTCCTGGCGTCCCTCGAGCACCACAACCTCGTGAGCCTGCTCGACACCGGCGTCGTCACCGGCCACGACGGCACCCGCCAGCGGTACCTCGTGATGGCGCTGGTCGCCGGGCAGGACCTCGAGGACCGGCTCTCCGTCGGCCCGCTCGCCTCCCGCCACATCGCCGAGATCGGGTACGACATGGCTGAGGCGCTGCACTACATCCACAGCCACGGTGTCGTGCACCGCGACATCAAGCCGTCGAACATCCTGCTCGTCGACTACGGCAACGACTCCGACCGTGCACGCGCCCGGCTGACCGACTTCGGCATCGCGCTCGCCGCCGGTGTCGAGCGGCTGACGGCCGACGGCGTGACCACCGGGACCGCCGCCTACCTCAGCCCCGAGCAGGCGCGGGGCGGCGAGGTCGGTCCGCCGAGCGACGTCTACTCGCTCGGGCTCGTGCTGCTGCAGTGCTTCACCCGCCGTCGGGAGTTCCCGGGGTCGCTCGTCGAGTCCGCGGTCGCGCGGTTGTCCCGCGACCCGGTGCTGCCCGAGCCGCTGCCCGAGCACTGGAAGGTCCTGCTCCGGGCGATGACCGCGCAGGACCCGGCAGCGCGCCCGGCCGGTGCCGATCTCGTGACCATGCTGCGCGACGTCGTCATCGCGGAGACCACCGCCGCCGACCACGTCGTCGAGGCGCCGCCCGTGGCCGAGGCTGCTGCGCACGCCGACCGTGCCCGCCCAGCGACGCTCGACAGCCTGCCCGAACAGGCGCTGCAGCGCACGACGGCGATGGCCGCGCGGCTGTTCGACGCCCCGATCGCCCTGGTCGAGGTGCTCGACGAGGACCGTGCCTGGTCGCAGTCGTACATCGCTCCCGGTGTCGACGACGCGGCGCGCCACATCAACTTCCGCAACGGGTTCGCCCCGGTGCCGGTGCCCGTCGTGATCCCGGACGGCCAGACGCACCCCGAGATGCAGCACAGCCCGCTCGTCACCGGCCCGCTCGGCATCCGGTTCTACGTCAGCGTCCCGCTGGTGAAGCACGACGGCACCCCGATCGGCACGCTCGCGGTGCTCGACACGAAGCCGCGCCAGACGTCCGGGGCGGACCTCGCGAACCTGCACGACCTCGCCGCGCTCGCCGTCACCCAGCTCGAGATCCGTCAGGAGTCGCTCCGCACGACGAGCGACGCGCTGCCGCTGGCACCCTGACGAGTGGTCGCGATCAGGCGTCGGTGAGGGCTGCCGCGTAGGCCCGGACCGACCGGTGGTACCGGGGGAGCGTCGGCTCCACCGCCTCGATCGCGACCCGGAGCGCCTCGTCGTGGCGGCCGGCACTGTGCAGCGCGAGTGCGAGGAACACCTTCGGCGCTGCGCCGGTCGCCGGGTGCTCGGGGGCGTCGCGGAGCATCGTGATCGCCTCGTCGACCCGGCCGAGGTTGCGGAGCGTCGAGGCGTGCTGGACGACCATCTGCGCCGCCCTCGTCGGGTCCACGGTGTCGAGCCCGGCTGCCGTCGCGGCCGTGTAGTGGACGTCGGCCTCGGCTTCGTGGCCGCCGGAGTCGTTCGCCCCGCCGAGCTCGAACGCGCCCAGCGCCGGGTGGGGTGCGGCGTCGGCGAGGACCCGCATGCGGTCGATGCGCTCCTGGTCGTCGATGGTGTCGTCGGCCCAGAGTGCGGCGACGCGGGCTTCCCAGTCCTCGGTGCTCATCCCACCAGCGTATTGGCGGACCGGTCCGGGTCGTGCTCGACCGGGCCGTCCGCGACCGTCGCCCGGAACGACCGGACGAGGGGCACCCCCGGGTGCACGAGCGTCGGGGTGCGCCAGGCGAGCGCCGAGCCGACCGCGGGGTACTCGGCGGCGCGGACGAACCACGGGTCGTCGTGGTCGAGGGCCTCGAACCGGATCGTGGCGCCGACGCCCTCGAACACGGCCGACCACTCGACCCACGGCGCGACCGACCCGTGCACCGCGTCCTCGCCACGGGCCGTCGCCGTCCGGACCGCGATGTCGGCGCACGGCGGGAAGCGCCAGGTGAAGCCGCCGTACCCGGCCCCGACCCGACCGTTGCTGCCCGGGCCGCCGAGCCGGACGACCGCGTCCCCGGGCACGCGGAACGACGACGACCACGTGAGCTCCCACCCGGTGTCCACCGCCCGCCAGGCGAGGGTCCGGTCCTCGTGCAGGGCGACGTGGCCGTCGGGACCGCGCCAGACGACCTCCTGCCGCAGGGAGGGGCCGTGGTGCTCGGCGTGCACGACCGTGGCGCTGCCGTGGTCGTCGCGCCAGACGTAGCCCTCGCCGTGGACGTACGTCCGTCCGCCCCAGCAGTTCACGCCGTCGAGGTCGGGGATCGCGAACCCCACGCCGCAGTGCCAGTCGTGGTCCGGCGGGTGGTGGGCGCTCACGACCGTGCCGCCGAGGGTCCGCACCGGGTGCAGGTACGGGCGGGGCGACGACGTCGGGATCGTCCCCGCGCCGTCGAGGACCGACGCGACCGGGACGCCGTCGACGACGAGCTCGTCGAGCACCTCGTCGCGGTCCGCGTGCGCCCAGGGCGCGCTGACCTCGGAGAACAGCGCGCCCTGGTCCGCCGCGCGGTCGACGACGGACTCGACGTCCGTGACGAGCGGCCGACGCGCGGGCCCCTCGCCGTCCCACGTCACCCACGGGTGGTCGATCTGCACCGGTTCGGTCGCCCGCACGGCTTCGAGCACCTCGACGAACGCGCCGGTCGACGCGAGCGGCACGAGCAGCGCGTCGCCGCGGGACCGGTGGGCGAGCAGGTTCTCGAGCAGGTCGGTGCGCCCGAGTCCGTGGGTCACCCCGTCGATCGTGACCTCGTCGGTCGTGTACCCGAGGACCGCGCTCCCGGTCGTGCCGCGGACCCGCACGCTCGGGAGGACCTCGGTCGGCCCGCACAGGGTGAGCGCCGCGGTCGCCTCGCGTCCGGTGGTCGTCGTGACCCGGACGGCCGAGGTGTCGTCGCCCTCGATCGCGTTCGCCCGGTACAGCTCGACCTCGACGCGCGCCACCTCGTCGGCTCGACGGCAGCCGACGAGCGCGAGGGCGGTCGCCACGGCGTGGGCGAGCGGGTTCGTGACGACGCCGTCGAGGACGTCGACCCCGTCCACCCTGCGGCGGCCGGCCCAGGCGGAGCGGTCCCAGTACGCCTGGTCGCGCGTCCAGGTGCCGACGGCCGCGGCGGACCGGACGGTCCCGACGAGCGACCCGTCACGGAGTGCGGGCAGCGCGAGCGACCCGAGGCTCTGGAACCCCACCTGGACCACGCGCCCGCTGCGTCGTTCGGCGTCGAGCAGGGTCGCCAGGTCCGCGCGCGTCGTGACCGGCGGCTTCTCGAGGAGGACGTCGGCGCCGCTCTCGAGGGCGGCGAGGGCGAGGGGGAGGTGCGCGGCGATCGGGGCGGCGACCACGACGACGTCGACCGGGCCGGTCGCGCGGGCAGCGGCGACGTCGTGGACGACCGGCACGCCGCCGTCCTCGTCGGCGTCGAGGGTCGGGTCGACGACGGCCGTCAGCGTGCAGGCCCCGAGGCCGACGAGCCGGTCGATGGTCGCCCGGTGGTGCAGGCCGTAGCCGCGCGCGCCGACGAGGACGATGCCGGGAGGCTCGGTGCGGCTCGGGTCTCCGGCCGCCGGTCGCTCCGTGGTCACGACCCCACCGACGGGGTGCCGATCACGACACGGGTCCGGCCCGGCGCGCGTCCGGTGACGTGGACGTGCGAGCCCGTCGGCCGGTCCGTCCCGCCGAGGAACGCGTAGTCCTGACCGGGCGCGTAGAACGCGGGTTGCCCGGGGCCGGAGCCGTTGCCCGGCCCGAACGTCACGGTGTCGGTGCCGACGCGGTACGAAGCGGTCCCGGTGACGAGGACGCGTTCGGCGGTGGCGGCATCGGTGCTCACACCGGAGAACGTACCCCCGTCGCGGAACGTCAGCTGGAGCGACCACGGGACGTCGGCCCCGGCGGTCTCGATGTCGAGCGTGACCGCGTCGGCCGTCAGGGCGACGTCGACCGTCGTCGTGAGCGCCACCTCGTCGGCGGTCCGGCTGCCGAACGCCATCGACGCCGAGAACCGCCCCTCGTCGCCGAGCGCGTAGTCGCCGTCGGCCCGCCGGTGCTCGGGTGCGAGCGGCTGGTGGTAGCCGGCCGACACGCGTTCGGTCAGCCGGAACCGGCCGGCGCCGAGGTCCTCGAGCCTCGTCGGGCGGAACGGGCCGAGGCCGAAGAACTCCCGCGAGAGCCGGACGTCGGTGAGGACGACGGCGCCGGCGAGTACCCGCAGGAACGTCGGGCTGTTCGCGAGCCCGGAGCGGACGTGTCCTGCCGCCGGGACGTCCGAGCCGGCGAAGAGCACGACGTCGCGGTCGGCCTCGCGGACGTGGACGAGCCGTGCCGCCCGGAACGTCGAGGTGCCCCGGGGGAGTGGCGCGCCCGCCGGCAGCGGCCGCTCGAGCACCGGGTCGGTCATCGCCCGTGCGGCCACCGCGCCGGGCTGCCAGGTGTCGGCGACTGCCGCCCGGGCGGCGACGGCGGCGAGGTCGGCTCGGCCGTCGAGCACCGCGACGTGCCAGAGCAGGGGTGCGAACGGTCCGATGCCGAACGGCTGCGACTGGTCCTGCCGTCGGGACTGCACGGTCTCGACGGTGTCGTCGGGCAGGAGCAGCGCGAGTGTCGCGTCGAGCGAGCGGCGCACCGGGTCGAGCAGCTCGGGCCGCCCCAGCACCGACGCCAGCACGAGGAAGGACGGGCACGAGACCGCCGCGGCGTAGTTCGGGCTGCGCTCGGACCACAGGCCGTCGGCGTCGATGTCCGGTCCCTCGGCGAGCCACTCGTCGATCCGCTCGACGAGGGCCGGGTCGGGGTGGAGCCGGTGGACGCGGGCGAGTGCGGCCGCGATCTCCCACCGGTGGTTCGGTGTGTGCACGCCACCCGTCAGCAACGCCGGGGTCGCGCGGTGCACGATCTCGTCGAGGTCGTCGGCCAGCGCCGCGGCCGTCGGCACGGTCGCACGGTACGGCGCGAGGAGCTCGAGGGCGTCGCACACGTCGTTGACCGTGAACGCGGAGTCGGGTGGGGAGAGCACGTTGTCGCCGCCGACGAACGTGCCGCCGGGGGACTGCCTGGTGGCGAGGTGCCGGACCCAGCCGTGCGCGGTGGCGAGGTCGTCGTCGGTGGGCCGAGCCGCGCCTCCCGTCCGCTCGTTCCGGACCCACGCCCCGACCAGGGTGAGGGCGCGCGCCATGAGTTCGCGGTGCTGCAGCGTCTCCGGGGCGTCGGTGGCCTGCCGGAGCCGGGCCGCGTCGGCGTCGGCCGCGGTGCCGGCGAGGTCGAGGAAGCCCATCAGTCCTTGAGGCCCGCGTTGAGGTCCGCGCCGTTCACGTACTTCTGGAAGACCAGGTAGATGAGGACGAGCGGGATGATCGAGATCACCGAGGCGCCGAGCAGGACCGTCCAGTTGACGTTCTCCGCGCCGACGATGCTCTGCAGCGCGATCTGGATCGTGAACTGGTGGGGGTCGTTGAGGACGAGCAGCGGCCAGATGTAGTCGTTCCACCGCCACTGGAACGAGAAGATCGCGAGCGTCAGCATGATCGGGCGGGAGATCGGCAGCATGATCCGCCAGAAGATGCCGAACTCGCTCGCGCCGTCGATGCGGGCGGCCTCGACGAGGTCGTCCGGCACGGTGAGGAAGAACTGCCGGAACATGAAGATGCCGGTCGCGGTGATGACCGACGGCACGATGATGCCGGCGAGCGAGTCGTACATGCCGAGGTCGCGGATCACGATGAACGTCGGCGCGAGGATGACCTCGGTCGGGAGCATCGTCGTCGCGAGGATGCAGACGAAGAAGACCTTGAGCCACCTGTTGTCGTACTTCGCCAGCGCGTACCCGGTCGCCGCGCTCGCCAGAACGGTGAGGACGGTGGTGACCAGTGCGACGATCACGGTGTTGCCGAAGTAGCGGGCGAAGTCGTAGCTCGCCCAGGCTTCCGTGAAGCCGCTGACCGACCACGTCTTCGGGAACAGGGTGAGCGGGTAGGAGAACAGCTCGCCGCCGGGCTTGAACGCGCTGAGGACGAACCAGAGCACGGGGAAGCCGAACGCGATGATGAAGACCCAGAGCAGGGCGGTGGCGGCGATGGCCCTGGGGCGGGGCGGGCCGTCGAGGCGCTTGGTCCTGGCCGTGTTCTTGTTCTTGGCGGTCCCCGACGTGACGTCAGTCGCGGGTGCGCCGGAGGCGCTGGGCAGGGTGGCGGTCATCGGCGGGCCTCCGTCCGACGGTTCACGGCCAGCTGGATGAGCGCGATGGCCATGAGGATGAGCATGAGGACCATCGACGCCGCGCTCGCGTAGCCGATGTGGGCGTTCTGGAACCCGTTCGTGTAGATGTACTGCACGAGCAGGTTGTTGTCGGTGCCGGGACCGCCGCCGTTGAGTGCCTGGATCGTCGCGAACTCCTTGAAGGCGCCGAGCGACGACAGCAGGACCACGATGAACGACGTCGGTGCGATGCTCGGCAGCGTGATGTAGCGGAACTGGTGCCAGGCGCCGGCGCCGTCGAGGGCCGCCGCCTCGTAGTAGGACTGCGGCACGTTCCGGATCGCGGCCACGAACAGCAGCATGTTGAAGGCGGCTCCGGCCCACGCGGTGGCGAACACCACGACGAGCAGCGACAGGTCCGCGTTCGACTGCCACGGGACGGCCTTGCCGCCGAAGGACTCGATGACGAAGTTCGCGAGCCCGAAGTTCTCGCCGAACATCCACCGCCAGATGACGCCGGTCACGATCGGCGAGATGAGCCACGGCACGAAGAAGACGATGCGGGCGACGCTCCGGCCCTTCGCCGCGGGGCTCGTGAGCATGAGCGCCATCGACAGGGAGAGCACGAAGCCGAGCGGTACCGCCACGATCGCGTAGAGGAACGTCCGGAGGAGTGCCGCGTAGAAGGTGTCGTCGGCGAACAGCTCGAAGTAGTTCTCGAGCCCGATGAACTTCGGGGCGACGACACCGTTGTAGTCGGTGAACGAGTAGCCGAGGCCGATGACCGCGGGCCAGACGAAGAACACCACGAACAGCACCGCGTTGACGCTGACGAAGAGGATCGGGGCGAGGACGGGCTTGCTGACGCCGGAGCGGCGGCGCTTCGTCGTCTTCCCGGCGCCGGGCCGGCGGGGCGGCACCGGGGTGGGCACGGCGGTCTGCACGTCGCCGGCTGCGGTGGGGATGCTCACGATGATCCTCTTCGTTCGTCGCGGTGTTGCTGGGGGGGAAAGACGCCGGGGTCGGGTGCGTGCACCCGACCCCGATCCGTCATCCGACGTGCTCTTCGTAGTACTTCGTGATCGTCTCGAGGGTCTTCTTGGCCGACTGCTGCCCGTTGATGAGCTTGCCGACCTCGGCGGTGGTGGGGTCGGTGCCGAGTTCCTTGCCCTCGACCGCCCACTTCGCGCTCTCCTTGGCGTAGGAGCTCGAGATCGGGTCCGCCGCGTCGATCTCCTTCTGGTAGAGCGCGAAGGAGTCCTTGGCGGCCTGCGACTCGAACGGGTAGCTGATGTCCAGTCCGGACTCCACCGGCAGGAAGCCGTTCGTCGTCACGAGCTTGGCGTAGTTCGTCGGCTCGTACATGTAGTCGATGAACTTCTTCGCCGCGGTCCCGCGGGCGTCCGAGTTCTCGAAGCCGACGATGTTGCCGCCGTAGTTGATCTCGGTGGCGTGCGTCGGGTCGGCCGGGGTCGCGGCGCTGGCCCAGTCGAAGTCGGTGATGTTCGACGCGAAGTCCGACGACTGCCAGACGCCCGAGAAGTAGGCGACGACCTGGCCGCTCTTGAACAGGGCGTTCGGATCCTGCCCGCTCGTCCACACCGACTTCGGCATCGTGGAGTCGTCGTTCATGTCGGCGAAGTCCTGCAGCGCCGAGACGGTCTTCGAGTCGGTCGGGAAGGAGCCGTCCTTCTCCTGCTGCATGAAGTCGGTGCCCTTGGTGAACATGTAGGCGCGCAGGCGGGACGGCGAGGAGTCGAACACCAGGTCGTACTTCGCGCCGGTCTTCGCCTTCACCTGGTCGGCGGCCTGCAGGAACTCGTCCCAGGTCCAGGCCTTCGCGGGGTCCGTCGGGTAGGCGATGCCGGCTTTGTCGAACAGCGACTTGTTCACGAACAGGCCCGCCGCGGTGACGTCGGACGGGATCGAGGTGACCTTGCCGTCGTCGTCCTTCGCGATGATGTCCTTGTCGATCTTGTTCGCGTCGTCGTCCACGATCGAGGCCAGGTCGACGGTCTTGCCGGTCCAGATCGGGTCGATGCCCGCGGCTCGCACGACGTCGGGCAGCGAGTTCGCCTGCGCCGACTCGCGGAGCTTCGTCTGCAGCCCGTCGTACGGCAGGTTCACGATCTTGACCGTGACGCCGGTCTTCTTCTCGTAGTCGGTCGCGAGGTCCTGGTAGCCCTTCTCCTGCGCCGTCGACGTGGAGAGCCAGAAGGTCAGCTGGTCGACCTTGCCGCCGTCGCCGGAACCGCTGCCGGAGGCGCAGCCGCTCAGGAGCGCCAGTGCGGCGATGCCGCCGGCGAGCGCGAGCATCTTCTTGGATGACTTCATCGTCACTGCTTTCGTTCGGGACCACTGGCGTCTGCCGTGGGCGAGCGTTCGGGGTGTCTCGGCCGAGGAGACAAGGTCTACACGACGCCCGGGGATTCTGGCAAGCGCTTTCCTGCAGAATGTTTGGACATTGTGACGTGACGGCTCGGTCCGTTGCCGCGGCTCCGCCCCGGCGGGCGGGAAATCGCTATCCTCGCCACAGACAACCCTCGCCACACAGCGCGGAGCCGACGGACTGGAGGCGCGACATGCCCGAACGGAGCTCGGTCACCCTGGCCGACGTGGCTGCGCGGGCAGGCGTCTCGCTCGCGACCGCGTCGCGCGCGCTCAACGGCAGCGTGCGGAAGGTCCGGCAGGAGTCGGTCGACCGCGTCCACGCCGCGGCCCGGGAGCTCCGGTACACCGCCAACGTGCAGGCCCAGGCCGTCGCCCGCGGGACCACCACGACGCTCGCGCTCGTCGTGGGCGACATCGCCGATCCGTACTTCGCAGCCATCGCCGCCGGGGCCATCCGTGCCGCCGACGACGCCGGGCTCGTCGTCACGATCACGTCGACGGGAGGGGACCCGTCGCGCGAGGCGGCCGTCCTCGGCGTCGTCGCGGGGCTCCGGCCGCGGGCCGTGGTGCTCGCGGTGAGCCGTCGCCTCGGTGGTGGCGCCGAGCTGGCGTCGGCCGTCTCCGGACTCGTCGCGGCCGGCGCGGGGGTGTCGGCGCTCGTGTCCGACCTCGACGGCGCCGTGGCAGGCGTGTCGGGAGTGCAACCACTCGTGATCCGGAACCTCAGCGGTGCTGCGGCGCTCGCCGGCGCCCTGGTGGAACAGGGGCACGACTCGTTCGCGGTGCTCGCCGGGGATCCGTCGCTCGCCACCGCGCACGCGCGCTACGAGGGCTTCGTCGCGGGCCTCGCCGCCCACGGGATCCGGGTGCCCGACGACGCCGTGGTGCCGTCGGAGTTCACGCGGGACGGCGGGTACCGGGCGATGGTGTCGCTGCTCGACCGGTCTGCCGCGGGCTCGGGGGCGTTGCCGCGGTGCGTGTTCGCGGTCACGGACCTCATGGCGGTGGGGGCGGTCGCGGCGATCCGGGAGCGCGGGCTCGTCCCGGGGGTGGACGTCGGGGTCGCGGGGTTCGACGACGTGCGGATGCTCGCCGACGTCGTGCCGGCGCTCAGCACGGTGCGGTTGCCCCTCGAGGAGATCGGGGAGCGGGCGGTGCGGCGGGCCCTCGGGCTCGAAGCGGACGGCGCCATCGACGGCGAGGTCGTGCTGCGCGCGAGCACGGCGCGCTAGCGGGCCGGGCGCGCCGAGCCCGGGCGCACCGGGCCCGGCCGCCCCGCGCTCGTCCCCGCCGCCCGCGCCCGGGCCCGTCCCGTCGGCCGGATCGTGAGCAGAAACGGTCGGGTGCCGTGGCGCGACCCGACCATTCCTGCTCACGAAGTGGCGCGGGGTGCGCACGCCCCGGGCCCGCGCGCCCGCGCCGCACGCCCGGCCCCGAACGCACACACCCGAACACGCGCGTGCGGTCGGCCTGGGCCGTGGTGTACGGTTCCGGCAAGCGCTTTCCACCACGGTGGCGAGCGGGCCACAGCGAGCAAGGGAGCACGCGTTGACCACGCGCACCATCGGCATCATCATGAACGGCGTCACCGGACGCATGGGCTACCGCCAGCACCTCGTGCGGTCGATCCTGGCCATCCGCGACGACGGCGGGCTCCCGCTCCCGGACGGCACGAGGCTGCAGGTCGAACCGATCCTCGTCGGCCGGAACGCCGCGAAGCTCGAGGAGATCGCCACCCGGCACGGCCTCGAGCACTGGACGACCGACCTCGACGCCGCCCTCGCCGATCCCCGCTGGGACGTCTTCGCCGACTTCGCCGTGACGAGCGCGCGCGCCGACGCCCTACGGAAGGCGATCGCCGCCGGCAAGGCCGTCTACACCGAGAAGCCCACGGCGGAGACCTCCGACGAGGCGCTCGAGCTCGCCCGCCTCGCCGCCGACGCCGGGGTGCCGAACGGCGTCGTGCACGACAAGCTCTACCTGCCCGGCCTCCGGAAGCTCCGCCGGCTCATCGACTCCGGGTTCTTCGGCCGGATCCTCTCCGTCCGCGGCGAGTTCGGCTACTGGGTGTTCGAGGGGGACTGGCAGACCGCGCAGCGGCCGAGCTGGAACTACCGCCGCGAGGACGGCGGCGGCATCGTCGTCGACATGTTCCCGCACTGGAACTACGTCCTCGAGCAGCTGTTCGGCCGCGTGGAGTCGGTGTACGCCCGCGCGGTCACGCACATCGACGAGCGCACCGACGAGCAGGGGACCGGGTACGCGGCGACCGCGGACGACGCGGCCTACGGCGTGTTCGACCTCGCCGGCGGCATCACGGCGCAGATCAACTCGAGTTGGGCGGTCCGGGTCGACCGTGACGAGCTCGTCGAGTTCCAGGTCGACGGCACCGACGGCAGCGCCGTCGCGGGACTGTTCGGCTGCCGTATCCAGCCGCGGACGGCGACGCCGAAGCCGGTGTGGAACCCCGACCTGCGGGACGACCGCGACTACAGGGCGCAGTGGCTCGAGGTCCCCGACAACGAGGTGTTCGGCAACGGCTTCCGCGCGCAGTGGGAGGACTTCCTGCGCGACCTCGTGGCCGGCCGCCCGCACCCCTACGACCTGCTGTCCGGTGCCCGCGGCGTGGCGCTCGCGGAGGCCGGTCTTCGCTCGAGCGCCGAAGGACGACGCATCGACCTGCCGGAGCTGACCCTGCCCACCGGGGCCGCGCCGCGCCTCCAGGGCGACAGCGCCGACAGCGCCGACAACGCCGACCGCGCCGAACGCGCCGACAACGCCGAACGCACCGAACGCACCGACCGCGCCGACAGCGCCGACCGCGCCGACGACGCCGAGACCGTCGGAGCACGCGCATGACCACCCTGACCCTCCTCGCGCCCGACGGCACGACCAGCCGGGCCGACCTGCGCGAGCCGGCCGTGGCGGCCACGGCGAAGCCCACCGGCCCGCTCACCGAGCGCGTCGTCTACGCCGCCGCCCACGTCGTCCCGCGCACCGCCGCCGACAACACGCCGGGTGCGCCGGCGGACCTCGACTGGGACGCCACCCTCGCGTTCCGGCACCACCTCTGGTCGTGGGGCCTCGGCGTCGCGGACGCGATGGACACCGCGCAGCGGAACATGGGGCTCGACCCGGCCGCAACGCGCGAGCTCATCACCCGCAGCGCCCGCGAGGCGCAGTCCGTCGGCGGCCGCATCGTCGTCGGCGTGAACACCGACGACCTCCCGGACCAGGTCGCCACTGAGCAGCAGGTCGTCGATGCCTACGTCGCCCAGCTCCACCACGCCGAGGACGCCGGCGCGGGGGTCGTGCTCATGGCGAGCCGGCACCTGGCGCGCCTGGCGGGCAGCGATCCCGCCGTCTACCGCCGCGTCTACCGCAGGGTCATCGAGCGCGCGAGCGCCCCCGTCGTCCTGCACTGGCTGGGGGAGGCGTTCGACCCCGTCCTCGCCGGCTACTTCGGCGGTCAGCACGGCCCCGACACCGTGCTCGACATCATGGGCGACGCCGGGTCGAAGGTCGCCGGCATCAAGATGAGCCTGCTCGACGCCCGGGCCGAGGTCGCCCTCCGCTCCCAGCTGCCCGCCGGCGTCCGGATGTTCACCGGCGACGACTTCCACTACGTCGACCTCGTCGCCGGGACCGATCGGACGCACTCCGACGCCCTGCTCGGCGCGTTCGCCGCCGTGGCGCCGATCGCCTCCGCCGCCGTCCGGGCCCTCCCCGACGAGGCCGCCTTCCGCGCGCTGCTCGGCCCCACCGAGGCCCTGTCCCGCCACGTCTTCAGCGCCCCGACCTGGCACTACAAGACCGGCATCGCCTTCCTCGCCTGGCTGAACGGCCACCAGGGCGCCTTCGCGATGGTCGGCGGTCAGCACGCCGGCCGCTCCCTGCCGCACCTGTCCGAGACCGTCCGGCTCGCGAACGCCTGCGGCGCGCTCGAGGACCCGTCGCTCGCGGCGTCGCGGTGGCACGACCTGCTCACCGTGTCCGGTGTGCCCGTGACGGCCAGGAGGCGCGGCTCGACCCCCGCCGACCGCCCGCTCTCCGGGGCGGTCGCGTGAGCACCCCCGTCGTCCGCGCCACGCGGACCGGGGCCGCCCCGGGCTCCGCACCCCCGCATCCGCGGCTCTCGATCAACCAGGCGACGATCAAGTACGCCTCGCTCCGGGACGCCCTCGACACCGTCCGCGCCGCCGGCGTCCAGGCGATCGGCACGTGGCGGGAGCCCGTCGCCGAGGTCGGGCTGTCCGAGGCCGTGCGGATGGTCGCCGACTCCGGCCTCCGGGTCTCCTCGCACTGCCGCGGCGGCTTCTTCACCCTCCCGGCCGGCACCGAACGGCAGCGGGCACTCGACGACAACCGCCGGGCGATCGACGAGACCGCGGCGTTGGCCGAGGCCGGCGCGCCCGGGTCCGCGCCGGTGCTCGTGCTCGTCGCCGGAGGACTGCCCGAGGGGTCCCGCGACCTGATCGACGCCCGGGACCGCGTGGCCGACGCCCTCGCCGACCTCGTTCCGCACGCCCTCGATGCCGGCGTCCAGCTCGCCGTCGAGCCCCTGCACCCGATGTACGCCGCCGATCGGGCCGTCGTGTCGACCCTCGCGCAGGCCCTCGACCTCGCGGCGCCCTTCCCGGCCGCTGCCGTCGGCGTGGTCGTGGACACGTTCCACGTCTGGTGGGACCCGGCACTCGCGGCCTCGGTGGCCCGCGCGGGCGCCGCCGGGCGGATCGCGAGCTACCAGGTGTGCGACTGGCTCACCCCGATCGCCGCCGACCCGCTGCTCTCCCGGGGCGTGATGGGGGACGGGCACATCGACTTCGGGCCGGTCACCGCTGCCGTGAGCGCCGCCGGGTACTCCGGGGACGTCGAGGTGGAGATCTTCAACCAGGCCGTGTGGGACGCCCCGGCGACGGACGTCGTCGACCGGGTGGTCCGGGCGTTCACGGCCTCGGTGCCGCTGCCTCTGCCCCTGCCTCGCTGAGGGGGCGGCGGCGGACCAGCACCACGCTGTCGAGCACCTCGTGCGGCGCTCCCTCGGGCGTCACCGCGCTGCGCGGTCGGAGTTCGGCGGCCACGACCTCCCACCCGTCGTCGAGCCCCAGCGCCGCGAGGTCCTCCGCCGGCGTCGGGAAGCGGTACGCCCGCATCTCCTCGGGCAGGTCCCCGTGCGGGGGCGCGGCGTGCGCCGTCACGAGCAGGTGCCCGCCGGACGCCACGAACCCGGCCGCCCGCCGCAGGATCGCCGCACGCGGGATCTCGACCGGCCACGACTGCAGGAACGACGCCGTGACGAGGTCGAACCGCGCCGCGGTGTCCCACGAGCCGAGGTCCGCCGCGACGAACGCCGTCCGCTCCTCGACCCCGGCGGTGACGGCAGCCCGGGAACCGCGGGTGACCGCCGTCACCGACAGGTCCACCCCGGTGGTCGCCCACCCCTGCCGGGCGAGCCAGACGACGTCGCCGCCCTCGCCACAGCCCAGGTCGAGCGCGCGTCCCGCGGGCAGCGACGACGCGACGTCGGCGAGCACCGCGTTCACCCGCCCCGACCAGATCCCGTCGTGCTCGGCGTAGCGGGCCTCCCACCAGCTGCGTGCGGTCGTGTCGGACGGCTCCCGGTGCGTGTGCATGCCGTCACTCCACCGCATCCCGCGCACGACGGACAAGGAACGTTGCCGGACCGGCAACGACCCGACGCCGCGGGGCCTGCGTCGCAGATCCCCGGGGGACAGGTCCCGATCGGCACGGCCTCGCCGATGCCCGGCTGACCGCGCGCCGGGCAGAGCGGGGTCGTCCCCCGTTCGAGGGGCACACTGCCAGGTCGGGTTCACCTCCCCGTCACACGAAGTGCCCGAGCGACCGTCACCATCGAACGATCACCGCAGCACCGTACCTGCACCACTGCAACGCCATTCGTCACGCCTGAACCAGGGGAAGGCCCGACATGACGTCCACGGACACGGTGGTCGACGCGCGCATCCAGCCCGCGACCACGGACAGCACGGATCAGACGGGGGAGTCGCAGTACCTCCCGGCGCCGCCCACGGACCGCGAGAAGTACTGGTACATGGGCGCGCAGCACCGCTGGATGCTGTTCGCCCAGGCCGCCGCCTTCGCGCTCATCGCCTCGAGCATCTGGCGCTTCTCGACGTCGGCCCCGGGGCTGTTGCTGTTCCTCATCCCGACGACGCTCTACTGCCTGACGCTGTGCGTCTCGCTCACCACGAGCGCACGGCGCAAGCGCTTCCACAAGCGTGACCACGTCGAACGCGTCGGCAGCTGGGCCCCGGAGCGGTACCCGACGGTCGACGTGTTCCTCCCCACCGCGGGGGAGCCCCTGGCGATCCTCGCGAACACCTACTCGTGGGTGGCGAAGCTCCGCTGGCCGACGACCCTGACGGTGTACGTCCTCGACGACGCGGACCGCCCCGAGGTCGCCGAGATCGCCCGGCGCCACGGTTACCGGTACGAGGTCCGCCCGGACCGCGGGCACCTCAAGAAGGCCGGCAACCTCCGGTACGGCTACGAACAGAGCGACGGCGACCTCATCGCGGTGTTCGACGCCGACTTCGTGCCCCGAGCCGACTACCTCCACGAGCTCGTGCCCTACTTCGACGACCAGAGCCTCGGCATCGTGCAGTCGCCGCAGTTCTTCGACGCCCGCAAGGGCATGCACTGGCTGCAGCGGACCGCCGGCGCCACGCAGGAGCTGTTCTACCGCTGGATCCAGCCCGCACGCGACCGCTCGAACGCGGCGATCTGCGTCGGGACCTGCGCGATCTACCGGCGGGCGGCACTCGAGCGCGCGGGCGGCTTCGCGCAGATCGGCCACTCCGAGGACGTCCACACCGGCGTGAACCTCATGCGCGTCGGCTTCCTCGTGCGGTACGTCCCGATCCTCGTGTCCAAGGGCATGTGCCCGGACGACCTCGCGTCGTTCCTCAACCAGCAGTACCGCTGGTGCACGGGGTCGATGTCGCTCCTCGCCGACACCACCTTCCACGAGAACCCGCACATCACGCTGCGGCAGCGCATGTGCTTCTGGTCCGGGTTCCTCTACTACATCTCCACCGCGGTGAACGTGTTCCTGTCCCCGCTGCCCGGGCTCGTGATGCTGTTCGGCCTGCCGCAGTGGATCATGCCGCAGAACTCCGTCTGGCTCCTCGGCGCGATGCTCATGTGGCTCGTGGTCGTCCCGATCATGTACCGGTCCCGGTGGCGGATCGACGTCCTGCGCATCCAGTCCCTGTACTCGTTCGCCCACGCCGTCGCGATCGTGCACGTCCTCACCGGCAAGACCCGCGAGTGGGTGCCGACCGGTGCGGCGAAGAAGGTCACCACACCGCTCGGCACGCAGATCGCGCGGGTGATGCGGATCACGGTCACCACGTCGCTCCTCGTGACGTGGACGGGCCTCGCGTGGGCCACCGTCCGCTTCGGCCCCGACGTGCTCTGGGCGATGTGGATCCTCGCCGCGATCCACGCGTACGTGCAGGTGCCGATGCTCTTCCTGTCGCTCCCGTCCTCGCCGCGGCGCGCGCTCCGCAGGCAGGCACGTGTCGACCGTCGGGAGGCGCGGATCGCCTCCCGCGCACCGGTCACCGCCACCGGTGGCGCGGCTCCGACCCCCGCACTCGCCTCCGTCGCGGCGGCGGACGCGGCCGATCCGTCGCTCCCCGCGCCGCCGCTCTCGCCGACGGTGACCCCGTCGTCACCGGTCGGCGTCGTGCCGGAGCCGAGCCGCGCCTCCGGGCCCGCGTTCGGTGAGCGCCTCGACCCGGTGGTGCTGGCGGACTCCGCAGCACCCGTCGAGGAGCCGGTCCAGGCCGAGCGGCCACAGGCCGCCGGACCGCGCCGGTTCCGACCGGACATCCAGGGGCTCCGCGCCGTCGCGGTGCTGCTCGTGGTGGTCTACCACACGGGCGCGCCCGTCCTCACCGGCGGGTACGTCGGCGTGGACGTGTTCTTCGCGATCTCCGGCTTCCTCATCACCGGGCAGTTGCTCCGCGAGGTCGAGCGGACGGGACGGATCGACTTCGGCTCGTTCTACGCGGGCCGCATCCGGCGTCTGCTGCCCACCGCGCTCCTCGTGATCGCCGTGACCGTCGTGGCCACCCGCGTGTTCGACTCGATCCTGCGCGCGTCCAACGTGGCGTGGGACGGCGTCGCCGCGACCTTCTTCGCCCTGAACTACCGGCTCGCCGCGCAGGGCGTCGACTACCAGGCCGCGGACGGACCGGCCTCGCCGCTCGAGCACTTCTGGTCGCTCGGCGTCGAGGAGCAGTTCTACCTGGTGTGGCCGCTCGTCCTGACGCTGGCGATCGTGCTGTGGAAGCGGCACCGTCACCTGGCGGTGGCCGCCGTGGTGACGCTCGTGTTCGGGGCGTCGATATGGGCGTCCGTGACGATCACCGCGCACGACTCCCCGCTGGCGTACTTCTCGATGCAGACCCGCGCGTGGGAGCTCGCGGCCGGGGCGTTCCTCGCCCTCGGCGCCCGGTGGCTCGCGAAGGCCCCCGGTGCACTGCAGGTCGCACTGACCTGGGCCGGCCTCGGCGCGGTCCTGACGAGCGCGTTCGTGTACTCCGACGAGACGCCCTTCCCCGGCACGGCGGCCCTCCTGCCGGTGCTCGGCGCCTGCGCGGTGATCGCCGGCGGTGGGGTGTACCGCCGCGGCTCGGTCGAGACGGTCCTGCAGCTGAAGCCGTTCCAGGCGATCGGCAAGGTGTCGTACGGCTGGTACCTCTGGCACTGGCCGATGGTCGTGCTCGTGCCCGTCATGGTGAACCGCGACCTCGGGTGGCTCGAGAAGCTCGAGGTGATGGCGGTCGCGCTGTGGGTGGCGACGATCACGTACCACCTCATCGAGTCGCCCTCCGCGCGTGCGCGGTGGAAGCGGGTCCGCTGGGCCGCGATCGGGGCCGGTGCGGCGGCTGCGACGACGGCGACCGCGGTGGTCGTGGTGTTCTCGGTCCCGGCGCTCGTCGGCAGCGGCGGGACGGTGCAGGCGGCATCGCTCGACGAGGGCGACTCCACCGAGATCCAGGCGACGATCCGGTCGGCGTTGACGACTTCGGACGTGCCGGCGAACCTGACCCCGAGCCTCACGACCGCCGCCGACGACCAGCCGGACTCGACGGACGACGGCTGCCACGCGGGCTACCTGCAGATCCAGCAGAAGGCGTGCGTGTACGGCGACCCGGACGGCTCCCGGACCGTGGTGCTCTGGGGTGACTCGCACGCGCAGCAGTGGCTGCCCGCGTTCGACGCCGCCGGCAAGACCGAGGGCTGGAGGGTCGTCGCGTGGACGAAGGCCGCGTGCCCGGTCGCCCAGGACGTCGAGCTGTTCAACTCCTCGCTCAAGCGCACGTACACCGAGTGCCCCGAGTGGCGGGACGCGTCGATGCGGCGCATCCAGGCCCTCGACCCCGACCTCGTGGTGATGGCGCAGTCGGACAACGTCCCCGGCAAGCAGGTGTCGAACACCACGTGGGCGGACGGCACCGCCGAGACCGCGGCCACGATGCAGGCCGCCGGGCTCCGCACCGTCTACATGCTGGACACCCCGGTGCCGGAGGGCGACGCGGTGTCGTGCGTAGCCGAGCACCTCGACACCGTGGAGGAGTGCAACCAGGCGGAGCAACGCGCCTACGCGGTCTCCGGGCGGCACGAGGACGTCGCCGACACGGTGCGGGCGGCCGGCGTCCCCACCGTCGAGCCGCGGGACTGGTTCTGCACCGACGACGGGTGCCCGGTGGTGGTGCAGGACAAGCTCGTGTACCGCGACCAGACGCACATGTCGACGGCGTACTCGAGGTGGCTCGAGCCGCTGGTGGCCCCGCTGCTCCGCACGTAGACGGACGGGGCCGGTGGCTGGCCCCGCCCGTCAGTCGGCGGGGCTGGCGTGCTCGATGCGGGCGCTCGCCGTGGCCATGTGGTCGTCCATCGCCCGCTGCACCGCGAGCACGTCCCCGGCCCGGAGCGCCTCGAGGATCGCACGGTGCTCCTCGTACGCGGCCTCGGTGGCCTGGCGGGTCCGGACACGACGGCCGACCCACACGCTGAGCATCGAGCGGAGGCTCTGCAGCAGGTCGGCGAGCACGTCGTTCCCGGCGGAGCGGGCGAGCAGCACGTGGAACCGGACGTCGGCGTCGATGAAGGCGTCCGGGTCGTCGAGCGCCTGGTGCTGCCGGTCGATGTAGGTCTGGAGCTCGTCGAGCTGCGCCGGCGTCGCACGCTGTGCGGCGAGGATCGCCGCGGTGCGTTCGAGCGACGACCGGACCTCGAGCAGCTCCCGCGTCCGGTTCGACGCGAGCATGAGCCCCCACGACAGGGTCGTCGGCAGCAGGTCCGAGGTCCCGCCCTGCAGGTACGTGCCGGAACCCGGGCGGATCTGCACGATGCCGAGGATCTCGAGCGCCGCGAGGGCCTCTCGCACGGCGGACCGGCCGACCCCGAGCCGTTCGGCCAGCACCCGCTCCGAGGGCAGCCGCGAGCCGGGTGCCAGGTCGCCGGCGGTCAGCAGGGAGACGAGCTGTCGGGCGACCTCGGAGGCGGGGGAGCCCGTCGGCACCGACTCGAGTTCGAGGCGGATGTTGAGCGGGTCGTCCGGGCTGAACGCGGGCATGCAGTGAGCGTACCGGTCGGTCAACCGGTTGCGGTGGGACTCCCTGCCGAGCCGCGGTGGGGCGGAATGGTCAACCGGTTGACAAGTTTGCAGTGACCGCGCACACTGGTCCGTGCGCACCGATGCGTCACCTCCGTCCCCGGCGCAGCAGCCGACCGGAGCACCACCCCACCCGAGCAGGAGTCATCGTGGACATCCCCGCCACGCGAGGCATCCCCACCTCGGTCGTCGAGAAGACGGCCATCCGCAAGATCGCGATCCGCATCGTGCCCTTCGTGGCGCTGATGTTCTTCATCAACTTCCTCGACCGCACCGCGATCTCCTTCGCGGCCCCGAACGGCATGGAGGCCGACCTCGGCCTGACCGCCGCACAGTTCGGGTTCGCCTCGGGCGTGTTCTTCATCGGCTACCTCGTGCTCGAGGTGCCGTCCAACCTGGCGCTGCACAAGTTCGGCGCCCGCGTCTGGCTCGCCCGCATCATGATCACGTGGGGCATCGTCTCGCTGCTCTTCACGTGGGTGCAGAACTACCCGCAGCTCGTCGGCCTGCGCTTCCTGCTCGGCATCGCCGAGGCCGGGTTCTTCCCCGGCGCGATCCTGTTCCTGTCGACCTGGGTCCCCGCCCGGCACCGCGGCAAGATGCTCGCGCTCTTCTACCTGGCGCAGCCGCTCACCAGCGTGATCGGTTCGCCGCTCGCCGGCTGGCTGATGACCCACGAGGGACTGCTCGGCGGCCTCGCGGGCTGGCGCTTCATGTTCCTCTGCGTGTCGATCCCCGCGATCATCGTCGGCATCCTGTGCCTCTTCGTGCTGAAGGACAAGCCGTCGCAGGCGAAGTGGCTCGACGAGGACGAGAAACTCTGGCTCGAGGGCGCCCTCGCGAAGGAGAACAGCCAGAAGGAGGGGAACGCGCACGGCAAGGGCGGCCTCCGAGCGGCGTTCGGCTCCGGTCGCGTCTGGATGCTCGCCGCCGTGTACTTCGGCTTCATCTACGGCCTGTACGCCCTGAGCTTCTTCCTGCCGACCATCATCGACGGCTTCCAGGAGCAGTTCGGCACCACGTTCGACCTGTTCCAGAAGGGGCTCATCACGGCGATCCCGTACGTGCCCGCCGCCGTCGTCCTCTACTTCTGGTCGCGTGACGCGTTCCGGCGCGGCGTCCGGGTGTGGCACATCGCGGTCCCCGCCCTCGTCGGTGGTCTGAGCATCCCGGTGGCCCTCTACATGAACAGCCCGGCCGCCACGGTCGCCGTCATCGCGATCACCGCGTGCTCGATCTTCGCCGCGCTGCCGAACTTCTGGACCGTCCCGACGCAGTTCCTCACCGGTGCCGCAGCGGCCGCGGGCGTCGCGCTCATCAACACCGTCGGCAACCTCGGCGGGTTCGCCGCGCCGTACATCACCGGCGCCGTCAGCGAGTGGACCGGCGGGTACCAGGCGCCGATGTTCATCGTCGGGTTCTTCATGGTCCTGTCGAGCGTCCTGATGTTCGTCCTCGGCCGGACCACGAAGCGGAACGAGCGACGCGACGCCGACGCTGCCGCGCAGGCCGCGACGACCACGACCCAGGAGTCCCACGCATGACCCGCCTGTTCAACGACCCCGCGGACTTCGCGGACGAGATGGTCGACGGCTTCGTCGCCGCGAACCGCTCCCGGGTGCGGAAGGTCCACGGCGGCGTCGCCCGCTCGACCACCAGCCCCGAGGGCACCGTGGCGCTCGTCGTCGGCGGCGGATCCGGGCACTACCCGGCGTTCGGCGGACTCGTCGGGCACGGCCTGGCCGCCGGTGCGGCGATGGGGAACCTGTTCGCCAGCCCGAGCGCGCAGCAGGTCACGGCGGTGGCGAATGCATCCGAGCACGGCGGCGGGGTGCTCCTGAGCTACGGCAACTACGCCGGCGACGTCCTCAACTTCGACGCAGCTGCCCGGGCACTCACCGCGGCCGGCATCGACGTCCGCACGGTCCGCGTGACCGACGACGTCGCGAGTGCCCCGAGTGCCGAGGCCCACAAGCGCCGCGGGATCGCGGGGGACCTCTGCGTGTTCAAGGTCGCCGGAGCGGCCGCCGAGCGTGGCGACGACCTCGACACCGTCACGACGATCGCCGAGCGGGCGAACGACCGCACCCGCAGCTTCGGCGTCGCGTTCTCCGGCTGCTCGCTCCCCGGCGCGGACGAACCCCTGTTCACCGTCCCCGAGGGCCGCATGGCGATCGGCATGGGCATCCACGGCGAACGCGGCATCGACGAAGCCGACGTCCCCACCGCGTCCGGACTGGCGGACCTGCTCGTCGACAAGCTGCTCACCGAGCTGCCGTCCGGTGTCGCAGTCGACGGGGCACGCGTCGTCCCGATCCTCAACGGCCTCGGTTCCGTCAAGTACGAGGAACTCTTCGTCGTCTTCGACGCCGTGCAGCGCCGACTGACCGCGGCCGGCGCAGTCGTCGTCGAGCCCGAGGTCGGCGAACTCGTCACGAGCTTCGACATGGCCGGCGTCTCGCTCACCCTCTTCTGGCTCGACGACGAGCTCGAGGAACTCTGGGCCGCCCCGGCCGACAGTCCCGCCTACCGCAAGGGCGGTGCCGTCCCGCAGGAGCCCGTGTCCTCCGACGTCCTCGAGGCCGGCGTGGTCGTCCCCGTGACCGTCGGCACCGACGAGTCCCGGGTGGCCGCGACCCGCATCGCGACGGCGATCACGGCGGTGCGCGCGACGATCGACGCCCACGCCGACGAACTCGGCCGCATCGACGCCGTGGCCGGCGACGGCGACCACGGGATCGGCATGCAGCGCGGCTCCACCGCGGCGGACGCGGCGGCGCAGGACGCCGCAGCACGCGGCGCGGGTGCCGGCTCGGTCCTCGCGATCGCCGGTGACGCCTGGTCCGACAAGGCCGGTGGCACGTCCGGTGCGATCTGGGGTGCGGCCCTGGAGGCACTGGGTCGCGTCCTCGGGGACACCTCGCGCCCGTCGGCCACCACCGTCGCCGACGCCGTGCACGCGGCCGCCGAGGCCGTCCTCGCGTTCGGGGCCGTCCCGGGCGACAAGACCATGGTCGACGCGCTCGTCCCGTTCGACGAGGTCCTCGCCGCCCGCACCGCGGCCGGCGACGACCTGCTCACCGCCTGGTCCGCCGCGTCCGCCGCCGCCACGACCGCGGCCGACGCCACCGCCGACCTGCTGCCGCGGATGGGCCGCGCCCGGACCCACGGCGAGGACGCGGTCGGCACCCCCGACGCCGGTGCGATCTCGTTCGCCCTCATCACCGCCGCGGTCCTCGCGACGCTCTCCGAGAAGTAAGGAAGACCCCATGACCGAGCAGCAGTTCCGCATCGTCGTCGGCTCCGACGACGCCGGGTTCGACTACAAGGAGATCATCAAGGCCGATCTGCTCGCCGATCCGCGGGTGGAGTCCGTGGTCGACGTGGGCGTCGACGCGGACGGGCACACCGCCTACCCGCACGTCGCCGTCGACGCAGCACGCATGGTGGCGAGCGGCGAGGCGGACCGGGCGATCCTGATCTGCGGCACCGGTCTCGGCGTCGCGATCGCCGCGAACAAGGTCCCCGGCATCCGGGCCGTCACCGCGCACGACTCGTTCAGCGTCGAGCGCTCGATCCTGTCGAACGACGCCCAGGTCCTCTGCATGGGCCAGCGCGTCGTCGGCGTCGAGGTCGCCCGGCGCATGGCGAAGGAGTGGCTCGGCTACACCTTCGACACGTCGTCCGCGAGCGCGGAGAAGGTGCAGGCAATCTGCTCGTACGAAACGAGCACTGCCGACGGGTCGGCCCCGGTCGGGACCGACGCCTGATGCCCGCGTCCACGGCAGCCGCCCCGCTCACGATCGGGGTGTCGCTGAAGATGTACTTCTCCCACGCCCGGACGCTCGAGTGGGCAGCCGCCGTGGCCGACATCGCCCGGACCCACCCCGCGGTGCGGTCCGGCGCCGTCGAGCTCTTCGTCATCCCGACGTTCCCCGCGCTCGTCCCGGTGCGCGAGGTGATCGGGAACGCCCCCGTGACGCTCGGCGCGCAGGACCTGGCTTGGGCGGACACCGGCGCCTTCACCGGCGAGGTGTCCGGTGCGGAGCTGCGCGAGATCGGCGTCGCGCTCGTCGAGATCGCGCACGCGGAGCGGCGCTCCCTGTTCCACGAGACGGACGAGGAGATCGCCGGGAAGGTGCACGCCGCCTTCCGCAACCGCCTGCGGCCCCTGATCTGCGTCGGGGAGACCACTCGCGCCTCCAGTGAGACCGCCGTGGCGGACGTGACCGCGCAGCTCGACCGGTTCCTGGCGACCGCGACCGCGGACGGTCTCTCCGGGCCGGTCGTCGCGGCGTACGAACCCGTGTGGGCGATCGGCGCCCCGGCGCCCGCGCCCGACGAGCACATCGTCGCGGTCCTCGCCGGGATCGAGGAGCACCTCGCCTCCCGACCGGAGCTCGCCGGCTCCGTCGCGATCTACGGCGGCAGCGCCGGACCGGGCCTGCTCACCCGTGGGCGGGGGCGCATCGGCGGGCTGTTCCTCGGACGGTTCGCCCACGACCCCGCCGCGATCCGGACCATCCTCGACGAAGCCGGGCAGCTGGGGGCGACCGCATGACCTCCCTGCTCGGCCTCTCCACCTACGCCTACTTCTGGCGCATGTCCGACCGCGTGCCGGAACCGATGTCGCTCGACGACGCGATGCGGGACGCGGCGGCGCACGACGGTGTCGACCTCTTCCAGATCTGCGACCACCTGCCGCTCGACACCGCCTCGGACGACCGACTGGCCGCGATCCGGGCACTGGCCGACGAGCTCGGCCTCGCGCTCGAGGTCGGCACCCGTGGGACCCACCCGGAGCACCTCGCGCGGTACCTGCACGTCGCGCAGGCGCTCGGTGCGACCCTCGTGCGGAGCATGTGGACGAGCGGCGACGACCAGCCCGACGCCCTCGAGACCGAACGCCGACTGCGCCAGGCGCTCCCCGCGTACGAGGCCGCCGGGGTGACGCTCGCGCTCGAGACCTACGAGGTCGTCGCCACCGAGGACCTCGTCGCCGTCGTCCGGGCCGTCGGCTCCGACCACCTCGGGATCTGCCTCGACCCGGCGAACACCGTCGCGCGGCTGGAGCACCCCGCCGACGTGGTCGCCGCGGCCGCCCCGTACACCCGCAACTGGCACGTCAAGGACTCCGGGTTCACCCGCTCACCGGGCTGGGTCGGGTTCCAGTACACCGGCGTCCGTACCGGCACCGGTCTCCTCGACTACGACGCCGTCCGCGCCGCGATCGACCCCGACGCACGGGGCATCAACCGCGTGGTCGAGTTCTGGCTGCCCTGGCAGGACGAGGCCCTCGGCAGCACGGGCGACCCGGCACAGACCACCACCCGCATCGAGGCGGCGTGGACCGAACACACCATCGAGTACATCAGGAGCAAGGAATCATGACCGACACCGTCACCACCCCCCACACCGTCGCTGCCGGATCCGGTACGGCCGACGTCACCGTCGCCGTGATCGGTGCCGGCGGCAAGATGGGCACCCGCGTCTCGAACAACTTCGCCAAGAGCGAGTACACGACGCTCTACAGCGAGGCCTCGCCCGCCGGGCAGGAGCGCATCGAGGCCCTCGGCCGGTCGCTCACCGACAGCGTCGAGGCCGCCAAGGTCGCCGACGTCGTGATCCTCGCCGTGCCGGACGTCCTGCTCGGCAGCATCTCCGAGCAGCTCGTCCCCGTCATGAAGTCGGGTGCCAGCATCCTGACCCTCGACCCGGCCGCCGCCTACGCCGGGCTGCTCGCCAAGCGCGAGGACATCCACTACGCCGTGGCGCACCCGTGCCACCCGTCGGTGTTCCTCGAGCGCACCACCAAGGAGGAGTGGGACGACACCTTCGGTGGCATCGCCGCCCCGCAGGAGGTCATCGCCGCCTTCGACGCGTCGGAGTCGCTCGGCGACGAGGGTGACGCCGCCAAGGCCGTCGCCGAAGCCGTCATCACGACCATGTACGCGCCCGTCATACAGGTGCACTGGGTCACGGTGAAGCAGCTCGCCGTCCTCGAGCCGACGCTCGTCGAGACCATCGCCTGCATGATCGGCGACTTCCTCAACGACGCCCTCGAGGAGACCGTCACCGGTGTCGGCGTGCCCCGCGAGGCCGCCCGCGCCATGCTCTACGGCCACACCTGGATCGCCCTGACCAACGGCCTGCGCGGCTCGAACCCGTTCTCGGACGCCTGCCACATCGCGATGGGCTACGGCCGCGAGAAGCTCATCAAGGAGGACTGGAAGCAGGTCTTCGACGACAGCGAGCTCGACAGCGTCATCGCCAAGATGCTCAAGATCGACGCCGTCAAGCGTTGATCGATCCCCGAGACCGGAACGCCCCGCCGACCCCCTTCCGGCGGGGCGTTCCCCTCGGTCCCCACACCTCGGCGAGTGTGATCGAGGCGACACCCGGCACCGTGAGCGCCTGCACGGCCGCGGCGAACCACGCGGCGGCGGCCGCGGAGTGCTGCTGCGGATCCGTCGCGTCCGGCACGGACTGCGGCCCGGAGCCGGCCTCGACCGACGCGACGGTCACGGCCCGACGCGGTGACGTCGCCACGGCGTTGAACCGCGGACGCAGCGTCACCGGCCCGACGTGGAGCGGCCTGCCGGCGGCCAGCCTGGAGGCGCTCATCGCCACCCAGCGCTGCATCCGGATCGACTCGGTCACCTGGGCACGACTGCGGTCGTGCATCTGCGGCGTCACGCTGAACGTGAGCGGGCCGTCCCAGTCGCCGAACAGGTCGATCGTGCGGTTCAGCTCGGTGAAGTGCGCGCGCGTCCCCGCCACGACGTCGAGTCCCTCGTGCGCGGCCGCCGCCTCCCGGAGCGCCCGCTGCAGCGCCGTCGTCGTCACGTGCGACGACGGGTCGAACGCGCCGATGCGCACCACCGGCCCGGACGCCAGGACTTCGTCGACCGCGGCGCGCAGCAGGGCCGGGTCGTCGGTGACGAACCGCACGTCGAGCGGCGCGCCTCGGGCGTTCCGCCGGGCGGAGGCGAGCACCGCGGCGACGTCGGGGTCGCCGAGGACGGGCTCGACCAGGATCGGCACGCCGCCGGGGAGCGCCGCATCGTCCGGGCGCGCAGCGGCCGGGGCGGAGGCGGCCAGCAGCTGGAGGGTCGGGGACGGGGAGACCACGGAGGTCGGGGCCGGCCCGTCGAGCGCGGCGAGGTCCGGGGCGGGGGAGGGCGCGCCTCCTGGTCGTCGCACCGCGCGCAGTGTGAGCGCCTGGTGGACGACGGCACCGGCGTCGAGCGCGACGGGGAAGGGCTCGGCCAGCGGCGTCGAGTAGGTCTTGAACGAGGCGTCGGTCCAGTTGCGCTGGTCCTCCATCTCGAACACGTCGCCGATGAGGTCGAGCGTGCAGTCCGTGCCGCCGGCCGTCCAGGCGTACCCGGCGACGTCGGTCGCGGGTTGGTGCGGGGCGATCCACAGCGGGAACGTGTGCGCCGTGGCGGGCGCTGCCGGGTGGCGGACCGTGAACGGGGTGCCGGCGAGGGTCGGCGGGTGCAGGACGACCAGGCCGATGCGGTTGCGGCGGAACGGCGCCGTCGTGGTGGCGGTCGCGTCGACGTGCAGGGTGTCGTCGTCGATCGTGAGGTCGAGGGTGGTGTGGAGGACCTCGGCGTCGTCGAAGGCACTCGTCACCTCGATGCGGGCGCGGGCGCGGGCCCGCGCGTGCCCGTGTTCGTCGGTCGCGTCGGCTTCGGCTTCGGCGGCGGCGTCGGTCGTCTGGCGGGTGACGGTGTCGTCCGCGGTGCGCCAGTCCTGGTCGCGGGTGACGAACCGGATGCCGCGCAGCACCGGCACCCCGTCGTGGCGGACGTCGGCGAGCTCGGCGCCACGGAGGGTCACACGCCACGGTCCGACAACGAGCACGTCCTCGGCGGTCGAGTCCGCCCACGCACCGTCGTCGGTCATGTCCCTTTGCTACCAGTCGGTCAACCGGTTGCGCAATGATGTGTCCAGGAGCGACGTCGCTCCGAGGACGGGGGCACTGCCGCCCCGAGGACGGAGCGCACGCATGGCCGGACGACTGACCGGGAAGACCGCCCTGGTGACCGGGGCCGGATCGGGGATCGGGCGGGCCATCGCGGACCGGTTCGTGGCCGAGGGGGCGCGGGTCGTGTACGCGGACCGGGACGCCGCGGCTGCCGCTGCATCTGCGAGTGCGGCGGCTGCCGCTGCTGCCGCTGCCGACTCGGCGATCGCGCTCACCGTGGACATCGCGGACGAGTCGAGCGTCGCGGCCGGCTTCGCCACCCTGGTCGCCCGCGGCGCCGTGCCGGACGTCGTCGTCGCCAACGCCGGCGTGCAGCTCTTCGGCCACGACGCCAGGGTCGCCGACGTCTCGCTCGAGACCTGGAACCGCACGCTCGCGGTGAACCTGACGGGCACCTTCCTCACCGTGAAGCACGCCGTCCGGGCGATGCTCGCGGCCGGTGCCGGCGGGTCCGTCATCGTGACGGGGTCGCCTACCGGCCTGAACGGCGAGGGCGCCGACTTCGCCGCCTACTCGTCCACGAAGGGCGGCGTCCACGCGCTCGTCCGGGCGACCGCGATGGCCTACGCCCGTGACGGCATCCGCGCCAACACCGTCGTGCCGGGCTACACCGAGACGGCGCTCGTCCAGACGATCTCGGGCGACCCCGAGTCCCGCGCGGCGATCGTGTCCCGGACGCCGCTCGGCCGGGCGGGGACCCCGGACGACGTCACCGGCATCATGGTGTACCTCGCGAGCGACGAGTCGTCGTACGCCACCGGCGCGCTCTTCCGCGTCGACGGCGGCATGACGAGCCTGTAGCGCCGCGCCGCGCCGCGCCGCGCCCGCGCCGCGCCGCGCGCCCGGGCGCCCGCGCCCCCGTCCGCTCGATGGTGAGCAGAAATGGTCGGGTCCACTCGACCGACCCGACCATTCCTGCTCACGAAGAGCGCACGCGCCCGGGGGGTCAGGCGTGCCCGCGTGCCGCGAGCAGCGCGCCGAGCGCCGCCGCACCGCGCTCGGCATCGGCGACCGTGACCACCCGCGCTCCGCCGCCCCGGAGCCGGACGACGAGGCCCGGCCCCGAACGGACCACGTACGCCACACCCCGGCCGGAGATCCGGTAGCCCCACCCACCCCACTGCCCGGGCGACACCTGCTCCCACCCGCACGACTCGATGCGGTCGAGCGGGACCCGCACGAGGGGGATCCGCGTCCACGTCGAGGTCAGCCGGAGGCCGCGTCGATCGACCGTGCACTCGACCCGCGCGAGCACCACCACCGCGATCCCGGCGAGGACGAGCAGCCCGCCCGACACCGCGGCCGCGCCGATGTCGGCGGACGCGGACGCCGACGCGGTGGCCCAGGCCGCGACGACGCCGCCGACGACGAGGACCACGCCGAGCCCCGCGAACCAGGCGCTGCCGACCCGTGCACGCCAGGCGACCCGGGCGTCCGTCGGGACGTCCAACGGAGGGACGTCGTGCGCGGGGACCGGCGCTGCCGTCCGGACGAGCGCGATCGTCGGCGGCACCGCCACGGCGACACCGACCGCGAGCGTGAGGACGGCCCACCACACCGGGAACGTCGGGTCGTCGACGCCGTTCACGATCGCCTCGGCGATCCACGCGGTCGCGACGGACCCGCTCAGGAGGTTCGCCACCAGCAGCAGGATCGCCCACGTCCGTCGGTCGCTGCGTCCGAGCGCCACCACCGCGAGTCCGGCGGCGACGAGGGCCACCACGAGGGACCCCCAGAAGAACGGCCACGGCGACCCCCAGGCGTCGGCGACACCGTCCGCGCCGAAGTGCGTCGCCACCCGTGCCGGCAGCGCGGGTCCGAGCATGAGCGCCGTGACGACCAGCGCGACGGCCACCGCCGCGCTCGGTCCCACCACGGCCAGTCGTGCGCCGGTCCCCATCGTCCGAGTCGTCATCGTGCCCCCTTGATCATCGCGTACAGGTCGTCGAGCGGGACCCCGAGGGTCTCCGCCTGCTCACGGAGCTCCACCACCAGCGACCGCAGCCGGTCGAACGACGCGTTGCCCGACCGCAGCACCGTGGCACCGCGGCCCCGGCGCAGCTCGATGAGCCCGTCGTCCTGCAGCTGGGCGTAGGCCCGCAGCACCGTGTGCATGTTGACGTCGACGGCGGCCGCGAGTTCTCGCGCGGACGGCAGCCGCTCGCCGTTCCGGAACTCGCCTCGGGCGATCGCGTGCCGGATCTGGGCGGCCACCTGGTCCGCGAGCGATGCCCGCGCGCCGGGGTCGACGGTGATCAACATGTTTGCATTGTATGCGAACAATCCAGTCCGTGCCGCCGTGGTCCGTCCGGATAGCGCGGGCTGGGTGTCCGGTCCACGTGGGCTGTCCGGCACGCGCGTACCGTCGCTGGAGAAGACGGCATCGATCCGCGTCCTCCCGACGCTCCGATGGCACCTCCTTGACCCTGAGGCCGTTCTGGACGTCGGCATCCACGAGGCCGAGGCGGAGCCGGGCTCGCGAGCAGGGAGCACGCCATGAGCAGCCAGGAACTGAGCAGCTACGAGTCGAACGCCGACGTCCAGCCGGTGCGGGTGACCACGTACCGACACCTCCGACGGGCCACACGCCGCGGTTGGGCGGTCCCCGTCGAGTCCGAGCCGTCGCTCGCCGACCTCGTCGGGGAACGATCGCCTGGTGGTCCGGAGCGACGGTGATCCCCGCGGCGGACCGGCCGCCGGCGGAGTCCTCGACCGCGGAGGTCCGTCGGACCTCCGTCCGGGAGGTCCTCCAGAGCGGCACCGACCCCGATGAAGCACTCGAGTTCTACCGCGGCGTGTACGACGGCCACGACATGGCCTTCGCCCCCTCCTCGTCGCCGTTCGGCTTCCGGTACCGCGCCACCGGGGACGGCCGCCTGAGCCTCCGCACGTCGTCGGTGTCCGCCGCCCGGTCCGGCTTCCTCGCACCCGAACGGCAGTACCTGCTGGCGTGGTCGGTCGAGGGCGGCATCGTGGTGGACGACGACGTGCTCCTCCGCGCCGGCGTGCCCGTGATGTACCCGGCCGGACGCCCCTTCCACGTCTCGGCACCGGCGGGGACGAAGCACCTTGTGCACTTCGACGCGGACTTCCTCGAGGCCGTCGCGGTCGTGGGCACCGACGCCGCCCCCGTACCTCTCGCCTTCCCCGTGACCGTGTCCGCCGAACGCCTCGCGCCGCTGCAGGCCGTGCTGCGCGAGGTCGCCCGTCCGCTGCTCGACGTCGCCGTGGTCGACGCCGACCGGGCCGCGCTCGACCTGCGGCTCGCCGAGGCGGTGCTCGGCGCCTTCCGCTCCGATGCCGACCGCCGGGGGACCGCTGCACCCGCCGGGACGGTCGAACGTGCGAAGGCGTTCATGTACGCGCACTTCGACCGGACCATCGCCGCCACCGACATCGCCGCCGCGGCCGAGGTCAGCGTCCGGACCCTGCAGGAGGGGTTCCAACGGCGCGAGGGCAGCACCCCGATGGCGTACCTCCGCGACCTGCGCCTCGAGAAGGCCCGGCTCGGCCTGCAGCTCGCGGACCCCCGCGAGACCTCCGTGGCCACCGTCGCGCACTCCTGCGGCTTCCGGCACATGGGACGCTTCTCGGGGTCGTACTTCTCGATGTACGGCGAGTACCCGGGGGACACCCTCCGCGGTCGGAGACGACTCATCGCCGCCGCGGATATCGTCGGGTGATGCCACCAGAGACGCGTCCCGTCGTCACCGACGACACCGAGTTCGCCGTCCGCGGCGCGGGCGCTCCCGTCCTCGTCGTGCACGGCACCCCCGGCGGGATCGACGTCGCCGAGATCATGGCGCGGTTCCTGCCGTCCGCCGACTTCCGTGTCGTCACGCTCTCACGTCCCGGGTACCTCGGCACCCGGGTCCGACCCGGCCACGACTCGCTCGACGACGAGGCCGATCGGTACGCCGAGGTCCTCGACGCGCTGGACATCGACCGCGTGGCGGTGCTCGCGTGGTCGGGCGGAGCCCCTGCCGCCTACCGGTTCGCCGTCCGCCACCCCGAGCGGGTCCACTCCCTCGTCGTGGCGGCCGGACTGACCGGTCCCTGGGCGCCCCCGGAGGTCTCCGCACCGGAGCGCCTGGTCGGCGGCACCCTGCTCGGCGCCGCGCTCGCCCGGGCCGCCGCGCGACTGGTGCCCGTCGTCGTCGTGCGCCTCGCGGTCTCGGGCGTGAGCTCCCTGCGCGGTCGACGGCTCCGCGACCACGTCCGCGGGATCCTGCGCGACCCGGAGCGTCGCACGTTCCTGCTCGACCTCGCCCGCACCGGCAACACCGCGGGCCCGCACCGTGCCGGGTGGGAGGCCGACGTCCGGAACCTCGGCGCGGTGAACGACCTCGACCTCGGAGCCGTCCGGGCCCCGACACTGCTGCTGCACGGTGACGCGGACGTCGACGTCCCGCCGTCCAACAGCGTCCGGGCGGCGGACGAGGTGCCTGGAGCGGAGCTCCTCGTCCTGCCCGGCGGCACCCACTTCGCGCTCTGGGACCACCCGGACGCCAGCGCCGTGCAGGACCGGGTGCGGGCCCACCTGCGGCTCAGTCGCCCCTGACCCGCAGGACCTCGAGCAGGACGTCGAGTGCGCGATCGAGCTGCGGCAGCGTCAGCGCGCCGTAGCCCAGGACGATCCCCGCCGGTGCGCTCCCCGGCGACACCTCGTACTCCTCGAGCGCGCTCACCAGCACACCGGACCGCGCCATCCGGGCGACCACGTCGCGCCCCGCCGCCCGACCCGACCACGTCAGGACCGCGTGCAGCCCGCCGTCCAGGGCACGCGCCTCCAGGCCCGCGACCGCTGCGACGCGCGTCGCGACCCGCTCGCGCCGGTGCGTGTAGTCCCGGCGCACGCGGCCGAGGTGACGGCGGAGGGCGCCCGTGCGGAGGAGGTGCGCGAGCGCGACCTGCACGGGCTCCGCCACCACGGGTCCGCGAGCGAGCCGCGAGGCGGCCACGGCCTCGCGCACCGGCCCCGGTGGCAGGACCACGTAGCTGCAGCGCAGCCGTGGATCGAGGGTCTTCGAGAACCCGCCGACGTGCACCACGACGCCCGTCGCGTCGAGTGCCGCCAGCGCCGGGACGGGGGAGCCGCGGTGCCGGAACTCCGAGTCGTAGTCGTCCTCGACCACGACCGCCCCGGTGCGCGTCGCCCAGTCGAGCAGGCGGAGCCGTCGTGCCACCGGCATCACCGAGCCGAGCGGGTACTGGTGCGTCGGCGTGACGACGACCGCGTCCACCGGGCCGATGCGGCCGAGGACGTCCACGTCGATCCCGTCGCCGTCCACCGGGACACCCACGAGGGTGGCCCCGGCGCTCGTCATCGCCCGACGTCCGGAGCGGTAGCCGGGATCCTCGACGGCGACGACCGGCGCCCGACCCAGGCGGTTCCGGAGTCCCTCGGTGACGAGCGAGAGCGCCTCGGCCGTGCCGGCGGTGACCACGACCCGGCCGATCTCCGGGGCGAACCCGCGAGCGAGGCCGAGCTGGGAAGCGATCTGCGCGCGGAGCTCCGGGAGGCCGGCCGGGTCGGACAGTGCGTTGCGGAGCGGGGCGTCCGCAGCGGCGCGCCAGGCGGCCCGCCAGTCGCGGGCGGCGATCGCCGTGACCGCCGGGATCCCGGGGCGGGCGTCGAGGAGGTCCGCGCCGGTACCCGCCGAGCCGTCGGCGTGCCCGTCCGTGCGCCCCGTCGCGTCACGCGCAGCGTGCTCGGTGGGCCAGTGGCCCGCACCGACCCCCGGCGCCACCCGCGCCACCGCACCCTGCCGCGTCCGGATCCACCCCTCGCCGTCGAGCTGCTCGTACGCCGCGACCACCGTCCCCCGCGCCACCCCCAGCTCGGCCGCGAGGACGCGGGTCGACGGCACTGCGTCCCCGGCCACCAGCGTCCCGTCCTGCACCATCGCCCGGACACGCGCGACGACCCCGGCGGTCTTCCCGAACTGGTCCACCTGAGCACTCCCGATCTGGTCCACGAACCGGACCGGTCCTGACCCTAGCGTTGCCCGCATGCGCACCACGAGCCTCCCGTCCGACCCCGCCGACCCCGCCGTCCCGTCGCTGGCCGTCCGCCGCCTCCGCGACCGCCAGTCCCACGACCCCGCCGACCTCGACGCGATCCTCGCCGAGGCGATCGTCGCGCACGTCGGCTTCGTCCGCGACGGACACCCGCTCGTCCTGCCGTTCCTCTGCGGCGTCGGCGACCTCGGCGCCGGCCCCGTCCTGCTCCTGCACGGCTCGACCGGCGGCGGTCTCTTCCTCGACGCCGGCGCCGCGGGAGTCCCCGTCAGCGCCACGGTGACCCACGTCGACGGCCTGGTGTTCGCACGCTCGACCTTCGACAGCTCCGCGAACTACCGCAGCGCCGTGGTCGTCGGCAACGCCACCGTGGTGCCGGACGACCTGCGGACCGAGGCGCTCTGGCAGGTCGCCGACCACCTCATGCCCGGACGCCGCGACGAGGTCCGCGAGATGACCGCCAAGGAGGTCCGTGCCACCCAGGTCCTCCAGGTGCCCCTCGAGCGCGCGAGCGTGAAGATCCGCGCCGCCGGCGTCGGCGAGGCGGTCGACGACGCCGAGGACCACGCGGTCTGGGCGGGCATCCTCCCGCTCGCGGTCACCGCCGGGGCGCCGCTCCCGGGGGACATCTCGGGGGACGCGCCGGTCGACGAGTCGGTGCGCGCCCTGGCGGCCCGCCTCGACGACCTGGCACGGGCTCGGGAGGCGCGGATCGCCGCCGTCATGCGGCCCACCCCCGCCTGAGCCGCGTCCGGAGCGGTGCGGGCCGGTTCTGAACGGGCTGCGAGGAACGCCCGAGCCTGTGACGAACTGCAGGAACCCGCGGCGAGTGCCCAGCGGGGCCCAGGTTCGTGACCAATACGTTATCTTCCCGAGTCGCCTCGTCATCTGCTCGGGCCGGCTCGTCCGACCCGGAAGGAACCATGGGACGCCACGCACTGCCCGCAGCCCCCGACGGCGCGGCCACCACCGAAGCCGTCGAACTGCGCCGTCCCCGCGGACGTCGTTCCGCGTTCGGCCCCGCCGTGGCCCGCTCGACCTTCGTGGAGCACGCGAAGCCGGCGCGCAGCGTGTCCCTGTCGAACACGCGCCCGGTCGCCTCGACGGCCGTCGCCGGAGCGGCCGTGCTGTCCCGGTCCGCAGCGCTCCGAGCCGAACGGGCGGTCGACCCGCGGCACGTCCGCCGGGCTGCCAACGCGAAGCGCGCAGCGGTGCTCCTCGCGCCCGCGCTGGCCATCACCTCGAGCCTGACGCTCGCGGTCCCGGCGAACGCCGCGACCCCGTCGACCGACGCGCACCACGGGACGACCACCTCGCAGCACACGCAGACCTACACCGTCGCCCGGGACGTCGAGGTCCCGGTGGTGTCGACGGACGGCATGACGACGACCACGACCGTGGTGTCCTACCCGACGATCGTGACGAAGTTCGGCGTCAGCACCCAGCAGGCGGAGGACGCGATCTCGAAGATCCTCTCCGCCGGTGGCGACCGGGCGACCGTGGTCTCCACCGCCCTGCAGTACATGGGCGACCCGTACGTCGAGGGCGGCGCGAGCCACGAGGGCATCGACTGCTCCGGTTTGACGATGGTCGCGTACGCGGCCGTCGGGATCCCGCTCGTGCACTACGTCCCGACGCAGGACGCCGCCGCGACGACGATCCCGGAGTCCGAGGCGCAGCCCGGCGACCTCGTCGTGTACGACAACGAGGACCACGTCGGCATCTTCCTCGGCGACGGACTGGTGCTCCAGGCGCCGCACCCCGGCGCGGTCGTCGACATCGTGCCGATGTACTCCGCGGCGCACCACTTCGCCCGGGTGCTCCCCGCCGGCAGCTGACCGGCACCCGCGGGGCGTCGCCGTCCCGTAAACTGGAGTGATGGCCTCCGAGACCCGCACCCCCTTCGAAGAGCAGCGCTCTGCTCGTCCGCAGGTGCGTCCGCGCACCGAGGGCTGGACGCAGGCCACCGGGACCGACGGCCGGCCGCTGCTGCAGTTCGCGTCCCCGAAGCGTGGCAAGCCGCCCGTACACCTCGCCGACATGACGGTCGCCGAGCGTGAGGCGAAGGTCGTCGAGCTGGGGCTGCCGAAGTTCCGCGCCAAGCAGCTCTCGACCCACTACTTCACGCACTACACGTCCGACCCCGCGCAGATGACCGACCTGCCGGCCGCCCAGCGCGAGGAACTCGTGGCGGGCATGCTCCCGCCCCTCCTCACCGAGACCCGTCGTCTGGCGACCGACAAGGGCGACACGATCAAGTTCCTCTGGAAGCTCCACGACGGGGCGCTGGTCGAGTCGGTGCTCATGCGGTACCCGGGGCGCATCACGCTCTGCGTCTCGTCCCAGGCGGGGTGCGGGATGAACTGCCCGTTCTGCGCGACCGGGCAGGCCGGGCTCACCCGGAACATGTCCACGGCCGAGATCATCGAGCAGATCGTCCGTGCCAACGCCGCCATCGCCGCGGGGGAGCTCGGCGGTGATCCCCGCAAGGGCGGGAAGGACCGCGTCGACGCCGAGCGCGTCACGAACATCGTGTTCATGGGCATGGGGGAGCCGCTCGCGAACTACAAGCGCGTGATGGACGCCGTCCGGATCATGGTCGCGCCGCAACCGAACGGCCTCGGCATGAGCGCCCGCGGCATCACCGTGTCGACCGTGGGGCTCGTCCCCGCGATCAACAAGCTCGCCGACGAGGACATCCCCGTCACCTTCGCGCTCTCCCTGCACGCGCCCGACGACGAACTCCGCGACGAGCTCATCCCGGTGAACTCGAAGTGGAAGGCGGACGAGGCGATCGACGCCGCCCACAACTACTTCGTCAAGACGGGCCGACGTGTCTCGATCGAGTACGCGCTCATCAAGGACATGAACGACCACGCGTGGCGTGCCGACCTGCTCGCCGAGAAGCTGAACAAGCGCGGCAAGGGGTGGGTGCACGTGAACCCGATCCCGCTCAACCCGACGCCCGGCTCGGTCTGGACCTCGTCCGAGGTGCACGTGCAGGACGAGTTCGTCCGCCGACTCAACGCCGCGGGCATCCCGACGACCCTGCGCGACACCCGCGGCAAGGAGATCGACGGTGCGTGCGGGCAGTTGGCTGCGGCCGAGTAGGTCGGTCCGGTTCGGTCCGGTTCGTTCGTTCGGGAGGCACGGTGCGGGTTCGCACCGTGCCTTCCGTCGTTCCCGGCGCGGGTCGGCACTGCCCGCACCGCGCGATCCGCGTGTTTCCGGGCTTCGCAGAGCCGACACGCCCGGGATGTGGCCCGGGTTGGTGCTGCCGTTCACCTCTGCGTAAAGTAATCACTCGTTGCCGCTGAGGCGGAGAACGGAACGGCCGAGACGGTCACCTGGTCACAGACCCGGAGATCTTGTCCACCACGGTTCTTCCCCGGGCAACGAAAGCCAAAAGCCTCTCTGGCGGAACCTCTTTCGGGGTCGAGTGGGGAGTGCGTCTGGTCCTTGAGAACTCAACAGCGTGCACATTGTCAATGCCAATTTATTGACCCCGTGACTCATCAGCTTGCTGGTGGG
>NZ_JBIVBW010000008.1:0-129882 GCF_044746255.1 Curtobacterium sp. NPDC086286
ACGGTCTTGCCGGGGGTGTTCTTGCCGGTGACGGTGATCTTCTGTCCCTTGGTGTACTCGGTGGGGGACGTGAGCCGGAGCGCGGGCTCGGTCGCACCGTCCCGCGCCGTGAACTCGTGGGTCGTCTTGTCCTCGTCACCGAACAGCTGGTGGATCGTGATCCGGTAGGACTCCCCGGGGAGCTTGCGCGTGGTGTGATCGAACGCTCCGTTGGCGTCGGCGCGGACGAACTCCTGGGCCCCGTCGTCCACTCGAACGCTCAACGACGTGTACGGGGACGCCGTGCCGACGAGGCGAGCGCCCTCGCCCTTGAAGAACGTCTTGTCGGAGGTCAGGCGCGTCGGAACGTACTCCACGCCTTCCTGCAGTGATCGGAACTCGTGCACGGTCGCTGCGTCGGCGTCCTGCTGCACGGTCACGGACAGCTTCGGGTCTCCGTCCGACAACGCCACCGATCGCTTCGAGGTGAACGAGAACTGTCCGGTCGGGGACGCGACGACCGCTCCGCCCAGCGGGATGTTGATCACCGCGTCCTGAGCCGAGATCCTCACCGTCGCGCCGGGGCGTGCGGTCCCCTCGACACGGAGCGGTGTGCCGCTCAGGTACTGCTTCGGCGACGTCACGCGCACGTCGGTCTCGGTGGCGTCGGTGAGCGTGCGCTCGACGGTGCGGGCGGTCGACCCGGAACCCGTGTGGACCCGGATCTGGAGCCCACCCGTGACGGTGACGCCCTTCGGGCTGGTGATCCTCCAGTCACCGTCGGCGTCCGCGCGTCCGTCCAAGAAGTTGCGGGGACCGAACTCCACGCCGACGAACGCGTGGGGTTCGGCGGTGCCGGAAACGGTCACAAGGTGACCCGGCGCGTAGTCGGTGGTGTCGACGGTGAGGTGACGTTCACTGGTGTCGACGGTGAGGGCGCGTTCGATGGTGCGTGTGCTGCTGCCGGTGCCGCTGCTGACGGTGAGGGTGATGCCCTCGGTTTCGGTGACGTTCTTCAGGCTCGTGATGCTCCACTTGCCGTCGTCGTCTGCGCGGCCGGTCTCCGAGTTGTTGACGCGTCCGAAGCTGACGGCGATGAACGCGCGCGGTTCGGCGGTGCCGGTGGCGGTGACGAGGTCCCCGACGCGGTACTTCGTGGTGTCGACCGTCAGGTGGCGTTCGCTGGTGTCGACGGTGAGGGCGCGTTCGATGGTGCGTGTGGAGTCGCCGGTACCGGTGCTGACGGTGAGGGTGATGCCGTCGGTCTCGGTGACGGACTTCGGGCTCGTGATGCTCCACTTGCCGTCGTCGTCGGCGCGTGCGGTGTCGGAGTTGTTGACGCGTCCGAAGCTGACGGCGATGAACGCTCGGGGTTCGGCCGTGCCGGTGGCGGTGACGAGGTCCCCGACGCGGTACTTCGTGGTGTCGACCGTGAGCGGCCGTTCGCTGGTGTCTCGGGCGAGGGTGTGCTCGATCGTACGCAGGCTGGCGCCGGCGCCGGTGCTGACCTGGAGGGTGAGCCCGTCGGTCGCCGTGGCCGCGTACATGCTGGTGATGCGCCAGTTGCCGTCGTCGTCGGCGCGGCTGTCGACCGTGTCGTTGGAGCGGAACCGGACGTGGACGAACGCTCCGGGTTCGGCGGTGCCGCTGACGGTGACAAGGTCATCGACGCGGTACTTGTCCGTGTCGACCGTCAGGTGGCGCTCACTGGTGTCGACGGTGAGCGTGCGCTCGATGGTGCGCGCGGTCTCGCCGATACCGGTGCTGACCTCGAGGGAGAGTCCATTGGTGGCGGTGGCCGGCCGCAGACTGGTGATGCTCCAGTTGCCACGGTCGTCGGCACGGCCGGTCTCGGAGTCCTTGCCGCCAAAGACGACCGCGATGAGCGCGCGCGGCGATGCGGTGCCCTTCACGGTGACGAGGTCGCCCACGCGGTAACTGGTGGTGTCGACCGTGAGCGGCCGTTCGCTGGTGTCGTGGGCAAGGGTACGGGTCACGGTCTCGGCGTCGTTCCCGGTCCCGGCGGTCACAGTGATCGAGAGACCGGCCGTGCTCAGCACGGCGCGCTCGCTGGTGATGGTCCAGCGGCCGTCGGCGGCGGCACTCTTCCGGACGAGGTCTCGATCGCCGAACAGGACACCGACGCGCGCACCCGGCGCTGCGGTACCCGTCACGGTGACGGTGTCGCCGGCACGGTAGGTGGTGGTGTCGACGGTGAGTGCGGCGCGGGGCGCATCCGAGACCGCCAGTACGGTGGCGGGTGCGACGGCGACTGCAGGGACCGACAGCGCGAGTGGCGCGAGGAGCGCCAGACCGGACGTGCCGACGACGAGGAGGCACCGGGACATGGGTGAGGGGGAGTGCTTCATGCTGAACCTTTCGGAGCGGACAGCATTCAGGATGTCACATATCGAAAAGTCGCTACTGAGTGCGATGCCTACCCGGCCACGTCTCCCAGCCGCTCGCACAGGATCGCGGCGTGCCGTCCCTCCAGACGGGTGAGCACGAGCGTGACGCGCCCCCGTCCGCGCAACCGCAACCGCTTCCGGAACTGCGCCGGGTCCACGTCGACCCCGCGCTTCTTGATCTCGACGGTCCCGATGTCGTCCGCCGCGAGTCGCGCGGCGAGCTGCTTCACGTCGAGCGGCATCGTGTCGAGCACCCGGAAGCCCTGCGCGAACGGTGTCGTGACGGCCCGGTCCGAGGTGACGTACGCGATGCCGTCGGACAGCATCCGGCCGTCGAACGACCGGGCGAGGTCGCCGATGAGCCGCGCACGGATGACCGCTCCGTCGGGCTCGTACAGGTACGCGCCGAGCGCGCCGACCTCGACGTCCGCGGCGTCGGCGTCGCCCGTGAGCTCGGCGATCCCGTGCGCCCCGATGACGGTCGCGGCACGGCGGACACCGGGACGGGCGAGGGGGCCGAACCAGAGGGCGAGCTCGACGACCTCGCGGTCCACGGAGGTCCACTGCGCCTCGGCGGGGTCCGGGATGAGGTCGCGGTCGACGCCCGGCCCGAGCTTCACACCCGTCGGGGTCGTCGTGGCGGCGGCGAACACGGTGTCGAGCGACGGGGACCAGTCGTCCGGGTCGGCGAGGCGCTTCGTGTTCGCGTGGCCGGAGGTCCGGCGCGCCGGGTCCATCCAGACCCCGTCGACGCGGGACAGGTCGAACGAAGCGGCGTCGCCGAGCTCCACCCGTGCGGAGTCCCAGAGCGACAGGTTGTGCGTCGCGACGGCCGCGGTGGCCTCGTCACGGTCGACGGCGGTGACCTCGAGGTCGAGCGCCGCCATCGCCATCGCGTCCCCGCCGATGCCGCACCCGAGGTCGGCGACCCGGGTGAGCCCAGCGGCGGCGAAGCGTCCGGCGTGCTGGGCGGCGACCTGCAGCCGGGTCGCCTGCTCGAGGCCGGCCTCGGTGAAGAGCATGCGGGAGGCGAAGTCCCCGAACTTCCCACGGGCCTTCTGCCGGAGCCTCGCCTGCGTCAGGACCGCCGCGACGAGGCCCGGATCGTGTCCTTCGGAGCGCAGTCGTGAGACGACCCGGACGATCTCACCACCGTCGGACACGGCCGGGGTACGGTCGAGCAGGGCCATCCCCTCGGGGGTCAGCAACTGGGCGAGATCGGCGGCTTCCACCCGACGATCCTCCCAGGTCGCCGAGAGCCCGGTCGGACGTTGGCACTCGGATTGACCGAGTGCCAACGACGCCCTAGAGTTGGGGCGGTTGGCACTCTCCTGTGCGTAGTGCCAACACGGTTTTCATCTGTACCGAGTCAGTACCGAGAAAGAAGAGGTCACCGTGGCCGTCAGCATCAAGCCGCTCGAGGATCGCATCGTCATCCGCCAGGTCGAGGCGGAGCAGACCACCGCTTCCGGTCTGGTCATCCCGGACACCGCGAAGGAGAAGCCCCAGGAGGGCGAGGTCGTCGCCGTGGGCCCGGGTCGTATCGACGACAACGGCAACCGCGTCCCGCTGGACGTCGCCGTGGGTGACAAGGTCATCTACTCGAAGTACGGCGGCACCGAGGTCAAGTACTCGGGCGAGGACCTCCTCGTCCTCTCGGCGCGCGATGTCCTCGCGGTCATCGTGCACTGAGTCCAGTACACATCGCGAATGCCCCGTTCGGCTCCGGCCGGGCGGGGCGTTCTCGCGTTCCGCGCCGGGTCGGCGGGTCCAGGAGGCGCGGCTCGACCCCGCACCGTCGGTGCCCGTTCCTAGGATGGTTCCGTGAGTGAACCGTCCCCGGCGCGCCCGGCCCGCAGCGAGGCATCCGTCGGCGTCGTGCAGGCGATCATCGCGTACGGGCTGTGGGGACTCATGCCGCTGCTCTTCGCGGCGATGGCCCCCGCCGGCGCGTTCGAGATCGTCGCCTGGCGGATCGTCTTCGGGCTGGTGTTCTGCGCGATCGCGATCGCCGTCACCCGCTCCTGGCTCCGGACCCGCACCCTGATGGCCCAGCGTCGGGTGATGCTCGTGATGGGCCTCGCGGCCGTGCTCATCCTGGTGAACTGGACCGTGTACGTCGCGGCGACGACCACGGGCCACACGGTCGAGGCGGCGCTCGGGTACTTCATCAACCCGCTCGTGACGATCGCGCTCGGTGTCGTGGTGCTCCGCGAACGCCTGCGTCCGCTGCAGTGGACCGCCGTCGGCATCAGCATCGTGGCCGTCGTCGTCATCGCGGTGGGCTACGGACAGATGCCGTGGATCTCCCTCGTGCTGGCGTTCTCGTTCGGCCTGTACGGGCTCGTGAAGAAGCGGGTCGGTGGCACGGTGGACGCCCTGAGCGGCCTGACGATCGAGACCGTGTGGCTGCTGCCGATCGCCGTGGTCGCCCTCGTGGTGCTCGGCGCGACCGGCCTCGGCGGCGGGGTGACGTTCACGAGCGAGGGCTGGGTGCACGTCCTCGTGACGGTGCTGACCGGGCCCGCGACGGCCGTGCCGCTGCTGCTGTTCGCGTCGTCCGCCCGTCGGGTGAGCCTGTCGACGCTCGGGCTGACGCAGTACCTCGCGCCGGTGATGCAGCTGCTCGTCGGGGTGGTCGTGCAGCACGAGCCGATGTCGGGTGCCCGGTGGTTCGGCTTCGGGATCGTCTGGCTCGCCCTGGTCATCCTGACGGCCGACTCGTTCCTGGCCGCTCGGGCATCGCGGCGCCGGGCGGTGGCGCCCACCGCGGCCGAGCCGGTCTGACGGGGCCGAGCCGCGCCTCCAGGGCCCGTGTCCTGTCCGCCTGCCGGCCTGCCTGCCTGCCGGCCCGCCCGCCGGGCCCCGAGTCTCGGCCCGGCGGACAGTTTCGCGCCGTGTCCGCCACGGAACTGTCCGCGCAGCCGAGTCTCGGCCCGCCGCCGGCGCCGCCGCCGCACGCGACAGCGCCCCGCGGCCGGGCCGCGAGGCGCTGTCGATCCGGTGCTGCCGACTACTTCTTGACCGAGCCCTGGATCGCGCTCTGGTAGACGGGCTTGTTGTCGCCGTCGAACTTGTAGATGCCGATGTAGGCGCTCGACGGGTCGTTGTTGTCGTCGAACGGACCGATGCCCGACGGACCCGTGTAGTGGATGTCCTCACCCTTGTCGAGCAGGGCGACGCAGTCCTTGAACGTCGAGCACTCCGTGCCGCCGTCGGCACCGGACACCGCGGCCATGTTGGCCTGGATGGTGCCGGAGTCCGTGCCCTTGCCCTTCACCGCGGCCAGGGCGGCGAGGACGGTGGCGTCGTACGACTCAGCCGCGTACGAGTAGTCGGCGAGGTCCTTGCCCGACGACTTCTTGTAGTAGGCGGAGAGCTGGGCCTTGAACTCGTCCTTCGGCGAGGCACCGGGGATGGTGCCCTGCGCGCCGGTGAGCGTGCCCTTGTCGAAGTCCTTCGAGTAGTCCGCTGTGTTGCCGTCGGACATGTAGATCTTCGACATGTCGGCGTCCTGCGACTTCAGCTCCGGGATGATCGACTTCGTCTCGTCGAAGGCCAGGACGACGATGGCGTCCGGCTTCGTGGCGAGCGCCGCGGTCACCTCGGACGAGAAGGTCGTCTGGCCGGGCGGGAACTCCTGGCCCTTGCCCTTGCCGCCGTAGACGACGGATCCGCCCGAGTCCTCGATCGCCTTCTGCACGGTGTTGCGGAGACCGGTGCCGTAGGTGTCGTTGAAGACGAGGAACGCGACCTTGGCGTTGCCGTCACCCGTGACGAGCTGGCCGAGCGCCGATCCCTGCACTGAGTCCGGCGGAGCGGTCCGGTAGTAGTACGACGAGTAGCCGGACAGGTCCGACGCGGTGTTCGCGGGGGAGATCTCCACGATGCAGTTGCTCGTGAGCTGGTCGATGACGTTGAGCGTGACGCTGGAGGACTCGGCGCCGATCGCGACCGGGACCTTCGCGTTCACGAGCTTCGTCGCCGCGGAGCTCGACACCGTCATGTCGTTGCTGTCACCGGAGTCGGTGGCGGGGTCGATGGTGACGTCCTTGTCGAGCACACCGCCGGCGGCGTTGATGTCCTGCACCGCGAGTCCCACACCGGACTCCGCGGGCGGGTTCAGGTAGGCGAGCGAACCGGTGAGCGGGAGGATCGTGCCGATCTTCAGCGCGTCGGTGCCCGGGGTGTCGGGGGCCTTGCAGCTCGCGGCGGGGTCCTTCTTCGCGCCTCCCGACGCGGAGGAGGACGGTGAGGTGCCGCCGCTGGTGGTGGAACAGGCGGCGAGGAGGAGCGCCGCCGCTCCTGCCACTGCCAGTGCCGTGGTGGCACGGGTGGTTCTGATCATCCGTGGAGCCCTTTCTCTGCGCGGAACCTCAGGTCCCGCTGGGGATGTGAGAGAACGTAGGGTCACGGTGTTTCAGCCGCGTGACGGGGCGGTACGCAAAGTGTTTCGTTACCCAGCCGTGACGCGAGGTCTGCGGAAACCCGCGGGTCTCGAGCCGAGCGCCCGGGCGCGGTCGACCGGACCCGCGCAGTCCGGACAGGGACGCCGGCCGCCCGGGTGGAGGCTGGCCGGGGTCAGGCGTCGAGCTCGGCCTGGGACCGGAGGACGCAGAACTCGTTCCCCTCAGGGTCGGCGAACACCACCCAGCCGCCGCTCGCCGTGCGTCGGTCGGCCAGCTCGAGCGCACCGATGCCCCGCAGCCGCACGACCTCTTCGTCGCGGGTCCGGTCGGTCGGCCGCAGGTCGAAGTGGATGCGGTTCTTCACGGCCTTCGCTTCCGGCACCTCGATGAAGAGCACGTGGTGCGAGCCGTCGGGAGCGACGATCATGCACTCCTCGTGCCCGGGCGCGTTCGGGTCGTCGGCGACGTCGACGTAGCCGAGGACCTGCTTCCACCACTCCGAGAGCGTGTAGGCGTCACGGCAGTCGATCGAGGTGTGGGACACGGCGCTGACCATGCCGCGACCCTACTGCCGACCGACGACGAACGCCCCCGCTCCGTCCGGGAGCAGGGGCGTTCGCGGGTGCGGGTCGGGTCAGCGGCTGTAGTTCGGCGCCTCGACGACCATCTGCACGTCGTGCGGGTGCGACTCCTTGAGCCCGGCCGGGGTGATCCGGACGAACTTGCCGCGGGCCTTGAGCTCCGGGACGGTCCGGCCGCCGACGTAGAACATCGACTGCCGCAGGCCGCCGACGAGCTGGTAGACGACGTTCGCCACCGAGCCGCGGTACGGGACCTGGCCCTCGATGCCCTCCGGCACGAGCTTGTCGTCCGAGGGGACGTCGGCCTGGAAGTAGCGGTCCTTCGAGTACGAGGTCTTCTTGCCGCGGGTCTGCAGGGCGCCGAGGGAGCCCATCCCGCGGTAGGCCTTGAACTGCTTGCCGTTGACGAACACCAGGTCACCGGGCGACTCGTCGGTGCCGGCGAGGAGCGAGCCGAGCATCACGGTGTCGGCACCGGCCACGAGGGCCTTCGCGATGTCGCCCGAGTACTGCAGCCCGCCGTCGGCGATGACCGGCACACCGGCCTCACGCGCGGCGAGGGAGGCCTCGTACACGGCGGTGACCTGCGGGACGCCGACACCAGCGACGACGCGCGTCGTGCAGATCGATCCCGGGCCGACGCCGACCTTGACGGCGTCGACGCCCGCGTCGATGAGCGCCTGGGCGCCCTCGCGCGTGGCGGCCTGCCCGCCGATGACGTCCACCGCGGCGAACGCCGGGTCGGCCTTGAGACGGCGGACCATGTCGAGCACGCCGGCGCTGTGGCCGTTGGCGGTGTCGACGACGAGGACGTCCACGCCGGCCTCGCGCAGCGCGGTCGCGCGCTCCCAGGCGTCGCCGAAGAAGCCGATCGCGGCACCGACCCGCAGGCGTCCGGCGTCGTCCTTCGTGGCGTCCGGGTACTTCTCGCTCTTGTCGAAGTCCTTGACGGTGATGAGACCGCGGAGCTTGCCGTCCTCGTCGACGAGGGGGAGCTTCTCGATCTTGTGCTCGGCGAAGATCGCGACGGCGTCGTCCGGGTCGATGCCGACCGGAGCCGTGATGAGCGGGGCCTTCGTCATGACGTCGCGCACGAGCGTGGTCTGCTGCTCGAACGGCGCCACGAACCGCATGTCGCGGTTGGTGATGATGCCGACGAGGGTGCCGTCACCCTCGACCACCGGCAGGCCGGAGACGCGGAACTGTCCGCAGAGCGCGTCGACCTCGGCCACGGTGGCGTCCGGGCTGGTGGTCACCGGGTTGGTGATCATGCCCGACTCGCTGCGCTTGACCTTGTCGACCGCGGCCGCCTGGTCGGCGATCGACATGTTGCGGTGCAGGATCCCGATGCCGCCCTGTCGGGCCATGGCGATCGCCATGCGGGCCTCGGTCACGGTGTCCATCGCCGCGGAGAGCAGCGGGACGTTGACCGTGATGCGCTTGGTGAGCCGGGACGCGGTCGACGCCTCGCTCGGGATGACGTCGGTGTACCCCGGCAGGAGCATGACGTCGTCGTACGTGAGTCCGATGAATCCGAACGGATCCGGCTGGTCCATGGGTCCCCTTCGTGGGCGAGGTGAAGTGGTCGAGACACCGGGAACGCTGCGGCGGGTTCCGGATAGACCATGGTAACGCGCAGGCGCTCTTCCGCATTCCGCCCCGTGGACACCCGTGAGCAGCCAGGAGGCGCGGTGCGGCCCCGTCCCGGGACCTCCGTCCGGCCTTCCTCCACAACGTCACAGTTGCGGCACGAATCACACAGGGAACGTGATGGAAACACGGGTGTCACACAATCCCCCTAGCGTCCTCGTCATCCGAACGAGAGGCTCTTCCGTGGGATCCATCACTCCGCCGGGACCTGCACTGCTGCGCAGGTTCCGCCTCCGCCCTGGACGAAAGCGACCGGTCATCATGGCCGTCCTCGTGCTCGCGTTCCTGGCGACCTTCCTGATCGACTGGGCGGTGACGCTGCCGGCGATCGGCGCCACCTCGGCCCCGACCGCGAGCGCATCGGCGTCCGCGAGCACCGCACCCGCCAGCACCCAGCCGTGCACGGTCAGCCCGACGAACGGCTGCATCCAGGGCACGATCACCGACTCGGACCGCGAACCGGTCCCGGGCGTCGACGTCGACGTCGCCGGGCCGGGTGGCTTCGCGCAGACCGCGACGACGTCCGACGCCGGGCGCTGGTCGGTGAGCGTGACCGAGGCGGGCAGCTACACCGTGAGCGTCGACCAGGACACGCTGCCCAAGGGCCAGTACCTGACGAACGCGGCGGACGCGAAGCGCACCGTGTCGGCGAGCCTCAACGCGAACGTCGGGCAGATCTTCCAGCTGTCCGACCAGCAGGGCGTCGTCACGAACGACGACGCCACGAGCGTCACGCCCCAGCGCGCCTGGCAGCAGTTCGCGTCCGGCATCCGGCTCGGGCTCCTCATCGCGCTGGCGTCGGTGGGCCTCTCGCTCATCTACGGCACGACCGGCCTGTCGAGCTTCTCGCACGGTGAGCAGGTAACCCTCGGCGGGTTGCTCGCCTACCTCTTCGCGAACCAGCTCGGGTGGAACATCTGGCTGACGGGGGTGGTGGTCACGCTGCTGTGCGCGGCGACCGGCTACCTGCAGGACGCCGGCATCTGGCGGCCGTTGCGGCGCAAGCGCATCAGCCTGACGCAGCTCATGATCGTGACGATCGGGTTGTCGATCGCCGCGCAGTACGCGTTCCAGTACTTCTTCGGCGCCTCGACCGTCCGCATCCAGCAGGGCAACCCCGAGACGGTCCGCTTCGCCGGGGTCACGCTCACGGTGCAGTCGTACGTGGCGATGGGCATCGCGCTCGTCGTCCTCGTCGCGACCGGTCTGTTCCTCGCGAAGACGCGCTTCGGCCGTGCGACCCGTGCGGTGTCGGACAACCCGGCACTGGCCAGCGCGTCCGGCATCGACGTCGACCGGGTGATCCGGTTCGTGTGGACGCTCGCCGCCGGCCTCGCGGGACTGTCGGGCGTGATGCTCGGCCTCGTGCTCAACGGCGTGAACTGGCAGACCGGCCTGCAGCTGCTGCTGCTCATGTTCGCCTCGGTCACGCTCGGTGGCCTCGGGACCGCCTACGGCGCACTCGTCGGCTCGATGATCATCGGCGTCGTCGTGGAGCTCACGAACCTCGTGCTGCCCGGTGACTTCAAGTACGCCACCGCCCTCGTGATCCTCATCCTCATCCTGCTGTTCCGGCCGCAGGGCATCTTCGGCCGCGCCGAGCGGATCGGCTAAGGAGCGCCGCCATGGACTACATCCTCAACCTGCTGTCCTCCCTCACGCAGGAAGCACTCGCCCCGACCACGGCGGCGTTCGCGCTCGCCGCGATCGGCCTCAACGTCCACTTCGGACTCACCGGCCTGGTCAACATGGGCCAGGCGGCGTTCCTGCTGCTCGGCGCGTACGGCTTCGCGATCTCCATCACCAACGGGTTGCCGTTCGTGATGGCCGTCCTGGTCGCGTTGCTCGTGTCGATCGTGTTCGCGATCATCCTCGGCATCCCGACCCTGCGGCTGCGCGGCGACTACCTGGCGATCGTGACGATCTCCGGCGCCGAGATCATCCGCATGGTGGGACGGTCGAGCCTGCTCACCACGACGACCGGCGGCTCGAACGGCATCACCGGGTCGAGCTACCGCGACCCGTTCAACGCCCTCAGCCCGCTCCCCGACGGCACCACCACGCTCCTGTGGTTCACGTACTCGAACAACGGCGTCAACGGCTGGTGGATCCGGATCGCGGCGTGGGGGCTCGTCGCCCTGTTCACGCTCGTGCTGTTCCTGCTCATGCGCAGCCCCTGGGGCCGTGTCGTGAAGGCCATCCGCGAGGACGAGGACGCCGTCCGCTCCCTCGGCAAGAACGTCTACTCGTACAAGATGCAGGCGCTCGTGTTCGGCGGTGCGCTCGGGGCCCTGGCCGGGATCATCTACGTCCTGCCGAGTTCGGTGCAACCGGACGCGATGGGCCGCTCGATGACGTTCTTCATCTGGACGGCGCTCATCCTCGGCGGTGCGGCGACGGTGTTCGGACCGGTGCTCGGCGCCGTGCTCTTCTTCGTCGTCCGACTCGCGATCCGCACCCTCGCCGGTGACTTCATCCCGAACTCGATCATGAACGCGCAGCAGGCCGAGCAGTTCTCCTACGTGCTCGTCGGCGTCGCGCTCATGCTCCTCATCGTGTTCCGTCCACAGGGCCTCCTGGGCAACAAGAAGGAGTTGACGTTCAGTGTCTGAGTCGTACGCCCACCCCAAGAACGACCCGATCCTGGTCGTCGACGACGTCACCCGTCGCTTCGGCGGCATGACCGCGGTCGACGTCGACCACCTCGAGGTCCAGCGCGGCTCGATCACCGCCCTCATCGGCCCGAACGGCGCCGGCAAGACGACGTTCTTCAACCTGCTCACCGGGTTCGACAAGCCGAGCCCCGGCGCGACGACCCGGTTCGACGGCAACACCCTGCAGAAGACCAGCGCCACCCACATCGCGAACAAGGGCATGGTCCGCACGTTCCAGCTCACGAAGGCGCTCAGCCGCCTCACCGTGATGCAGAACATGCTCCTCGGCGCCCGCGACCAGCCCGGCGAGAACTTCTTCGTCGGCCTCGTCCCCGCGCTCTGGCGGAAGCGGGAGCGCGAGATCACGGCGAAGGCCGAGGACCTCCTCGCCCGCTTCAAGCTCGACACGAAGGCCGACGACTACGCGGGCTCGCTGTCCGGCGGGCAGCGCAAGCTCCTCGAGATGGCCCGGGCGCTCATGTCCGACCCGACGATGATCATGCTCGACGAGCCGATGGCCGGCGTGAACCCGGCGCTGACCCAGTCGCTGCTCGGGCACATCCAGTCCCTGCGCGACGACGGCATGACCGTGCTCTTCGTCGAGCACGACATGCACATGGTCCGGCACATCTCGGACTGGGTCGTCGTGATGGCCGAGGGCAAGGTCGTCGCCGAGGGGCCGGCCGACACGGTGATGGACGACCGTGCGGTCATCGATGCGTACCTCGGTGCGCACCACGACACCGACCTCGGTGACGACTCGCTCCTCAACGAGGAGACCTACGAGGAACTCGCCGAGGAAGTAGCGGAAGAAGACGAGCAGGAGGCGACCCGATGACCGACGCAAGCGAGCCCACGAACGCGAGCAGCGCCTCCAGTCCGTCGCCGGCGACCGCCGCCCCGGCGGCCACGCTGGAACGCGAGCCCGTGCTCAGCGCGAAGAACCTCGTCGCCGGCTACCTGCCGGGGGTGAACATCCTGAACGGCTGCGACCTCGACTGCTACCCGGGCGAGCTCATCGGCATCATCGGGCCGAACGGCGCCGGCAAGTCGACGCTCCTCAAGGCCCTGTTCGGCCTCGTGTCCATCCGCGAGGGCTCCGTCACCCTGCAGGGCGACGACATCACCAACCTCAAGGCGAACAAGCTCGTGCAGGCCGGTGTGGGCTTCGTCCCGCAGACGAACAACGTCTTCCCCTCGCTCTCGATCGAGGAGAACCTGCAGATGGGCCTGTACCTGCGACCCCGGAAGTTCGCCGAGCGGCTCGAGGTCATCTACGACCTGTTCCCCGTCCTCGGACAGCGGAAGGGCCAGCGTGCCGGATCGCTGTCCGGCGGTGAGCGGCAGTCGGTCGCGATGGCCCGGGCGCTCATGATGGACCCGAAGGTGCTGCTGCTCGACGAACCCTCCGCGGGGCTGTCGCCCGTGCGCCAGGACGAGACGTTCATCCGCACACGCCGGATCAACAAGGCCGGTGTGTCGATCGTCATGGTGGAGCAGAACGCGCGACGCTGTCTGCAGATCTGCGATCGTGGGTACGTGCTCGACCAGGGGAAGAACGCGTACTCGGGCACCGGGAAGGAGCTCGCCGACGACCCGAAGGTCATCGAGCTGTACCTGGGGACGCTCGCCAAGGACGTCGACTCCGCGCGCTGAGCGAGCGGTGTCGACCGTGGGTGCCGCTGTGGGGGCGGTACCCGCACCGAGTGGGGTCGTGCGTGGACGCTCAGCGCCGCACGGCCCCGCTCCTCATGCGGACCGGTGCGCGGCCCACGTCGCGGGGACGGCGCGTCGTCGGGACGGCGCGTCGTCCAGGAGGCGCGACCCGCCCCCGCCGGGTCGCTATCGTCGGTCGCGTGCGGACTCCCGGCCCCCTCGTGCTCGACGCCCTCGTGTGGCTGGTGTTCGCCGTGCTCTTCGTCGGGGCGGCGCTGCTCGTGAAGGTCGCCGCGGCGCTGGTCGGCGTGCTGGTGGTGCTGGCGCTGCTGCTCGGGCTCGTCCTGCGGACGCTCCGCAGGCGCCGCGCACGCCGGACGCGCTGACGTCCGCCGCGCGCCCTGCCCGTCGCGCCCGTGTCACCCGGGGGACACGACCGCTAGGCTTGCCGGGTGAGTGAAGTCGAGATCGGTGCTGGCAAGCGCGGACGTCGGGCGTACGCGTTCGACGACATCGCGGTGGTCCCCTCGCGGCGCACGCGTGACCCGCGTGACGTGAGCGTGCAGTGGTCGATCGACGCGTTCACGTTCGAGTCGCCGATCCTCTCGGCCCCGATGGACTCCGTCGCCTCGCCCGCGACGGTCATCCAGATGGGCCGGCTCGGCATGCTCGGCGTCCTCGACCTCGAAGGCCTCTGGACCCGCTACGAGGACCCGACGCCCTACTTCGACGAGATCAAGGCGCTCACCGACGGCAACGTCACGAAGCGCATGCAGGAGATCTACTCCGAGCCGGTCAAGGCCGAGCTGATCACCGCGCGCCTGGCCGAGATCCGCGCCGCCGGTGTCCCGGTCGCCGGGTCGCTCAGCCCCCAGCGCACGCAGGAGTTCTCGCAGACCGTCGTCGACGCCGGTGTCGACCTGTTCGTCATCCGCGGCACGACGGTCTCGGCCGAGCACGTCTCGCAGAACACCGAGCCGCTCAACCTCAAGAAGTTCATCTACGAGCTCGACGTCCCGGTGATCGTGGGCGGCGCCTCGACCTACACGGCGGCCCTGCACCTCATGCGTACCGGTGCCGCTGGTGTGCTCGTCGGCTTCGGCGGCGGCGCGGCATCGACCACGCGGGCCGCCCTCGGCATCCACGCCCCGATGGCCACGGCCGTCGCGGACATCGCCGGCGCTCGCCGTGACTACATGGACGAGTCCGGCGGCCGCTACGTGCACGTCATCGCCGACGGCGGGCTCGACACCGCCGGCGACGTCGTCAAGGCCATCGCGATGGGCGCCGACGCCGTGATGCTCGGCACCGCACTGGCCCGCGCGACCGAGGCCCCCGGCGGTGGGTTCCACTGGGGTGCCGAGGCGCACCACCCGGAGCTGCCGCGCGGCCGCCGGGTCGAGGTCGGCACGATCGCCCCGCTCGAGAACGTCCTGAACGGCCCCACCCCGACGTGGGACGGCCGCGCGAACATCGTCGGCGCCCTGCGTCGATCGATGGCCACGACCGGATACTCCGACGTCAAGGAGTTCCAGCGAGTAGAAGTGGTCGTGGCGCCGTACCACCGGAACTGACGGTGGCACCCGCACTCCGGCGCGGGTGACGCCCGGCGTCACCGTGACACGGAGGCGACGATGGCGAAGACCAGCACGAGCACGTCCAGCGCGACCCGGCCCGCCCGGCCCGAGACCGCCGCCCCGGGGGTGGGGTTCGACCCGTCGGCGAAGCTCGGTCCCGACGAACGCGCGGCCGCCATCGAGACCCTGAAGACCAAGGAGCTCGACGTCCTGGTGGTCGGCGGTGGCATCGTCGGTGGCGGCAGCGCACTCGACGCCGTCACCCGTGGCCTGAGCGTCGGCATCGTCGAGGCCCGCGACTGGGGCTCGGGGACCTCGAGCCGGTCGTCGAAGCTCGTCCACGGCGGCATCCGCTACCTCGAGCAGCTGAACTTCGCGCTCGTCCGCGAGGCACTGATCGAACGCGGCCTCCTGCTGCAGCGCATCGCCCCGCACCTCGTGAAGCCCGTCCGCTTCCTCTACCCGCTCAACCACCGCGTGTGGGAGCGCTTCTACATCGGCATCGGCATGGCGATGTACGACGTCTTCAGCTGGTCCGGTGGTCGGCCGCCGGGGGTCCCGCACCACCGGCACCTCAGCCGGAGCCAGGTCCTCAAGAACATGCCCGGCCTCAAGAAGGACGCCTTCGTCGGCGGCATGACGTACTACGACGCCCAGGTCGACGACGCCCGGTACGTCGCGTCGCTCGTGCGCACGGCGGCGTCGTACGGCGCCTCCGCCGCGAGCCGCGTCCGCATCGAGGGCTTCATCAAGGTCGGGGAGCGGGTCGTGGGCGCGCACGCGCACGACATCCAGACGGGCGAGAAGTTCGACATCCGCGCGAAGCAGGTCGTCAACGCGACGGGCGTCTGGACGGACGACACCCAGGCGATGGTCGGTACCCGTGGGCAGTTCAAGGTGCGGGCGTCGAAGGGCGTGCACCTGGTCATCCCACGCGACCGCTTCCAGTCGAACACGGGCATGATCCTCCGCACCGAGAAGAGCGTGCTCTTCGTGATCCCGTGGGGCCGGCACTGGCTGGTCGGCACGACGGACACCGACTGGTACCTCGACAAGGCGCACCCGGCGGCGACCGCGGCGGACATCGACTACATCCTCGAGCACGTCAACAAGGTCCTCGCGGTCCCGCTCACGCGTGAGGACGTCGAGGGCGTGTACGCCGGACTCCGGCCGCTGCTCGCGGGGGAGTCCGACCAGACGTCGAAGCTCAGCCGCGAGCACGTCGTCGCGCACACGGTCCCCGGGCTCGTGGTCGTCGCCGGCGGCAAGTGGACCACGTACCGCGTGATGGGCAAGGACGCCATCGACGAGGCCGTCGCGGCGATGGACGGGAAGATCCCGGGCTCGACCACCGAGGACATCCCACTGCTCGGTGCCGAGGGCTACCCCGCCGCCTGGAACCGACGCGGCCGCACCGCGCGGAGCTTCGGCGTGCACAAGGTCCGCATCGAGCACCTGCTGAACCGCTACGGCACGCTCGCGACCGAGGTGCTGCGGCTCGTGAAGCAGGACCCGTCCCTCGCCGAGCCGCTCCCCGGTGCCGACGACTACATCGGCGCCGAGGTCGTCTACGCGGCCTCGCACGAGGGCGCCCTGCACCTCGAGGACGTCCTCGCCCGCCGCACCCGCATCTCGATCGAGGCGTGGGACCGCGGTGAGTCGGCGGCGCCCGTCGCCGCGAAGCTCATGGCGGACGTGCTCGGCTGGGACCAGGAGACCACCGAGAACGAGGTCTCGAACTACCTCAAGCGCGTCGCCGCGGAACGCGAGTCGCAGCTGCAGCCCGACGACGCCTCGGCGGACCGCGTGCGGCTCGAGGCGCCGGACATCGCCTTCGGCTTCGACGAGGACGACGTGGTGGTCGGCGGTGGCCGGTCGAGCGGTGCCGAGGGTGCCAAGGCGTCCGACGAGCAGGTGGTCGGCGAGAAGACGAGCGAGCCCGAGTAGGACGCGCCCCGTGCCTCCTGGCTCTCGACTGCCTGGAGGCGCGGGTCGGCTCCGTCAGGCAGCGCGCGACCGGTGCGTGGTCCGGCGTGCACTGATCGCCTGGCCGATCACGAGGACGAAGGGGACCGCGGCCAGCGCGATCGCGCTGGTGACGAGGAGGACACCGGCCCAGGCGGTGTGCGCTCCACCGCCGACGCCGTACGCGTCGGCGACGTCCATGCCGAGCCAGAAGCCGCTCCACCAGGTCATCGGACCGCCGAGCGCGACCACCCCGAGCAGGACCGCGGCGGTCACGTACGGCCGTGCACGGGTGACGACGAGGGAGCTGCCGAGGCCGATCGCCAGGGCGACGCCGACGACGGCGATCCCGACGACGGCGGCGATGTCGGTGCCGACCGCGAAGCCCTGGCGCTCGAGTTCCGCGTGGACCTCGCCGAGCGAGGCGCCCGGCACCGCGGCGAGCGGATCGAGCACGAGTGCCTGGACGGCGAGCAGTGCGGCGTAGAGTGCCACCACCGCGATCCCGGTGCCGGCCACCAGCCGGTTGGTCCTGTCCTGCTCGTCCACAGCGTTCCCCCTGTCTTCCCCGTCCACCGGACTGTAGCGGAACGGAATGGACGGACCATCGCGGTGGTTATCATCGGGGTACTCGAAAAGGGAGCCATCATGGTCGACGTCCATCGCGTCAAACTCCCCGGAGTCGGCGTGCTGCACAGCTTCTACACCGACGACGGTGGCAAGTGCGGTGTCATCACGCACCGGTCGGGTCACTCCGACCTCATCTCCTTCGCCGACGTCTCGGACGGCGCCGACAAGTCGGAGAAGGTGTCGCTGCGCCTCAGTGAGGACGAGGCGCACACGCTCGCCGAACTCCTCGGCGGCACGCGCATCACCGAGGGTCTCGACAAGCTCGACGAGATCCCGGGCCTCAGCATCGACTGGTTCTCGGTCGACTACGACGACGCCATCGCCGGCAAGCCCCTCGGCGACCTGCACGACTCGGGCTTCATCGGCCTGACCGTCGTGGCGGTCGTCCGTGGTGACAGCGCCAACCCGGCCCCGTCGTCCGACTTCGTCGTGTTCCCGGGCGACACCATCGTCGTCGCCGGTGCACCCGAGAAGGTCGCGAAGGCGTTCTCGTTCTACCGCAGCGGAGAGCTTGCGGCCGCTGCGGCCGAGGCCCCGCCGAGGAGCTAGCCCGTGCACCTGGGTGGTGAGCTCCTCACCATCGGCATCCTCTTCATCATCGCCTACGTCCTCGGACGACTCGGCAAGACGATCGGGCTGCCCGCGATCCCGATCTACATGGTCGTGGGGCTCATCGCGAGTCCCCACACCCCGTGGATCGGGCTGAACGTCGAGTCGCACACGATCGAGCTGATCGCGACGTTCGGGCTCATCCTGCTGCTGTTCAACCTCGGGTTGGAGTTCGACCAGGAAGAGTTCTACGGCAACGCCGGCAAGCTCCTGGTGTCCGGTGGCACGTACGTCGCCATCAACATGGGCGTCGGGTTCGCCTTCGGGTTCTCGCTCGGGTGGGGCACCCGCGAAGCCCTCATCATCGCCGGCATGACGGCGACCTCGTCGAGCGCGATCGTGACGAAGCTCCTCATCGAGCTCCGTCGCCTGGCGAACGACGAGACCCCGATGATCCTCGGCGTCACCGTGATCGAGGACGTCTTCATCGCGATCTACCTCGCGATCGTCTCGGTGGTCCTCTCCGGCGACACGAACGTGTGGGGTGTCGTCGGCAAGCTCGCGCTCGCGTTCGGGTTCCTCATCGTGATGTTCACGCTGGCCCGGTTCGCCGGCAAGTGGGTGTCCCGGATCTTCGCGACCCGTGACGACGAGCTGTTCACCGTGCTGTTCTTCGGCCTCGCGGTCATGTTCGGCGGCATCGGCGACCTGCTCGGTGTCACGGACGCGATCGGGGCGTTCGTGATCGGCCTGCTCTGCGGCGCCACGCGCTACCGCGACCGCATCGAACAGCTCGCCCTGCCGATGCGCGACGTGTTCGCGGCGTTCTTCTTCGTGAACTTCGGGCTCGGGCTCGACCTGTCGACCTTCGGCGAGGTGCTCTGGCCGGTGCTCGGTGCGATCGGCATGACCGTCGCGCTGAACGCCATCGCGGGACAGCTCGTCGCGCGCATGAACGGCTTCAACATCCAGCAGGGGATCAACACCGCCGTCATCCTGGTGAACCGCGGCGAGTTCGCGCTGATCCTCGCGACGCTCTCGGCCGCTGCCGGGCTCGAAGCCCGCATCACCGCCTTCGCGGGCCTGTACGTCCTCGTCATGGCGATCCTCGGGCCGTTGCTCGCGGTCAACTCGGACCGCATCGGTCGCCTCGTGATCCGCCCGGCCCGTCTGGCACGCCTGCGGACGCGTCTCGGCGGCCGTCGAGCGGTCGCAGCGGCTGCCGCGGCCGAGGCGGCAGAGGCCGAGTCGGACGCCGCCGCTGCCGCTCGTCGGGCGGAGCGGGACCGCCAGTTCGCCGAGGAGTTCGCCCTGGTGGAGGCCGCTGGCAGCCAAGAGCGGGAGAATGAGTCTCCGGAGACGGTGTCCGAGCCCCGGACGTCGTCGGTCGAGACCCCCGCCGAGCGCCCCGAGCGCCCGGTCCGCCAGCGCGATCCGGAGTACTGATACAGATGTGGGCCGTAGCCCGACGACCGAGGTGGATCGCGCTGCTGTTGCTGGCGCTCGTGCTCGCGGCGGTGTTCGCCGGGCTGGGCAAGTGGCAGCTCGAGCGGAGCATCGCCAACGGCACCCCCCTCCCCGCGACGACCGAGAACCGGAAGAGCCTCGACGCCGTGACCGGGCCGATGCAGCCCGCGACCGAGAAGATGGCCGGGCAGAAGGTGACGGTCACGGGGACGTTCGTCGCCGGTGACACCACCGTCCTGACCGGCCGGACCGGTGGCGGGACCTACCAGACCGTCGGACACCTGGTGGACGACACGAGCGGCGCGAGCCTCCCGGTGGTGATCGGGTGGTCCGACCAGCGGTCCGCCGCCGTCGCCGGTGGTGATCGTCTGGCGGACGGCACGCGGCTCACGGTCGAGGGGCGCTACTACCCGGCCGAGTCGCCCGACCAGGACACCTACGACAAGGGCGAGTACTCGGCGGTCGCGCCGGCCCGGTTCGTGAACACGTGGAAGGCGTTCGACGACCGGATGTACCTCGGGTACGTCGTCGCCGACGGCACCACGGCGAAGGCGGCCGACCTCGGCACCATCGCCGACCGGGCGCCCTCGCGCGAGGTCCAGTTCGACTGGCTCAACCTGTTCTACGCGATCGAGTGGGTCGTGTTCGCCGGGTTCGCCGTCTTCCTCTGGTACCGGTTCGTGAAGGACGCCTGGGAGCGTGAGGAAGAAGAGCGGCGTGAGGCCGCACTCAGCGTCGACGGTGCCCTCGTCGACCGACGGTAGGATGGCCGATATGGCTCTGACCGTCCGTACCCGCGACATCCCGAAGATCCCGGGCGCGGTGAAGTGGTACCGCGTCTCGGCGTACATCACCGGCGTGCTGCTGCTCGCCCTGGTGGTCGAGATGGTCATCAAGTACACGCCGCTGCACCTCGAGATGCAGCTCGGCGGCGGTGCGTTCTTCGTGCCGGAGGGCACGGCGGGCAAGGAGCCCGGCACCTTCAACCTGTCGATCGGCATCCTCATCGCCCACGGCTGGCTGTACGTGCTCTACCTCTTCACCGACTTCCGTCTGTGGAGCATCATGCGCTGGAAGCCGATCCGCTTCCTGCTCATCGCCCTCGGGGGCATCATCCCGTTCATGTCGTTCGTGGTCGAGCACCGCATGCAGAAGATCGCCATGGACACCTACCACGAGCTGACCGCTGCCCAGCAGCGTGAGAAGGAGGCCGCTCGGTGAGCGAGACCGAACAGCGTCCCGTCCTCGTCGTCGACTTCGGTGCCCAGTACGCGCAGCTCATCGCGCGTCGGGTCCGTGAAGCGAACGTCTACAGCGAGATCGTCCCGCACTCGATCACGGCGGACGAGGTCCGTGCGAAGGACCCCGCGGCCATCGTGCTGTCCGGCGGCCCGTCGTCCGTGTACGAGACCGGTGCGCCCGCGCTCGACGGCGACATCCTCGACCTCGGCGTCCCCGTGCTCGGCATCTGCTACGGCTTCCAGGCCATGGCGACCGCGCTCGGTGGCGAGGTGGCGAACACCGGGCTGCGCGAGTACGGCGCGACCGACGTCACGCTCTCGCCCGGCACGAGCACACTCCTCGGCGACCAGCCGGAGTCGCAGGTGACCTGGATGTCCCACGGCGACTCCGTGGCGAAGGCACCCGAGGGCTTCGAGGTCCTCGCGTCCAGCGCCTCGACCCCCGTCGCCGCGTTCGCCTCCGACGAGCGCAAGCTCTACGGCGTGCAGTGGCACCCCGAGGTCAAGCACTCGGTGTACGGCCAGGCCGTGCTCGAGAACTTCCTGCACCGTGCCGCCGGGCTCCCCGGTGACTGGAACTCCGCGAACGTGATCGAGGAGCAGGTCGAACGCATCCGCGCACAGGTCGGTGCCGCCCGGGTCATCGCCGGACTCTCCGGTGGCGTCGACTCCGCCGTCGCCGCGGCGCTCGTGCACAAGGCCGTCGGCGACCAGCTCACCTGCGTCTTCGTCGACCACGGGCTCCTCCGCGCCGACGAGCGCAAGCAGGTGGAAGAGGACTACGTCGCCTCCACCGGTGTGCGGCTCATCACGATCGACGCCGAGCAGCAGTTCCTCGACGCCCTCGCCGGCGTGAGCGACCCGGAGCAGAAGCGCAAGATCATCGGGCGCGAGTTCATCCGCACGTTCGAGGCCGCGGCCGAGGCGCTGGTGCTCGAGGCCCAGGCTTCCGACTCTGATGCCGAGGTCAAGTTCCTCGTGCAGGGCACGCTCTACCCGGACGTCGTCGAGTCCGGCGGTGGCTCGGGAACGGCGAACATCAAGTCGCACCACAACGTCGGCGGTCTCCCCGACGACATGACGTTCGAGCTCGTCGAGCCGCTCCGCACCCTGTTCAAGGACGAGGTCCGCGCCGTCGGTCGCGAGCTCGGACTGCCCGAGGTCATCGTCGGTCGCCAGCCGTTCCCCGGCCCGGGGCTCGGCATCCGCATCGTCGGCGAGGTCACGAAGGACCGTCTCGAGCTGCTCCGCGCGGCCGACAAGATCGCCCGCGAAGAGCTCACCGCGGCCGGCCTCGACGAGGAGATCTGGCAGTGCCCGGTCGTCCTGCTCGCCGATGTCCGTTCCGTGGGCGTCCAGGGCGACGGTCGCACGTACGGCCACCCCATCGTGCTCCGTCCGGTCTCGTCGGAAGACGCCATGACCGCCGACTGGACGCGCCTGCCGTACGACACCCTCGCGAAGATCTCGAACCGCATCACGAACGAGGTGCCCGACGTGAACCGGGTCGTGCTCGACGTCACGTCGAAGCCGCCGGGGACGATCGAGTGGGAGTAGTCCTCCCGCGCTGACGGCCCGGCACGCGTCCTGCGTGCCGGGCCGTCCCGCGTCCGGAGGCCGGTCGGCGAGGTCGTGCGTGCGGCGAGGTCGTGCGTGCGGCGAAGTCGCACGATCTGCCGCTCGCGGCGAGGTCGTGCGGCACGTTGTGCGACCTCGGCGATGCACGGGCGGCACGTTGTGCGACCTCGGCGATGCACGTGCGGCATGTCATGCGATCTCGGCGTGGGAGGGTCGTCGGCCGCCCCTGACCCGGGAACGACGAAGGGCCCCGGCGTGTTCGCCGGGGCCCTTCGGGTCGTGCCGAGTACTAGTTGCGCTGGCTGCTCGCCACGATGGCGAGGATGCGCAGGATCTCGAGGTACAGCCACACGATCGTGACGATGAGCCCGAACGCCGCCGTCCACGCGTAGATCCGGGGAGCGCCACGACGGACGCCGGTCTGGATCTGGTCGAAGTCGAGGATCAGCGAGTACGCCGCCATGACCACGACGAGGATGCCGATGATCACGCCGAGCGGGATGCCGAAGATCTCGAACCCGAGGGCACCGAACGCGGTCTGCGTCACGCCGGTCCACATGAGGACCAGGTTGATGAGCGAGAACACCAGGTACCCGACCATCGCGACGAGGAAGAAGCGCGTGGCCTTCGGCGTCGCGCGGACCTTGCCGGAGGCGAACAGCGCGAGCGTCACGGCGAAGACACCGAGCGTGCCGAACACGGCCTGCACGACGATGCCGCCGAACGCGTTCTGGTAGTAGTGCGAGATGCCACCGACGAACAGGCCCTGGGCGAAGGAGTACGCCAGGACGAGCCCGGGCGACGGCTTCTTCTTGAACATGTTGACGAGCGCCAGCACGAACCCGGCGACGGCGCCGATGATCCAGACGATCATCGGTGCGTTCCAGCCGGCCACGGCACCCACGACGAGCACGCCGAACGCGAGCAGCGTCTTGACGATGGTGTCCTCGTACGACATGCGGTCCGTGTCGACCGTGCTGGCCGCCGGGCGGTCGTACATGTACTGCAGCTGCTCGGGGGTCATCCCGCCCTGTGCCTGCTGCGGGGTCTGTCCCCAGCCGGCCTGCTGCTGACCAGCGCCGCGCCCACCCCAGGTGTTGGGCCCCTGGTTGTTGAAGGCGGGGGACTGGTCGAAACCGGGCTTGAAGGCCATGGTGTCCTCTTCCTTGGAGATTCGAGTCCTCTCAGCCTAGGTGGGCTCGGTCGCGGAAGGCTGAGGATTCGCGGCGAGCGGAAGCGGCCCCGTGGGGACCCGACGAGCGCAGCCTACGGTCGTGCGCTGCGTGCGCGCCCCGAACCGGCCCGGAGCCCGCCGACCGCTCACGGCGAGGGTCGGAACGGACCGGCACCGCGCCTCCTGGATCAGCAGTGCGCGCGCAGCGCGACCTCGGTACCGGTGGTCTCCGACCACAGCCGCGCGCCCTGCGTGTACGCGACCCGCACCGGACCCACCGAGCCGCCGTCGCGCGCATCGCGGCGGACGTGCACGACGAGGTCGGCGGCATCGCCCGCGGCGACCGACGCGCCGAGCGCCGGTTCCGGCTCGCCCCAGTGTGCGGGGACCGGCCACTCGTCCGTCCCGTACCGGACCGGGTCCGTCGCACCGTGCGGGTACCGGACCACGAACGCGTCGACGATGCGCACGCCGTCCCCCGGTGCGGACACCGCGCTGACGACGATCGGGTCGCCCGTCGGGTGGTCGAGCATCGCGATGCCGACGGTGGCGTCCGTGCGACCCTCCATGCAGACCTCGCCCCCGCCCTCGGCGAGGTGCAGGGGTGCCGATCCGGAGGCCGGCACGACCCACGCCGCGACGCCGACCAGCACCGTCGCCGCGGCGACGCTGCTCCGCTTCCACCCCCGGTCGAGCCCCATGCCGTGAACCTACCGGCCCGGGGACGCCGCGCGCCGGATGTGGCCGTAGTGTCGGGGCCATGACCCTGGTGATCGCCCACCGCGGCGCGTCCGGCTACCGTCCCGAGCACTCGCGGAGCGCGTACGAGCTCGCGATCGAACTCGGTGCCGACGCGATCGAGCCGGACCTCGTGCCCACGAAGGACGGCGTGCTGGTGCTGCGGCACGAGAACGAGGTCTCCGGCACGACCGACGTCGCCGACCACCCCGAGTTCCGGCACCTGCGCACGACGAAGACGGTCGACGGGCAGAAGACGACGGGCTGGTTCACCGAGGACTTCACGTGGGCCGAGCTGCGGACGCTGCGGACCCGCGAGCGCCTCCCCGCCCTGCGACCGGGGTCGGCGGAGCACGACGGCGAGGAGCCGGTCCTCCGCCTCGAGGACCTGCTCGCGATCCTCGACGCGGCTCCCCGGCCGGTCGGACTCGTCGCGGAGATCAAGCACGCCGACTTCTTCGACCGCGCCGGCTTCCCGATGGGGCAGCTCCTCGACGGGGTCCTCGCCGAGACCGGGTGGCGCGGGGACGAGCGCCTCACCGTCGAGAGCTTCGAGAAGGGGGTGCTGCGGGACCTCCGGGAGCGCGGGACCGGCGGGCGGCTCGTCTACCTCCAGGAGGCGCGGGGCAGCGCGGCGGACGAGGTCGCGTCCCACGGGTCGTTGGCTCCCACCTACGCGGCCGAGCGGTCCGACGACGCGCTCACAGCCTTCGCGACGGAGTTCCACGGCATCAGCGTCGACCTGGGGACGCTGATGGCCGGGGTGGACAGCGTCGCGCTCGAGGATCCGGCACCCGTGCGGAGCGTCGTCGTCGACCGCGCGCACGAGGCCGGGCTCGCCGTGTACACGTGGACGCTGCGACCGGAGAACCGCTTCCTGCCGGCGCCGTTGCGTCGTGGCGGCGAGGTCGCGGCGTTCGGCGACTGGGAGCGGTGGTTCACCTCGGTCGTCCGCACCGGCGTCGACGGGGTGTTCGCCGACCACACCGACCTGGCCGTGCTCGCCCGCTCGGCTGTCGGAGGCCCGGCCTAGACTGTCCCGGACATGACGATCGTGCTCGACCCCTTCGACTCGACGCCCGGCCGTGCTGACGGTTCCGGCGCCGGTGACCGCGCCTACGACGACCCCTTCACCGCGGGTCTGAACCCCCAGCAGAAGGAAGCCGTCGAGTACCGCGGCGAGTCCCTGCTCATCGTGGCGGGTGCGGGCTCCGGCAAGACGAGCGTGCTGACCCGCCGCATCGCCCTGCTGCTCGCCAACCGAGAAGCCTGGCCGTCGCAGATCCTGGCGATCACCTTCACGAACAAGGCCGCGGCCGAGATGCGCGAGCGCGTGCGGGCGCTGGTCGGGCAGGCGTCCGAGGGGATGTGGATCTCCACCTTCCACTCGGCGTGCGTGCGGATCCTCCGGCGCGAGGCCGAGCGCTTCGGGTTCGCGCAGTCGTTCACGATCTACGACTCCGCCGACTCGAAGGCCCTGCTCAAGCGGATCATCAAGGAGCTCGAGGCGGACTCGCTCGGGCTGACCGTCGGCGCTGCGGCCTCGAAGATCTCGAAGCTCAAGAACGAGCTGCAGGACATCGACTCCTACGCCCGGAACATCAACGCGAACGACCCGCAAGAAGTCATGTTCACCGAGGTCTTCCGGCGGTACACGAACGAGCTGCGCCGGGCGAACGCGTTCGACTTCGACGACCTCATCGGCCAGACGGTGTTCCTCTTCCGCGCCTTCCCCGAGGTCGCCGCGCTCTACCAGCGCCGGTTCCGGTTCATCCTCGTCGACGAGTACCAGGACACCAACCACGCGCAGTACGCCCTCATCCGCGAGCTCACGCGGCCGGTCCCGGTCGAGCAGGTGGACAAGCTCGAGGACGCCGGGCAGCACGTCGCCCGCATGCGCGAGGCCGACGGGTCGATCGCCCCGGCGTCGCTGACCGTCGTCGGTGACTCCGACCAGTCCATCTACGCCTTCCGCGGGGCGGACATCCGCAACATCGTCGAGTTCGAGCGGGACTTCCCGAACTCGAAGGTCGTCCTGCTCGAGCAGAACTACCGGTCGACGCAGAACATCCTCGACGCCGCGAACGCCGTCATCGCGAACAACTTCGACCGGCAGGCGAAGAACCTCTTCACGGACGTCGGCGCGGGCGACAAGATCGTCGGGTTCACGGGCTACACCGGGCACGACGAGGCCCAGTTCGTCGCCGACGAGATCCAGCGCCTGCACGAGGACGGCATGTCCTACCGCGACATGGCCGTCTTCTACCGGACGAACTCGCAGACCCGTGCGCTGGAGGAGATCTTCATCCGTGCGGCGATCCCGTACCGGGTCCTCGGCGGCACGAAGTTCTACGAGCGCGCCGAGATCAAGGACGCCATGGCGTACCTGATCACCGTCGCCAACCCGGCCGACCCGATGGCACTCCGACGGGTCCTCAACGTACCGAAGCGCGGCATCGGCGCGGTCACCGAGACCACCCTGCAGCGCTACGCCGACGAGCACGAGACGACGATGCGGGACGCCCTCCGGCACGCCGACGAACTCGGATTCGGGCCGAAGGTGCGCAACGCGATCACGGCGTTCGCCGCCCTGCTCGACGACGTCTCGTCCCGCGCCGGTACGCAGCCGGTCGTGGACACCCTCACGCAGCTGCTCGACGGCTCGGGGCTGCTCGAGAACCTCCGGAAGTCGCCCGACGCGCAGGACGCCGCCCGTGCGGACAACATCGACGAGCTCGTCGCGGTGACGCGGGAGTTCCAGAAGAACAACCCCGAGGGCACGCTGTCCGACTTCCTGACCGAGGTCTCCCTCGTCGCCGCGGCGGACGAGCTCGACGACTCGTCGGGAACGGTGTCGCTCATGACCCTGCACACGGCGAAGGGGCTCGAGTACGACGCGGTGTTCCTCACCGGCGTCGAGGAAGACCTGCTGCCGCACCGGATGTCGGCGAACGAGCCGGGTGGCCCGTCCGAGGAACGCCGGCTCTTCTACGTGGGGATCACCCGCGCCAAGAAGTCCCTCTTCCTGTCGCTCGCGATGACCCGCGCGCAGTTCGGTGACGTCAACGTGGCGATGCCGTCCCGCTTCCTGCAGGAGATCCCCGAGGGGCTCATCGAGTGGAAGCAGTCTCCCGGCATGGCGAACAGCCGCGGCGGGACCGAACCCCGGGCCCTCAACGCCCGACGGGGCGGCGGGATCGGCGGCTCGGGCGGCGGCGCCGGCGGCGGGTACCGCGGCGGTGGCGGCTGGGGCGGTGGCTCGTACGACCGGGCGGCCGCAGCGCAGAAGACCCGTCCGAAGACCGAGTGGGCGAACCGCGTGTCCGGGCAGGTCCGCGACAACGGCGACATGGAGCTCGTGGCCGGCGACCGCATCAAGCACGTCGACTTCGGCGAGGGGACGGTCTCGGCCGTGACCGGCATCGGCGCCAAGCGCATCGCCGAGATCGCGTTCGACTCCGCGGGCCGCAAGAAGCTCCTCATCAAGATCGCGCCGATCGAGAAGCTCTGAGGCGCTGAGCCCCTGACGCCGACGCGCCCGGCCATGTCGGGAGCGCGCTGCCGCACGTGACAATCGCGGCGAGGTGAGGTTAGCCTTACCTAACGTGACAGCCCTCATCGAATTGTTGACCTCTGCCAACGCCGAGCGCTACCGGACCACCGTCACCACGACGGTCGACCGGCTCGCGGACCGCATCTCCGACGTCGACCGACCGACGACCGACACCGCCGCGGACGAACTCCGGGCCCGCGTCGCCGCCGTCGACCTCGACGCGGAACCCCTCGGTACGGACCGGGCGCTCGCCGAGCTCGACGACCTGTTCGTCCGCGAGGCCGTCTGGTTCCACGACCCGGCGTACCTCGCCCACCTCAACTGCCCCGTCGCGCTGCCCGCGGTCGCGGCGGAGTCGGTGCTCGCCGCCGTGAACACCTCGGTGGACACCTGGGACCAGTCGCGGATCGGGACCGACATCGAGCGGCACGTGGTGGCGTGGCTCGCCGGGCGCATCGGGTTCGCGAGCGGTGACGGGGTGTTCACCTCGGGCGGGTCCCAGTCGAACCTGCAGGCGCTGCTGCTGGCGCGAGAAGCAGCGACGGCCGCGACAGCCGCGACGGCCCCGATGCTCACCGTCTTCGCCACCGCCGAGTCCCACTTCAGCGTCCGCAAGTCCGCCCGGCTCCTCGGCCTCCCCGACGACGCCGTCGTCGACGTCCCCACCGACCAGGCCGGCCGGATGCGTCCCGCGGCCCTCGCCGAGGCGATCGCGGCCGCCCGCACGGCCGGCCGCACCCCGATGGCCGTCGTCGCCACGGCGGGCACCACCGACCGCGGCGTGATCGACCCGCTCGAGCCGATCGCCGACGTGTGCGACCTCGAGGACGTCTGGCTCCACGTCGACGCCGCGTACGGCTGCGGCCTGCTCGTGTCCCCGACCCGTCGGCACCTGCTCGACGGGATCGAGCGTGCGCGGAGCGTGACCGCCGACCTGCACAAGTCGTTCTTCCAGCCGGTGTCGTCGAGCGCCCTGGTCGTCCGCGACCCCGCCGACCTCCGCCGCACGGCCTGGTACGCGGACTACCTCAACCCCGAGGACGCCGCCGAGCCGAACCAGGTCGACAAGTCCCTGCAGACCACCAGGCGGTTCGACGCGCTGAAGCTCTGGGCGACCCTCCGAGCGTCCGGCGCCGAGGCCGTCGGGCGGGCGTTCGACGCGGTGATCGACCTCGCGACGGAGACGCACGCGATCGTCGACGAGCACCCGGACCTCGTGCTCGTCGCGCCGACGCAGCTCAGCACGGTGCTGTTCCGGTGGCAGCCCGCCGGCGTGACCGATGCGGACGCCGACGCACTGGTGGCTCCGATCCGTGCGGCCCTCCTCGCCGAGGGGCGGGTGCTCATCGCGAAGACCGTGATCGACGGGCGCCCCTGCAACAAGCTGACGCTGCTCAACCCGGAGACGACCCCGGCGCAGATGCGCGCCTCGCTCGACCACGTCGCGGCGACGGCAGCGCGCGTCCGCGCGGCCGCCTCCGCCCCGGAAGGAGCAACGCGATGACCACCGCTGACGACCTCCGGACCGCCGACCAGACCGTCGACCGGCCCGCCGACCGCCCCGTCCACGACCTGATCGGCATCGGCATCGGGCCGTTCAACCTCGGCCTCGCCTGCCTCACCGACCCGCTCGACGACCTCGACGCGGTGTTCCTCGACGCCGCCGACGGCTTCGCCTGGCACCACGGCATGATGCTCGACGACGCCACGATCCAGGTGCCGTTCATGGCGGACCTCGTGACGATGGCGGACCCGACCTCGCCGTTCTCGTTCCTGGCGTGGCTCAAGGAGACCGGTCGGCTCTACCCGTTCTACATCCGCGAGGACTTCCACCCCCTCCGCAGCGAGTACGACGCGTACTGCCGGTGGGCCGCCGACCGGCTCGACACCCTCCGCTGGGGCCGCCGGGTCACGGCCGTCGAGCACGACGTGACGACCGACCTGTTCACGGTGCACGCCGAGACCGATCAGGGCCCCGAGACGTACCGCGCACGCCACGTCGTCGTCGGCATCGGCACGGAGCCGTCCGTCCCCGCACCCCTGCGGGGCATCGACGGGCCGGCGATCCACTCCGCCGAGTTCCTGCCGAACCGTGACGCCCTGCGCCGTGCCGGGTCGATCGCGGTGATCGGCAGCGGCCAGTCCGCCGCCGAGGTCTACCGCGAGCTGCTCGAGGACGTCCGGCGGGACGGCTACCGCCTCGACTGGATCACCCGCTCGCCGCGGTTCTTCCCGATGGAGGACACCAAGCTCACGCTCGAGATGACGAGCCCGGAGTACACGGACCACTTCCACGCCCTGCCCGAGGACGTCCGCGACCACCTCGGTCGCGAGCAGCGCGGGCTGTACAAGGGCATCAGCGCGGACCTCGTCGACGCGCTGTACGACCAGCTGTACCGGCTCAGCGCGCCGGGACCGGTCCCGACGACGCTCCGCACCGAGACCAGCGTGGTCGACGCCGTCTGGCTGGCGGACCGGGGGACGTACCGGCTGACCCTCCGGCACGAGCAGCTCGGCGAGACGTACGAGCACGAGGTCGAGCGGCTGGTCCTGGCGACCGGGTACCGACCGCGGTCCGCGGCGTTCCTCGCACCGGTCGAGCACCTCGTCGCCCGCGACTCCCGGGGGCGCCTGGCGGTCGCACGCGACCACCACGTCGACCGACTCGGCGGCCGCATCTGGGTGCAGAACGCCGAGGAGCACACGCACGGCCTCACCGCACCCGACCTCGGCATGGGGGCGTGGCGGAACGCGTCGATCATCCGGTCCGTCACGGGTCGGCCCGTCTACGGCCTGGAGGCACGGATCGCCTTCCAGGAGTTCGGCCTGCCCGCCTCCGCCCGCTCCACGGCACGTGGCAGCACCGCGGACGGCGCGCCGCCCCGGCACGCGACCGAGCGCGCGGAGGTCTCCGCATGACCGTCGACGCGACCACCCTGCCGGACGTGACCGAGGTCGGCGGGGCCGAGCCGCGCCTCCTGGCCGTCGAACCCGTGGACCCGGATCGTGACGCCGCCCTCGTGCAGTCGTGGCTCGCGCACCCCGCGTCGTCGTGGTGGAGCATGGGGCACCTCGACGTCGACGCGGTGCGGACGTACCTCGCGGACGTGCAGGCGGATCCCGCGCAGGCCGCGTGGCTCGGCCGTCGTGACGGCGTCCCGGTGTTCCTCGCGGAGACGTACGACCCGGCCCGGGTCCTGCTCACCGACGTGTTCGCCGCCGAACCCGGCGACGTCGGCATGCACCTGCTCGTCGCGCCGCCGCCCGCCGACGGACGGGTGCACGGACTGACGAGCGCCGTCATGTGCACCGTCGTCGAGCACTGTCGCGACGTCCTCGGAGCACGCCGCGTCGTCGTCGAGCCCGACGTCCGGAACACCGCCGTGCACGCGAAGAACGCCGAGGTCGGGTTCCGCGTGCTGCGCGAGGTCGACGTCGACGGCAAGCGCGCCCTGTTGTCCGTGCTCGACACCGACCGGATCGGGCTGCCCGAGGGCGACGGGCTCGCGGCGCACCTCCGGCCGGAGCACCTCGAACCGGCCCAGCGGCACCTCGTGGCGAAGGCGATCGCCGAGTTCACGCACGAGCGCCTCGTGGAACCGCAGCCGGACGGCGACGCCTGGCGGCTCGACGCGGGGGAGTCGACCTACCGGTTCCGCGCGCGTCGGCACGTGCTCGAGCACTGGTCGATCGACGAGACGTCGCTGACCCGCACCCGTGCCGGTGCGGCGGCCCCGCTCAGCGCGCAGGACCTCGTCCTCGAGCTGCGCGACGTGCTCGGGGTCCCCGACGCGCTGCTCGGCACGTACCTCGAGGAGATCGCCTCCACCCTCGCGAGCGCCGCCGCGAAGCACCGTCGCGGTGGGCCATCAGCCGCGCAGCTCGCACGGGGGCGCACGGAGGGGACCGACCGCGTCGTCGCATCGTTCCAGGACGTCGAGTCGGCGATGACCGAGGGGCACCCGGCGTTCGTGGCGGCGAACGGGCGGATCGGGTTCGGGCTGGACGAGTACCGCGCCTACGCTCCCGAGGCCGGCGGTCGGTTCCGCTACCGCTGGCTCGCCGCACGCCGGGCCTGCACGCACCTCGCGCTCGCCGCGGACCGCACCGAGCGCGACCACTGGGCGGCCGAGCTCGACCCGGAGACCACCGCCGGGTTCCGGGCCGTTCTGGTGTCCCGGGGACTCGACCCCGACGACTACGTCTGGATCCCCGTGCACCCGTGGCAGTGGCAGCACCGGATCGCCGTGACGTTCGCGCCGGACCTCGGGCGGCAGGACCTGGTCGACCTCGGGGAGGGGCCGGACGAGTACCAGCCGCAGCAGTCGATCCGGACGGCGTTCGACCGCTCCCGCCCGGAGCGCTCCTACGTCAAGACGGCGCTCGCCGTGCAGAACATGGGGTTCCTGCGGGGGATGTCGCCCGCGTACATGCGGAACACCCCGGCGGTGAACGACTGGGTCGCGGCACTCGTGTCCGCGGACGAGACGCTGGCCGGCGCCGGGTTCTCGGTGCTCCGGGAGCACGCGGCCATCGGGTACACCGGGGACGCCTACCACCGGGTCGACGTGTCCTCACCGCAGCGGAAGATGCTCGCGGCGCTGTGGCGGGAGAGCCCGCTGCCGCGGGTGACCGACGGCGAGCGACTGCTGACGATGGCGGCGCTGCTGCACCGGGACGCCTCGGGTGACGCCGTCGTGTCGGCGCTGATCGAGGCATCGGGCCTCCCTGCCGACGAGTGGGTGCGGCGCTGGCTCGACGCGTACCTGCTGCCCGTGGTGCACTGCCTGACCGTGCACGACCTGGTGTTCATGCCGCACGGCGAGAACCTCGTGCTCGTCGTCCGTGACGGGGTCGTGGTGCGCGCGGTGATGAAGGACATCGGCGAAGAGGTCGCGGTACTCGGGCGGCACGCCGACCGCCCGGTGCCCGCCGACATCGAGCGCATCGTGCACCCGGTGGACGACGACGAAGCGGCGCTGGCCGTGTTCACCGACGTGTTCGACGGGGTGCTGCGCTTCGTCGCGGCGATCCTCGACGACGACGGGGTCCTGCCGGAGTCGCGGTTCTGGCAGGTGGTGGGGGAGTGCGTCGACGCGCACGCCGCGGCCCACCCGGGGCGCCGGCGACCGCTGGACCTGCGGGTGCCGGCGTTCGAGCACTCGTGCCTCAACCGGCTGCAGCTGCGGAACACGCTGTCGATGGTGGACCTGGCGGACCAGTCGTCGTCGCTCATCCGGGCGGGGGCGATGCCGAACCCGATCGCGCGGTAGCGCGGGCGCGCGCGGCGCGGGGCGCGCGGCGCCCCGCCCCGCGCGCGCGGCGGCTGGGTCGGTTCGCGTTCGCACAACCAAAGTGCGCTCGAGCCACGGGATTGCGTGGTTCGAGCGCACTTTGGTTGTGCGGCCGGCAGGCCAGCGGCCGGCCGCCGCCCGCGGCGCGCTACGGCTGCAGCCGCGCCGCCGACCACGCGCCGTCGGCGAGCACGTACTGCAACCGCCGGTGCATCCGGTCGCGGCTGCCGTGCCAGAACTCGACGCGGTCCGGCTCGAGTCGCCACGCCACCCAGCCCTCCGGGCGGGGCACGTCGTCCTCGGACTCGTCGAGCAGCGCGTTCGCGTCGTCGATGAGGTCCTGCAACGTCCGGGGCTCGAGCACCGAGGACTGGTCGGCGATCGCGGTGGCGGCGCGGGACTTCGGCGACCGGTCGGCGAACAGCGCGTCGGACTCGGCGTCGGAGAGCTGCACGGCCCGGCCCTCGAACCGCAGCTGCTGCATGGTCTCCCGCCAGTACACCTGGAGCGCGGCGAACGGGTTGTCGTCGAGCTGCCGGCCCGTCGGGCTGAGCGTCGAGGTCCCGAACACGAGCCCCCGGTCGTCGAGCCGCTTCACGTCCACGGTCCGCGCCGAGACCCGGCCGTCGGACCCCGCGGTGGCGAGCGTCATCGACATCGGCTCGGACACGTCGCCGTCCCGCGCCTCGTCGATCCAGGTGCGGGCGACGTCGAACGGTGATGCTGGCGGGTCGGTGTACTCCGGGAACGCGAACGAGGTGTCACCGGACAGCGGAGCGGAGGGCATGCCCCCACCCAACCGCGATCAGCCCGCCCACGTCCAGGTTGCCGGGGGACGGCCGCCACGGACCGCGGCCGTGGCCGGTGCGTCGGCCCGGACGAGCGCCGGGTTGGTCCGCAGCGCCCGGTTCGTGTTGCCCGGGTCCGGCTGCACGCCCGTCAGTGCGGTCTGCAGCGCGGAGGCGTCGGAGGTGGTGAACACCTCGCCGAGCAACGCGCGCGTGAGCGGCAGGTCGCGCCAGATCCGGGTGCGGACGTGGTCGAGGGCGGCTCGGATGATCGCGTCGTGGTCGAACGGGAGGCGCGGGTCGTCTTCCCCGGGCACGCGCCAGACCGCGGGTCCGGCGGCCGAGGGCGGGGCCACCACAGCGGCCGCCGCGGCCGGCGTCGGGGTCGTCACCGCCGGTGCCACGACGGCCAGGAAGGCGACGCTGATCGCGGCGCTCCGCGGGTCGCGGTCGGGTCCGTCGAACGCGCCGACCTGCGCGAGGTGCCGGACCGCCGCCGCGTCGATCCCGGTCTTGGTGCGCAGTGCGCGTCGTGCACCGTCGGCGAGGAGTTCCGCACCCTCCAGGAGCACGCCGGGGAGCGCCTCCTGGCCCGCGTACGGTGCGTACTGCCGACGCGCGGTGGCGACCCGCAACCCGTCGCTCGTCGTGAACGACATCGGGACGACGTCGATCGCGATGAGCGGCTGGTCGCGGGCCGCCGAGGTGGCGTCGGTCACGCCGTCGCCCGACGGGCCGCGCGGTCGGCGCGCTCGGTGCGTTCGCGGCGGAGGGTCTCCCGCACGTCCGCGAACGACTGCAGGACCCGGAACCGGCCGTCGACCCACACGGGCTGGAGCAGGCTCGTCGCCTCGTCCTCGGCGGTGGCCTGGTCGGTCTGGCGGATCTCGCCGGTTTCGTCGCGGTGCAGGGCGATCCGTCCCTTCGCGCTCTTCTTGCCGCTGCCCGTCTTCGGGTCCTTCTGGATGTCGACGGGCTCGCCGTCCACCAGCGCCCAGGTGGCCTTGACCGCGCTGCCGAGGTTGTCGCGGGTCATGTACTGGTACGTGTACGAGCCGATGCCGAGCACGATGTTGTCGCTCGCGTAGCCCTTGGCGGCGAGTCGCTCGTAGATGCGGCGGGCACGGTCGAGGGTGATGCTGTCGCCGTAGATCACGCCGATGTGCTGGTCGAGGACCTTGAAGCCCTGGTCGTTCACGGTGTGCCCGAAGATCTCGTCGAGGAGCTCCACGACACCCTTCTCCTCGTGGCTGCGGGCCGGGTCGGTCAGTGCCGCGGTGTCGACCCCGTGCACGGTGCCGGTGACGATGTCCACCGGGTCGCCCGAGTCCGGGCGGATGACGAGCTTGCCGTCGCGACCCGTGATCCGGTCCTTGAGCTGCGGCAGCGTCTCGGTGATCACCTTGAAGAGGTCGAACCCGTCGCTCACGGCCGACACGATGCCCGTCGGGTACACGTCGAGGATCTGCTCGAAGGTCGCCAGCTCGCCCTCGGCGCCGCGCACGCACATCACGCTGTGCTCGGTGGCCGGGACGCTCGCGGCCACCCAGCCGTTGTCACCCGGGTAGTAGCGGTCGATGAAGTCGAGCGACGGCATCGAGTCGGTGCCGAGGAACGAGAGGAGGTGCCCGGCGCCACCGGCCGCGGCCGACTCGATGCTCGACTGTCCCCGGAAGGAGAAGTCGTGCGCGGCGAAGTCGATGCTGGCCGGGTCGGCGCCGGTGCGGGCGGCCCAGTCCTCCATGAGGTCGCGGTACTCGAGTGCCTTCGTCGCGACGGTCGACGGGTGCCAGATCGAGGCCGACAGTGCCGTCTCGATGTAGTTCGGCAGCCAGAAGAACTCGTCGACGGTGTTCTCGACGGTGAGGGTCGCGACGCCGATCGGGGCGAGGGTGCCCTCGGGGAGCGCGCGGATCTCGAGCGGGAGGTACCCGAGGCGGTGGAGTGCCCGGACGTGGTCGGTGCCGATGTGGTTCGGGCCGAAGTACCCCTGCAGTGCCTGCTCGAACAGGCCGGCGACCTCGTCCTCGTCCGCGGCGAAGAACGGCGCCCACGCCTCGACGAGCGAGCGCTGGATGAACGCCTGCAGGCCGAACACCACGGCGTGCGTCGACTCGGGCATGTGCGCGTTCGAACGGTTCGTCCAGTTGATGAGGATCCGGGTGGTGCCGGCCGGGTAGACCTGCCGGTGCGAGTGCTTGTAGCCGTCGACGGCGAGGAGCGGGGCGATCGGGCTCGGGCCGGTGAAGCGGGGCGCGATGCCGGTGGTGCCGTCGGTGCCGGTCGTGGTGGTGTCGGTCTGCGTCATCGGATCTGCTCCGTCAGGTAGGGGGTGAGTTCGATCGTGCGCAGGCCCTCGATGGCGTTCTGCGCGGGGTAGGAGTCCGTCGTGACGATCTCCCCGAAGTGCTCGGCGAGCTGCGGGGCCCGGCCGGAGAAGACGCCGTGCGAGACCCAGAGGCCGAGGCGGTCCTTCGTCAGCCCCGTCGCGGTCGCGAGGCCCATGAACGTGCCGCCGCCGTCGCAGATGTCGTCGACGACGAGCAGGCGACCGGTGTCCGGCAGCGGCTCGCACGTGAAGCCGTCGAGCTTGCCGGTGTCCGGGTTGCGGTGCTTCTCGGCGCGGAACACCGGCCGCCCGCAGGCGTCGGCGACGGCGGAGGCCCGCGCGACCGCGCCCTTGTCGGGGGCGATGATCCCGCTGTAGTCCGAGCCGGCGACGACCTGGTCGCGGACGACGGTCTCGCTCGTGACCACGGTCAGGCGCTCCACCAGGTCGACGATCACCGGCGAGTGCGGGTCGAACGCGATCACCTGGTCGATCCCGAAGCCGTTGATGACGTCCGCGTAGACCTTCGCGCCGAAGGGGAGGCCGCGGTCCTGCCGGGCGCCGGGCAGGTACGGGACGAGGGCGACGGACCGGGATCCGCGCTGCCGGACGGCGTCCGCCCACATGCCGAGCATGAGGAGGTCGTCGCCGTTCGTGCCGCGCAGGGTCGCGATCTCGATGAGGTCCCCCGCGTCGGCGTCGTGTGCGACCTTGACGTGTGCTTCACCGGCGGGGAACCGCATGGTGGAGAACGTCGGTGTCGCCTGGGTGCCCCGGGTGGTCCGGGTGCTGAGTTCGACTGCCATGACCCGACCGTACCACGGTATTTGTCAGTGTGACAAGAACCGGCGTACGATCAGGGAACCGGAACCTGCACCGACACCAGTTCGCCGTCGCCGAGGTGCACCAGCGCGGAGCCGACCTGCACCCGTTCGACGATGCTGCTGCGCGGCAGGCGCATGCCGAGCAGGTCGCCCTCGGTGATCGCCTGCGGGCTGAGGAGCGCCCCCGACCGACGTCGCTTCATGTCCACCTGCCAGCCCGTGAACCCGACGCCGAACTCGGCCGTCAACCCCGCCGCGACGATGGCCTGCCCGTTGTCCGCCGCGCTCTTCACGAAGCCCTGCAGCCAGCTCTTCGCGGGTGCGTCCTTGACGAGCTCGGCATCGTCGATGACGAGGACCCGGCGGCCGGGCTGCCCGTCGAACAGCGGCGCGAGGTCGGCCTCGGTGACGTCGACGCCCTCGTGTGCGCCGAGGACGCCGGGCTCGGACGCGAGGGCGCGCAGGGGCGACTGCCTCGGGGTGACGAGCACGATCTCGCCCCCCTCGCGCAGCACCGACCGTGCGATCGAAAGCAGGACGGAGCTCCGACCGGACTTCGCCGGACCGCCCACGACGAACGAGCCCGCGGCCGCGAGGTCCGGCCCGATGGCGGTGAGGTCGTCCCCGCCGATGCCGACGAGGCCGAACAGGGCGGCGTCGTCGTCGCGCATCTCCCACGCCCGGTCGAACGGCACCGGCCCGGACAGCTGGTCGACGCGGAACGGCCGACGCGCCCGCTCGACGGAGCGGTCGCGTTCGGTCGCGAAGGTCGCGAGCGCGGTGATCGCCGCGGCCTGCGACTGGCCGGTGCCGGCGGCGGCGAGCAGGGCGATCTGCGTCTCGGTGGCGGACTCCGACGCGAACGCCCGTCCGTCCGGGACCTGCTCGGGCAGCTTGCGGGGGTTGAGCGATGCGAGGCCGTAGTCACCGCGGTCGGAGAGCCGGAGGACGAGCTTGTCCTCGACCAGGGTCGCCATCCGGCTCGACAGGAGCTGACGGTCCCCGGTGACCACCAGGTGGATGCCGACGCTCGCCCCTTCGCGCAGGAGGGTCATCACCTGGTCGGTCGGTGCACCGTGGTCGAGTTCGCCGAGCGAGCCCACGAAGCCCTCCCACCGGTCGAGCATGAACACGATGTGGGGGAGCCGGTCGGCGGGCACGACCGCCGCCGCGCGCTGCTCGACGATGCTCGCGAACCCGCCGTCGGCGAGGACCTGCTGCCGGCGGGCGAGCTCCTGGGTGAGCTTCGTGAGGAGACGCTGCGCGCGTTCGGTCTGCACGCGCTGCACGACGGCGCCGGCGTGCGGGAGGGCCTGGATCGGCAGCAGCGCACCGTTGCCGCAGTCGAGCGCGTACACGTGGACGTCGGCTGCCGAGGTGTTCCGGGCGACCGCGGCGGCGATCGTGCGGAGCACCTGCGACCGACCGCTCCGCGGAGCACCCACCACGTAGAGGTGTCCGTCCGAGTCGAGGTCGAGGCTCCGGACCCGCTGCGCCTGCTCGGCCGGGAAGTCCTGCAGCGCGAAGGGCAGCGGGCCGACCCGGGCATCGGTCGTGCTGCTGTCGTCGAGTTCCCACGCCCGGTCGTTCAGGTCGGTGAAGAGGAGCGTCTCCGGCAGGGCGTCGAGCCACGGACGGTAGGGGGCCGGTCCACCGAGCTCGGTCGCCGCCTCGGCCACCGCACCGACCAGCTCCTGCAGGTCGGTGCGTTCTTCTGCCTGCAGCTCCTTCGACTTCGGTGGTGCCGGTGGCGTGGTGCCGAGCGACGACCACGAGACGGCTCCGGCCCAGACCTGCTTGCGTCCGGTCGACAGCCCCGGACGCCGGCCGCCCACCCGACCGGCCTGGAACGGCAGCAGCGCGCCGGCCCCGAGCCGGATGTACCCGCGGCCGGGCGTGCTCTTCTGGATCTGCGCCGCGTCACCGGCGTCGATGACGTCGGTGCTCTCGCTCGAGTCCGTGACGCGGAGCGCGATCCGGAGGTTCGTGTTGGCGCGGATGTCGTTCGACACCACACCCGTCGGACGCTGCGTGGCGAGGATGAGGTGGATGCCGAGCGACCGTCCCCGCTGTGCGATGTTGACCAGGCCCGTGACGAAGTCCGGGAGCTCGCGCACGAGACTCGCGAACTCGTCGATCACGATGAGCAGGCGCGGCATCGGCGGCAGCGGCTCACCGCGGACGAGGCGGTCGACGTAGTCCTCGATGTCCTTCGCGGCGGCGTCGGCCAGCAGGTGCTCGCGGCGACGGAGCTCGGCGCCGAGCGACTCGAGGGCGCGTTCCACCAGGTGCGTGTCGAGGTCCGTCACCATGCCGACCGTGTGCGGCAGCGGCGCGAAGTCGCGGAACGCCGCGCCGCCCTTGTAGTCGATGAGGACGAAGTTCATGCCCTCCGGGGTGTTCGTCGCCGCCAGGGACGCGACGATCGTCTGCAGGAGTTCGGACTTGCCCGACCCGGTCGTGCCGGCGACCAGGCCGTGCGGGCCGTCCTTGCGGAGGTCGAACGCGAACGGGCCGTCGAGGCTCTCGCCGACGACCACCTCGGTGGTGCGCGCACGCACGTTCCACTTGCCCGTGATCGCCCGCGCCGTCGGCGGTTCCAGCAGCATCACGTCGAGCAGTCGCGACGACGACGGCAGCCCACCGGCATCGCTCTCGTCGTCGGCGTCGACCATCGGCGCCACCGCCCGGGCGACGGTCTCGAACCAGCCGTCCGGGATGCGGTCCGGTCGGACGTCGGTGACCGTCGCCTGACGCTGGGCGGCGACACGGATGCGCTCCGGACCCACCGTGACGACGACCGAGCACTCCTCGGGCAGCAGGCGTGCCTCTTCCTCGATGCAGATCGCCCGGACGCCGACCGCAGGGCCCTCCTTGAGGATGCGGATCAGGCCCGGCAGTGCGCGCAGCCGTCGAGCGCCGTCGAGCACCACGACCACGTCGGGACCGGGGATCCCCCGCACGTTCGACTCGCGCATCGCCCGCTGCCGTGCGTCGATGAGCTGCCCGATCTCGGCGACCCGCGCGCCCAGCGTCTCGGCGTCGTTGCCGATCGCGATGACGGCGTCCTGCCCGAACCCCGGTCGCGCCTGCGGCACCCATCGCAGCCACGCCCACTCGTCGGCGGACTGCGCGTCGGTGAGCACCACGAACTGGGTGTCCCGCGGGCTCTGCAGCACCGCGAGCTGCGCCACGAGCCACGACGTGAGGTGCCTGGTGTGCTCGTCGCGTCCGGCGACACCGACCACGCCGTGCTCGCCGAGGTCGACCACGACCGGCACGTCCTCGGCCAGCTTGTCGACCGCCCGCCGGTGCTCCAGCGCTGCCGGGTCCTCGAGCACGACGCCCGACGGCACGTCCGCCGTGCCGACGCGCAGCGTGAGGTAGTCGGGGTCGGTCCGCCGACGTTCCCACAGCCGGGCGCGACGGCGCAGGGCGATGTCGAGCACCGTCGCCGGATCGGGCGCGCTGGTGCGTGACTCGCGCTGATACCGGACCACTGCCTCCAGGGCGTCCGCCTCGACCGCCTTCTTCGTCTCCTCGTACTCGGCCACCCGCTGCCGGTGCGTCTTCTTGCCGTTGCGGCGGTCCCACCAGGCGTTGCCGAACATGATGATCGGCGACATGAGGCCGAAGGCCAGGTACGCGACGTTGTGGAAGATCGAGATCATCACGGCCGCCATGCCGAGCGGCGCGAGTGCCGCGATGATCGGGATGGAGCGGCGCGACTGCTGCCCCGGCGCGGCCGGCAGCTTGAAGACCGTCGGGGTCTCCTCCGGCAGCAGGCGCGGCGGCCGGGTGTAGTCGAGCGTCCCGCCACCTGGTGTCAGCGTGATCGCCGCCCGGTCGGCGTCGGGGACCGCGACCGACAGCAGCGTGTCGCCGATCGTGACGACGCTGCCGGGCTCGACGGGCGTCTCCTCGTCGAGCTCCGTGCCGTCGAGGAGGACGCGCGAGCCGCGCGTCGGGATGATCGAGAACCGCCGGTTGAGGTCGAGGCGCAGGATCGCCGCGTACTCCGGGGCGGTGCGGTCCGGCAGGTGCACCGTGGCGTCCGGAGCGGAACCGACGTGTGCGATGCCCGCGTCCAGCACCACGACCGTGCCGGCTCCGGGCCCGCCCACGATGCGGACGCTCGGCAGGTCGGCCGGCAGCGGGAGGACCGGCGCGGGGGCGCCGAAGGTCAGGCGGGACCCCTCGAGCAGGACACCGTCACCGAGCCGGGCGTGCGGGGTCGTCGGGACGGCGTCGACCGCGACCTCGACGATGGACTCGGCGCTCAGGCCGAAGCGACGGGCGACGATCTCGACGACCTCGCCGAGGACGGTGTCCTCGTCGCACTCGACCACGAAGTCCGCCGTGGCGTCGGTCGGCAGGTGGGTCGCGGTGAACGTCAGGCGCACGTGGCACCTGCCACGTCGTGGGTCCTGGTCGTCGCGGAGCACCCGGTCGAGGCCCCCCGCAGCGTCGTGCTGCCGCTCATGCGTCGATTCTCGCAGGTTCCTGCGCCGTGCAGGCCGGGTTGCGTCCGGCTTGTGGATGGGCGGTCGGACTGGAGGCGCGGTGTGGGGTAACGGGTCGGCTCACCTGCGACGCGTCCAGCCCCAGCGCTCACCTCGCGTTGTGGATGCGTCGGACGAACGCCTCCAGGGACGCCTCAGCGGCAGCGAAGGCCGCAGCGTGATCGCCGAGACCGGTGACCGTGATGGTCAGGGTGCCGGATCGGAAACGCCAGCAGCGCGCGACCACGGCTCCCGTCGGATCGACGAACGGCCACGTCTCCCCTGTCTGCTCCCACACCGTCTGGGCGCCGGCGCGGAGGCCCTCGAAGGGTGGGATGCCGGTACCGCCCGGTCTGTCCCCGGTCGCGGTGACGGAGACGGTCGTCGTGTCCGTCGGGGATGTGATTTGCGGGCGGAAGAACGCGAACCGGAGGTCGGGCGCGCTCATCCTGCAGTGCTGCTCGAGCGACCCAGCGGTCAAGATGACCTCCACGGTCTTGAACGGTCGCACGTACCAGGGGAAGAGCCGGTAGGTAGTCGAGTTCGCCCAGCGCTTCGGCTTGCCCCGGACATCCTCCGGCAGCGGGACGACCAACCAGTCCGCGCCGGCGAGGCCCTCGAGGTCGGGGAGGCCGACGGGCGTCGGGTCCGCGGCGCCGCTCATGACGTCTCCCGGAGTTCGAGGCTGAGCGCGAGCCGGTCCACGTGCGGCAGCGCTAGATCGACGTTGCTCTCGTGCGCGATCACCGATGTGAGCACGGCCGTGCGGGAGAGCGATTCGTCGGAGAACGGCTGCACCCATCGGACCGAGGTCTTGACGGATCGTCTCCGGAGGAACCTGCTCGGTTCCGAAGTGTGTCTGAGCAGGATCCGTGTGGCGGTACCCAGCGCGGTGCGTGTCGTCGTGATCTCGGGGTCAGCAGTGAGCGATCCATCGCGGCGCTCCGCCCAGGAGTCGTCGATCACGAAGTCGGCCGCTCCGTCTCCGACGAGGTAGTGCACCGCGGTGTGCGCGATGACGTGCACTGACGGTCTGTTCGTGGTGAGGACGGCGAAGTCCGGCGCCTCGAACGTGTCGCGGTACCGAGCAAGGTCGCTGAACTCGCGCACGAGGCGGGCACGGTCCCTCGACGACACGGCCGTCTCCGCGAAGCTCACCGCGCGAGTGGCAGCGGCCGTCCCGACTTCATCCGGCGCCCCGGGCTCGATGAACGTCCAGGCGTCGATCGGCCGGAAGTGCAGGTTCTTCATGATTCCTCTCCTCGTGATGCGCCGCTGAGCCACCACCGGTGGAGCGCCAGTGGGCCGCTCCCGTTGATCAGTGCTCGACGCCGGTACACCACCCAAGCGAGACCGGGGAGGGCCATCGCGAGCAAGACGGCTGCGACGACGAGGTCCCAGCGCTGGGCCGGAACGGTCCAGAGCAGGGTCAGCAGCGAAGCCAGCACGACGATCGTCAGCGCTGCGGACCGTCCGCTCATCCGGTTGGGCTTGTCGACCGTGACTCTCGTCGGGTCGCCGACGCGCACAGACGTCTCCGTCCAGCCCAGCCAGCAGGTGAGGCAGACGTTCGTCGCAGCGAGCGCGAGGCACAGTGCACCGGCCCAGGGCAGTCCCGCGGCGAACGACGTCGCAGAACCCAGGACCGGCAACATGGTTGCGACGAGGACCGGCGTCACCCGTGCGACCCCGGGCTCGTTGCAGGACGACAGTGATCCCTTCGCGATGTCCAGGCTGGATCGGGTGTCGAGGCGCTGCGCCGGAGAAGACCGCACGTCCGGTTGATGCGCCGTCAGGATGCCGGATGCGTTGAAGAACGCCGTCAGCTGGTCGGGTCCGTCCGGGTACCAGGTCGCTGCATCCAGTTCTGCGCGAACGGTACCGGAGCCGTCGACCAGCAGAGCAGTGCGACGAGCGTGGTCGGTGAACACCACACGGCTGACCGCCATCGGGGACAGCGTCGAACCGGGAGTCTCCAGACGGCGCCACATGCCCTGGCCGTCCGTGAGCTCCAGCTGCTGACCACCGTTGACCGACAGCGATGCCATACTCGTGAAACAAGCTGGTCCGTGTGGTCGGATCGCGTCAGTCGGTTCCCTCGTGATCCGTCGCCTGCCGATGATCACCGAGAAGGCAGCGACGACGACAGCGATCGATGCCGCGATCTGTGGGAGGCTCCACAACTCCCAGAGCAGGCGATGCGCCGTCGCTGCCACGACGAGGGCGGAGGCGACGGAGAGCGGGATGAGCGCACCACCCCCGAGGACCGCCACGCGCACGAGGAGCTCGGCACGGGTGAAGAACGCCGGTGGCCGAGGAAGGATGACCGTGGGACGTGGGGTTCCGTTGAGCGTTGCCGATGCTCCGTACCGCTGGATCAGCAACGCGAGACCGCTCGAATCGAGTGCGGTGGACAAGAGCGTCGGGCTCGACGCCATGATCCACCAGTCGTCGATCGGCACGATGAACTCGCGTCCGTGCTCGTCGCGGATCGCGACGGCTCCGTTGCCGGGACTCGCGACGATCGAGCGCGGGACGTCCGACCAGTCGAGGGCCCAAGCGGCCACGATCCGCCCGGTGAGCGCGAGGTGGCCCGTCGACCGCACGCCGTACAAGCGGTCGTCCACGACAGCGAGTGACTCCAGCTGACCCCGCGCGGCGCGTCGGTCGCTCAGCACGGCCGCGTGGGCGACCGTCTCCGCCCCGTCGATGACGCTCACCCCCAGTCGATGCGCAGGTCGCGGAGGAGCTCATCGAGCATGGGCCGAGCGAGGGCGCTGTCGTTCTCGTCCGGGACGAAGAAGGACACGACCACCGTGAGCTCGTTCAAGCCGTCGACGATGGGGATGATCGCACGAACGACCTGCATCACCGGCCGCCCCCGGCCGCCGGTGCTGCGTTCCCGCATCTCCACGAGCGTTGCACGGCCGACGGGCAGGTCGAGTGTCCCGACACTGGCGTCGCCGATGCCGGACGCCCGCGGTGCACGAGCGTCGTCGATGAAGGTGTCCGCGCGGTCGACACCGGCGACGGTGTGCACGACCGTGTACGCGATCGCTCGGACCGTCGGCGCCGTGGTCGAGAGCACGAAGCAGGTCTCCGCCTTCGCCGCGGTCTGGAAGGCGGCGATGTCACGCACGACCGTTCGGAGCACCGTGCGTTCTCGACGCTTCGGCCGCTGCTTCGCCTGCGCAAGCGCATGCTCCACCGCTGCGTCGGTGACCTCGTCGACCTCACCCTCGTCGTCGAGCAGCGTCCACGCGCGGTTGTAGTTCCACAGCAGGCGAGTCATTCGTCTCCTCTCGGGGCTCCGATCACGATCCACCGTCCGAGCCCGACCGGTGCCTTTCCCCGCTCTGCGCGACGGCGACGGAACGTCAGCCACGAGACCAGTGGGACGGCGAGCACCAGGAGCAGGATGCTGGTCGCAGAGAAGATGTTGCCCTGCTCGAAGTACCAGACGGCGACAGCTGCTCCGATGAGCGGGATGCCCACAGCGACGAGGTGGCGTCGGGTGAGCGCTGGCTGGTCCGGACGTCCGTGCTGTTCCGGACGGATGCGAGTGACGGGGAGGCGCGAACTCGATTCGACGACGAAGACCGCGGCGACCGTTGCGACCGCGATGGCGGCGAACAGCGCCGTGACGATCGTCGCGGTGTCCCCGGGGCCCGCCGACCGAGCCCCGGCGAGCACGACCGTCGTGAAGGCCGACGATGCGAGGAACGGGTACGCGGGTACGGCGCCCAGGACGTTCGGCAGCATCAGCGACGACGGGCCGACGCGGCTGCTGCGCATCTCGTCAAGCGCGAGCGCGGGCTGGTTGCGCAGATCGTCGGATGCGACGGTAAGGACACCGAGACGCTGCAGGAACTCTCGGAGGACGAGTGCCTCGTCCGGCGACGGCGCCCACAGACGCAGCGGCAACTGCGCGCGGACGGTGTCCGTTCCGTCGATGAGCAGCACTCGAGGGTCCTCGTCGTGGACGAACGCCGCGCGCACCACGGCATCCGGCCCGAGATGCCGATCCGGTGTTGCCAACCGTTGCGCGATGCCCTGCCCGTCGACGAGGACGAGACCCTGGTCGTCCGCGCTGATCGACGCCGCGTTGCGGAACCAGGAGGGGCCGGCCACGGGCCGGAGTGCCGGCGCGTCGGCGCTCCTGGGCCGACGCCTGCGCCCTGCGGCGACGACCAGCACCACCAATGCGTTGGCGGCGGCTGCACCGGCCGAGATCCATCCGAAGGCCGGGGCGTCGGGGGTGCGGGTCATCGCCAGCACGATCGGGCCGAATGCATCCGTCAGGAATGCGCCGAGTCCGAGCAGGATGACGACGACCAGGATCTTCTGAATCCTGCGGCGTCGCCGCTCATCCGTGGGTGTCAGGACGTGGGCCGAGGCGAAGTGGCCGGGCGGTGGATCATCGGTGCCGAAACGATCGAGCAACGCGGAGAGACCGCTCGAGCGGAGTGCGAGTTCCTTCGGCACGATGGAGACGGGAGCCATCCACCAATCGTCGATCGGAACGAGGTAGAGGCTGCCGCTCACGTCCTCGATCAGCACGGCGCCGTTGCTGGCTGTGGGCGCGAGGTGCCTCGGGAGGACGTCGCCGTTCAGGAACCAGGCGCGGGCGACGGTGTCCGTCGTCGTTCGTTCACCGCCCTGGTCGAGGACGACGAGCCGATCTCGCTCGTCGATGACGAGCCGCATGGCACTGGTCGCAGCGGCCGCCCGGTCGCTCGACGCGGCAGGGCGGGCAAGGGTTTCAAGCATCGATGACGATCTTCGCAGCGAGGGCGTCGATGCGTGCGATCAACAGCTCGGCGAGCGCGGGTTCGGCGCTGCTCGATGAGAGGACGACGAGCTCGTCACCCACGACCCAGGACCACGATGCTTGGACCACGACGAAGGCTGCGCCGTCCGGCCGTTCCAGCGCGAGGCGTTGGACCAGTCGCAGCGTGTCGCCGCTGCTCGTGGGGAGCATCGATTCCTCGATCGGCCCGATCGGATCAGACGCACGGAGGCCAGCCCGGGCGACCCCGGCGGGACGGCCGTCGAGCGGGGCCGTGCGGACGGCGACCCAGCCGACCTCGCGCGAGTCCTCGAGGACCGTCCAGGCTGCTGCTGCATCCGTTTCGTTGAGGAGTCTGATGATCGTCGGCGCACTCGAGGGATCACGACGATGCGCTTCGAGGTCGAGTGGACGGAGCGTGTCGGTCGGTGGCCAGGTGAACTTCATCGCCCGCCGTCCCAGGCGAAGCCGGTCATCAGGATGTCGAAGTGTGCAACGCGCTCGTCCACGAACGGATCGCCCGCGCACTGGAACGAGATCAGCGCGAAGGAGCCGTGCTCCTGCGGCACCGGCAGGAGGTAGTCCACGCGAGTCGTCCTCGCTGGCCCGCCTGATCCCGATACAGCGAGGAACGCCGCGGCGATGTCACCGGGGAGCGACGACGGCAGCGATCCTCCTCCGTCGATCTCTCCTTCGGACCGCGCCCGGAGTGCTTCCCCCACGGGCAACTCCGTGAGCGTCGTCGATGCACCGAGCACCGGAGCGACCGCAGGGAGTTCGAGATCGGCGATCGTCGGTCCGAGGTAGACCACACCGACCGTGAACAACATGTTCATCGGCACTCCGCCGAACTGGCCGTCGAAGAAGTACAGGTCCGTCGTCCCCGCGTTCGCCATCGTGCCGAAGGCGGAGCGGATGTCGTCGCGCGCGCGGCGCCGTGCCTCCACAGCCGTCGGGTCGTCCCCACCCCGGAGGACCAGGTGACGATCGGCGAACGCTCGCGAAGCGCGCTTCGGATCGCCGTCGACCGGGTACCGGTACCACCCGTCGGGCAAGAGGACTCGGTACTGTGTCACAGGGAACCGACGTGGATCTCGCTCTTCGACTTCCAGTACCCGTTCCAGTCCGTGGCGGCGGAGACGACGTTCACCACGGGTTCCGGCAGATCCGGGAGACCGGGAAGTCCGGAGCCGGCGACGACACCGTTGGCCAGCGCTGCGCGCGTCGCTGCCTCGCGTGCGAGGGCGGAATCCGGCGCAAGCTTGAGGACCTGAGCGGTCTCCATCAGACCGCCGGTCACGTACGTGTCGAGCAACGCCGTGAGGGGCTTCCGTCCGACCGCTTCTGCCTCCCGGATGCCGGCATCGCCACCCCGGAGGAACGCACTCAGCTCGCCGCCCACTCCGGCGTTCGCGTTTCGCGCCGCAGCGGCAGCCGATGCTGCACGTGTCTCTCCCACTGCGCCCCGCAGCAGCCCCATCGCGGAGCCGGCGTACTTGGCGGCACCGAACCCGACCCCGGCCAGTGCGAAGCCGAGGGCGTCCTTGCCGACGTCCCCCGCGCTCGCGTCACCCGCCACCGCCTGCGTTGCCGTGATCAGCAGCTTCGCGCCGGCCACAGCGAGCCCGATGGCGGCGATCACCGGGAGCGCCACGGGGAAGAAGATGGCCGCGACCACGGTGACGACCAGAAGGACGGCGCCGACGGCGTCGAGCGCATCCTTGATGACGTTGAGCACGCCGCGCGCCCCGTGGATGGCCTGCTTCACGTGGTCGAACCAGCCGTCCTTCAGCCCGTCGTCCGCGCCCTGTCGGATGCGATCGGCGACCCGACCGGCCAGCTCCCCGTACTCGCCCTCTTCGCCGAAGGGACCGGCGAGCCGGTGGATGATCGCCTTCGCCGCGTCGATGTCACCCTGCGCCGAACTCAGCGCCCGGTCCTGCGCGTCGACCTGGTCCTGGTGTTCCGGACTGTCGGCCTCGGCCGTGATGGTCTGGTTCGCCGCAGCGCGGTGCGCGTCCCGCGCGTCCTGCGCCTGCAGCAGGGCTGCGTCGGCCTCGCGCTGGAGCCCCTCGAGCCCGTCCGCCCACTGGTCGAGCGCGGCGGCGAGCTCGGTGTAGCGGCCCTTGGCCTTCTCGATGGCGCCGGCGAGGTCTCCGGCGGAGTCGCGGAACTTCGTCCCCGACTCGCTCTCCCAGCCCTCGCCGTCCTTCAGGCTGTTGAGGCGGTTGACCTGCTCGGTGATGGCCTGCTCGATCGAACGGGCACCGGAGGCGGACTGCCGGATCTCGGCCGGGTCGCCGGGCACCGGGTCGAGCTGCATGTCGACGGCGCTCCAGTCGCTGGGCCGTGCCATCAGCTGTCCTTCCCGAGGATCTTGTTCGCGAGCTCGACCTCGGTCTGGGTGAAGCCGTCGTGCGCGCTCTCGGCCATCTCGGCCACGGCCTTGATCGACTCCTGGAGGCGCCCGCGCCGGATGTCCCAGTTGCCGGCGAAGTCGTCGATCGCACTGCCGACCGTCATCGAGCCGATGCCGGTCTTGTAGTCGGATGCGGCAGAGGCGACGTGTTGGAAGTCGCCGTGCAGTCTCGAGAGGTCGGATGCGAGATTCCCGATCAGGTCGAGATCGAGCTTGATGGTGCCGGCCACGGTTCCCCCGGTGGATTCCTACTGCTGCTGGTCGTTCGACGCCGCCCCTGCGGCGAGAGCGGTGGCCGGCACCCCCAGGCGCCGGCCACCGTCGTGCTGGTCCTGACTAGCCGATGCTCGAGGCGAGCTGCTCGTCCGTCGACTCGAGCGTGTTCGCCGCGCTCTCGAGGAACCCGGCCATACCGTCGATCGCCTGGATCGTCTGCGTCGCGCCGGAGTTGAACTCCGAGTACGTCGCGTCGAACGCCTTGGACGACTTGTCGGTGACGTAGCCCGACGACACGAGGTTGTCGATCTGGCTCTTGAGCTGGCTCAGCTGGTCCTCGATGGACTTCTGGCCGTTGCGCAGCTGCGAAGCCTGGTTGCGGAGATCGTCGTAGGTGACGTTGACGTTTGCCATGTGCATACCCTCCCGATGCGGTATTTGATGTACCGGGAGCCCCCCGGCGGTTCGACGATACTTGATTCCGTTGCATCTCGCACCAGGTGGGGACAAGAACCAGAACGAGGGGTACACCGTGGCACGACGTCGTAAGGACGAGGGGACACCGGAGCGTCCGGTCGTCACCCACGCCGAGGTCGAGCGCGATCGACAGGCCGGTCACCTGTCGCGGGCGTGGGTGCTGCCGAGCGCACCGGTGTCCGACCGTGAGCAGGACGCCGTGGTGCACACCGACCAGCCGCTCCCCACGATCGGCGTGGTGCCGCGGCTCGTGCTCGAGGTCGCACCGGGCAACGTTGTGCCGCTCGACCAGCCGGTGGTCCTGGGGCGCAAGGTCCAGACGGTGCCCGGACGGCGTGCGGTGCTGCTCGACGACCCGGGTCGTTCGGTGTCGCGCGAGCACGCGGCGATCCGGCCGACGGGCGACGGTGGACTCGTGGTCGAGGACCTCGGCTCCGCGAACGGCACGGTGGTGGTCCGGGCGTCCGGGGCGCAGGAGCCGAGCGTCGGTGGCGCGCAGGTCGTGGCCCGACCCGGTGACGTGGTGATGGTCGGCGACTACGCGGTCCGGGTCCTCGCCGGCTGACCCCCGCCCGCGTACCGCCGCATCGCCCGCAGGAGCAGCGGCCCCGGCAGCCGCAGCAGCCACCCGGGCAGGATCGCCCGTGCGACCCGTACCCGGCGCACGGTCCGCCGGAAGCGCCGCTGTTCGCGCGGCCCCCACGCGAAGCCGTACTGCGACCGGAGGGCGTCCGGGAGCATCCCGACGGTGACGACCCGCACGAGCGGCATCGCGGCCCGAACCCACAGCGGCGCGAACCGGGGGTGCAGCAGGTCGCGCACGACGCCGCGGGCGTCGTCGGTGACGCGGAGCCCGGCGAGCGTGCGGGTCCAGTACCGGTCGAAGTCCGGCACCGTCGCCGGCCAACGGTCCGCCGGCACGCGCAGCGCGGTGCCGATCGGGGCGTAGGCGTCGAGCACGCGTCCGGCGAGCGCGGGTCCCGCTGGCGTGCCGAACAGCTCGTGGGCGCGCATCGCGGAGTCGTACAGGGTCGCGGCCACCCAGAGCTGCCGGCCCACGTCGTCGGCTCCGGCGACCGGGCGGTGGGCGCGGTCCACGAAACCGGCCGCGACGGCAGCGTCGGCGTCGGTGCCGACCACCACCGCGTACACGAACGTGAGGGTGTGGGCGAGCCGTTGCTGCGGCCGTCGAGCGAAGTCCGAGTGCCGCCGGACCCCCGCGGCGACCACGGGGTCGGCGATCTGGAGCAGGATGGCCCGGCCTCCGGCGGCCACGGGCGTGCTGTCGGCGAGGAACCGACGCAGGTCGCGTTCCGGGACCCCGCCCGAGGACGGACTGGAGGGACGGCGCGGGCCCGGCCCCGTTCCTCCCGTCCGGCGACCGCTCACGGTCGTGGCCCGCGCCGTCCGGCGCGGAGGCGGGGGAGCACGTCGATCACGATGGCGGCGGCGAGCGCGAGCGTCCCGCCCACCAGGGCGGCGACGAGGAACGCCGCGCTCCCGACCTGCCCCGTGGCGGCGGCGACCAGGACGGCGACCAGCCAGATCGCCGGGAGCGGCCAGAGGTGGCTCGGCGATCCGGCGACCACCGCGAGCAGCACCCCGCCGACGACCAGCGGCACCCAGAGCACGTTCGTGCCGCACGGTGGTCCGTACGTGCCCGGACCGCAGTCGGTCACACCGGACCGGACTCCCGTGTGTGCTGCGGCCGCGACGAGCAGGAGCGATGCGAGGGCCAGCAGCCGAGCCACGGCGGGCATGCTGCGGACACTGTCCTGGACGCGACGGAGCACGGCCCGATCGTACTGGGCCGTGCTCCGTGGGGGCCGTCGGTCAGAGGGGCTTCGTACCGAGGTCGTTGCCGAGGTCGGGACGGTCCTCGTCGTCGTCGTGCTCCCACAGGTCGGGGGAACCCTCGCGCGGCGAGCCACCGGTCGGCCCGTCGTCGGTACCGTCACCGGGCTGCGGCTCGACGGTCTCGCCGGCGACGGCGTCGTTCGTGACGGTCTCGAGGGACTCCTCGGACTCGTCCACCTCGTACGGGCCGACGTGCTCGCGGTCGACGTCGTCGTCGCGACGCTGCTGGGCCTCGAAGTCGTCGACGGGGCTGATGCCGGGATCGCTCATGGTGGTTCCTTTCCGTTGCGGGCTTCCTGCCTACCCGTCAGGCCTCGACGGGCGTCCGGTTTCGTGTCGTGTTCACCCGGAGGACACCTGCCGGTCACGCCGCCAGGGCAGCATCGCGGGTGCTCGGGGGAGTGGAGCGCGGTCGCCGACGGGTGGTCGAGCGACCGCGCCTTCCCCGCCCGGGCGATCCCGGCGGGTCAGAGCCGTTCGAGCAGGTCGTGCCGCTCGATGTCGGCCAGCGCGAGCGTGCGGTAGCCGGCGGACTCGAAGAACACCATGATGCGGTCCTCCTCCGTGCTCATCACGACACCGGTGCCCCACTCGGCGTGCTCGACCCGGGCGTCCGGCGGCCAGGCCGTGTCGTTGGCGCCGTCGGCGACGTGTGCGGCGGCCTCGTAGGCCGTCCCCGACGAACAGGTGTCGCAGTTCCCGCACGGTTCCGGCAGCTCGTCCCCGAAGTAGCCGAGCAGGAACTGCCTCCGGCAGCCGGTCGTCTCGGCGAGCTGGCGCATCATCGCGATCCGGGACTCCTCGACCCGCTCCCGCTCGGCGGCGCGGTCCGCGGCGGCACGGGCCGCACGGCCGGCGTCCCGTGGACCGTCCGGCACCCGGGCGATCCCGTCCACGTCCTCGCGCAGGGCCCGGGCGTCGAGCAGGGCGTTGAGCGCGCGACCCGCGGTCCGGCCGGAGAGGCCCGAGGCCTCCTCGACCGCCGAACGGGGCGACGAGCCGGTGGCCGGGACGGCGTCGAACACGGCGCGGACCGAGGCGGGCCGCGGTGCCCCGGACGCGAAGAACGTGCGCAGGCCGAAGTCCTCGGCGCGGTAGTGCAGGGTGGCGCCGGCGGGTTCGGCGTCCCGTCCGGCACGCCCGATCTCCTGGTAGTAGGCGTCGATCGACTCGGGCACGTCGGCGTGCACGACGTACCGGACGTCCGGCTTGTCGATGCCCATGCCGAACGCGCTGGTCGCCACCACGACGTCGACGTCGCCGTCCAGGAACCCGGTGTGCACGGCCTCCCGCTCCCGGATCGGCATGCCGGCGTGGTACGGCCGGGCCCGACGACCCCGGGCGGCGAGCGCGTCCGCGTACTCCGTGGTCGCGGCACGGGTGGCGACGTAGACCACGGTGGCGCCGTCGAGCTCGGCCACCTGCTCGACCACGGCCGCGCGCTTCTCGGCGTCCTCGGCGTGCCGGACGACCTTGAGCCGGATGCCGGGCCGGTCGAATCCCGACGCGAGCACGAACGGGTCGCGCATGCCGAGCCGTTCGACGATGTCGTCCCGCACCGGAGCGGAGCCGGTCGCGGTCAGTGCGAGCACGGGCGGACGGCCGAGACGCTCCGCGACCTCGCCGAGCGCCAGGTAGTCCGGCCGGAAGTCGTGGCCCCAGGACGAGATGCAGTGGGCCTCGTCGACGGCGAGCAGCACGACGCCGGCGTCGCGGAGTCGCTCGAGCACGTCGTCCTTCGCGAGCTGTTCGGGCGCCAGGAACACGTAGCCGACCGCACCGGCGGCGACGGCGTCCCAGGCCTCGGCGACGGCGCGGGCCTTCCTCGTGGCGTTCATCGCGACGGCGCGGGGAGCGCCCTCGTGGTGCTCGAGTCCGACGACCTGGTCCTCCTGCAGCGCGACGAGGGGTGAGACCACGACGACGACGCCGTCCAGCTCGATGCCGGCGACCTGGTAGATCGCGGACTTCCCCGATCCGGTCGGCATCACGGCGAGTGCGTCGCGTCCGTCGAGCACGGCGTCGATGACGGATTCCTGGTCGGGTCGGAGGTGCCAGCCGAACACGTCGGCGGCGCGGGCACGGAGGGCGTCGTTCACCGTTCCACACTGCCGGGCGGACGCTGGGGGACCGTTCGACGGGTGCGCCCAGCGGATCGGGCGGGGCGGAGGTGATCCGCGCCTCCCGACCGACGGGTGCGCGCGCGACGTGACGGGCGCGCACCGCGCGTCCACCTGCCGGCGCTAGGCTGGCTGCCGGCCGTTGTCTCGACATCGAGCGACCCTCGATGGTGAGTGTGGCGACCGGGTAACCGATGCCGATCGCACGGAACGTGCGGGAAGAAGAACAGCGTGGATCTTTTCGAGTACCAGGCCAGGGACCTCTTCGAGTCCTACGGCGTCCCCGTGTTGCAGGGGATCATCGCCGACACCCCGGACGAGGCGAGGGCGGCGGCCGAGAAGATCGGCGGAGTCGTCGTCGTCAAGGCGCAGGTGAAGGTCGGCGGTCGCGGCAAGGCCGGCGGCGTCAAGGTCGCCAAGACCCCGGACGAGGCCTACGAGCACGCCCAGGCGATCCTCGGCCTCGACATCAAGGGCCACACGGTCAAGCGGGTCATGATCGCCCAGGGCGCGGACATCGCCGAGGAGTTCTACTTCTCGGTGCTGCTCGACCGGGCGAACCGCTCGTACCTCTCGCTCACGAGCGTCGAGGGCGGCATGGAGATCGAGCAGCTCGCCGTCGAGAAGCCCGAGGCCCTCGCCCGCGTCGAGGTGGACCCCCTGACGGGCATCGACGCCGCAGCCGGTCGTGCGATCGCCGAGCAGGCCGGGTTCCCGGCGGAGCTCGTGGACCAGGTCGCCGACGTCTTCGTCAAGCTCTACGACGTCTACAAGGGTGAGGACGCGACCCTCGTCGAGGTGAACCCGCTCGTCCGCACGGGCGACGGCCAGATCCTCGCGCTCGACGGCAAGGTCTCGCTCGACGAGAACGCCGACTTCCGGCACGAGGGCCACAAGGCGCTCGAGGACACCGCGAGCGAGGACCCGCTCGAGGCCAAGGCGAAGGCGCACGGTCTCAACTACGTCAAGCTCGACGGCCAGGTCGGCGTGATCGGCAACGGTGCGGGGCTCGTCATGTCGACGCTCGACGTCGTCGCCTACGCCGGTGAGCGCCACGGCGGCGTGAAGCCCGCCAACTTCCTCGACATCGGCGGCGGCGCCTCGGCCGAGGTCATGGCCAACGGCCTCGACGTCATCCTCGGCGACCCCCAGGTGAAGAGCGTCTTCGTGAACGTCTTCGGCGGCATCACCGCCTGCGACGCCGTCGCGAACGGCATCGTCGCCGCGCTGGGCATCCTCGGCGACGCGGCCACCAAGCCGCTCGTCGTGCGCCTCGACGGCAACAACGTGGAAGAGGGTCGTCGGATCCTGGCGGAGGCAGCGCACCCGCTCGTCACCGTCGCCGCGACCATGGACGACGCGGCCGAGCAGGCCGCCGAACTCGCCGCCGCAGCGGCCTGAAGGGACTGACCATGTCGATCTTCCTCAACAAGGACTCCAAGGTCATCGTCCAGGGCATCACCGGCGGCGAGGGCACCAAGCACACCGCGCTCATGCTCAAGGCCGGCACGCAGGTCGTCGGTGGCGTCAACGCCCGCAAGGCCGGCACCACCGTGACCCACGGCGACGTCGAGCTGCCGGTGTTCGGCTCGGTGCGCGAGGCCATCGACACCACCGGTGCCGACGTCTCCATCGTCTTCGTGCCGCCGGCGTTCGCGAAGGACGCCGTGACGGAGGCCATCGACGCCGAGATCCCGCTCGTGGTCGTCATCACCGAGGGCATCCCCGTGCAGGACTCCGCGGAGTTCTGGGCGCACGCCAAGGCCCTCGGTGGCAAGACCCGCATCATCGGCCCGAACTGCCCCGGCATCATCACCCCCGGGGAGTCGCTCGTCGGCATCACCCCGGCGACGATCACCGGCAAGGGCCCGATCGGGCTCGTCTCGAAGTCGGGCACGCTGACCTACCAGATGATGTACGAGCTGCGTGACCTGGGCTTCTCGACCGCCATCGGCATCGGCGGCGACCCGGTCATCGGTACCACGCACATCGACGCGCTCGCCGCGTTCGAGGCCGACCCCGAGACCGAGGCGATCGTCATGATCGGCGAGATCGGCGGCGACGCCGAGGAGCGTGCGGCCGACTACATCAAGGCGCACGTCACCAAGCCGGTCGTCGGCTACGTCGCGGGCTTCACCGCGCCCGAGGGCAAGACGATGGGCCACGCCGGCGCGATCGTGTCCGGCTCCGCCGGGACGGCCGAGGCGAAGAAGCAGGCGCTCGAGGCCGCTGGCGTCAAGGTCGGCAAGACGCCGTCGGAGACCGCGGCGCTGCTGCGCGAGGTGGTCGCGAGCAAGTAGCGCTCGCAGGTCCGGACGGACGGACGGGAGGCGCGGTGCCGGCTGGCACCGCGCCTCCCGTCCGCTCCGGTGCCGGACGTTCTCCACAGCAGCCGCGCGGCTGCCGCGGGTTGCGCGGCGGAGCACGTATCCTCGCTGCGATGAACCGCCTGGGAACCGCAGTGCTCGCCGCGATCGAGGCGGTCGTGACGGTCGGCGTCGGCATCGGGATCGCCCTCGTGCCGCTGACGCTCCTGTGGGGCTTCGAGTACGGACTCCAGGTCGACTGGGACGTGTTCTGGAAGGCCACGGGGAGCGTGTGGCTCGTCGGGCACGGGGTCGACGTGTCGTTCGTGCTCGGCTCGGCGCTCGCGAGGTCGTCCGGCGTGAGCGGCGCCACCGACCCGATCCACGTGACGCTCGCGGCGCTCGGGTTCGCCCTCGTGACCGCCTGGCTCGCCGGACGTGCCGGGCGCCGGTTCGCCGAGACCGAGCACCGCACGACCGGGCTCCTCGTCGGCACCGGCGTCGTCGCCGTCCTCGGGCTCCTCGTCGCACTGTCGTCCCGGTCCGCGGCGACCGTGCCGACGCTCTGGCAGGCGATCGTCCTCCCGGCGCTCTGGTTCGGGATCCCCGCACTCGTCACGAGCGAGGTGTGCCGACGGCGACGGGGGCTCCCGGCCGACCCGGTCACCGGGCGCGTGCTCGACCAGCTCGACCGTGTCCCGACCGCCTGGCGTGCGATCGCGGCGTTCGGCCTCCGTGCCGGCACCGCCGCGACGGCTGCGGTCGTCGCCGTCGCCGGGGTCGTCGTCGCCTTCCTGCTCTTCGCCTCCTTCGCCGAGGTCATCTCCCTGTACGAGCGGTCGCACGCCGGCGTGGTCGGCGGGATCGCCCTGACGGTCGGCCAGCTCGCGTTCCTGCCGGACTTCGTCGGCTGGGCGACGTCGTGGCTCGTCGGGCCCGGCTTCGCGATCGGGACCGGTTCCAGCGTGTCGCCGATCGGCACGACGCTCGGGCCGATCCCCGGCCTGCCGGTGTTCGGCGCGCTCCCGGCGTCCGGGCACGCGTTCGGCCTGGTCTGGGTCCTCGTGCCGGTCGTGGCCGGGTTCGCGGCCGGCGGCCTCCTGCGCCCCCGGCTCGTGCAGGCCCTCGGCAGTGCGAACTCCGCCCTGCACCGGGCGCTCGGCGGCGTCGCGGCGGGCATCGTCGCCGGTGTGCTGACCGGGCTCGTGGCGTGGCTCTCGGCGGGGTCGTTCGGCCCGGGCCGCCTGGCCGACGTCGGTCCGCACGCGCTGGTCGTCGGGGCCTTCGCGGCCCTCGAAGTCGGTGTGCCCGCCGTGGTGGCGCTCGCGGCCGGCAGCGACCTCGTCCGGATGCCCGAGCGCGGGTGGGCCCGGGAACAGTGGCACGAGACGGACGACGGCCCTGCGGACGCCGATACCGAGGCCGCTGCCGACGGCTCGCTGCTCGCCGCACTCGACCGCGCCGGTGCCGGTCGGACCACCGACGTGCACCGCTTCGTGGTCGAGGAGACGCACGGCGGCACCACGGCCGAGGCCGCACGCGCGGACGACGCCCAGGCCGACGGCGGCCGCGCCGACGGTGCCCACGGCGGCGACGCCCGGGGCCTGCCGGGGCGCGGCGGACCCGAAGAGGGCGATCGGGCACGCGTCGCCGCCACGCGGTACGACCGCGACGATGCGACCGTGGGCCGCGTCCCGGGCAGTGGCCCGCGGGGGTCGGGGAACGGCACCGAGGGCGGGAACGGGCCGGGGACCGGGGCTGACCGCAGCGCGCGGACCGAGCCGACCCGCACCGCGACCGAGGCGGGCGGCCCGGCGGAGTCGAGCCGCGCCTCCCGAACGGCACCCGACCCCGCACCGGGCCGCGACCCGGACGCTGACGTCGCACTGCCGGACTGGGCCCGCACCGTCGCCGTCGCTGCCGACCGGGTGCCCGCCGACCGCGTCACCGATCGACCGCGTGCCACCGGCCGCGGGGGAGTCGGCGCGATCCGCGACCGCCTGCGCGGAGCGGCCGACGGCGTCCGCGAGCGCGCCGGCGACCTGCGCGACCGGGTCACGGGATCCGACGTCGACCGCGAGCCGGACGAGGCCGCCACCGCCGTGCCGCGTGCGCCGGGGACGGAGCCGCAGCCCGCGTTCCCCTGGAGCACCGAGGAGTTCGTCGCGGGTCGCGACGACGTCGACGACCGTCACGGCGACCGGCACGAGGACCGGGCCCGTGCCGAGGGCGGCTCGGTGCCGTCCGCGCCGACCGTACAGCAGCGGTGGGACGCCACGGACCAGATCCCCGAGGACGAGCTGCCGTGGTGGCGCCGGCCGAAGGACGACCGGTGACCGCAGCCCGGTAGGGTTGTCCCGTGCTCGAACTGGTCGTCCTGATCTCCGGTGCCGGCTCGAACCTCCGGGCCCTGCTCGAGGCGACCCTCGACGCGGAGTACCCCGCCCGGGTCGTCGCCATCGGTGCCGACCGCGACGCCGAGGGGCTCGGTCTGGGCGAGGAGTTCTCCATCCCGACGTTCACGGTGCCGTTCTCGCGGTTCGACTCGCGCGAGGAGTGGGGCCGTGAGCTCGCCGCCCAGATCCGGCCGTGGTCGCCGGACCTGCTCGTGCTGTCGGGCCTCATGCGGCTGCTGCCGCCGGCGGTCGTCTCCGAGTTCGGCCCCGCGGTGATCAACACGCACCCCGCGTACCTGCCCGAGTTCCCGGGCGCCCACGGCGTGCGGGACGCCCTGGCCGCCGGCGTGGAGCAGACCGGTGCGAGCGTGATCCAGGTCGACGACGGCGTCGACAGCGGTCCGATCCTCGCCCAGGAGCGCGTCCCCGTGCTCCCCGGCGACTCCGAGTCGACGCTGCACGACCGGATCAAGCCGGTCGAGCGACGCCTGCTCATCCAGACCATCCTCGACATCGCCAACGGCACCACCGACCTGAAGGGCACCCCGAGCGCATGAGCGTGCACGCAGCCGACCCCAGCCTGTACCGCGACCGGGACCTCGTCCCCGTGCGGCGGGCGCTCATCTCGGTGAGCGACAAGTCCGGCCTGCTCGAGCTCGCCGGGGCGCTCGCCGACGCCGGTGTCGAGATCGTGTCGACCGGTTCCACGGCGCAGACCATCCGCGACGCCGGGTACGCCGTCACGGACGTGTCGAGCGTCACGGGCTTCCCGGAGTCGCTCGACGGCCGGGTGAAGACGCTGCACCCGTCGGTGCACGCCGGGCTCCTCGCCGACCTCCGACTCGAGTCGCACGAGCAGCAGCTCGCCGACCTCGGCATCGAGCCGTTCGAGCTCGTGGTGGTCAACCTGTACCCGTTCGTCGAGACGGTGGCCTCGGGTGCCGACACCGCGACCGTGGTCGAGAACGTCGACATCGGCGGCCCCGCCATGGTCCGCGCCTCGGCGAAGAACCACCCGAACGTCGCGATCGTCGTGTCGCCGTCGTCCTACGCCGAGGTGGTCGAGGCCGTCCGCGCCGGCGGGACCACGCTCGAGCTGCGGAAGCGCCTCGCCGCCCAGGCCTTCGCGCACACCGCCGCGTACGACACCGCGGTCGCCGGCTACTTCGCGAGCGACGTCGTGGCGGACGCCGCGGCACCGACCACGAGCGGGGACATCGAGACGCCGGGGTCGTTCGACGAGCACCTGACGGCGGACGCCGACCTCGCGGCGACGCTCCGGTACGGCGAGAACGCCCACCAGGCCGCGGCGCTGTACACGAGCGCCGGTGGCACCGGGATCGCCCAGGCGGCGCAGCTGCACGGCAAGGAGATGTCGTACAACAACTACGTCGACGCCGATGCCGCCGTCCGCGCGGCCTACGACTTCGCCGAGCCCGCCGTCGCGATCATCAAGCACGCCAACCCGTGCGGGATCGCGATCGCCCCGGCGGACGCGGCCGACCCGATCGCCGCGGCGCACGCCGCTGCGCACGCGTGCGACCCGCTCTCGGCGTTCGGCGGGGTCATCGCCGCCAACCGACCCGTCACGAAGCAGATGGCCGAGACGGTCGCCGACATCTTCACCGAGGTCGTCGTCGCGCCGGCCTTCGACCCCGAGGCGATCGAGATCCTCTCGCGGAAGAAGAACATCCGCCTGCTCACGCTGCCGACCGACTTCGCCCTCGCTCCGCGTGAGGTCAAGCAGATCTCCGGCGGGTTCCTCGTGCAGGACGCCGACCGCTTCACCGCGTTCGACCAGTCCACGTGGACCCTCGTCGCGGGCGAACCGGCCGACGAGCAGACCCTGGCCGACCTCGCCTTCGCGTGGAAGGCGAGCCGTGCGGTGAAGTCGAACGCGATCCTCCTGGCGAACCAGGGCGCGAGCGTCGGCGTCGGCATGGGTCAGGTGAACCGGGTCGACTCGTGCCACCTCGCGGTGAACCGTGCGGGTGAGCGCGCCACGGGCAGCGTCGCGGCCTCCGATGCCTTCTTCCCCTTCGCGGACGGGCTGCAGGTGCTCCTCGACGCGGGCGTCCGTGCGGTCGCCCAGCCCGGTGGGAGCGTGCGCGACGACGAGGTCATCGCCGCGGCCACGGCTGCCGGCGTGACGATGTACTTCACGGGCGAGCGGCACTTCTTCCACTGAGTCGAACAACGGGCAACTCCGGGAAACGCTTGCGCACCACGTTCGACTGTGAATAGTCTGTAAGGCTCCGCGACAGGCACGCCGACGGCCCCAGTGTCCACGACAGACACCGGCCGGCGGCACCGCGGACACAACGGTGACGATGACGACGACTGGAGTGACGATGAACACGACGACCGGAACCGTGGCGACGGCTGCCCGTGCGGGTCTCGTGCTCTTCGTGGGGACCGCTCCCGACGCACGACCGTTCGGTGGGGCACGTGGCATCCGCCCGCGTCCCGCACACGCGGCCGTCGCGCCGTACCCCCACCGGGGTGCGCCCGCCGTCACGGCACCGCTGTCCGCGTAGGGCTGCCTCCCACAGCCAGCGACGAGCCGTCGGCACCGCCCGACGACGACGAGCACGCGACGAGCCGCCGCGACACCAGCGACGACGACGAGCACGGGCCAGCGCGAGCCCACGCCTGAACCCGGGGGACGACTGTCTCCCGGTGCACTCCGACCGAACCGACGCCGCGCGCGACGCGGCGGCGGGCGACCGCGACGAGGACCGAGCACGCCCCACCGGGGTGGGCACGGCCCGGGACGCGACCGACCCGCTCGGCCGACGACCACCACGCAACGGACACCGAGCCTCCAGACCGACGGCTGCGACAGCAGCGGCCGATCCAGAGGGTCTCGGCACGACGCACGAGGACGCAATCCATGTCCAAGACGCCAGACCAGGCGCGCCCGTCCACCGACCGCCCCTCGACCTTCCGCGCGATCGCGCGGATCTACCCCTACGTGAAGCCCTACCAGGGCCGGCTCATCGGCGGCATGTTCGCCGCCATGGGCGCCTCCCTGGTCGCGCTCGCGATCCCCTACGTCCTGCAGTGGCTCGTCGACGGCCCGCTGTCCTCGAAGGACTCCGCACAGATCTGGCCCGCGGGCCTCGGTGTGCTCGCGCTCGGCGTGCTCGAGGCGTTCTTCATCGCGTCCCGGCGTCGGATGGTCATGCGGCCGTCGACGCGCATCGAGACGAGCATGCGGAACGCGCTCTACGCGAAGCTGCAGGACCTGCCGGTGGCGTTCCACGACCGGTGGGAGTCCGGGCAGCTGCTGTCCCGTTCCGTGTCCGACCTGTCGCTGATCCGCCGGTGGCTGGCCTTCGGCGTCGTGCTGCTGGTGGTCAACATCGTGACGATCGTCGTCGGCTTCGTCGTGCTGTTCACCTTCGGGTGGCTGCTCGGCCTGGTGTTCCTCGTCGCGTCGATCCCGCTGTGGATCAACGGCCTGCTGTTCGAACGTCGGTACTCCGTCGTCGCGCGCCGCAGCCAGGACCAGGTCGGCGACCTCGCCACGAGCGTCGAGCAGTCGGTGCACGGCATCCGCGTGCTCAAGGCGTTCGGCCGCGGTCGCTACAAGCTCGACGAGTTCAGCGAGCAGGCCGAGGCGCTGCGCGGCACCGAGATCGAGAAGGCGAAGGCGATCGCGGGCATCTGGCTGTGGCTGCTGCTCGTGCCCGACGTCGCGTTCGCGCTCTGCCTGCTCGCCGGCATCTGGCTCGCGAGCCAGGGGGAACTGTCCGTCGGGCAGCTGTTCGCGTTCTTCGCGACGGCGACGGTGCTCCGGTTCCCGATCGAGTCGATCGGCTTCCTGCTCTCGATGACGTTCGACACGCGCACCGCGGTCGACCGCTTCTTCGAGGTCATGGACTCGGAGAACACGATCACGGACCCCGAGCACCCGGAGACGATCACGGAGCCGCACGGTGCGCTGTCGTTCAACGGCGTGCACTTCCGGTACCAGGACTCCCCGCCGCAGTTCCCGGACCTCATCAACGGGGTCGACCTGCAGCTCCGACCCGGTGAGACCATGGCGCTCGTCGGGCTGACCGGCTGCGGCAAGACCACGCTGCTGTCGCTCGTGCCACGGCTGTACGACGTCACGGGCGGCTCCGTGACGATCGACGGCGTCGACATCCGCTCGCTGACCCGTGCGGAGCTGCGTCGCCACGTCGGTGTCGCGTTCGAGGACGCCACGCTGTTCTCGACGACCGTGCGCGAGAACGTGCTGCTCGGTCGCCCGGACCTGGCCGGCGACGAGGCCGAGGCCCTCATGCGCGAGGCCCTCGACATCGCCCAGGCGTCCTTCGTGGACGACCTGCCCGACGGGGTCGACACCCGTGTCGGCGAAGAGGGCCTGTCCCTCTCCGGCGGGCAGCGGCAGCGCCTGGCGCTCGCCCGTGCGATCGCGGCGCGGCCGTCGGTGCTCGTCCTCGACGACCCGCTGTCCGCGCTCGACGTCGACACCGAGGCGCGGGTCGAGGCCGGTCTCCGCCGCGTCCTCGCCGAGACCACGTCGCTCATCGTGGCGCACCGCCCGTCGACCGTGACGCTCGCCGACCGGGTGGCGCTCATGGAGAACGGCGTCGTCACGGCCGTCGGCACCCACTCGGAGCTGATGGCGAACAACGACCACTACCGCTACGTCATCTCGTCGCTCGACGACGACGACGCCACCGCACGAGAGGAGGCGATGGCATGAGCCAGCAGGAGAAGAACCTCCCGGTCGACACGTCGGCCGGTCCAGGAGGCGCGGATCCCGTCGTCGACGACATCGCCGACACGCAGGCTGCCGCGCCCGTCACCGCGTCGATCACCACGCTCGGCGTGCGCGGCGAGGAGCGCGAGGACTTCACCAAGGCGGAGAGCAAGCGCCTGCGGCGCCGCTCCCTCGCCCTGCTCGGGTCGCTCGCCGCGCCGCTCAAGGCCCGGCTCGTCGTCCTCGCCGTCGTGGTCGTGGTCTCGACCGCGGGCACGGTCGCGGGTCCGGCGCTCATCGCCTGGGGCATCGACAACGCGCTGCCGGCGGTGATGGAGCAGAACGACTGGGTGCCGGCGTTCGGCGTCGTCGCGACGTACATCGTCGTGGCGGTGCTCGGTGCCGTGCTCACGGCCTGGTACACGGTGCTGGCGGCGCGGATCAGCCAGGCGATCCTGTTCGACCTGCGCAAGCGGGTGTTCCTGCACACGCAGCGGCTCTCGCTCGAGTTCCACGAGACCTACACGTCCGGTCGGATCATCTCCCGCCAGACGAGTGACCTCGACTCGATCCGCGAGCTGCTCGACTCCGGGCTGAACCAGCTCATCCAGGGCGTGCTGTACATGGTGTTCACCGCCATCGCGCTCGTGGCGCTCGACCCGACGTCCGGGCTCGTGCTCGCGGTGTCGCTCGTGCCGCTGTGGTTCCTGATCCGCTGGTTCCAGTCCAACTCGCAGACGCTGTTCCGCGCCACCCGTGTCACCTCGGCGCGCGTGATCGTGCACTTCGTCGAGACGATGACGGGCATCCGGGCGGTGCAGGCGTTCCGCAAGGAGTCCCGCAACCGCGACGAGTACGGCGGCTACGTCGAGGACTACCGGCAGGCGAACACGAAGGTGTTCAACCTGTTCGGGACCTTCGACCCGGTGCTCGTGCTCATCGGCAACGTCACGCTGGCCGCGGTCGTCGTCGTCGGTGGCTTCCGGATCGTCGGCGGGACGCTCGAGGTCGGCGCGCTGCTCGCGGTCGCGCTGTACGCCAAGCGCTTCTTCGACCCGGCCCAGGAACTCGCGATGTTCTACAACGGGTACCAGTCGGCATCGGCCGCGATGGAGAAGATCTCGGGCGTGCTCGAGGAGCGGCCGAGCGTGCCGGACCCCGCGAAGCCGGTGAAGCTGCCGGACGCCACCGGGCGGATGGACTTCGACGACGTCGTGTTCGCCTACAACAAGGGCAAGGTCGTCCTGCCCGAGTTCGACCTGCACATCCCGGCGGGGCAGACGATCGCGCTCGTCGGGTCGACCGGTGCCGGCAAGTCGACGCTCGCCAAGCTCATGGCGCGCTTCTACGACCCGTCGCAGGGTTCGGTGAAGCTCGACGGCGTGGACCTGCGGGACCTCGACACGAAGGACATGCGCCGCGCGATCGTCATGGTCACGCAGGAGGCGTACCTGTTCTCCGGCACCGTCGCGGACAACATCGCGCTCGGCAAGCCGGGGGCGTCACGGTCCGAGATCGAGTCGGCGGCGAAGGCGGTCGGCGCGCACGAGTTCATCATGGCGCTGCCCGACGGGTACGACACCGACGTGAACAAGCGCGGTGGCCGGGTGTCGGCCGGGCAGCGGCAGCTCCTGTCGTTCGCCCGGGCGTTCATCGCGGACCCGAAGGTGCTCATCCTCGACGAGGCCACGGCGTCGCTCGACATCCCGTCGGAGCGACTCGTGCAGGAGGGGCTCGAGACGCTGCTCGCCGACCGGACCGCGGTGATCATCGCGCACCGGCTGTCGACCGTGGCGATCGCGCACCGGGTGCTCGTGATGGAGTACGGCCGGATCGTCGAGGACGGCACCCCGGACGACCTCATCGCCGGGACCGGACGGTTCGCGCAGCTGCACGCGGCCTGGCGGGACTCGCTCGTGTAGCGGCACCGTCGATCGGCACTGTCGATCGGCACTGTCGGACGAACCACGGATCCGACGTGGAACCACGCACTCGCGCTGGTTCCACGTCGGATTCGTGGTTCCACGTGGTTGGGTTGACCCATGAGCGACGACAGCGTGCAGCCCGGCGGCGTGGCCCTGCGCGACCCCTTCTACGGGGCACCCTTCACCGAGGCCGTCCGGCGGTTCTGGCGGAAGTACACCGTGTTCACCGGGCGGGCCTCCCGTTCCGAGTTCTGGTGGTGGTGGATCACGTCGCTCGCGATCGGCCTGGTGCTGCAGCTCGTGCCACAGGTCTTCACGCCGGACACCCCGGTGCTCGAGAACCCGGTCGGCTCCTACCTGTTCGTGCTGTGGGGGTTGGCGACGCTGATCGGGTCCCTCGCCCTCGGCGCCCGACGGCTGCACGACGCGAACCTCTCCGGCTTCTGGCAGTTCCTGCACGTGGTGGTCGGCATCGGCTCGCTCGTGCTCTTCGTCATGTGCCTGCTGCCGTCGAACCCGAAGGGCACACGCTTCGACGCGTGATAGCGCCGCTCAGAACGGGTCGTCCGCGTCCGTGGCCGGTGACCAGCGCGCCCGACGCATGTCGATCCTCCAGGTCGTCGTCCCCTGCACGAGCGGGGTGCCCTCGGCGCGGTAGTGCTCGTGCGCCCGGGCCTCGTGGTGCACCGGGGGCAGACCGCCGGACCGCACCACGCGCCACCACGGCAGGTCGGAGCCCTCGTGCGCCATGACCTTGCCGACGGCACGCGACGCCCGGGAGCCGAGCGCCGCGGCCACGTCGCCGTAGGTCATCACGTGACCTGCCGGGATGAGCCGGACGACCTCGGCGACGGCTGCGCCGAAGTCGTCGGGGGAAGCCTCGGTCACACCAACTGCAGGACCGCGAAGTGGTCGCCGTACTGGGTCTCGCGCACCACCTCGAACCCGACGGCGCGGAAGAACGCCTCGGGGCTGTCGTCGCCACCGGGTTCGTACACGACGGTGAGGCGCTCGAGCCCACGGTTGCGGGCCTCGTCGGCGAGGCCGTGCACCGCGAAGCGACCGACGCCCCGGCCCTGTGCCGTCGCGGACACGTTGACCCGCCAGATCGCGCTGCGCAGTTCTTCCTCGGCGTTGTCCTCGTCGAAGGTGCCGATGATCATGCCGACGACCTCGTCGCCGTCGAGGACCACGCGCGTCCACGCCGAGCTCGGCTTCACGTCCGACTCCGCGACGCCGTAGGTCGTCGGCTGCACGAACTGCTCCTGCCCGGGCTTGAGCGTCAGGGAGTTCGCCGCCGCAGCGGTCGACGCGGAGAGTTCTTCGAGGCGGAGGTCCGTCATGCCGCTCAGGGTAGCCGTGCGACCCGTGTGGGGGCCAATACCGATCCCAACGCATGACATGTAATATGTCAACATCATGACCTTCGATCGACGGATCCGCCACGACCTCACCGCGTTGCGGGCAGTCGCCGTCCTGCTCGTCGTCTGCGTCCACGCGTTCGGCGTCCCGATCGGCGGGTGGGTCGGCGTCGACGTGTTCTTCGCGCTCTCCGGGTACCTGCTCGCGCGATCGATGGTGTCCGAACGAGTGCGAACCGGACGCTTCGCACTCGGCGGCTTCCTCCGCCGCCGTTTCTGGCGGCTGTTCCCGGCAGCGGTGCTGACCCTCGCCGTCGTGGCGATCGGCGCTGTGGTCGCGCTCCGCCAGCCGCTCGCCGCGTCCGTCCTGCGCGATTCGGGAGCGGCCGCGCTCGGCATCGTGAACTGGGTGTTCCTCGGCCGTGACGCTGACTACTGGGCGTCGGCGTCCTCGACGTCCCCCCTCCAGCACTTCTGGTCGCTCAGTGTCGAGCTCCAGTTCTACGTCGTGTTCCCGCTGCTCGTGGCGGTCCTCTGGCGATCGCTCCGTCGACCCGACGCCGTCTCGGTGCGACGCATCGCCGTCGCGGCCTCGGTGCTCGTGCTCGTCGCGTCCGTGGCCTGGGCCGCGTCGGCGGGGACGACCGCGCCAGCAGCCTCGTACTTCGACACGGGATCGCGTCTCTGGGAACTGGCCGCCGGAGCCGCCCTCGGAGCACTCTCGGTCCCAGTCGGTGCGCGGACGCAGCGCGTGCCGGCCTGCATCCGCGTCGGCGGCGTCCTGTCCGGGCTCGGGATCATCGGGGTCGCCGCCCTCACCGCCCCTGGTGCGGATGCCGTCCCGGTCCCCGACGCGGTCCTGGCGGTCGTGGGAACGATCGTGGTGCTCGTCTCCGGGCAGGGGCTTCCTCCGCTCCCTGTCCTCCGGTGGCGCCCGGTGCAGTGGGTCGGCGGAGCGTCCTACTCGATCTACCTCTGGCACTTCCCGGCGATCGTCGCGGCGGCGTACGTCTTCCCTGAGCAGCGAGCGGTCGCCGGGAGCGCGGCCGTCCTCGTCGGGCTCGTCCTCGGCGGACTGTCGCGCCGCTGGGTGGAACTCCCGGCGATGCGGGTCGGACGCCGACCCTGTGCGACCGTCCGCGTCGTCGCCTCGGTCGCGTCGTTCGCGGTGGTGGCGTTCGGGACGGGTACGCTCACGGCAGCCCCGACCCCGCAGACCGAGCGGGTCGGCGACGGGGTGGCCAGCGCGGTCGCCGAACCCTGGACCCCGCGGTCCCTCGGTGCCGCGCTCGGGAATGGTCTCCGGTCGGAACGGTGGCCGGTCGGACTCACCCCGGCGCTGGACGAACTGGTGCCGGGGCCGCCGCAAGGGTACGAGGCGTGCGACCGGACTGTCATCGGCGATCCCGGGTCGTGTCGCTTCGCGGCGGATGATCCCGTCCGACAGGTCACGGTCGTGGGGAGCTCCGTGGGGGTCGCCCTGATGCCCGCGGCTGTCGGGGCCTTCGGACATGACTCGATCGTGCGCGGGTTGACCGCCAGCGGCTGTCCGATGCTCGACATCGCCGTGCGCGGGAAGTCAGACGACGATCGCAGGCGGTGCAATGAGCAACGAGCCGCGGCCATCGACGAGATCAACGAGACGACGCCGGACATCGTGGTCGTCACCCACGGGTACGACGGGGTCGCGCAGCTCGTCGGGCGCCCGAGTCTGCCCGAAGCTGCGCGCGAGTGGGAAGCCGCCGCCGGTCGGTTCGTCGACGCCGTCGCCGGCTCGGGTGCCCGGGTCGTCTTCGTCGCCGCGGTGCCGCAGGGCGGGGACCCGTCGCAGTGTGCGGCGTTGCGGCTGAACGGCCCGGACGCGTGCACCTCGGAACTGTCGGACGCGTACCAGCTCGGAGCCGCTGCCGAGCGTCGAGTCGCCGAGTCCCGGGCGGGCGTGGACTTCGTCGATTCGAGCGGCTGGTACTGCGTCGACGGCCGCTGCCCGGTCCTCGCGGACGACGTCCTGATCCGGAAGGACGGCCAACACATCACGCGCGAGTTCTCCGAGCGTCTCGCCGTGGTCCTCCGCGAAGCGGTACTCGCCGAGAGGTGACAGCGCGGTATGGTCGCGGCATGGCAGAGCATCGACGCGGGGCGAACCTCCCGTCGATCGGCGGGTTCAACCGGACGGTGGTGCTCGACGCCGTGCGCCGCTCGCCGGACGGCCTGAGCCGCGTCGAGCTCGCCTCCCGTACGGGCCTCAGCGCGCAGACCGTGTCGAACGTCACGCGGTTCCTCATCGAGGCGGGGATGATCGCCGAGTCCGGCACGGTCGTGTCCGGTCGCGGCAAGCCCCGCACGATCCTGCGACTCGAGGCCGGCAGCCGCTACGCCGTCGGGGTGCACGTGGACCCGGCCGTCGTGACGTACGTGCTGCTCGACCTGGCGGGCACCGTGGTCGCGTCGAGCACCACGTCGACCCCGACCGCGGACGACCCGTCCGAGGTCGTCCGGACCATCGCGACCGCGATCGACGAGCTCGTCTCGGGCGCCCGCGTCGACGTCGAGGCCGTGCTCGGGGTCGGCATCGCCAGCCCCGGACCCATCGACGTCGACGCCGGCGTGGTGCTCGACCCGCCCTTCCTGCCGCGGTGGCGCGACGTCCCCCTGCGCGACGCGCTCGCCGAGGCGACCGGGTACCCGGTGCTCCTCGAGAAGGACGTCACGGCGGCCGTGGTGGGGGAGATGTTCCTCGCCGGGGAGTCCTCCGCGCGGAACTTCGCCTTCGTGTACTTCGGCACGGGCTTCGGCGTGGGCCTCGCCGTCGACCACGAGCCCGTCCGCGGGGTCGGGTCGAACGCCGGCGACGCCGGGCACATCATGGTCGACCAGGGCTCGCTCGCCGGGACGCCGGACGGCGAGGGCACGCGGGGCGAGGTCGGCGCGGCGGTGGCACCGGACCGCCTGGTGCACATCGCGCAGGCCCGGGGGCTCGCGCTCGGCGGCGCACCCGCGGACGTCGCGGCGGTCGACCGCGCCTGGGACGCACTCGGCGCGGCGATCGACGCCGAGGACCCGGTCGCCGTGGGGCTCGCGGCCGAGGCGGGGACCGTGATGGGCAACGCCGTCGTCCTCATCGTGAACCTGCTCGACATCGACCGCGTGGTGTTCGGCGGCCCGTTCTGGTCGCGGATCGCGAGCGCGGCCCTGCCCGCTGCGCGCGAGGCGATCGTCGGTTCGCCGCTGCTCGTGCCGAAGCACCCCGTCGTCGTGACCGAGAGCGGTCGCGGAGCGGACGTGGCCGCGGTCGGCGCGGCCTGCCTCGTCCTCGACGCGGCGCTGTCGCCGCGGGCGAGCACCCTCCTCATCCGTCGCTGACGGGGGTCGGTCGCGACCAGCCCGTGACGGGAGGCGCGGTGCAGGCCCGACCCGCGCCTCCCGTCCGGCACACGGTGCCGTTCCCCGTGTCGCGCGCGACACCTGTCGTTCACCTCGCCGCCACCGGCCGGATGCCCGGATGCTGAACAGTCGTGCAGGTCCCCCCCGAACTCCTGAGAAGGACTCTGCATGCATCCCCGTGCTCTGCGCCTCGGCGCGTCCGTCGCCGCCGCCCTCGTCGTCGCCGCCGGCGTGCTGACGACGTCGCCCGCCTCCGCTGCCGTCGGTGACGACGACCCGTCCGTGGGCGCCGCGAGCCCGAACGGACTCGTCGTGAACGAGGTCGAGTCGAACGGCGACGACACCGACTGGGTCGAACTGCGGAACACCTCGTCGGCGGCGATCGACCTGTCCGGGTACGCGTTCCTCGACGACGACAGCTCGCACGAGGCGTACGTCCTGCCCGCCGGTTCGACCATCGCCGCCGGCGGGTACTTCGTCATCGACCAGGTGTCGGCGACCGCTCCCGGCTTCGACTTCGGGCTCGGCGGCGCCGACACCGCCAGGGTGTACGACCCGGCCGGCGACCTCGTGCTGCGGTACTCGTGGACGGCGCACGCCGCGGTGACGTACGGGCGCTGCCCGGACGGGACCGGCGCGCTCGTGGACACCACGGCGTCGACCAAGGGTGCGGCGAACGACTGCTCCTCGCCGGTGCGCATCAACGAGGTGGAGTCCGACGGTGGGAGCCCGGGCGACTGGGTCGAGCTGACGAACGTCGGGACGACCACGGTCGACCTCGGCGGGTACGTGTTCCGGGACAGCGACGACACGCACGCGTACACGATCCCGACCGGGACGACCGTCGCACCGGGTGGCTTCACCGTCCTCGACGAGCAGGACTTCGGGGTCGGGCTGGGCAAGGCGGACTCGGCGCGGGTGTTCGATCCTCGTGGCGACGTCGTCGACTCGTACACGTGGACCGCGCACGCCGCGACGACGTACGGCCGGAACCCGGACGGCACCGGCGCGTTCGCGGAGACCTCGGCGCCGACCAAGGGCACCGCGAACCGGTTCGCCGGGATCGTCACCGCCGAGGCCTGGCCCGGCGGTCCGGACGAGCGGGTGCTCGACGACGAGGACACCTTCACCGGTGACCTGAGCGGCATCGACTGGACGACGTCGGCTTCGGCTGCCGGGCAGCTCTGGGCCGTGCAGAACGGCGACGGGCTGCTCTACCACCTCGTGTCCGACGGCGAGGGCGGATGGGCGCCCTCGAACGCGGCCGGTACGGAACTGCACTACGCCGACGGCTCCGGCACCCCGGATGCCGAGGGCGTCACCGTCACGTCGGACGACCCCGGCGCGGTCTACGTCTCGACCGAGCGGAACAACGACGTGTCCTCCACGAGCCGCCCGGCCGTGCTGCGCTTCGCCACCTCCGACGGCTCCCAGTCGACGCTGGACGCCACCGACGAGTGGAACCTCTCGGCGGACTTCCCCGGGCTCGGCGCGAACGCGGGCCTCGAGGGCGTCACCTGGGTCCCGGACTCCTGGCTCACCGCGCACGGCTTCGCGGACGAGCACACCGGCGCCGCGTACACGCCGGCGACCTACACCGGACACGGCGACGGGCTGTTCTTCGTCGGCGTCGAGGGCACGGCCAGCGTGTACGCGTACGCCCTGATGTCCGACGGTGCCTTCCAGCGGGTGGCCACGATCGCGACGCCGTTCTCCGTCGTCGCGGACGTCCAGTTCGACCCGACGCTCGACGCGCTCTGGGTGGTCTGCGACGACGCGTGCTCGGGCCGGACGGCGCTGTACGAGGTGGCCGACGGAGCCTTCGCGGCGACGACCGTGTACGAGGCGCCGTCGAACGTCGACCGGACGCTGGCGAACGAGGGCTTCGCGATCTCGGGTGTCTGCACGGGTGGCTCGCGGGCGACCTTCTACGCCGACGACAACGACACGGACGGGTTCTCGCTCCGGACGGGCACCTACCCGTGCGACTCGTCGACGCCGGGCGACGGCGGGACGCCGGGCGACGGTGGCACGACGCCGACGCCGACGCCGACGCCGACGCCGACGCCGGGTGGCGGGTCGACGCCCGCCCCGGGTGACACCGCGCCGGGTGGCTCCACCCCCGGAGCGGGCGCCTCGCCCTCGGCTGCGCCCGTCGCACCGTCCGAGTCGTCCCTGACCGAGGGGAACCGCGGCACGCTCACCGCCCCGGCCACGGCGCGCCCCGGCGAGACGATCACGATCGCCGTCGGCACCCGGTACGCCGGGCAGCAGGTGCACGTCTGGATGTTCTCCACGCCGACGCTGCTCGGGACCGCCACGGTCGCGGCGGACGGCACGGTCACGGCGACCATCCCGGCCGACGCCCCCGCAGGCGAACACCGCATCGTGGTGACCGCCGAGGACGGCACGGTGCTGGGCTGGACCACGATCACGATCGACCCCGTGACCGGTGCGCTGGCGTTCACGGGTGCCGAGGGGCTCGGGGTCGGCGCCGTGGCGGCGTTCCTGCTCCTGGCCGCCGGTGCGGGCGTGCTCGTGGTCCGTCGGCGCCGGGGGATCCCCGCCTCGGAGTGATCCGGTGAGCAGGAATGGTCGGGTTCGTGATGCGGACCCGACCATTCCTGCTCACGAACGCGCGCCCGCGGGCCGCGGCGCCCGCGAGGCCCACGCGCCCGCGGCGGTACGGTCGCAGGGTGCACAACGAGATCCTCCGGTACACCGCCTTCGCCGCCGAGCCGGGCGGCGGCAACCCCGCCGGCATCGTGCTCGACGCGGCCGACCTCTCCGACGACGAGATGCTCGCGATCGCGCAGGAGGTCGGGTACCCCGAGACCGCCTTCGTCACCGGGCAGACCGCCACGGGCCCGCGCCTGCGGTACTTCTCGCCGGCGGCCGAGGTGCCGTTCTGCGGCCACGCCACGATCGCCACGGCGGTGGTGCTCGCCGAGCGCGAGGGCCTCGGGCGCCGGGTCTTCACGACCGCCGCGGGGGAGATCGCCCTCGACGCCACGACCGCTCCGGACGGCAGCGTGCAGGTCGCGATGACGAGCGTCCAGCCGGCGTCCCGGCCGCTCGACCCCGACCTCCGCGACCGCCTGTTCGCCCTGCTCGGCCTGACGGTCGACGACGTCGCGGCGGGCTTCCCGGTGCTCGAGTCCTTCGCCGGCAACTGGCACCCGGTGATCGTCCTCGCCGACGTCGAGTTGTTCCACCAGTTCCGCTTCGCCCCGGAGCCCCTCGCGGCCCTCAAGCGCGAGGCCGGCTGGGCGGGGACGGTCACGGTCCTGCACCGCACCGACGCGCTGGAGTACGAGGCGCGCAACCTCTTCCCGGCCGGCCGGATCACCGAGGACCCGGCGACCGGTTCGGCGGCGGCGTCGACCGGCGCGTACCTGCGCGAGATCGGGGCCGTGCAGCCCGGCGACCGCGTGGTGATCCGGCAGGGACGCCACGTCGGACGGCCGAGCGTGCTGCTCGTCGACGTCCCGGCGACCGGCGGCATCACGGTCACGGGCGGTGCCACTCCGGTCTGAGCCGTCCGGGAGCGTGACCGAATCGACACGCCACAGCTCTTGACACGGATAAGTCAATACGGTGGAGTAATCCTGCGCGCGGGTGACGGAGCCCGCGAACATCCCGTGCAAAGGAGCACCGATGAAACGCCGCACCCGAATCATCGCCGGACTCGCAGCCGTGGCAGTCGCCGCGGTCGGTCTGGCTGGTTGTTCCAGCTCAGGCTCTGCCTCGAGCGACACCATCAAGATCGCGTACCAGAAGTTCGGTGCCTTCCAGCAGCTCGACGCCCAGATGAAGGTCGTCAAGAAGGAGTACGAGAAGGAGAACCCGGGCAAGAAGGTCGAACTCGTGCCGATCCAGGCGCAGGAGAACGACTACTACACGAAGCTCGCGCTCATGAACAAGGCGCCGGCGACCGCGCCGGACGTCATGTACGAGGACACCTTCCTCATCAAGGCCGACGCACAGGCCGGCTACCTCCTGCCGCTCGACAAGTACACGGCGAAGTGGAAGGACTGGAGCCAGTTCTACGACAACGCCAAGCAGGCCGGTGAAGGCGTCGACGGCAAGACCTACGGCATCCCGATGGGCACCGACACCCGGGCCCTCTGGTACAACAAGGACATCTTCAAGAAGGTCGGCCTGCCCGTCCCGTGGCAGCCGAAGACCTGGGACGACGTCCTCGCGGCCGCGAAGACCATCAAGGAGAAGGACCCGGGCGTCATCCCGTTCAACGTCTACTCCGGCAAGCCCCAGGGCGAGGCGTCGACGATGCAGGGCTTCGAGATGCTCCTGTACGGCGCGGACGGCTCCGGCAACACGCTCTACAAGGACAAGAAGTGGGTCACCGGCTCGAAGCAGTTCGAGGACTCGCTGCAGTTCATCAAGGACGTCTACCAGGGCGGCCTCGGCCCGACACCGCAGCAGGCACTCGACAGCCAGGTCGGCACGACGATCGCGCAGACGTGGCTCCCCAAGGGCCAGCTCGCGATCGACCTCGACGGGTCGTGGCAGTCGGGGACGTGGCTGAAGTCCGGCACCGCGCCGTGGCCCGAGTGGTCGGACGTGATGGGCCAGGCGCCGATGCCGACGCAGAACGGCCAGGAGCCGGGCTACAACTCGATGTCCGGTGGCTGGACCCTCGCGGTCGGCAAGAACTCGAAGAACCCGCAGGCCGCGTTCGACTTCATCTCGACCTTCCTCAACCAGAAGGGCTCGCTGAAGTACGACATCGAGAACAGCCAGATCGCCGTCCGCAAGGACGTCGCCGAGGACCCGACGTACGACGCGTCCAACCCGACGTTCAAGTTCTTCTCCGGGCTCGTGGAGCACACGAACTTCCGCCCGGCGACGAGTGAGTACTCCCAGGTGTCCAATGCCATCCAGGTGGCGATGGAGTCGGTCATGACCGGGCAGCAGACACCGAAGCAGGCGGCCGCCGCGTACGACAAGTCCGTCGAACAGGTGGTCGGCAAGGACAACATCGTCTCCGGCTGACGGGACGGCACCACCTGACGGACTGGAGGCGCGGCTCGCGTCGTGCGCCGCGCCTCCAGTCCGACCCCACCCACCTTCGGAACCCCCTCCGCACCCGGAAGGCAACCACTGTGTCCAGCACCCCCCTCGCGCCGACGTTGTCGGCGCCCGGTGCGCCGAAGCGCACCGATCCGCCGGTCCCGCGCAAGCGGAAGCCGCTGCGGAACGTGGGACGAGCGGTCCCGCTCCTCCCCGCCGTCGTCCTGCTCGTCATCTTCCTGCTCGGCCCGGTCATCTCGTCGTTCTACGGGTCGTTCACCAACTCGGCGCTGACCGGGGTCGGCGCCGCCGACCAGCAGTTCGTCGGCCTGAAGAACTACGTCGAGCTGTTCCAGGACCCGGACTTCCCGAAGTCCGTCATCCTCACCATCGTCTTCCTGCTCGCCTCGGCCGTGGTCGGGCAGAACGTGCTCGGCCTCGCGCTGGCGCTCCTCATGCGCAGTGCCCACAAGGTCGTCCGCGCCGTCGTCGGCACGTTCGTCGTCGCCGCGTGGGTGCTGCCCGAGATCGTGGCGTCGTTCGCGGCCTACGCGTTCTTCAACGACAAGGGGACGCTCAACGAGTTCCTCGCGTCGATCGGCATCACCGGGCCGAACTGGCTCTACACGTACCCGATGCTCGCCGTCATCCTCGCGAACATCTGGCGCGGCACCGCGTTCTCGATGCTCGTGTACTCCGCCGCCGTGCAGGAGGTCCCCGAGGAGATCACCGAGTCCGCCGAGGTCGACGGCGCCACCGGGTGGCAGCGCCTCGTCTACATCACCCTGCCGGTCATCCGTCGGTCGATCTCGACGAACCTCATGCTGACGACGCTGCAGACCCTGTCGGTGTTCACCCTCATCTACGTGATGACCGCCGGCGGCCCCGGGACGGACTCGTCCACGCTGCCGATCCTCGCCTACCAAGAGGCGTTCAAGTTCTCGCAGCTCGGCTTCGGGACGGCGATCGCCACGATCCTGCTCGTGGTCGGCGCGGTGTTCTCGATCATCTACATCAAGGCACTGAAGCCGGAGGTGGACTGATGGCCATCACAGCCCCGTCCCTCGACCAGACCACCACCCGTTCGGTGACCGCCCCGGGCTCGCTGCACATGACCTCCCCGCGGGGTCGGACCATGCGCTGGGTGTCGAACATCGTGCTGCTCGTCATCGCGGTGTGCTTCGCGGTGCCGTTGCTCTGGCTCGTGCTCGCCTCGGTCGACCCCGACGCGTCCCTGTCGGTGAAGGTGCCGTCGCAGTTCACGCTCGACAACTTCACGAAGGTCCTCACGCCGGAGCTGTCGTTCATCCCGCTCGCGAACAGCCTGCTCATCTCCGGCGGCACGGCGCTCGTCACCGTGGTGTTCGCACTGCTCGCCGCGTACCCGCTGTCCCGCTACAAGATGCGCGTCAACAAGCCCTTCCTGTACGGGATCCTGTTCGGCACCGGCCTGCCGATCACCGCCATGATGGTGCCGGTCTACGCGTTGTTCGTGTCGCTCAACCTCATCGACAACGTGTGGGGCTGCATCTTCTTCCTCGCCGCCACCTCGCTGCCGATGGCGATCTGGATGGCGAAGAACTTCATGGACTCGGTGCCGATCTCCCTCGAGGAAGCGGCGTGGACCGACGGCGCCTCGATGATGACGACGCTGACGCGCATCGTGATCCCGCTCATGCGCCCGGGCATCGCCGTGGTGTTCATCTTCGTGTTCATCCAGGCGTGGGGGAACTTCTTCGTCCCCTTCGTCCTGCTGCTCTCGCCCGACAAGGTGCCCGCCGCGGTGAGCATCTTCAACTTCTTCGGGCAGTACGGGGCGGTGGCGTACGGGCAGCTCGCGGCCTTCTCGATCATCTACTCCGTGCCCGTCATCGCCCTCTACGTGCTCGTGTCCCGGGGCCTCGGCGGCGGCAACGCCCTCGCCGGTGGCATCAAGGGCTGACACCCGTCCCTGCTGGAAAGGAACCACCTCCATGCACCACGACGAACCCCTCGTCGAAGCCCGTATCGCCCGGCTCGTCCGGGACCGCATCGACCCCGCCGTCCTGCGCCGGTCCGCACCGGTGGAGATCGCCGCCTGGACCGTGCCGGACGAACCGGTCCCGTTCGACGTCGCGGTCGCGGCCGACTACGAGCCGTTCACGGTGGGCGGCTCCTGGGGCGGCCGACCGTGGGGGACCACGTGGTTCCGGATCCGCGGCACCGTGCCCGAGGACTTCGGGACGGCGCCGGGCACCACGGCGGAGCTCCGGGTCGACCTCGGCTTCACGAAGCGCCACCCCGGGTTCCAGGCCGAGGGGCTCGCGTGGCGACCGGACGGCACGACGGTCAAGGGCATCGAGCCGAAGAACGACACCGTCCCGCTCGAGGTCGGTCCCGGTGAGTCCTTCGAGCTCTACGTCGAGGCCGCGGCGAACCCGGACATCGGCGGCGACTCGTTCCAGGGGGCGACCCCGCTCGGGTCGCGCTCGACGGCCGGGACGAAGCCGATCTACAAGGTGAAGGCGCTCGAGATCGTCGAGCGGGACGACACCGTGTGGGAGCTCCAGCAGGACTTCTGGGTCCTCCGGGGCCTGATGGCCGAGCTGCCCACCGACGGCACCCGCGGCGCGGACGTCCTGCGCGTGCTCGAGCGCGCCGCCGACGCCCTCGACCCGGACGACGTCGCCGGGACGGCCGCCGACGCACGAGCGGTCCTCGCGCCCGTCCTCGCCGTGCCGGCCAGCGCCGCCGCGCACCGGGCGATCGCCGTCGGCCACGCGCACATCGACTCGGCGTGGCTCTGGCCGGTGCGCGAGACCGTCCGGAAGTGCGCCCGCACCTTCTCGAACGTGCTCGACCTGATGGACCGCGACCCCGACTTCACGTTCGCCTGCTCCTCGGCGCAGCAGTACGCCTGGATCCGGGACGGCTACCCGTCCATCTGGGCCCGCATCAAGCAACGGGTCGCCGAGGGCCGGTGGATCCCGGTCGGCGGCATGTGGGTCGAGTCGGACACGAACCTCCCCGGCGGCGAGGCCCTCGCGCGGCAGTTCGTCGCCGGCAAGCGGTTCTTCCTCGAGGAGTTCGGCATCGACACCCCCGAGGCGTGGCTCCCGGACTCGTTCGGGTACTCCGGAGCCCTGCCGCAGATCGTCCGCGCCGCCGGCTCGAAGTGGTTCGTCACGCAGAAGCCCTCGTGGAACGAGACGAACGTCATCCCGCACACCTCGTTCCACTGGGAGGGCATCGACGGCTCCCGGGTCCTCACGCACCTGCCCCCGGCGGACACCTACAACTCGGACGTCTCACCCGCCGACCTGCACCGCGGCGAACGGCAGAACAAGGAGCGCGGCGTCGCGAACACCTCGATGCTGCTCTACGGCTTCGGCGACGGCGGCGGCGGACCCACCCGCGAGATGGTCGCCGCTGCCCGACGCCAGCACGACCTGGACGGGTCTCCCCGGGTCGACCTCGGCACCCCGGCGCAGGTCTTCGAGGAGATCGAGGCCGCACTGCCGACGCCGGCGGTGTGGTCGGGCGAGATGTACCTCGAGTTCCACCGCGGCACGTACACGTCCCAGATCCGGACGAAGCAGGGCAACCGTCGCTCCGAGCACCTGCTCCGCGAGGCCGAGCTCTGGGCGTCCACCGCTGCCGTCCGACTCGGGCTCGACTACCCGTACGAGGAGCTCGAGCAGGCCTGGCACACCGTGCTCCTGCAGCAGTTCCACGACATCCTGCCCGGCTCCTCGATCGCCTGGGTCTACGAGAACGCCGAGGCGAACTACGCCGAGGTCGCCCGGGTGCTCGAGGGCCTGATCGGCAACGCCACGACGGCGCTCGCGAACGGCGGTGCCGCGGCGCTCGCCGGGGTCGGGGCGTCGTCCACCGCCCGGTCCGGCGGTGGCAGCGCCCTGCTGGACGCACCGTCGGGGGCGGACGCCGCCGGCGGCAGCGGCTCGACCGGGAACGTCGTGCGCTTCAACGCCTCGCCGGTCGCGGCGGGAGACGCAACCGCCCTGGGTGGTTCGCTGGGCGACGAACCGCGAGCCGTGCCTCCCGTCCGGAACGGCGACCGCTTCGTGTTCGACACCGGCGTCGTCACGGCGACCATCGACGCGGCCGGTCACGTCGTGTCGCTCGTCGATCACGCGTCCGGACGCGACGCCGTCGCCCCGGGTGCGGCCGCCGCGGAGTACACCGTGTTCCGCGACACCCCGAACCAGTGGGAGGCGTGGGACATCGACCGCGCCTACCAGCGCAGCGGCACGGTGCTGGAGGCGTCCTCGGTCGAGGTGTCCGGCGACGAACTCGTCGTGTCGCGGTCCTTCGGGTCCTCGACCCTGACGACTCGGTACTCCGCCGTCGCCGGCCAGTCCGAGCTGACGATCGTGACCGAGGTCGACTGGCACGAGCGCCAGAAGCTCCTCAAGCTCGCGTTCCCCCTCGACGTCCGCGCGGCGTCGGCGTCGAGCGAGATCCAGTTCGGCCACATCGACCGGCCGACCCACCAGAACACCTCGTGGGACATGGCCCGCTTCGAGACCAGCGCCCACCGCTGGGTGCACGTCGCCGAGCCCGGGTTCGGCGTCGCCGTCGCCAACGACTCCACCTACGGACACGACATCACCCGGAGCACCCGGGCCGACGGCGGCACCACGACGCTCGTCCGGGAGTCGCTGCTGCGGGCCCCGACGTTCCCGGACCCGCACGCCGACCAGGGGCACCACGTGTTCCGGACGGTGCTGCGGGTGGGCGCCTCGGTGCTCGACGCCGCCGATGCCGGGTACCGGCTCAACCTTCCGGTGCGCACGGTGGAGGGGACGACCACGGTCGACCCGCTCGTCACGGTGTCGTCGCCGCAGGTGTTCGTCGAGGCGGTGAAGCTCGCCGAGGACCGCTCCGGCGACGTCGTCGTGCGGCTCTACGAGGCGTCGGGCGGTCGCGCGGCCGACGTCGGCGTCGACTTCGGGTTCGACGTCGCCGGGGTGGCGGCGGTGGACCTGCTGGAACGCCCGCTGGGGGACTCGTGGGAGTCGGGGGAGCCGGTCGTGCTCACGCTCCGGCCCTTCGAGATCGTGACCCTCCGGGTGCGTCGGGCCTGAGGCAGCGGGCTCGCGCGCGAAGGACCGCGGCGCCGGACGGGACACGGGTGCGTTCCGTCCGGCGCCGTGCTGCGTCCGGGAGGCGCGGGTCGCCTCAGTGCGTCGAGGAGCGCAGGGACTCGACGGCCTTGTCGATGCGGCGCTGCCGGGTCTCCGGGGACTTCGCCTGCACGACCGGGTCGGCGAGGGCCCGCTGCCGCGAGTTCGACAGCGTGTCGAAGGCCGCACGGACCCCGGCCTCCTGCAGCGCCGATGCGAGGTCCTCCGGCAGGTCGACGACGCGGGGCAGCGTGTCGACCTCGATCGTGACCTCGACGGTGTCGCCGGCCGCGAGCCCGGAGGCGGCACGGTGCTCCGCCGACAGCGGGACGAGCGACTGCTCGTTCATCACGCCGATCGACGACCGGTACGTGTAGGCGCCGTTCAGGGTGACGACCACGGGCGGGCGGCGCCCCGCGCCCAGCGCGTCGACGACGTCGGACGGGACCGGCAGGCCGGTGGCCGTCTTCCGCGCCTGCAGGACGGTCGTCGTGAACTGCATCCGTGCCTCCTGGACTGGACCGTGCTGACCCGGCCGGCCCGATGCGGGCCGACGCCGGTGCCGGCGCCTGTGCCGACAAGCGAAACCGTACAGGCGAACCCGCTGTTCCGCCGCCGTTCACCGCCGCAGCACTGGCCGGAAACCGGACGCGTCCACGATCGTCCAGGACCCGGACCCCGGTCCACCCCGACGCACCACAGCACCCGAAAGGCACACCCCGTGCAGCACAAGCGCACCCTCGCCGGCATCGCCCTGGCCGCCGCCGCCATCGTCACCCTCGCCGGCTGTTCGGCCACGAGCTCCGCCAGCACGACCAAGGACGACACCGACTGGAAGACCGCCACGAGCGCCGAGTCCGCCGGTGGCATGGACGCCCTCGTGAAGGCCGCCAAGGCGGAGGGGCAGCTCAACGTCATCGCGCTGCCGCCGTCGTGGGCCAACTACGGCAAGATCATCGACGGCTTCACCAAGAAGTACGGCATCAAGATCACCTCCGCGAACCCGAACGGCTCGAGCGCCGACGAGGTCGCCGCGGTGAAGTCGCAGAAGGGCCAGTCGACGGCACCGGACGTGCTCGACCTCGGCAACGCCGTGCTGCAGCAGAACCTCGACCTGCTGACGGACTACAAGGTCGCGAACTGGAGCGACATCCCCTCGGACCTGAAGGACTCCGACGGCGCCTGGACCCGCGACTACACGGGCCTGATGTCGATCGGCTACGACTCGTCGAAGATCACGGACGCCCCGAAGGACCTGGACGACCTGCTCGGCTCCGAGTACAAGGGCAAGGTCTCGATCGCGGGCGACCCGACCCAGGCGAACCAGGCCGCTTCGGCGGTGTACCTCGCGGCGCTCGAGAACGGCGGTTCGGCCGACGACATCACGAAGGGCGTCGACTACTTCGGCAAGCTGAAGCAGGCGGGCAACTTCCAGAACGTGCTGCCGTCGCAGGCGACCGTCGCCTCGGGTGAGACGCCCGTCGTGATCCAGTGGTCCTACAACAACCTGGCGTGGGGCCCGGCGGCCGGCGCGAGCGGGAACAAGAACTGGAAGACCGTCGTCCCCGAGGGCCAGGCGCTCGGCTCGTACTACTCGCAGGCGATCAACAAGGACGCCCCGCACCCCGCGGCGGCGCGCCTCTGGCAGGAGTACATCGCCAGCCCGGACGTGCAGAACCTGTACCTCCAGGCCGGCGCCTTCCCGTCCACCCTCGCCGCGCTCGAGAAGTCGGGCAAGGTCGACCAGGACGCCCTCGACGCCGCCGGTGGCGCGCCGAAGGACTACGTCGAGCTGACCGACGAGCAGGTCACCGCCGCGGCGAAGGTGCTGTCGGCGAAGTGGGCCTCGACGATGGGCTCCTGAGCAGCATGACCACCGCATCGGCACCGGGTGTGCCCGCCCCCGCGGCGGGCGCCACCGCATCGGCACCGGTCGCCGGGGCGACGCTCGTCACGAGCGAGCAGCCGGCCGATGCCACCGCCCGCCGCGTCGCCGGACCCCGTGTCCGGCGCCGCGGCGGCATCGCGTGGCTCGGCCTCACCCCGTTCGCCGCCTACGTCCTGCTGTTCCTGGCCGTCCCCGCGGTGGTCGCGATCGGCAGCGGCTTCTTCACGAGCGACGGCGCGTTCACGTTCGCCAACCTCGCCGCGTTCGCCGACCCGTCGGTCCTCCGTGCCTTCGGCGGCTCGTTCGCCCTGTCGGCCGTGTCCGCCGTGATCGGTGCCGTCGTCGGGGCGATCGTGTGCTGGGCGCTCGCCGCGCTCCGTCCCGACGGGCTCGTCCGGTCCGTGATCGACTCCGCCGCGAGCGTCCTCGCCCAGTTCGGCGGCGTCATGCTCGCGTTCGCGTTCATCGCCACGATCGGCGCGCAGGGCCTCGTCACGACGTGGTTGGTGTCCGTCTTCCACATCGACCTCAACGCCGAGGGCACCTTCCTCTACACGGTTCCCGGACTCGTCATCCCCTACGTCTACTTCCAGGTGCCGCTGATGGTCCTCACGTTCATGCCCGCCCTCGAGGGCGTCAAGACCCAGTGGGGTGAAGCCGCCGCCACCCTCGGCGCCTCCCGCGCGACGTACTGGCGCCGCATCGGCCTGCCCGTGCTCGCGCCGGCGTTCTGGGGATCGCTGCTGCTCCTCTTCGCGAACGGGTTCTCGTCGTTCGCCACCGCGGCGGCCCTGATCTCCCAGGGCGGGATCGTGCCGCTCACCATCCGCACGCAGCTCACGAGCGAGACGATCATCGGACTGCAGAACGTCGCCGGTGTGCTCGCCTTCGGCATGGTCGTCGTGATGGCGGTCGTGATGGGCGCGTACTCGCTGCTGCAGCGTCGGGCATCGAGGTGGCAGCGATGAGCGCGGCTGCCCCGGTGCGTCCGTCGCGTGGGTCGGGTGAGTCGCGCCCGTCGCGCCCGTCGTCTCGTCGTCGGCCAGGAGGCGCGGCTCGCCCCGGCCGCTTCGGCGCGGCCCCGTCACGGGTCACCGCCGCGATCGTGCTCGTCGTGGTCGGCCTCGTGTTCGCCGTCCCGCTCGTCGCCCTCGCGCAGTTCACCTTCCGCCAGGGGACCGACGGCAGCCTGACGCTCGCGCACTACGGCGCACTCGTCGACCCGGTGAACGCCGCGACCTACCAGCCGGTGTTCGACGGACTCGGGGCGTCCCTGCTCATCGCGCTCATCACCGTGGGGATCGTGCTGCTCGTCCTGCTGCCGGCCCAGATCATCACGGCCCTGCGGTACCCGCGGCTCCGTCGGGTCCTCGAGTTCGTGTGCATCGTGCCGATCACCGTCCCCGTGGTCGTCCTCGTCGTCGGGTTCATCCCCGTGTACCAGGTCGTCGCCCAGGTCTTCGGCTCGGGCGCGTGGACCCTGTCGTTCGCGATCGGCATCGTCTCGCTGCCCTTCGCGTTCCGACCGATCGCCGCGGCCATCACCGCGATGGACATGGCCGTGCTCTCCGAGGCCGCCCGATCCCTCGGCGCGTCGTGGTGGACCGTCACGTGGCGGGTGCTCCTGCCGAACCTCCGCCGCGGCATCACCGCCGCCTGCTTCCTGACCATCACGGTCGTCCTCGGCGAGTACACCCTCGCCTCGTTCCTCTCCCGCACGACGTTCCAGACGGCGCTCCTGCTCGTGCAGTCGACCGACCCCTACGTCGCCGCGATCTTCTCGCTGGGCGCACTCGTCTTCGGATTCGTGCTGCTCGTCGTCATCGGCCGGGTCGGCTCCCGCCGTCGCCGTGCCCCGAAGGAGTCCGCATGACCGTCACCGCCCCCGCCGCCCCCGCATCGCTCGCCACCGACGGCGCGATCGTCGAGCTGCACGGCGTCGAGAAGCACTACGGCGCGCACCGTGCCCTCGCCGGCCTGTCGCTCCGCATCGAGCCCGGCGAGTTCGTGTCGCTGCTCGGGCCCTCGGGCTGCGGCAAGACGACCGCGCTCCGGGCGCTCGCCGGCCTCGAGGCCATCGACGCCGGCTCCATCCGCATCGACGGCGTCGACGTCGCGGGCACCCCGGTGGACAAGCGGGACATCGGCATGGTGTTCCAGCAGTACTCGCTGTTCCCGCACATGACCGTGCGGCAGAACGTCGCGTTCGGCCTGGAGATGCGCCGGGTCCCCGCCGCCGCGCGCCGCGAGCAGGTCATCGACGCGCTCGACATGGTGCACCTCGCCGAGTTCGCCGACCGCTACCCGCACCAGCTCTCCGGCGGCCAGCAGCAGCGCGTCGCCCTCGCCCGGGCCCTGGTCACCCGGCCCCGTGTGCTCCTGCTCGACGAGCCGCTGTCCGCGCTCGACGCCAAGGTGCGGGTCTCCCTGCGCGACGAGATCCGCCGCATCCAGAGCGACCTCGGCATCACGACCGTGTTCGTCACCCACGACCAGGAGGAGGCGCTCGCCGTCTCGGACCGCATCGCGGTGATGAACGCCGGCGACATCGAGCAGATCGGCACGCCCGAGGAGCTCTACCGGTCCCCGTCCTCGGCGTTCACGGCGGACTTCGTCGGGCAGTCGAACCGGCTCCGCGGGGACCTGCGCGGGGGCGACGTGTTCGTCTACGGGTTCAGCGTCCCGGCGCTCGACGCCTCGGTGCCGGACGGCCCGGTGCTCGCCTACGTCCGCCCGGAGGACGTCGCCTTCGCCTCGGAGGGCGTCACCGGCACGGTCGTGGCCTCGAGCTTCCTCGGGTCGATCCGGCGCACCACGGTCCGGCTCGACGACGACACCGTCGTGACGGTGCAGCACGAGGTCGGCGACCGTCGTGCGGCCGGCGAGGCCGTCGCCGTGCGCCTGCTCGGCGCGCCCGTGGCGGTCGCCCCGCTCGCGTAGCCGCGAACTGCCGGACGGGAGGCGCGGTGCGGGCCCGCACCGCGCCTCCCGTCCCGTGGGTCAGCGCTGGAAGCGCGCGGCCGGGTCGTCGGACAGGGCCGCCTCGATCCGTGCCCGCATGGTCGCGGGCATCTCCGGCAGCGCGTCGAGCCGCGCCCAGAAGGCCTCGGTGTTCTCGCCGTCGGCGGGGAAGGGCTCCCCGGAGACGTACCGGCAGGCGAACACCAGGTCGAGGTACTGCGCCCGGTCACCGTTCGGGTAGGTCATCTCCGGCAGCACCTGCACCCACGCGAGGCGCTCGGCGACGGCGACGACGTCGGCTTCCTCGAGGACCTCGCGTTCGGCGGCGACCGCGGGTTCCTCGCCGGGGTCGACGATGCCGGTGACCGGCGTGAACGCGTGGTTGTCGGCCCGGCGCACGACGAGGAGCTCACGGTCCGGGCCCTCGCCGCGCGTCACGACGGCGGTGACCCCGGTGAGCCAGAGCGGCTCGTTCCCGATCTTCGATCGGAGGGACAGGACGAAGTCAGGCGTGGGCATGCCGCCACGCTACCGACACGGGACCCTGTCGCGGACTGGTCATGACCAGTAGGCTGTCACCGTGGAGATCATCATCCTGCCCACGCCGGCTGAGGTCGGTCGCGTCGCCGCGGCCAAGATCGCCTCCGTCGTCGCGAAGAAGCCGTCCGCCGTCATCGGTGTCGCCACCGGGTCCAGCCCGCAGGGCATCTACGCCGACCTGCAGCGTCGTGTCGACGCGGGGGAGATCTCGTTCGCCGAGGCCCGCGCGTTCGCCCTCGACGAGTACGTCGGCATCCCGCTCGAGCACCCCGAGTCGTACGCCTCGGTGATCCAGCGCGACGTCATCGATCCGCTCGGGTTCGAGCCCTCCCGCGTGCGGGTCCCGGACGGCCGCGCGTCCGACCTCGAGTTCGCGGCGAAGGAGTACGACGCCGCGATCCGTGCCGCCGGCGGGGTCGACGTGCAGATCCTCGGTATCGGCGCGAACGGGCACATCGGGTTCAACGAGCCGACGTCGTCGTTCGCGTCCCGCACCCGCATCAAGACCCTCGCCCCGTCCACGCGCGAGGCGAACGCCCGGTTCTTCGACAGCCTCGACCAGGTCCCGACGCACTGCATGACGCAGGGGCTCGGCACCATCCTCGAGGCCCGCGAGCTCGTCCTCGTCGCCCAGGGCTCGTCGAAGGCCGACGCCGTGGCCGCCGCGGTCGAGGGGCCGCTGTCGTCGTTCGTCCCCGGGTCCGCGCTGCAGCTGCACGAGCACGCCACCGTCGTCGTCGACGAGGAAGCCGCGGCGGGCCTCAAGCTCGCCGACTACTACACGTACACGTACGCGAACAAGCCGGCCTGGCAGCTGTTCGAGTAGGGCCGCGGATCAGCCGCCTGCACGTCGTTCGAACGCGGTGTGCAGGCGGCTGAGTCCGTCGTCGAGGCTCTCCGCCGAGCACCCGAAGTTGAGTCGCGCGAACCCGACCCCCTGGCGTCCGAAGTCCGGTCCGCTGCCGAGCGCGACCTTCGCCTCGTCGACGAGCAGGGCTGCGGGGTCGTCACCCCACGGGAGCGCCCGCAGGTCGAGCCACGCCAGGTAGGACGCCTGCGGCTGGCGGTACCCGGTGCCGGGCAGCACGTCGCCGAGTCGCTCGGCCAGGGTGCGGCGGTTCGCGGCGAGCTCGGTCAGCAGCGACGCGAGCCAGGGTCCGCCCTCGCTGAACGCCGCCACGCTCGCGGTGTACCCGAGGATCCCGGTGCGCTCCACCACCTCGCCGGGCATGCCGTCGAACCAGGCGCGGGCACGCTCGGAGGCGCCGACCATCAGGGCGCACTTCGTCCCCGCGAGGTTCCACGCCTTGCTCGCGCTCGTGAGGGTGACCCCGAGCTCCGCCGCCTCGGGGCAGGAGTCGAGGAAGGGCGTGAACGTCGCGTCCGCGTGCACGAGCGGCGCGTGGATCTCGTCCGAGACGACCACGGCGTCCCACTCGGCGGCGAGTCGGGCGAGGGCGGCGAGGTCCTCGCGGGTGTGGACGAGTCCGAGGGGGTTGTGCGGGTTGCAGAGCAGCACCGTGCGGGCCCCGTCCGCGAACGCCCGGCCGATCCCGTCGAGGTCCATCCGCCACCCGGCCGTCGTGTCGAACGGGTCCGCGGCGCCCTCGGGTGCGAGCAGCGGGACCTCGGTCACGGAGCCACCGGCCTCGGCGACGTACTCCCAGAACGGCGGGTACACGGGCGGCATGATGACGACCTGGTCCCCGGGCTCGATGACCCGGCGGAGCGTCTCCACCGCAGCCACCGAGACGTCCGTGGTGGTCCGCACGAGGTCCGGGTCGAGGCGCCACGACCAGCGGGTCTCGGCGAAGTCGGCGAACGCCTCGGGGAGCGCCCGCCCGTGCCCGACGTACCCGGTGTCGCCGTTCGTGACCGCGGCCACGAGGGCGTCCCGCACGGGTTCGGCGAGCATGCTGTCCATCTCCGCGACGAACATCGGCAGCACGTCCGGCGGGTAGGCCGTGTACTTCTCGCTGGTGCGGGTGCGGTGCGCATCGAAGAGGGAGACCATGACGCTCATGGGGCCATCCTCGCAGCGGAGGGTGTGATCTGGACCTCAGTCGACGTCGGCGAGGGTGTACGGTCCGCTCGCGCCCGCGAAGGAGACGACCTGCGCCCGGACGCCGACGTCGGCCTGCATGCGTGCTGCCGTGCGGAGTCCCAGTGCTCGGGTCCCCGCGTCACCGAACGGACCCCCGGCCCGCTCGGTCAGCGCTCGCCACCCGACGATCGCGCGCGCGGTGCCCTCGCGGAGCCCGGCGGCGCGCGCGGACAGGACCTCGGCGCGGCGGCGGCCGTTCCAGGACTCGACCTCGGTGCCGGTGCGGTCGGCGGGCGCCACCACGACGGGGTGCGCGACCGGGAAGGTGTCGATCCCGCCGCCGGCGCCGCACCAGACGTGGACGTCGTCACCGACTTCGAGCTGCACCCTGCTCGCGAGCGTGGACGCGTCGACCCGGTGGGCGTCACGGACGGCGGCCGAGGGCCACTCGAACGACGTCCCGCTCAGCGAGTCGAACACGTCGTTCCACGCCTCGAGGTCGTGCCGCAGGGCAGCGCTGAGGCCGAGGCCGTCCGCGTCCCGATCGACGAGGCCGACGTCCTCGGAGGATCCGCGGTACCAGAGCGGCGAGTCCCCGACGCCGTACTCGGCCATCACGAGGACGATCGCCCGCGGTGGGCGACGTCGACCGCCCGGCGCGCGCTCGTCCCCGTGGTGCATGGCGTCCATCCAAGCAGGCGCGGGCGGGGCGACCGATCGACGTGAACAGCAGGGGAGCGCTCGGTGACGGATCGCGCGTCCCCCGTCCGAGGGGTCTAGCGTCGCGGGCGTGAACCGTTCCCGCGTGCACCGTCGCCCGCTCCTCCGCCCGCTGCCGCTCGCCGCGGTGGCCACGATCGCCGCGCTGCTCGGGACGGGGATGGTCGCCGCGCCGGCGGTCGCCTCGCCGACCGGGCAGGCAGGGCAGGCGGCCCGCACCGTCTCCGACCCCGCCCGGTACGTCGACCCGTTCATCGGCACGAGCGGCGACGGCAACACCTGGCCCGGCGCGACCGCCCCGTTCGGCATGCTCCAGTGGAGCCCCACCGGCACCGCGGGCGACCAGACCTCGACCCCGGTCGCGAACGGCTACTCGTACGACGTCGACCGACTGCGGGGGTTCAGCCTGACGCACCTGAACGGTGCCGGCTGCGCGCCGGGGGCCGCCGGTGACGTGCCGATCATGCCCGTCACCACACCGGTCACGACCTCGCCGTCGTCCGACTCCACCGACGCGGTCTACGCCGCCGGGTACTCGCACGACGACGAGTCCGCGAGCCCCGGCCGCTACACGGTCCACCTCGACAACGGCGTCCGCACCGACCTCGCCGTCACCACGCGTGCCGGCGTCGGCGAGTTCGCGTTCCCGGCCGGCGAGGACGCGAACCTGCTCTTCCGCACCTCGAACTCGATCAACGGCAGCGAGGCGGCGACCACCCGTGTCGACGCACGGACCCGCACGGTCAGCGGCAGCGTCCTGACCGGCGGCTTCTGCAGCCGCCGTGCGAACGGGGGCGGGGCCACCAACCCCGACCGCCGTAGCTACTACCGCCTGTTCTTCACGGCGACCTTCGACCGGGCGTTCACGAGCACCGGCACGTGGCAGGACGGCACGGTCCGGCCAGGAGGCACGTCCTCCTCCGGCGGGGAGGGTTACCTGACCGGCGCCGACCGTGCCGGACGCGGCTCCGGCGCGTGGGTCGGGTTCGACGCGCGTCGCGGTGCGACGGTGCACGCGAAGATCGGCATCTCGTACGTGAGCGCCGCAGGAGCCGTCGCGAACCGCGACGGCGAGGTGACCCCGCGCTCGACCGTCGCCAGCGTGGCGGCCGGCACCCGCGCCTCCTGGAACCGCGAACTGTCGCGCCTGCGCGTCGGTGGCGGCACCGCGGACCGGACCACCCAGCTCTACACGTCCGTGTACCACGCGCTCATGCAGCCGAACACGCTGAACGACCGCGACGGCCGCTACCTGGGGCCGGACCAGCGGGTGCACCGGATGGACCGGGGACACCGGGCCGTCTACGGCACGTACTCCGGGTGGGACCAGTACCGGGCACAGATCCAGCTGCTCGCACTGCTGCGACCGGACGTCGCCGGGGACATGGCGCAGTCGATGCTGCGGTTCGCCGAGCAGAACGGCGGGGTGTGGGACCGCTGGCTCCACCTCGGTGCGCCGACGCACGTGATGACGGGCGACCCCTCGGCCGCGACCCTCGCCACCTGGTACGCCATGGGAGTCCGGAACTTCGACGTGCGGGCCGCCTACGCATCGCTGAAGCACCAGGCGACCGTCGAGAACGCCGACGCCGAGAGCGACATCGGCTGCCCGGGCCAGTGCCTGGCGCAGCGGCCGGCCCTCGACGAGTACCTGCAGCGGCAGTACGCGGCGAACGACGACTGCTCGTGCTGGGGTGGCGCTGCCGAGACCCTCGAGGACTCGATCTCCGACAGTGCGCTCGGGTACTGGGCCTCGTCGCTCGGACTGCGCTCGGATGCCCGGATGTTCGCGGAGCGCGGGACCTACTGGAAGAACACGTTCAACCCGGCCGTCGGGTACCAGGCCGCTCGCCAGGCCGACGGGTCGTGGACGCCGGACTGGTCGCCCTCGACCGGCACCGGGTTCGCGCAGGGGACGAGTGCGCAGTACACGTGGCTCGTGCCGCAGGACGTGCACGGGCTGTCGACCGCGCTGGGCGGAGACGATGCCGCCGCGGCTCGCCTGGACGCCTTCTTCCACGACAGCTCCGGCGCGTTCGCGGTGACCGGTGGTGACCCCACGAAGTTCGACCCGACCAACGAGCCCGACATCCACACGCCGTGGATGTACAACGCGCTCGGCAAGCCGTGGAAGACGCAGGAGACCGTGCGTCGGGTCGTCGACGACGCCTACGCGACCGGGCCGAGCGGGTTGCCGGGCAACGACGACCTCGGCACGATGAGCGCCTGGTACGTCTTCGCGTCGATCGGGTTGTTCCCGCAGACGCCGGGGCGGGCGGAGATGCTCATCGGCAGCCCGACGTTCAGCACGGTCGACATCCGGCGGTCGAGCGGGGAGCGCATCGTCGTCCGGTCCTCCGGCACGGAGCCGTACGTCCACGGTGCACGCCTGGACGGCCGGACGCTCGAGAGGTCCTGGGTGCCGGCGTCGTTCGTGACCCGCGGGGGGACGCTGTCGCTGCGGGTCGGGGACACGGTGGACACGTCGTGGGCGAGCGGGGTGCGGGGCCGGCCGGTCGACCGGTAGGCGCCGCGGCGGGTCAGCGCAGCTCGCGCCCCGCGCCCCACACCCGCTGGACCTCGAACGACGGCGACAACGCCACGAGGTCGGCGGCGTACCCCGGTGCGAGCCGACCCAGCCGGTCGCCGAGCCCCAGCGCCGCCGCCGGCACGCTGGTCAGCGCCGCCACGGCGTCCGGCAGCGTCTGTCCGGCGAGGGTCACCGCGTTCCGCAGCGCGACGTCCTGCGTCAGGGTGGACCCCGCGATGGTGTCCGTCCCCGCCACGTGCGCGATCCCGTCCGTCACGGTCACGGCGAGGGATCCGAGCGTGTACGGGCCGTCGGCCGCACCGGCAGCGCCCATGGCGTCGGTGATGAGGGCGACACGACTCGGCGCCGCCCGCAGCAGCATCGACGCCACGGACGGGTGCACGTGCACGCCGTCGAGGATGAGCTCGAGCGTCACGCGGTCGTCGGCCACGGCGGCCGCGATCGGCCCGGGAGCCCGGTGGTGGATGCCCGGCATGGCGTTGAACGCGTGCGTGAGCAGGGTCGCGCCGGCGTCGAACGCTGCCCGGGCCTGGTCGTACGTGCCGACGGTGTGGCCCACGGCGACGGTGACGCCCGCGGCGACGAACCGTTCGGTCGCGTCGAGGGCGCCGGCGAGCTCCGGCGCGATGGTGACCTGGCGCACGACGCCCTCGCCGGCCTCGAGCAGGTCCGCGACCGGACCGGGCGCCGGGTCGATCAGGAACGACTCGTTGTGGGCACCCTTGTTGTGCGGGGAGAGGAAGGGTCCCTCGAGGTGGACGCCGAGCACGAGCGGGTCGTCGGCCATCACCCTGCGGATGCGGTCGAGCGAGGCGGTCAGCGCGGGGACCGGGTTCGCGACGAGGGACAGGACCGAGCGGGTCGTGCCGTGGGACCGGTGGACCTCGAGGGCGGCCGCGATCGAGTCGTCCTCGTACGCGGTGCCGCCGCCGCCGTGGCCGTGCAGGTCGATGAAGCCGGGCGTCAGGACGGCGTCGCCGAGGTCCACGACCTCGTGCACCGAGGTCGCCGCAGGTGCCTCGGGGCCGGAGCCGACCGCGTGGATCGTGTCACCGACGACGAGGACCCAGCCGTCCGCCGTGGAGCCGGCCGCGTCGACCACGTGGGCCGAGCGGATCAGGGTGCGCCGCGCCTCCCGTCCGCCGGAGCCGCCGACGTTCACCGGGTCTCCTTGCGGAACTGCACCACGCCCGACAGGGCCGCCACGAGGATGAAGACCAGCCCCACCACCGGGTGCCCGATCGAGATCCAGCACCCGCCGGCCGCGATCACGAGGGCGACCTCGACGATGGTCTTGCCGACGATGTCGGTCTCGATCGGCGACGCCTGCGACCGGAACAGGTACCAGACCACCGCCGCGAACACCGGCGCGCCGATCATGAACAGGATGCCGGGCATCGGGAACGGCCACGCGATGTAGCCCCAGTACGCCAGCGAGACCAGGCCGAAGGCGCACACCAGGATGCGGAGCACCGTCCAGCCGTCGAGCCTCCGCGGGCGGATGGCGTGCGGGTCCGGGGTGTCGCCCCAATCGACGGGGGACTGCGGTGCTGACATGCGGTGCCTACTTGAAGATGATGGTGCGGGCGCCGTCGAGGAGGACACGGTCCTCGGCGATCCAGCGCACCGCCTGGGTGAGCGTGCGGGACTCCTCGTCCTGGCCGATCGAGACCAGCTCGGCGGGGTCCTTCGTGTGGTCCACGCGGACGACGTTCTGCTCGATGATCGGGCCCTCGTCGAGGTCGCTCGTCACGAAGTGCGCCGTCGCACCGATGAGCTTGACCCCGCGGGCGTGCGCCTGCCGGTAGGGGTTGGCGCCCTTGAAGCCCGGCAGGAACGAGTGGTGGATGTTCACCGCGCGACCCTCGAGGGCGGCGCACAGCTCCGGCGAGAGGATCTGCATGTACCGGGCGAGGACGACGAGCTCGATGTCGTGCTCCTCGACCGCCTGCAGCACCCGGCGCTCCATCTCCTGCTTGCTCGCGGCGTCGGTCACCGGCCGGTGCTCGAACGGCACGGAGTAGAACGACGCGAGCTCGGAGAGGTCCGCGTGGTTCGAGAGGACGAGCGGCACCTCGATCGGGAGCTGTCCGCCGCGCTGCCGGTACAGCAGGTCGTTCAGGCAGTGCCCGGCCTTCGACACGAGGACGAGGGTGCGCAGCGGCCGGCCGACGACGTCGAGCTGGACGCGGGCGTCGTAGCGTTCGGCGACGGGAGCGAGCGCGGCCTCGAACGTGGAGCGGTCGACGGGGGCCATGACCTGGAGGCGCATGAAGAACGTGTTCGTGTCGACGCTCGAGAACTGCTGTGACTCGGTGATGTTCCCGCTCGCGGCGACGACGGCTCCGGAGACGGCGTGCACGATCCCGGGCTGGTCGTCGCAGACCAGCGTGAGGGTCCAGTGCGTGGGGGTCTGCTCGCTCGGGGCGGTCGGAGCGGTCGGGTCGGTCACCGGATCAGGCTACCGGGATCGGGCTGTCGGGAGGCGCGGCGCGGCCCCGCCGGTCGGGCTGCGGCCCGCCGGCGGTCGCGCGGCCGCGGCGCGCGCGGGCGGGATCGTGGGCAGAAACGGTCGGGTGCGGTGACGTGACCCGACCATTTCTGCTCACGAAGTGGGGTCCGCGGGCGCGGGCGCGGGCGCGGGGGCGGGCGCGCCGCGCCCGGCGCCGCGCCCGCCCGGCGCCGCGCCCGCCCGGCGCCGCCCGCGCCGCGCGGTCAGCGCGGGAGCGGCCGCGACAACGCCCGGTCGGCGATCGTCAGGACGCTCAACAGCACCGCCACCCCCACGATCACCCACGCCAGCACGTGCAGGTCCGGCGTCGTCGGGGCCTGGCCGAACACCCCGCCGATCAGCGAGGACGCCCCGATCGCCCCGATGTACACGCTCGTCCGGGACAGCCCCGCCGCGGTCCCGATGTACTCCGCCGGCACGACCCGGTAGAGCGCCGCCTGGTTCGACACGGACGCCAGGGCCTGCGGCACGCCGAACAGCGCCGGCGCGAGGACGAGCAGGAACACCGGCGACCCGGTGTGGAGCAGCAGGAGGAGCAGCCCGCCGACGATCGGCACCACGGCCGCGACGATGAGCGGCCCCCGCACGGCGGTCTTCCGGGCGATGAGGAACGACGCGACCCCGGCGACGATCGCGGCGGGCAGCTGCATGTACCCGGCGACGTCGCTCGAGTACCCCGCGACGTCCTGCACCCACTGCGAGAACCCGTAGGTCATCGTGTACGCCAGCAGGTACACGAGGAACAGCCGCATGTACGTGCGCGAGAGGGCACCGTTCCGGGCGAGCATCCGAACGTCGACGAAGGGCCGCACGGCGCGGAGCTCCCAGAGCACGAGCGCGACGAGCAGCACGACCGCCGTGCCGAGCAGCCACCAGAGTCCGGCGGACAGGTCGAGCAGGAACACGAGGAGCGCCGACACGAAGCCGGTCATGAGCAGCATCCCGAACGGGTCGAGTGCGGTGAGGACGGGCAGGTCCTCGTCGGTCCGCGGCCGGAGCTTGTCCGACGGCAGCCACAGCGCGGAGACGACGATCCCGAAGGCGGCGAGCGGGACGTTCACGAGGAAGATCGCGTGCCAGCCGAACGCGGCGATGAGCGCTCCACCGAGGGGCGGCCCGGCGGCGGCGGACACGAGCGACGTGATCGACAGCGCGCCGAGCACGAGCGGCGGGGTGGGCTTCCCGATGCGGGCGGAGTGCTGGCGCAGGGTCGTGAGCGCGGCCGGGTACGCCGACGAGGTCCCGATGCCGATCAGCACGCGCGCGAACACCGCGCCACCGAAGCCGGTCAGGAACTCGGGCACGATTCCGGCGATCCCGACGATGACGAGTCCGGTCAGGAACACCTTCTTCGGACCGAACCGGTCGGCGAGCTTGCCCATCGTCGGCTGCGCGATGGCGCTCGCGAGGTACAGCGCCGCGACGAGCCAGATCGCCTGCGCCGCACCGATCCCGAGGTCGCGGGAGATCGGCGCGAGGGCGACCGACACCATCGTCGTGTTGATCGGGTTGAGCAGCGGTCCGACCAGGACCGGCACGAGGAGCTTCGGGCCGAAGCCGCTGCCGCCGGGGCCGGTCGACGGGGAGACGGGTGTGGGGGCGGTTGCGGTGGACGTGGTCGGCTGCCTTTGCGAGGGGGTCGCGTCGTGACGGCCAGGAGGCGCGGCTCGCGTCGGTCGACGCGGGTCGCCCCTCCTGGTGGTCACGGTTCGACGAGGGGTTCGAGGATGCGGAGGGAGCGGGCGACCGTTGCACGGTCGTCGGGGTCGAGCGTCGCGAGGCGCTCGGCGAGCAGGCGGGTCCGGGCGCGGTGGGACTCGTCGCGGGCGGTGCGGCCGGCGTCGGTCGCGGCGACGATGGTCCGGCGCCCGTCGGTCGGGTCCTGCGTGCGGGTGACGAGGCCGAGGTCCTCGAGCGCCTGGACGGTCGCGCCCATCGACTGCGGGCGGACGCCCTCGGCGCGGGCGAGTTCGGCGGTCGTGGTCGCACCGTCGCGGACGAGCCGCCCGAGTGCGGCGGACTGCGAGGCCGTGACGTCGTCGACCTTGCCGACCAGGGTCGTGCGGCGGATCTTGCCGTACAGCGTCAGCAGCGCACCGGCGAGCACGTCCGAGCCGTCACCGTCCGATTCCATACCGTCACGGTACTACTTCGACAGGCGAACTTGCAAGGCTGCCTTCTGAAATCAGGGCTCGAAGACGATCCGCCGCTTCGACACCACGAACCCCGCACGCTCGAACGCCCGACGCATCGGGGTGTTCGTCGCGTCCGTCGTCCCGACCACCCGCGGTGCGCCGGCAGCGGCGTGCACCCGGACCGCCTCGGCCAGCAGTCCGTCGACGATGCCGCGCCCCCGGTGCTGCGGCAGGACGCCGATGTAGCTGACGGCCGCGTCGTACGCCGTCCGGGTCGCGATGACGAAGCCGACGACGAGCCCCTCCGCGTCGAGGGCGATCCGCCACCCGTCCCGTGATCCGGGCAGCGACCGGTAGAACGCGAGGTCGTCGGCGGCCGCACTCCGCGAGCCCAGCTCGGCGACCGCGGCCAGCGTGTGTGCGTCGAGGCTCCCGACCGCGACGCGCGCGAAGAGGTCCACGAACTCGACGTCATCGCCGCCGCGGAACCGCAGGGCCGGCGTCGACCCCGACCCCGTCGCGGGAGCGCCCGGCTGTTCGAGCGCGACGCTGACCCGCTCGGTCATCCGTCCGAGTCCGGCGGCACGGGCCGCTGCCGTCCGCCACCGCACGGCCGCGACGGCGTCGTCGTCCGTGTGCCAGTCCACTGCGACGTCGACGATCCACTCCGGCAGCGAACCGAACGCGGCGGTCCCGGCGGCGATGAGTCCGGCGGCGATCTCCCGGCGCTCGTCGCGGTCGGACGACCCCGGTGCGATGAGCAGGTCGTCGAGTGTCGACGGCGCCGCAGCGTCCGCACCGCCCCACCAGAGCGCACGGCCGACGGGACGGCCGTCCCGCAGGGCCAGCCACGACCACTCCGGGCGGTAGTTCCCCGTGGCGGACTCGGCCCGGTACCGGTCCGCACCGATCCACGCGACCGGTTCGTCCGTCGAGAAGGCGAGCAGCGCCTCCAGGTCGTCACCGTCGACGGGGCGGAAGGCGACGCTCACCGCGGACCGGTCAGGGTCTCGACCAGGTGCTCCTGCACGTACCCGAGCCAGTCGTAGACGTCCCGGAGGCCGACGCCCGCGTCGGCGGTGTACGACTGCTCCTCCGTGGCGGAGTCCACGATCCCCAGCCGGTCCGCGATCGTCAGCCGCAGGTCCGTCAGACAGCGCAGCCAGGCCTGCTCGTCCGAGGTCTCGAAGGCGCCGTCCCGTGCCCCGGTGAGCCACGCGTGCACGGCCCGGGCGTTCTCGGTCTTCCTCGCCACCAGGTCCGACTCGGTCCACCGCCGGAACTCCGCGCTCGCCTCGGCGTCGTCGCGGTAGGCGTCCGGGAACATCCGCGCCGCGACCGGGTCGGATGCGAGGTCCCCGTCGAGTACCTGCTGCAGCTGCTCGGTCAGCGACGTGAGCACGCCGCGCTCGCCGGAGGACATGGCGAGGTGCACGCCGTCGGCACGGCGGACGAACGGGATCACGGAGCGGGCGCCCTGTCCACCGAGGCCTGCAGCCCGTACCCGTGCATGGCCTCGACGTGGGCCTCCATCGCTTCGCGGGGGCCGGTCGCCACGATCGCGCGCCCCTCGTCGTTCACCTGGCGCATGAGTCGCTCCGCCTTCGCGCGCGGGAAGCCGAAGTACTGCTGGAAGACGTAGGTCACGTAGGACATGAGGTTCACCGGGTCGTCCCACACGACGGCGACCCACGGCGCGTCCGGTCGCACGCTCGTGCGGGCGTCGGTGCGCTCGTCCACGTCGGGCGTCAACAGGGTCATGCACCCAGGGTGACACGAACCTGCTCGCTCGGTACGATCGGGGGGTCGCGACTGGCGTTGGATGGGTCACCATCGGGGAGCGACACCTGACACGGTGCGCGGCCGTACGCCTGGGCCGCGCCCACCCGTCCACCTCGTCGTGCGCGTGCGCGACGGAACAGACAACGAGGAGTCCCGTGTCCATCACCGATCTGCCCCCCGCAGCCACCAACACCGCCTTCAACGCCCCGCTGAACGAGGTCGACCCCGAGATCGCCCGCGTCCTCGAGCAGGAGCTCGGCCGCCAGCGCGACACCCTCGAGATGATCGCGTCCGAGAACTTCGTGCCGCGCGCCGTCCTCGAGTCGCAGGGCTCCGTGCTCACCAACAAGTACGCCGAGGGCTACCCGGGCAAGCGCTACTACGGCGGCTGCGAGTACGTCGACGTCGCCGAGCAGCTCGCCATCGACCGCGCGAAGGCCCTCTTCGGCGCCGAGTACGCCAACGTCCAGCCGCACTCGGGTGCGACCGCGAACGCGGCCGTCCTGCACGCCATCGCCTCGGCCGGCGACACCATCCTCGGCCTCGAGCTCGCGCACGGCGGTCACCTGACCCACGGCATGAAGCTCAACTTCTCCGGCCGCATCTACAACGCCGTCGCGTACGGCGTCGACCCCGAGACGTTCGAGGTCGACTACGACGACATCCGCGCGAAGGCCATCGAGCACCAGCCGAAGGTCCTCATCGCTGGTTGGTCGGCCTACCCGCGCCAGCTCGACTTCGCGAAGTTCCGCGAGATCGCGGACGAGGTCGGCGCGAAGCTCTGGGTGGACATGGCGCACTTCGCCGGTCTCGTGGCCGCCGGCCTGCACCCGTCCCCGGTGCCGCACGCCCACGTGGTGTCCTCGACGGTGCACAAGACCCTCGGCGGCCCCCGCTCCGGCATCATCCTGTCCAACGACGAGTCGCTCTTCAAGAAGCTCAACTCGGCCGTGTTCCCGGGCCAGCAGGGCGGTCCGCTCATGCACGTGATCGCCGCCAAGGCCACCGCGTTCCTGCTCGCCGCCACCCCGGAGTTCAAGGAGCGCCAGGAGCGCACGATCCGCGGTGCACAGGCGCTCGCCGCACGGCTGACGGCCGACGACGCGAAGGCTGCGGGCATCGACGTCCTCACCGGTGGCACCGACGTGCACCTCGTGCTCGTGGACCTCCGCACGTCCGAGGTCGACGGCAAGCAGGCCGAGGACCTCCTGCACGAGGTCGGTATCACCGTGAACCGCAACTCCGTGCCGTTCGACCCGCGCCCGCCGATGGTCACCTCGGGTGTCCGCATCGGCACCTCGGCGCTGGCCACCCGTGGCTTCGGCGACGCGGAGTTCACCGAGGTCGCGGACATCATCGCGCTGACCCTCATGCCGAACCCCGACATCGACGCGCTCTCGGCACGGGTCAAGGCCCTGACCGACGCGTTCCCGCTCTACGCGTGAGCGGCGCCGCCCCGTCGCCCGCGCCGCTGCCGCGCGAGCGCTGGGCGGGTGAGGGCAGTGCCGTCCGCATCGACGGCACCGCCCTCGCCGCCCGCACGCTCGACGACCTGAAGGTCCGCATCGACCGGCTGCACGACCACGGGTTCCGCCCCGGGCTCGGCACGATCATGGTCGGCCAGAACGCGGGCTCGGTGTCCTACGTCGCGGGCAAGCACCGCGACTCGGCGCAGATCGGGCTCGACTCGGTCCGCATCGACCTGCCCGAGACCGCGTCGGCCGCCGACATCCGGGCAGCGATCCTGCAGATGAACGACGACCCCCGGGTCACCGCGTTCATCGTGCAGCTCCCGCTGCCGCAGGGGATCGACCCGATCCCGATGCTCGAGCTGATGAACCCGGCGAAGGACGCCGACGGCCTGCACCCGACCAACCTCGGTGAGCTCGTGCTCGCCGTCCCGGGCGGTGCCGGCACGATCGACGCACCCCTGCCGTGCACCCCGCGCGGCATCGTCGCGATGCTCGAGGCGTACGACGTCCCGATCCGGGGCCAGCACGTCACGATCATCGGGCAGGGGCTCACGGTCGGTCGTCCGCTCGGGCTGCTCCTCACCCGGCTCGAGGCCACGGCGACCCTCACCCACTCCCTCACCGAGGACGTCGCCGCAGAGTGCCGCCGCGCGGACATCATCGTCGCCGCGGCCGGTGTCGCGGGGCTCGTCCAGCCGGACTGGGTGAAGCCCGGTGCGGCGGTCATCGACGTCGGCATCAGTCGCGTGGTCTCCCCGGACACGGGCAAGGCTCGCCTCCGGGGCGACGTCGACCCCGCGGTCGCCTCGGTGGCGGGCTTCTTGTCGCCGACGCCCGGCGGTGTCGGCCCGATGACGCGCGCGATGCTGATGAAGAACGTGGTCGAGGCCGCCGAGCGCCACCTGCACTAGCGCGCGGCGCGCGTCGCGCGCGCCGCGCTGTGCGCTTCGTGAGCAGAAATGGTCGGGTCCCGTCGTGGAACCCGACCATTTCTGCTCACGAAGCACGGTCGGGAGGCGCGGGTCGCCGCCGCCACGTCCGCGCGGGCACGAGGTGGCCGGGTCCGGGGCGTGCCCCGGACGGGCGCTTCTGCCGCGGCCGGCACCGCGCTACCGTTCGAGCATGACCACCTCCGCCGCGGAGCCTCGGGCACACGAGTCGCTCTTCACGAAGGACGCCCGCAAGCTCGTCGGGATCACGCTGCTGTGCCTGTTCCTGCAGGTCCTCGGACAGAACTGGTCCGCTCAGCCGCGGCTGCCCGGCAGCACGGACGTGCACGAACTCGGCTTCGTGCAGTTCGAGGCCCGGCCGTGGAGCGGGTGGGTGCTCCTCACCGTCGGCTTCGCGGTGGCCGGCTTCGTCGTCGGGGTCGCTCGGCGCGGAGCCGCACGGTGGGACCAGGACCGCGTGCTCGCGCTCGGTCTGGGCGGGGTGGTCGGGGTGACCGTGCTGGTGTGGGTGCTGTTCATCGTGCAGTGGCAGTGGGTGTACTGGGCCGTCGCGCACGGCGACCTGCACCCGTTCACGATCGGTGACGTCTCGTGGTCGATCCAGCGACTCGAGGGCGCGCCGTGAGCGTCGACCGCAGTGCTACGGTCTCGAACATGGGGGAGAACGTGCAGACCGCGCCCGTGATGGCGCACGCCGGACGGCAGCTGCGACCGCGAGCGCGGGGCCTCGTGCTGATCGGGGCCGTCGCGCTCCTGTCGTACCCGACGCTCACGATGTGGTCCGCCTCGTCGGAGTACGGCGGGACGGACGGCGACGGGCACTGGATCGACAACGCCGGCAACCCGCTGTCGAGTGCGCCGCCCACCGTGCACGTCGAGAGATATACGGCGCCGGCCGCGATCGCCGTCCTGCTCCTCGTGGTCGTCGTCGGGGTGTTCCTGCCGCCGATGCTCGCGCGGTTCGGCAAGCGATCGCTCGGTGACGTCGTCCGGTTCGCGGCGTACCTGGCCGTCCCGGTGGTCGTCGTGGTCGGCGTGCTGATCTACACCGTGTGGCAGGGGCACGTCGTGATGGACCAGATCGACCACGAGGTCCTGCACCCGCACGGCTTCCCGTGGGGCGGCGTGACGGTCACCACAGGGCACGCGACCCGCTGACCCGGGGCCCCCGGCCGGCCCAGCCCGAGAGACCCGGCGCGTCAGTCGCGCCGGACGCCCTGCGCGGCGTGCACCGTGAACACCGTCGGCTCGCGGTACCCGGCCGCGGCGAAGGCGGCGGCGACCGCGTCTGCGATCGTCTGCCGCGCCTCCTGGTCGACCAACGCGATCGCCGCACCGCCGAAGCCGCCACCGGTCATCCGCGCGCCCACCGCACCGTGCTCCATCGCGGTCGCGACCGCGAGGTCGAGCTCCGGCACCGAGATCTCGAAGTCGTCCCGCATCGACTCGTGCGACGCGACCAGCAGGGACCCGATCGCCCGCGGCCCGTGCTCGCGAAGCGTGCGGACGGTGTCGAGGACGCGCTGGTCCTCGGTCACGACGTGCCGGACACGGCGGAAGGTCTCGTCGTCGAGGAGTTCCTGCGCGCGCGGCAGGTCGTCGACCGACAGGTCGCGGAGCGCCTCGACACCCATCACGGCCGCACCGTGCTCGCACGACTCGCGTCGGGCCTTGTAGCCGCCCGTGGCGTGCGCGTGCTCGACGCGCGTGTCGACGACGAGGACCTCGAGCCCGTTCGCCTCGAGCGCCAGGTCGACCACGGCGGTGTCGAGCGTGCGGCAGTCGAGGAAGACGACCGCGTCCTGCTCCCCGAGCAGCGAGGCGGACTGGTCCATGATCCCGGTGGGGGCACCGACGGCGTGGTTCTCGGAGTACTGGCCGACCCGGGCCAGGGTCTTCCGGTCGAGCCCGAGCTCCCACAGGTCGTTGAAGGCGAGTGCGACGCCGCACTCGATCGCCGCGCTCGACGAGAGCCCGGCACCGACCGGGACGTCCGACTCGATGAAGACGTCGAAGCCGGTCTTGTCGGTGAGGTCCGCGCCCGCCTGCTCGCGGAGTGCCCACGCGATGCCGAGGACGTACGCCGACCAACCGTCCATGCGCTCGGGCGCGAGCTCGTCGAGGGAGAGCTCGACGACGGTGCCCGCGTCGAACGCCGACGCGACGCGCAGCTGCCGGTCGTCCCGGGGCGCGATCGAGGCGGTCGTGCGACGGTCGATCGCGAAGGGCAGCACGTACCCGTCGTTGTAGTCAGTGTGCTCGCCGATGAGGTTGACCCGGCCGGGCGCGGAGTACCGCACCGCGGGCTCGTACCCGTAGACCTGCTGGAACGTCATGCGCGTTCGATCCCTCCTCGGATGAACTCGGCCGCCTTCTCGGGGACGAGGTCCCCGATCCACGCGCCCATGGCGGCTTCGCTGCCGGCCAGGAACTTGAGCTTGTCCGCCGCGCGACGCGGGGACGTGATCTGGAGCATGAGCCGCACGGTGTCGCGGCCGGTGTGCACCGGCGCCTGGTGCCACGCGGCGATGTACGGCGTCGGGTCGCCGTAGAGCTTGTCGATCCCGCGGGTGAGCCGCAGGTGCATGTGCGCCAGCTCGTCCTTCTCGGCGTCGGTGAGCCCGGCGAAGTCGGGGACGTGCCGGTGCGGGAGCATGTGGATCTCGATGGGCCAGCGTGCGGCGAAGGGCACGAAGGCGGTGAAGTGCTCACCGGCGAGGACGACCCGGTCGGAGGCGCGCTCGTTCGCGAGGTGCTGCTCGAACAGGTCCGGCCCGAACCGCTCGATGCTCTCGAGCAGGCGCTGGGTGCGCGGGGTGACGTAGGGGTAGGCGTAGATCTGCCCGTGCGGGTGGTGGAGCGTGACGCCGATGGCCTCGCCCCGGTTCTCGAACGGGAAGACCTGCTGGATGCCGGGCATCTGGGACAGCGCCGCCGTGCGGTCCGCCCACGCCTCGACCACGGTGCGGGCGCGTGACTCGGAGATCGACGCGAAGGAGCCCTCGGTCGCGGGCGAGAAGCAGACGACCTCGCACCGCCCGACGCTCCGGAACTGCCGGTTCAGCCCGACCTCGGTCAGGGAGTCGAGCGATGGCGGGGCGTCGTCCGCCCCGTCGGGTCCGGCGAGCATCGGGCCGAAGGACGGGGAGCGGTTCTCGAACACCGCGACGTCGTACCGGCTCGGGATCTCGGAGGGGTTCTCCGCCGACTGCGGCGCGAGCGGATCCTGGTCGGCTGGCGGCAGGAACACGCGGTTCTGCCGGCTCGCCGCGATGGACACCCACTCGCCCGTGAGGACGTCCTGCCGCATGCGCGCCGTCTCCGGCCGCGGGTCGAGGACACGCTGGTCGATGCTGCGTTCTGCGGGCAGCGTCGAGTCGGCGTCATCGAAGTAGAAGAGGTCGCGTCCGTCCGCGAGCTTCGTCACGCGCTTGGTGATCACCGCACAACCCTAGCGGCTCCACGAAGCATTGCGAAAGTGTTCGTAAGCACGCGAAACTGGTGGCATGACGGACGACGACCTCTCCTTCCTGGCCGGCGCGCTCCCCGCGCCGCTGCGGCAGGACCGCATCGTCTCGATCGTCGAGGGCGCGCCCGGACTCGTCCGAACGGCCGCCCTGGCAGCGGCCCTGGGCACCAGCGAGGTGACCGTCCGGCAGGACCTCTCCCTGCTCGACCAGGAGGCGCGGATCCGGCGGGTCCGCGGCGGTGCCGTCCGCCTCGGGGTCGGTTCCACCGAGCGCCCCTTCGAGGAGACCGCCGTCGAGCACCAGGTGGCCAAGGCCGCCATCGGCCGCGCCGCGGCGGCGCTCGTGCGCTCCGGGCAGTGCGTCGTGCTCGACGTCGGCACCACGCCCGCCGCCGTCGCGACAGCGCTGGTCGCGCGCGAGGACCTCGTCGACGTCACGGTGGTCACGAACTCGCTGACGACCGCGCTCGTGCTCGAGGCCGCCGTCCCGCGCTTCACCGTCATCGTCACCGGGGGCACGCTCCGTCCGCTGCAGCACTCCCTCGTGGCGCCGTTCAACGGCACCCTGCTGCCGATGATCGCCGCGGACCTCGTGTTCCTCGGCGGCACCGGGGTCGACGTCGCGCACGGCCTCACCAACGTCAACCTGCCCGAGACCGAGGCGAAGCGGATGCTCGCGGCCGCGGCTCGGCGTACGGTCGTGGTCGCGGACGGGTCGAAGTTCGGCCGGGCCCACATCGGGGTCGTCCGCGCGCTCGAGGACATCGACGTCGTCGTCACCGCCGAGACCACGGCGGAGCAGGTCGCCCCGATCCGGGCGGCCGGCGTCGAGGTGGTCGTGGCGGACGAGCCGGCAGTACCCGCACCATCTGCACGATCCGCACCATCCGCACCGGGAAGGACCCGTACCTCATGACCGCAGCTCCCACCGGAGGGCAGTACCACCTCCGCCACGCCGGACCCGACGGGGTCGTCGAGGCGATCGTCACCGAGGTGGCGGCCGGCATCCGGGAACTCCGCGTCGCGGGGTTCGACCTCACCGAGCCGTTCCCCGTCACGTCGCAGCCGCCCGGGGCGAACGGGATCGTGCTCGCGCCGTGGCCGAACCGCGTCGCCGGCGGCGTGTGGGAACTCGACGGCAAGCGGCAGCAGCTCGACGTCTCCGAGCCGAAGTACGGCAACGCGTCGCACGGGCTGCTCCGGTTCGCGCCGTACCGCGTGGTCTCCCAGACCGAGTCCGGCATCGTGCAGGAAGCCACGATCCACCCGCAGCACGGCTGGCCCTTCACGCTCGAGACCCGCGTGCACCACGAGCTCGTCGACGACGGCATCCGGGTGACGCACGAGGTCGTGAACCGCTCGGGCGTGCGTGCGCCGTTCGCGATCGGCGCGCACCCGTACCTCCGCGCCGGGGACACCCCCGCCGAGGACCTCGTCGTCCGGCTCGACGCGGGGACGGCGTTCACCGTGGACGAGCGGAAGATCCCGAACGGCACCGTGGCCGTCGACGGCACCCCCTTCGACCTGCGCTCCGGTGTCCGCGCCGGTGACGCCGACCTCGACACCGCCTACACGGACGTCACGCCCGACGCCGAGGGGATCCGGCGCACGACGATGCACGGACCGGAGGGCGACGGCGTCGAACTCTGGCAGGACGGATCGTTCCCCTACGTGCAGGTGTTCACCTCCCGCGAGTTCCCCCGTGGCGACGGCACCGGGCTGGCCGTGGCGGTGGAGCCGATGACGGCGCCGGCCGACGCGCTCAACTCCGGGGAGGGGCTGCGCTGGCTCGAGCCCGACGAGGCCTGGACCGGCAGCTGGGGCATCCGCCGCGTCTGGTCCTGACCCGGGCGCGGCCGGTCCGCGGCCGAGACTCGGCCCGGCGGACAGTTTCGCGTGTCCCGCGCCGCGACGGTGTCCGCGGAGCCGAGACTCGGCCCTGCTTACACGTTCGCGACTCGTGCGGCGCGAGGGTGTCCGCGGAGGCGAGACTCGGTCGGGCAGTGGGGCACCGCCGCTGGTCCGCGCCGGACACGACGAAGGCCGCCCCGGGGAGGGGCGGCCTTCGTCGTTCGTCCGGGAGGGTCAGGCGCGACGCATGCGCAGCGCCTCGACCGCGAGGGACTCGCTCGCGTAGCGGCCCACCTCGTGCGCCCACGCCGGGTCGTCCCCGCGGAGGGCGATGAAGTCCTTGCGCTGCCGGCAGACGTAGCCGAGCACCGCGGTGCCGGTCGCGACCTCGACGAAGTCCTTGCGGATGTGGCGGGTCGTGACCTGGGCGTTCCGGCGGAGCGTGTCGAGCAGGAGCTCGTTGCTCATCGTCGTGTTGGTCGCTGCTGCGAGCTCGACGATGCGGCGCGCGTCACCGGTGGTGCTGGTCTGCGTGGCTTCGATGGGCTCGATCACGGTGTACCCCGTTCGTTCTGCGATGGTGCGGTGCTGCAGGATCCGTCGATCGGATCCGGGAACGACACTATCGGCGGGAGCCCAACAGTCGGCTGAACGCGGACTGAACTGTGCAGTGGAACCACCCTGAGGCTCCTGAGGACGACTTGTACCCCGGTCGAGTGCTCAGAGGCACTGTTCGCCGTCGGGCTGCGTCGCGAGCTGCTCGAGCTCGGCGTCGATCTTGCCCGCGAGGTACAGGTACCCGGCGTCGTTGAGGTGCTGCTGGTCCGTCGCGGCGTAGCTGCCGCTGTTCATCGCGGTGAACCACTGCCCGTCGATCGCGTCGATGTACGGGACGCCCACGGCGCTGGCGCCGGCGGCCACCGCGTCGTTGATGCCGGTCGTGGCCTCGGCGCGCGGCTGGGGTGCCGACGGGCCGATCGCCACCACGACCGCGTCCGGCCACTGCACCTCGGCCTGTCGGAGCGTCCGCTCGACGGTCTTCTCGAGGGTGGCGGAGTCGGTGAGCCAGTCGTTCTGGCTGCCCTGGACGATGACGAGGTCCGGCGTGAGTGCTGCCCGCTGCTCGATCCGGGACAGGTAGACGGCGCGCGAGGAGCGACCGCGGCCGGGGTTCACGTAGCCGGTCCCCGGGTAGCCGTTGATGGTCGCGTCCCACTGCCGCTCGGACACGAGGTCCTGCGCCCACCCGTGCACGTCGTCGTAGGAACCGCGACCCGTCGTGTACGAGTCGCCGACGATGAGGACGTCGGAGCCCGGAGCGATCGCGTCCGCGACCTGCTCAGCCGAGAAGTCGGACGTCGCGGGCACCGGCTGGCAGGCGTCGGACACGGCGGGCAGCATGACGAGCAGCCCGGCGATGCCGAGGCACATGGCGCCGAGGGCGATCGCGGGGACCGCTCGTCGGCGCCTGGTCTGCGCGGTGGACCGACGGGAGCCGCCGGGCACACCGCCGTCGGTTCGTCGAGCCACACCGGGATTGTAGGTGCTCAGCATCCGTGCCCCCGGACACCCGCCCGGCGAGGTGCTGAACCGTCAGACAGCCTGCGGGACGGGTGGACGGCTCGAGAGCGACTTCGCGATGTGCTTCGCCAAGCGGTGCGCCGGCAGTTCCACGAGCCGCGAGAACACGTAGGCGACGCCGATGCCGATCGGGATCGCGACGAGGACCAGCCAGGACGGCAGGGCACGCGGGAGGAGGTTCGCGACGGACACCGTGATGGGTTCGTGCACGAGGTAGAGGCTGAACGAGAGCCGTCCGAGCTCGCGGGGGATCGCGCCGAGCAGGAAGCGCTCGGCGGGCAACCACCTGCCGGCGAGCACGACGATCGTGCCGGCCGAGGCGAGGATGATCGCGGGCAGCACGGGCGACCACCACGCCGTCGTCGGCAGCCACCACTTCACGGTGATGCCGAGCAGGCTCACCACGAGCAGGACCCAGCCGAGCAGCGTCGGGACGTCCGGCAGGCGCTCCCAGCCGGCCGCGAGCGCGGAGCCGAGCAGGAACATCGGCAGGTACATCAGCCACTTCGAGTGCTCGTACTCGCCGAGTGCCGACAGGAAGACGGCGACGATGGCGGTCACCCACCACCAGCGTCGGGTGACCGCGGCGATCGAGACGAAGAGCGGCAGGAGCAGGGAGAAGAGGACCTCCCACGTGAGCGACCAGAGCGGGCTGTTCACGAGCGTCGGAGCGAGGAGCGTGAGGTCGTTCACGAGGCCGTGCAGGGTGAACGGCTCGGCGTGCCGGTTGATCCAGAACGACTGGTGCGGCTGGTCCTGCCGGGGCACGAGGAAGAAGAACACGAGCGCGAGTGCGATCGACGCCACCACCGGCAGGTAGAGGCGGACGAGCCGGCTCGGGTAGTAGGCGATCCAGTCCTGCGACCGGCGGAGGGCCGGGAGGGTCAGGACGAAGCCGCTCAGCACGAAGAAGACGAAGACGGCCTCGCTGCCGGCCCACACGAGGTGGGCGGGGGAGTACACCATCCAGCTCGCCCAGTCGGGGACGTCGCGGCGGTAGTTGCCGTCCGAGAGGGTCGGGATCGAGAGGAAGGCGTGGTGGACGACGACGACGGCGGCAGCGACGCCGCGGAGTCCGTCCAGTGAGCCGATCCTGCCGGTTGGGCGATCGCGCATGCCGACGATCCTACGGGAAGCCCGGCCAAGCCAAGGAACGGTCACGTTCGGTGGGCCCCGTGGGGCTCGAACCCACGACCCTCGGATTAGGCGTAGGAGCCTTCCGCGGGGTCGCACCATGTTCCGCTGGCCGCCGACGGACCCGCGGACGGCTGCCTAGGGATTGCGTGGAACTGCGCGAGGTTCCGTCTTTTGTGCGGGGTAAGTTCGGGCTCGCTAAGCGGTCCTGGCGCTTCCACAAGCGCGCGGGACGATCCCCAACCCCTCCGGACGACCAGAGGGAGGACGTGCCAGCACTGCCCGACGTGAGGACCGCGCGTCACTTCGAAGGCTCCGTGCGGGGCGCGTCGGGCTCGCCCGGGGTATCGGAGATGAGGTCCCGCAGGTCCTTTAGCGAGGCGGAAATCCCAGCGGCGAGAAACTCAATTGTCTCAGCCGGATTCATGCCCTCCAGGCCGAGCGCCTTTATCACCTTGCCCGCTTCGCTTCCACCCCAGTGCGCAACACCACCAGAGGACCTCAGTCGCTGAAGCGCCCGAAACGGCTGAACCATGGTGGCGGAGCCGCCTACTCGAACAACCACAGATTCGAGGAGAGCAAGCCCTCGCTCTTCCTCATGACCGGCACCGAGGAATGTCCGTAGGCCCTTCACATCGATCGCGTCGACAAGTGCCTTCGTCAGAGTGATCACTGGCAAGACCAATTCGTGTCGCTCATCAGTCCCTGGAGGCGTAAGTCGCTCGAAGTTGAGTCGGTCGTGGCTATCGAGCTCACGTATGACAGGCGTGCTCAGCCTCTCCAAGGCGGTCTGCCGGAGGCTTTCGAGATTCGCTCGCAACTCCTCCAGGGTGGTCGGGCCACCAGCCCACTCGGCAAGAAAATCACGCCGGAAGCGAGACTCATCCATAGTGCCCCTGGGTGGAACGTTGTAGCTCTTCCAGTGCGCTCGCTCTTGCCATGGAAGATCTCGACCGAGGTCACCAAGGTAAACTTGGATGGAACCTTCTGTGCCTGTGCCTAGCCCGAGAGACCAGAGCCCAAGGCAACTGAGCCGCGTCGCGGTCACCTCGTACTTAGAAGGCTCATCTCGATATTTATTGAGAACGCGCTGGTCAAAGTGCACGAGGGTGAGGTAATGAGGAGCTTCAGGGTTCTTCCCGAAGTAATTCGCCAACCTCTCGGGGTCGCTGGTGAAGACTCGGTCAGAGCCTGTCTGTGGATCCACCCCGATGATGTAGTCGGGGTGCTCGTTGCTCCGCGGGTCCTCGTGATCGAGAGCGGGAGGAATGGGGCCGCTGCTCATCCCGCTGATTAGCCGCTTTCCCAGCAGTCTGGAGAAGGCGTTATAGCCGTGGCCAATAGCGTCGCGAACAGGAGTCCACGTGAAGGACGCCCAAGCATTGCGGAACTGGTCCGACGTAGACGCGAAGGGCGCGGAGTTGGCATAGGTGACAACGTCGTATTGGATGACGGCGACACGTCTTGTCCGCTCAAGGAAGCGGCGGAATTCGCGCGCGCTCACCTCGACGCGCCAGGAGTCGGAAGTGGCAATTGTGCGGACGAGGGGATGCTCGTTGCCTGCGCTATCAAGATAGCTCCAATTGTTGCCGTCTCTCATAGCATTCCAGAACCACTGGAACGGCAAGGACACGTCAACCGTCCGAGGCTTTAGGCCGTGATTCGACTGAGTGTCAACGAAAAACTCGGCGATAATCCCCCGATCGTCCTGCGCGAGGCCTGTCTCGTCGCCGGAGTATTCATCGAAGGAGTAGTCGCCGAGGTACCGAGCATCCCAATCGAAGTGATCTGCTGCGATCGCCCATCCATCAAGGCTGGTCAAGAAGGTTGAGACGCCGGACGAGCCGGACGATGCCGAGTAGTCATGCTCTTCGACAACAAGCCAACCTGTGGGATGCTCCTCGATCGACCCGAGTGCGCCACTAGGCCACAACTCGGTTGCGTAGTCACCGGGCGGCTGCTGCCACTCGGCGGCAAGCGACGGGGAGTCGTCCGTGTATCCAGGAATCTTGGGGAGCATGCTCGTCCGTTCGTCACCACGATCACTCGCGGATGTGAGTATCGGTCGCAAGTCTGCCGCTACCTATCGCGAAGCTGATGTACCCCGTAGTGGGCACACCACCCTGAGTCGTCCTGGCAGCGTAGCGATCAAGAGGGCTCCTGAGACTCGCTGTCGTTCGGGCCTCTTCGTGACGCCGCGTCGATCGACAGACCCAGTCGCCAGTCCTGGTCGAGAGGTCTAGTACCGGCGGCGGGAGGCGCGCGCGCCATGGCGCTGTGCTCGGACGTGCCTCGCTACTTCCGTCGGTGGAGGAAGGGAACGGTGAGTTCCGGCCGTATCGGTGGTGCGCCAGCGAGAGTGTCGTCGAACACGGAGGCAGACTGGCGCGCGAACCGAGACAGACTGGGCTTCCCTGGCTTCAAATCACACGGCTTCCGCAAGACCGTGGCCACGGTGCTCGACCAGGCTGGGCTGAGCACCCGCGAGATCGCCGAGTTCCTCGGGCACGAGAATCCGAGCCTCACGCAGGACGTGTACATGAGCCGCACCGCCGGTACGGTTAGGGCGGCAGCTGCTCTCGACTCGCTGCTCGCACGGGCTACTGCGGCGTGATTGTTCGGGGAAAGTTCGGGGTGCGGTGCGCCTGGCGCCTTCGATCCCTGCAACTGTGGGCCCCGTGGGGCTCGAACCCACGACCCTCGGATTAAAAGTCCGGTGCTCTACCAACTGAGCTAGAGGCCCTCACCCGCAAGGCTAGCGGGTGAGGGCCTCCGGGAAGAACCGAGGGGACGGGTCAGCTGCGACGCCCGGTGAGCGTGCGGACGAGCCACAGCACGACCGCGACGATGAGCAGCACGAGGCCGACCCAGAGCAGGAACTTCAGGCTCGCGGTGAAGCCACCGACGAACAGCAGGATGACCGCGATCACGGCCAGGATGATGAGCAGGGGGTTCATGGGAGTCCTCTTCCTTCGCGTGCGGGAGGAGCGCCTCCCGATCAGACACCGTACGCGCGACGGAGCGGTTGCGTTCTGGGCGAACGGAGGGCGGGCGCGTCACCGGCCGTGCCTACACTGACGCGGTGCCTCGCGATCACCACCGTCCCGTCCACTTCACCGACCAGGAGTTCGCCGCGATCCAGGGCGGCGAGGACCCGGCCGTGGTGAACCGCGTCGCGCACGAGACCGCGAACGCCCTGCTCCACCGCGTGCGGCAGGACCCGGACCCGGCGGTCGTCGAGCGCCTGGTGACCTACACGGACGTGCACGGCATCGACGCCATCGCCGAGCTGTGGGCGCGGGTCGGGGCGCACACGCTCCCGGGCGCACTGTGGCGGATCTACCTCGTCCGCACCGTCATCCGGCAGAACCCGGAGGAGATCGCGTACCTCTTCGCGCGCGGCACGGAGCGGATCGGCACGATCGACCAGGCCGTCGCGGGCGCGGAGCAGCCGACCGGACCGGCGGAGATCCTGACGCTGGCCGACCGGATCCTGCACGGCCTCTACACGGGGGACCTCGCGGTGGCGCTCGACCGCGGTGCCGCGTTCTGCCGGCTCACCGCGGCGGGAGCGACCGCGGTGGCGGACGATGCGGACCTCACGGCGGGGGACCGGGCGTCCGAGCTCACGACGCGTGCGCTGCGCCTGTCGGAACTGGCGGCCGACCTCACCGAGGCGGCGTCGCTCTGGCGCCGCGACAGCCTGGACTGAGCGGGCCGCGGGGCGGACCCGCACCGCCCCTCCTGGCCCGAACGCGACGGCGCCCACCGGGCACGCGACGACGCCCACCGGGCACGCGACACGCACGCACGAAGCGGGCCGCAAGAAGCGGGCACGGAACGCGCACCCGAGAAGCGGGCACAGAACGCGCACGCACGAAGCGGGCAGAGAAGAACCGGGCCGCAGAAGCGCCTCTCGGCGCGAGGCCGCTCGAAGCGGCGAATTTTGGAGCCCGGGGCTTGCTGCGGCCCGGCGACATCGATTCTACGAGACCGCGGCCGTGCACACGACCCTGTTCACTCTCGGTGGACAGAACCGACGCCGGGCGTGCCCCGAGCGCGCCCCAGCGACAAGCCGTGAGAACCGCTCCAATCCGGTTGGGCGAGGGTGCCGAATCATCACCGTGACAGGCGATGAGCCGGTCACGACAGCGAGGGTCCCGCGAGACCCGGTCCGCTCCCTGGCGGTCAATTCCCTGCGGGTCACGCGGGCCCTCGTGCTGTCCTGCACCACTGTCCCGACCACGAGACCCGAACGCGTGGTCGGACAGGACTCACAGCCAGATCGCAACCGAGAGGAGGGAAACCTGCAATGCTTGCCATCGTGGACAGTGACACCGAGAGCTGGAGCTCGACCGAGCCGGCTCAGGCGTCCCCAGACGACCTCCTCACCCGCGTGGCGACCGGCGACCAGGCAGCCTTCTCCGACCTGTACGACGTACTCTCGGGCCGCGTGCTCGGCCTCGTGACCAGGCTCCTCCGGGACCGCGCGCAGTCGGAAGAGGTCACGCAAGAGGTCTTCCTCGAGGTCTGGCAGCAAGCCACCCGCTACGACCGCAAGCGCGGCACCGCAGCGAGCTGGATCCTCACCATGGCCCACCGCCGAGCGGTCGACCGGGTGCGGGCATCGCAGTCCTCGCACGACCGTGACACGAAGATCGGCATCCGCGACTTCGAGGCCGGCTTCGACCAGGTCTCCGAGTCGGTCGAGATCCGGATCGAACACGAACGCGTCAGCCGGGCGCTCGCGAAGCTCACCGAGTTCCAGCGCCAGGCAGTCCAACTCGCGTACTACGGCGGCTACTCGCACAGCGAGATGGCCGACCACCTCGGTGTCCCGATCGGCACCGTCAAGACCCGTCTCCGTGACGGGATGATCAGACTCCGCGACGAGATGGGGGTGACATCATGACCGAACGACACGACGACCCCGCACTGCTGACGGGTTCACACGCCCTCGACGCGCTGTCGGAGGACGAGCGGGCACTGCTCGACTCGGCGCTCGCCACCTCTCCGGAGCTGCAGGCCGAGACGGACTCGCTGCGCGAGACCGCGCTGCAGCTCGCCTACGCCGTCACCCCGATCGAGCCGCCCTCGTCGCTCAAGGCGTCGCTGATGGCCCAGATCGCATCGATCCCGCAGGCTGCTCCGGTGGCCTCGCGGTCCGAGCCGGTTGCCACGACCGATCCGGTCGCTGACGCGCCGGTCGGCGATGCCGGCCAGGAGGCGCGGTTCGCCCCCGCCACGGACCTCACGTCCGCCGGTGGTGCCGCTTCGGAGAAGGCTCGCCGTCGCTGGTTCCAGCGTCCGGCAGCGGCACTCTCCGCCGCGGCCGCCGTCGCCGTGGTCTTCCTCGGCGTCGGACTCGGCGTCGGCACGTCCTTCACGCCCTCGAACGAGCCCGGCCCGGGCACGACCCAGGCGTCCGGCGGACTCGACCGCATCTACGCCGCGTCGGACTTCCAGCGCAGCACCGCCAAGGTCGCGGGCGGCGGGACGGCCACGGTCGTCTGGTCGAACGAGGTCGGCAAGTCCGCGGTCATCCTCGACGGGGTCCCCGCGGCTCCGGAGGGCAAGACCTACGAACTCTGGTACATCGGCTCCGAGGGCACCGGCGGCAAGATCAACGCTGCCGGCCTGATGGACGGGGTGTCCTCTGGGGTGCACTCGGCGGTCCTCAAGGGGTCGCTGTCGCACGGTGCGACGATCGGCATGACGGTGGAGCCCGCCGGTGGCTCGGACCAGCCGACGACGACGCCGATCATGGCGGTCCCGACCACCTCGGCCTGACCCGGGCACTGGTTCGCACGTCTCCCCGCTCGCGTGGCACGGTCCGCGGGCGGGGAGTTCGTCGTGCCCGGCGGGTGGCGGTCGCGCGGCGGGGGCGTGGGCGGTCGTGCGCGGGCGGTTCTTGCCCGTGCATGTTCCGACATCGTGCTCGTCGATCGACACGTGCAACGTCGACGCATGCACCCGCACCGTCTGCGTGCGCATCGTTCGACGTTCCACCGGTCGATCGACTGGTGGACCGTCGGAACATGCCCGCGCACGAGCGCACGAGCGCCCCGCGCCCCGCGCACGCCGGAAGGCCCGGTGCGCGTCCGTGGCGGACGTGCACCGGGCCTCCTGGTCGACCGTCAGCGCGACGGGCGGACGACGATCACCCGAAGCGGCCGGAGACGTAGTCCTCGGTGGCCTGCACGGACGGGTTCGAGAACATCGTCGCGGTGTCGTCGAACTCGATGAGCTTGCCGGGGGCACCGGTGCCGGCGATGTTGAAGAACGCCGTCTTGTCGCTGACGCGCGAGGCCTGCTGCATGTTGTGGGTCACGATGACGATCGTGTACTCCTTCTTCAGCTCCTCGATGAGGTCCTCGATCGCGAGGGTCGAGATCGGGTCGAGCGCCGAGCACGGCTCGTCCATGAGGAGCACGTCCGGCTGCACCGCGATCGCCCGGGCGATGCAGAGGCGCTGCTGCTGGCCGCCGGACAGCCCCATGCCGGGCTTGTCGAGGCGGTCCTTGACCTCGTTCCAGAGGTTCGCGCCCTGCAGGGACCGCTCGACGACGTCGTCCGACTCGGAGCGGGAGAGGCGCTTGTTGTTGAGCTTCACGCCCGCGAGCACGTTGTCCTTGATGGACATCGTCGGGAACGGGTTCGGACGCTGGAACACCATGCCGACCTGGCGACGGACGAGCACCGGGTCGACGCCCGCGCCGTACAGGTCGTCGCCGTCGATCTTGACCGAGCCCTCGACGTAGGCGCCCGGGATGACCTCGTGCATGCGGTTCAGGGTGCGGAGGAAGGTGGACTTGCCGCAGCCGGACGGACCGATGAACGCGGTCACGGTGCGGGGCTCGATCGTCATGTCGACGCCCTCGACCGCCTTGAACTTCGAGTAGTAGACGTTGAGGCCGTCGACCTCGATGCGCTTGGACACTGTGTTCCTTCGGGGTGGGTGGATCCGCGCGTCAGCGCGAGAGCTTGGGGGCGAAGAGGCGGGTGATGAAGCGGGCGAGCAGGTTCAGCAGCATCACGATGAGGATGAGCAGGAGCGCTGCCGTCCAGGCCCGGTCGACGAACGGCACCGGGTTGGCGCCCTGCTGCGAGTACTGCGTGTACGCGAACACCGGCAGGGTCATCATCGGGTTCTTGAACAGGTCGTAGTTCATGCTCGCGGTGAACCCGGCGGTGACCAGCAGCGGGGCGGTCTCGCCGATGACACGGGCGATCGAGAGCATGACGCCGGTGGTGATGCCGGCGAGCGACGTGGGCAGCACGACCTTGAGGATCGTGAGGTACTTCGGGACACCGAGGGCGTACGAGGCCTCGCGGAGCTCCATCGGCACGATCTTCAGGACCTCTTCGGTGGAGCGCACGACGATCGGGATCATCAGCACCGACAGCGCCACCGAGCCGACCAGGCCGAAGCGGGCGCCCGGGCCGAGGAACAGCGCGAAGAGCGAGTACGCGAAGAGGCCGGCGACGATGGACGGGATGCCCGTCATGACGTCGACGAAGAACGTGATGCCCTTGGCGAGGGCGCCCGTGCCGTACTCGACGAGGTAGATCGACGTGAGCAGCCCGATCGGTACCGAGATGAGCGCCGCGAACAGCGTGATCTCGAGCGTGCCGATGAGGGCGTGCAGCGCGCCGCCGCCCTCGGAGATGACGCCGCGCATCGAGTACGAGAAGAACTCCACGTCGAAGCGGGCGAGGCCGTCCGCGAGCACCGTGTAGAGCAGGGAGACGAGCGGCAGGACCGCGATCACGAACGCCGTGACGACGAGCGAGGTGATGAGCCGGTCGACGGCCTTGCGACCACCCTCGACGATCCGCGAGACGACGACGATGAGGACGTCGAACAGGACCGTGCCGAGGAAGAGCGCCGCGACGACGTTGAAGTCCTTGACCGCGCCGCCGGCGTTGAGCAGGGCGAAGACGAGGATCAGCGCGACCCAGGAGCCGACGAGGAGCAGCCACGGCACGGACTTGTGCAGCTTGCCGTTGGCGTAGACGTTGCCGGCGACGCCGGACTGACGGATGGCGAGGGACATCGGGTCGTACCTCTCAGCTCACTCGCTTGCGGACGATGTACCGCGCGAGCATGTTGATGACCAGGGTGATGACGAAGAGGATCAGACCCGACGCGATGAGCGCGTTCAGGGCCGTGCCGGACGCCTCGGCGAACTGCAGGGCGATGTTCGCCGCGATCGTCGAGGGGTTGAGCGACGTGAGCATCTGGAAGGTGACGTTCGTCGACACCGACAGCACCAGCGCGATCGCCATCGTCTCGCCGAGCGCACGACCGAGGCCGAGCATGATCGCGGACACGATGCCGGACTTGGCGAACGGCAGGACCGAGAGGCGGATCATCTCCCACCGGGTCGCGCCCAGGGCCAGGGCCGCTTCCTCGTTGAGGCGCGGTGCCTGCAGGAAGATCTCGCGCATGACCGCGGTCATGATCGGGATCGCCATGACGGCGAGGACGATCGACGCGGTGAGGATCGTGCGACCCGTGCCGGACACCTGCCCGGAGAACAGCGGGATCCAGCCGAAGTAGGTGTTCAGGAAGACGTAGAACGGCTTCACGAACTGTGCCAGCACCACGATGCCCCAGAGGCCGTAGACGACCGACGGCACCGCGGCCAGCAGGTCGATCACGTAGCCGAGCACCGGCGAGATCCGGCGCGGGGCGTAGTGCGAGATGAAGAGCGCGATCCCGAGCGAGAGCGGCACGGCGATCACGAGCGCGATGAGCGCGGACCAGACGGTGCCGAAGACGAGGGGGCCGACGTAGTCCCAGAAGTTCGTGGCGCTGTTCGGCAGCTCGCCGACCTTCGCGGAGAACGCCGGGATGCTCTGCCAGACCAGGAAGGCGGCGACGAGCACCAGCACGAAGAGGATGAGCCCGCCGGCGATGACCGACGCGGCGGAGAAGACGCGGTCGCCGATGCGGACGACGGGCTTCGGCTTGGGGGTGACGGGGGCCACTGGCTGGGCCGGTGCGGTCGTCATGGGACTCCTGTCGGAGGAACGCCGGGGGAGGCGACGGGTCGGGGGTGTCCGGTGGTGCGCGGTCCGCTCGGAGCGTGGAGCGGACCGGCGAGGGCCCGGACGCCGGTCAGGTGGGTGGGACCGGCGTCCGGGCGCTCAGGGTGTCTTACTTGATGGAGGCGACGGCCTTCGCGGCCTTCTCGGCGAGGTCGGTCGAGAGGGCGGCCGACTTGGCCTCCTTCGCGGCGGCGTCCTGCGCGTCCTTCGAGACGACGTAGTCGAGGTAGCCCTTCACGAGCTTGCCCTTGTCGGCGTCCTTGTACTCCTGGCAGGCGATCGCGTAGGAGACGAGCACCAGCGGCCAGGCGTTCTCGGCCGTGTCGGTGCGGTTGATGTCGATCGCGAGGTCGTTGTCCGCGCGGCCGGAGACCGTCTCGGAGTCCGCGACGACCTTGGCAGCACCCTCGGCGGAGATCTCGGTGGCCTTGTCGCCGACCATGAGCTTCGCCTTGTCGAGGTCACCGGCGCCGGAGTCGTCGATGTAGGTGATGGCGTTCGAGGCGCTGGCCATGGCCGAGGCCACACCCGAGGTGCCCTTCGCGCTGTCGCCGACCTGGTACGGGAAGGTCTGGCTGGGGGCCTCGGTCCAGACGTCCTTGGCGTTCGCCGCGACGTACTCGGAGAAGTTCTGCGTGGTACCCGAGTCGTCGGAGCGGTGCACGACCGTGATGTTCGCGTCCGGCAGGGTCGCGTCCTTGTTCAGGTCGGCGATCTGCGAGTCGTTCCACTTCGTGATCTTGCCCGAGAAGATGCCCGCGATGGTCTTCGCGTCGAGCGTGAGGTCCTTGACGCCGTCGACCTTGTAGGCGATGGCGATCGGGGAGATGTAGACCGGGATGTCGATGGCCTTCGAGTCCGCGGCGCACAGGGCGAACGAGCCCGCGAGCTCCTCGTCCTTCAGTGCGGCGTCGGAGCCGGCGAAGTCGGCAGCACCCGAGATGAAGTTCTTGCGGCCGGCGCCCGAACCGTCGGGCGAGTAGTTGACCGTCACGCCGGAGGCGACGTTCTGGAAACCAGCGGCCCAGGTGGCCTCGGCCGTCTGCTGGGCGGACGAACCCGAGCCGGTCAGCGTGCCCGAGAGCTTCGAGTAGTCGGTGCCGGAGCTCGAGCTGGACGAGGGCGTGTTGCCCGCGTCCTCGTTCGCCGCGCACGAGGAGAGCACGACCGCGCCGGCGATCGCGATTGCCGCGACCGTACCGATTCGCTTGATGTTCACAGGGGTCCCTTCGGGAATGTCAGTGCAGGTGGGACCGCTGCTGGTCCCGTGGGCCGGTGCTGACCCGGGAGCGACTGTAGGGACGCGAGGTGACGGGGATCACCCGCCCTGGTGAACGGGAGGTGAACGAGGGGTTGTCCTGGACGGGGCGCCGTGCGTCGGAGCGCGCGCGGGTGCAGGATCGGGAACGCCGCGCCGTGCGCGGGCGCATGCGTGCGCATGCACACCGCAGGGGCCTGGAGGCGCGGCTCGGCCCGGGCGCTCGGCCTACGCCGAGACGGGGTTGCGGTGCGTCTCGACGGCCACGAGCCTGCCGCCGGCGATGTGCAGCACCGAGAAGTCGCCGACCGAGAGCATCGCGGCACGACGGAGGTCGAACCGTCCGGACTCGTCGGCCGTCGCGGTCGCGATGCGGGCGATGATGTCCGGCAGCACGGGCCCGTGCGAGCACAGGACCGTCGTCTTCGCCTTGTCGAGGCGTTTCTGCACGACGCCCTTGACGTCGGCGGCACCCCGGTCGTGGGCGTCCTGGCTGATGTCCGGCGTGCTCGAGACCCCGAGGTGCGTCCGGTCGGAGAGCGGTTCGACCGTCGCGAGGCACCGGGCTGCGGTGCTGCTGACGATCTTCTTCGGACCGAAGGCTGCCACCGGCGACGCGACCGACTTCGCCTGCGACCGGCCGACGGGCAGGAGCGGACGGGTGGCGTCCGGTCCGTTCCACTCCGAGCCGGGGACGGTCTTGGCGTGCCGGAGGGCGATGAGGGCGAAGGTGCGGTGTTCCCCGGCGGCGACGCGGTCGGCGAACCGGTCGAGGATCGCGACGTCACGCTCGTACGTCAGTCGGTGCCGGGCGTCATCGAGCGTGACCCACTCGACCGAGGCGACCTCGTCGTTCGGGCGGAACTTGCCGGCGCGCTCGTACTCCTTCGCGGGGACGCGGGCGGACCAGTAGTGCACCACCTTGTCGCGGCCGCTCGGCAGGACGTACTCGGCCGTGCCCAGGGGAGCGCCGAGGTGCACGCGGTAGCCGGTCTCCTCGTCGATCTCGCGCACGGCGGTCGTCGGGACGCTCTCGCCCGGGTCGACCTTGCCCTTCGGGAACGAGACGTCCTTGTGGTGGTCGCGGTGGATGAGCAGCACGAGCGGGACGCCGTCCTGTTCACGCCAGACGACGGCACCCGCAGCGACGACCGGCCCTGAGGAGCCGCCGCTCACCGAGTGGAGCGCTTCCGCGCCGAGATCTTCCGCATGAGGACATTCTGCACGTCATCGAGCGGTCGGCCGTCCTCGTCCGTCGAGTGGCGCGTCCACTCGCCGTCCGACTCGAGGTGCCACGAGCTCGTCGTGTCCGCCATGGCGAGGTCGAACATCTCGTGGACCTCGTTCACGTGGCCGGGGTCGGACAGCCGGACGAGCGCCTCGACGCGGCGGTCGAGGTTGCGGTGCATCATGTCCGCCGAGCCGATGAACACGGCCGGGTCGCCGTCGTTGTGGAACGCGAACGCCCGCGAGTGCTCGAGGTACCGGCCGACGACGCTGCGCACCCGGATGGTGTCGCTGACGCCTTCCATGCCGGGCTTGAGCGAGCAGATGCCGCGGACCCAGACGTCGATCGGCACACCGGCCTGGCTCGCCAGGTACAGCGCGTCGATGATCTGCTCGTCCACCATCGAGTTGACCTTGATGCGGATCCCCGAGGGCTTGCCGGCACGGGCGTTGTCCGCCTCGGTCGTGATGCGCTTGAGCAGACCCTTCCGGAGGTGCAGCGGCGCGACGAGCAGGCGCTTGAACTTCTTCTCGATCGCGTAGCCCGACAGCTCGTTGAACAGGCGCGTGAGGTCCTTGCCCACGGTGTCGTCCGACGTGAAGAGCCCCATGTCCTCGTAGATGCGCGAGGTCTTCGGGTTGTAGTTGCCCGTCCCGATGTGGCTGTAGTGCTTGAGCGTGCCGCCCTCCTGCCGGATGACGAGCACGAGCTTCGAGTGCGTCTTCAGCCCGACCAGGCCGTAGACCACGTGCACGCCGGCCTTCTCGAGCTTGCGGGCCCACGTGATGTTGTTCTGCTCGTCGAAGCGCGCCTTGATCTCGACGAGTGCGAGCACCTGCTTGCCCGCGGCCGCGGCGTCGATGAGCGCCTCGACGATGGGGCTGTCGCCCGAGGTGCGGTAGAGCGTCTGCTTGATCGCGAGCACGTTCGGGTCGGCAGCGGCCTGCTCGAGGAACGCCTGCACACTCGTCGCGAAGGACTCGTACGGGTGGTGCACGAGGACGTCCTTCGCCGCGATCGCGCGGAAGAGGTCCGGCTTCGTGTTCGGTTCGCCCGGCTGGAACTGCACCGGGGTCGTCGGCACGTGCTTCGGGTAGTGCAGGTCCGGACGGGCGATCTTGGCGATCTCGAACAGGCCGCCGAGGTCGAGCGGCGACGGCAGGCGGAACACCTCCTGCTCGGTGATGTCGAGTTCGCGCACGAGCAGGTCGAGCGTCACCGGGTCCATGTCCTCGGTGATCTCGAGACGGATGGGCGGCCCGAACCGACGACGGAGCAGCTCGCGCTCGAGTGCCTGGATGAGGTTCTCGGCCTCGTCCTCCTCGATCTCGACGTCCTCGTTGCGGGTGACCCGGAACACGTGGTGCTCGAGGACCTCCATCCCCGGGAAGAGGTCGTCGAGGTGGTTCGCGATGAGGTCTTCGAGGGGGATGAAGCGGAGCAGCCCGGAGTCGTCGTCCGGCAGCTTGATGAACCGCGAGAAGTTCTGCGGCACCTTGAGGCGCGCGAACTCCTGCCGCTGCGACTTCGGGTTGCGCACGCGCACCGCGAGGTTGAGCGACAGCCCGGAGATGTACGGGAAGGGGTGCGCCGGGTCGACCGCGAGCGGCATGAGCACTGGGAAGATCTGCTCGTTGAAGTACTCGCGCATCCGGAGCCGGTCGGCCTCGTCGAGGTCGGACCAGTGCTCGATGTGGATGCCAGCCGCGTCGAGGTCCGGCTTGAGCGACCCGATGAACGCCTGCGCGTGGCGGTCCTGCAGCTCGTGCGCCTTCGTCGCGATGTCGCGCAGCACGTCGCTCGGTGCGCGACCGACGTTGGTCGGCACGGCGATGCCGGTGTCGATGCGGCGCTTCAGGCCGGCGACCCGGACCATGAAGAACTCGTCGAGGTTGGACGCGAAGATCGCCAGGAAGTTCGCCCGTTCGAGGAGCGGCTGCGTGCGGTCCTCGCCGAGTTCGAGCACGCGCTGGTTGAACCGGAGCCAGCTGAGTTCACGGTCGAAGTAGCGGTCGGTGGGCAGCGACTCGTGCTCGATCTCGACGACCTCGTCGAAGTCGTCGAGGTCCGGTGCGACGGAGTCGCCGTCGAGCTGCGGTTCGGTGTCCATGCCCACATCCTGCCACCCGCCCCCTGCGCCAGGAGGGCCGCACGTGGACGCTGTGGAAACGGGCGGTGAACGACGCCGTGTGGAGGAGCGTCAGCCGGCCGCGTACTGGACGTCGATCGAGTACTGCTCGAACCCGGATCGGCGGTAGAGGGCCAGCGCCGGGGCGTTGTCGCCCTCGACGTAGAGCGCCGCGGCGGAGAGGCCCCGGCCGGTCAGGCGTGCCGTCCCCGCGCGCATCAGGACGCCGCCGAGTCCCCGGCCCTGCAGGTCGGGTCGGACGGCCACGGCGTAGAACTCGCCGGTGTCGCCCTCGACCTTGAGCCAGCACGACCCGGCGAGCTGCCCGGAGTCGTCGCGGAGCAGGAGCAGGTCGTCGCCGGAGAACCAGCCGTCGGCCTCGCGGGCGCGCAGGTCGTCGAGCGTCATCCGGCCCTGTTCCGGGTGGTGCGCGAACGCGGCGGCGTTGAGCGTCAACCAGTCGGCCTCGTCGGCGGGGTCGCCCGTCCGGAACGACGACAGGGACCAGCCGGTCGGCACCGCGGGGTCGGGGGCGACGGACGCGATCGGGGCGCGGAGCTGCAGGAGTGTGCGGACCGCCGTCCAGCCGAAGCGGGCCGCGAGTGCTCGGGCAGCGGGGTGGTCCCCGTGCGCCCACGCGAGCCGAGGGGCCGACCCGTCCACGGGAGCGGCCCCGCCGCCCGGGGTGAGCGCCTGCCGGGCGAGGGCGGTGCCGAGACCGCGGCCCCGCGCCTCCTGGGCGACCACGAGTTCCAGCTCGCCGTCACGGACCACGGCGACCCCGCGCTCGTCGCCGAGCACGGTCGCGCGACCGGCGCGCACGTCGACCAGGGTCTGGTCGGAGAACGGCGGTGCTTCGCCCGTGACGACGAAGCGCGACAGGTCGACCACTACTGGCCCGCGAGCCGGTCGGCCTCGTCGTCGTAGACGTTGAAGCGGTACCCGACGTTGCGGACCGTGCCGATGAGGGACTCGAGGTCGCCGAGCTTCGCGCGGAGGCGCCGCACGTGCACGTCGACCGTGCGGGTGCCGCCGAAGTAGTCGTAGCCCCACACCTCGCTGAGGAGCTGCTCGCGGGTGAAGACCCGCGAGGGGTGCGTGGCGAAGAAGCGGAGGAGCTCGAACTCCTTGAAGGTGAGGTCGAGCGGCCGACCGCGGACCTTCGCCGAGTAGCTGGCCTCGTCGATGACGACACCGGACGCCTGGATCTTCGACCCGGTCTGGTTCTTCGACGCGCGTCCGGCCGTGAGACGGATGCGGGCGTCGACCTCGGCAGGGCCGGCGGTCTCGAGCACGACGTCGTCGACGTTCCACTCGCTGTTGACCGCGGTCAGACCACCCTCGGTGACGACCAGGATGATCGGCGTCGTCGAGCCGCTCGTCGCGAGGATCTTGCACAGGGCCTTGGCGCTCGCCAGGTCCGTCCGGGCGTCCACGAACATGAGGTCGCTCTGCGGGGCGTTGACCAGCTGTGCGGCCTCGGCGGGGACGTGGCGGATCCGGTGGCTCAGCAGTCCGAGGCTCGGCAGGACGTCGCCGGGCGCGGCTGAGGTGAGTACCAGGAGCTGGGCCACAGGACCTCCAGGGCGTGGGGGAGTCGTGCACACATCCTAGTGATGCTCGGGAAGCATCCCTCCCGGCCGGACGGTCGGGGACGCGTTCCGGGCACCTTCGGCACGCGGCCCTGTCATGATGGGGCGCGTGACCGAGCCTGTGCAGCCCACCGACCAGCGCCGCCTCCGGCTGACGTCCGTGCTGCCGGTCTGGCTGCTCGCGGTCGTCGGCGCCGTGCTCGTCCTCACCCTCACCGACAAGGACTCGTTCGCGTGGCTGCTGCTCGTGTTCGTGCTCTGCGTGCTGGTCAGCTTCGTGCTGCAGCTCATCACCGCGACGAAGGACGGGCTGGTCGAGCGGATCAGCATCGCGTCGTCGGGGGCGTTCGTCGTCGTGCTCGTCACCGCGGTGGTCCTGCTGGTGCGTTGACGCGCCGCCGGCCGCCTGGCGCCGTCAGGCGTGACGCGTAGACTCCAGCCATGGATTCGCTGCTTGCGCTCGAGCTCTTCTACGTGGGCCTGCTCGGCCTCGCGTCGCTCGCGATCGCGTTCGTCTCGGTGACCGTCGTCGTGAAGCTGTTCAAGGGTCAGCGTTGATCGAACTGCCGGAGGGCCTCGCGCCCGAACTCGTCCCGCTGTCGTGGCTCGTCGGCGTCTGGGAGGGCACCGGCGTGGTCGAGTACCCCGTCGGTGACGAGGACGAACCCCGGAAGTACGAGTTCGGCCAGCGCGTGAGCTTCAGCCACGACGGTCTGCCCTACCTCAACTACTCCTCCACGACGTGGCTGCTCGACGACGAGCACACCCCGCTCGCGGCCGAGATGGGCTACTGGCGGATCGACCGTCCGTCCGAGCCCGGTGACCGCGGCCCGGCGATGCTCCTCGGCGAGGGGCCGACGCCGTTCGGCACCGTCGAGAGCGTCGAGGCGCTGCGGAACACCACGGACGGCTTCGACGTCGAAGCGGCGATCATCCACCCGACCGGCGTCAACGAGCTCTACGTCGGGCGGGTCCGCAAGGGCCGCATCGACCTCGCGACCGACGCCGTGATGCGCTCGCCGAACGCCAAGGACTACTCCGCGGCGACCCGGCTCTACGGCCTGGTCGAGGGCAAGCTCTTCTGGGCGTGGGACATCGCCGCACTCGGCAAGGAGCTGACCTCGCACGCCTCGGGGCAGCTCGCGAAGGTCGACTGATGTCCGCCCTCGCCGGCCGCGCCGGCTTCGTGGCGACGGACTCCGGCCCCGCCGCGCACTTCGGCAACCCGCTCGGCGAGCAGCGTCTGCTCGCCCGCGGCCGTGCCGTCGTCGAACTCGGCCTCGGTGTCGTCACCGTCACCGGCCCGGACCGTCTGTCGTGGCTCAACTCGATCACCTCGCAGCTGCTCACCGGGCTCGCCGCCGGCGTGAGCACCGAGACGCTCGTGCTCGACCAGTCCGGTCGGGTCGAGCACGCGGCGCGCGTCGTCGACGACGGGTCGGTGGCGTGGCTGCTGACCGAGCCCGCCGACGCGGCACCGCTCGCTGCCTGGCTCGACTCGATGCGGTTCATGCTGCGCGTCGAGGTCGCCGACCGTTCGGCGGACTTCGCGACGATCGGCTGGTTCGGCGAGTCCGCGCCGTTCGCGTCGACCGACCTGCCCGAGACCCCGGTCGCCGAGTGGGTCGACCCGTGGGCGTCCGTCACGCCCGGCGGGTGGGGCTACGCCGACCAGGAGGCGCACCCCGCCTCCGACTGGACCCTCTGCATCGCCGTGGTCACCCCCGGCACCGCGGGCGCGATCGCCGCGTCGGACGAACCCGTCGCGGGACTCCTCGCGTACGAGGCCCTGCGCATCGCCGCCTGGCGACCCTCGCTGTCCGACGTCGACGAGCGCACGATCCCGCACGAGCTCGACTGGCTCCGCTCCGCCGTGCACCTGTCGAAGGGCTGCTACCGGGGGCAGGAGACGGTCGCCAAGGTCCACAACCTCGGACACCCGCCGCGCCGGGTCGTCATGCTGCACCTCGACGGGTCGGACGGCGTGCTGCCGGCTCCGGGGACGCCGGTCGTGTCCGGCGAGAAGGAGGTCGGACGTCTGACGGCGTCGGGGATCCACCACGAGCTCGGGCCGATCGGGCTCGCGGTCGTGAAGCGTTCCCTCGACCCCGCCGCCACGCTGACGCTCAGCGCCGACGACGTGGTCGTGTCCGCCACGCAAGAGGTCATCGTGCCGCCAGGAGCCGGCGCCACCGCCGACGTCCCGCGCCTGCCGCGCCTCGGCGCCGTCCGCCGCTCCTAGCCCGCGCGGGCCCGCGGCGCGCGCCGGCCGGTCAGGCCGGGGCCACCGCGGCCCACGGGACGCTGAGCTCGCCGAGCCGCCACCGCGTCACCCCGTGCAGCACCGGCCACCCCCGGTCCCGCATGCCCCGGACCGTCGCGATCCACCGCTGCCGGGGGCCGTACGTGCCGAGCGGCGCCGCGACCGCCCACGCCAGGTCGAGGTCGCCGAGGAACGCGTGCACCCGCTCGCCGGGGACGTTCCGGTGGATGAGGGCCTTCGGCAGCCGTTCGGCCACGACCGAGGGGACGTCGAGCCCCGCCAGCCGGAGCGACACCGTGAAGGTGCGTGGCGCGACGTCGTCGAGCGTCACCCACGAGGCCACCCGCCCGACCTCGTTGCACGTCCCCTCGACGAGCGCGCCGCCCGGTTGCAGGCGGTCCTGCATGATCCGCCAGGACTCCACCACCGCGGACTCGTCGTACTGCCGCAGCACGTTGAAGGCGCGGATCACGGCGGGCCGGCGGTTCCCCGGTGTCGGTGTCTCGAACCCGCCGAGCCGGAACGTCACCCCGTCCCGCGTGCCGGCGTTCGCGAGGGCCACCCGGGCCGGCTCGATCTCGATGCCGGTGACCTCGACGTCGGGGCGGACGGCGGCCAGGCGGTCCCGGAGTTCGAGGGTCGTCGTCGGCGAGGCCCCGTACCCGACGTCGGCGACGAGCGGGTCGGCGCTCCGGCGGAGGGCCGGCAGCGTGGCGATCCACCGGTCGACGCGGCGGAGCCGGTTGTACCCGGTCGTCCCGCGCGTCACGTTCCCGATGGGCATGCCGACCAGGGTACGGGTCCGGGGACCGGCTGCACGGCGCTCGGTAGACTCGGGGCATGACCTCCACGCTCGTCCTGCTCCGTCACGGCAACAGTGACTGGAACCAGAAGAACCTGTTCACCGGTTGGGTCGACGTCCGGCTCAGCGAGCTGGGCGAGAAGGAGGCGAAGCGCGCCGGCGACCTCATCGCCGAGTCCGGCATCGTCCCCGACGTCCTGTACACCTCGCTCCTCACCCGTGCGATCCAGACGGCCGACATCGCGCTGCTCCAGGCCGACCTGGCGTGGCTGCCGGTGAAGCGCGACTGGCGCCTCAACGAGCGCCACTACGGCGACCTGCAGGGCAAGGACAAGGCCCAGACGCTCGAGCAGTACGGCGAGCAGCAGTTCATGGAGTGGCGCCGGTCGTTCGACGTGCCGCCGCCCCCCATCGCCGACGACGCCGAGTGGTCGCAGTTCGGGGACCGCCGCTACGCCGACCTCGGCGACCAGCTGCCCCGCACCGAGTCGCTCAAGCTCGTGATCGACCGCCTGCTGCCCTACTGGGAGTCCGACATCACGAAGGACCTCGGTGCGGGCGGGACCGTCCTCGTCACGGCGCACGGCAACTCGCTCCGGGCGCTCGTGAAGCACCTCGACGGCATCTCCGACGAGGACATCGCCGGCCTGAACATCCCGACCGGCATCCCGCTGGTGTACGAGCTCGACGACGACTTCCGTCCGACGAAGCCGGCGTACTACCTCGACCCCGAGGCCGCCGCTGCCGGAGCCGCCGCCGTGGCCGCCCAGGGCGCCAAGAAGTAGCAGCGCAGCGCTGCACACACGAACGCCCCGCCCGGACTGACCGGGCGGGGCGTTCTGCGCGTTCACACGAAGTGGGAGGCGATCTCCTGCACCAGCGCGCCGACGTCGTACGGCTTCGTCGTGTCGACGCGGACCACCGGGACGCCCGGCAGGCCGACCGGCTGGGCGGCGTCGCCGTGCTCGTCCCAGAACGCGAGCACGTCGGCCAGGTCCCCGTGCACCTCGTGGCGCACCGGCACGGTGCCCGGGTCGTACCGGTCGCGCAGCCGCTCCTCGGCGGTTGCCCGGTCCGTGTCGCACCACACCTCGACAGCGCGCGGCGACCCGGCGGAGGCGAGCCGCGCCTCCAGGAGTCCGCGGTCCCGCGACGGCAGCCAGACGGCGTCGAGGACGACGCCGTTCTCGACGGCCTGCGCCATCGACCACATGGTGTCCATCGCGATGCCGCCGAGCGGACGCGACGCGATCATCGGGCCGACGAGCTCGGCGAGGGGCTCCTTGATCCGGTCCTTCGACAGGAACGGGCAGCCGAGCACCTCGGCGAGGGCGGCACCGATGGTGCTCTTGCCGGAACCGGGCATGCCGTTGACGATGATCGCGACCTGGGCCATGCCTCGATCCTGTCAGAACCCAGCGAGCCGAGCGGAACGCAGCGAGCCGGGCGGACCGTGTGGTCCGTCCGGCTCGGTGACGCCGCAGCGTCGGGTCAGGCGGGCGACACCGTCACCGAGGACGCGCCGGCCCAGTCACCCGTCGCCAGGTACTCGACCTTCTTGGCGATCGAGACCGCGTGGTCCGCGAAGCGCTCGTGGTAGCGCGATGCCAGGGTCGCGTCGACCGTGTCGATCGGCGCACCCTTCCAGGTCTCGCCGAGCACGAAGTCGAACACGCTCGCGTGCAGCTCGTCGATGGCGTCGTCCTCGTCGCGGATCTCCCCGGCGAGGGCGATGTCCTCGGTGGCGAGCAGCCGCGTGAGCTTCTGCGCCATCGCGACGTCGAGCTGGCCCATCTTCTTGAAGGTGCCGCGGAGGCCCTTCGGCACGACCTTCTCGGGGAAGCGCTGCCGGGTGAGCTGGGCGATGTGCTCGGCCATGTCGCCCATGCGCTCGAGCGACGAGCTGACGCGCAGGGCCGTGACCACGACGCGGAGGTCGCGGGCGACGGGGGCCTGACGCGCGAGGATGTCGATCGCGATCTCGTCGAGGCTGTTCGCCGCCTCGTCGATCTTGACGTCGTCGGCGATCACCTCCTCGGCGAGGGACACGTCGGACTCGCTGAACGACTGCGTGGCTCGGGTGATGGCGGACTCGACGAGCCCGGCGATCTCGGTCAGTCGCTCCTGGACGTCCTGGAGTTCCTGCTGGAAGACTTCGCGCATGGGGGAGTACCTCTCTCTGCGTACCGGTCGAGTGTCGTCACGTCAGGTGAACGAACGGTGACGTGCGGTTGAACGCTTCGCGATCCGGCCTTCCGCAGACGGTGAACGGTACCGGAACCCCGCATGACCATCCCTACACTGACGGCATGGACAACGCGTGGCTCGTGCCACTGTCGATGCTCCTCGGCGGGGTGTTCGGAGCAGGCGTCGTGGTGCTGATCATCACCGCCGAGCGCACGGCTCGTGCTGCCGACGTGGCGGAACGCACCCTGCCCGACGGCGTCGCCGCGGTCATCGCCACGATGCACAACCCGGCCGTGGTGGTCGACCCCTCGAACACGGTCGTCGCCGCCTCGCCGCAGGCACTGACGGTCGGACTGGTGGTGCGGCGGAAGCTCGTGCACCGCGAGCTCGTCGACCTCGTCGACCGCGTGCGCAAGAGCGGGGAGATGGGTGCCGAGGACCTCGAGCTGCCCCGCGGCCGGGGCAGCGACCAGATCGGCTACCTGAGCTTCCGCGCCGCGCAGCTCGGCAACCGGTACGTGCTCGTCACGGCCGACGACCTGACCGAGACCCGGCGCATCGACGAGGTACGGCGGGACTTCGTCGCGAACATCTCGCACGAGCTGAAGACCCCGATCGGCGCGATCGGCCTGCTCTCCGAGACCCTCGTCGCCGCCGCCGACGAACCCCAGCACGTGCGGAAGTTCGCCGCGCAGCTCGTCACCGAGTCGGAGCGGCTGGCCGCCCTGACGAAGGACATCATCGAACTCTCGCGGCTGCAGTCCGTCGACACGCTGGAGAACAGCGAGGAGACGTCGATCGACCGCATCGTGCAGGCCGCCGTCGACGCGAACGAGATCGTCGCCCGCGCCCGGGACATCGAACTCGTGCGGGCGAAGAAGTCGAAGCTGCGGGTGATGGGCGACCCCGCCCTGCTGCAGATCGCGGTGTCGAACCTCATCGCCAACGCGGTCAAGTACTCCCCGGACAACACCCGCGTCGGCGTGGGCGTTCGGTCCGCGAAGGGCTTCGTCGAGATCGCGGTGACCGACCAGGGCGTCGGCATCCCCGAAGCCGACCTCGACCGGGTGTTCGAGCGGTTCTACCGCGTCGACCCCGCCCGGTCGCGTGCCACGGGCGGCACCGGCCTCGGCCTCGCCATCGTGAAGCACGTCGTCGGCAACCACGGCGGGGACGTGCGCGTCTGGTCGCAGCCCGGCAAGGGCTCGACCTTCACCATCCGCCTGCCCGAGGCGGACCCCGAACTGACCACAGCACTCGAAGAGCAACTGGAAGAGCAGCCATCGTGACCAAGATCCTCATCGTCGACGACGAGCCGGCCCTGAGCGAGCCCCTGGAGTTCCTGCTGCAGCGCGAGGGGTACGACACCTCCGTCGCTGCGGACGGCGTGACCGCGCTGTCGAAGTTCGACGCGGAGAACCCCGACCTGGTGCTGCTCGACCTCATGCTGCCGGGACTCTCCGGCACCGAGGTCTGCCGACAGATCCGGACGCGCTCGAACATCCCGATCATCATGCTCACCGCGAAGGACTCCGAGGTGGACATCGTCGTCGGGCTGGAGCTCGGCGCGGACGACTACGTGACGAAGCCGTACTCGACCCGCGAGCTCCTCGCCCGCATCCGTGCGGTCCTGCGTCGCCGGACCGAGGACGACCCCGCGGACAGCGGGATCCTGCAGGTCGGTGGCATCCGGATGGACGTCGAGCGGCACACCGTGGCGGTGGACGGCTCGGAGACGCCGATGCCGCTCAAGGAGTTCGAGCTCCTCGAGCTGCTGCTCCGCAACGCCGGGCGCGTGCTCACCCGGGGGCAGCTCATCGACCGGGTGTGGGGCTCCGACTATTTCGGCGACACGAAGACCCTGGACGTGCACATCAAGCGCATCCGCTCGAAGATCGAGCGCGTGCCGAGCGCGCCGGAGATCCTGGTGACCGTCCGCGGGCTCGGCTACCGCATCGAGGGCTGACGCGAGGTCGGCTGACGCACAGGAGGCGCGGGGGGGGGGGGGGGGGGCGGCGCCCCCCCCCCCCCCGGCGGGGGGGGGGGGGGGGGGGCCCCCCCCCCCCCCCCACGGGGGCGCCCCCGCCCGCCCGGCCCCCGCGGCGTCCCC
>NZ_JBIVBW010000008.1:129890-173906 GCF_044746255.1 Curtobacterium sp. NPDC086286
GGGGGGGGGGGGGGGCCCGGGGGGGGGGGGGGCGGGGGGGGGGGGGGCGGCCGGGGGGGGGGGGGGGGGGGCCCGGGCGCCCCCCCCCCCCCGCCTCCTGTGCGTGCGTCTGCTGCTAGTTGCCGGCGTCCTGCGTCGCGTCGTCCGTCGGCGTGGCCGCGGGCGTCTCGACCGGGAGGGTGATCTCGCTGGTGGGCTCCGGCGAGGAGGTCGGCGCGAGCGTCGCGTACTCCTCCTGCTGGCTGGTCAGCACCGGGACGCTCGCCGAGACGCCCTCGGCGCCCGAGTACGAGAAGTAGACCTTGACCAGCGAGCCGGGCTTGGTGTCGGCGTCGTCGAAGACGACCTCGCGCGAGTCGCCGGCGGCCGTGCCCTGCGTGGTGCCGTCGCCCTCTTCCGTCGAGGCGGTGGCCTGCTCGGAGGGCTCCGCGGCGCCGCCGAGGTCGATGTGCGTGTTCGCCGGGACCGTGACGGTCTGGGTGTCCCCACCGACCTCGATCGAGAGGGTGATGTCGTCCCGCTCGGCGTTGTTCACGATCGTGCCCACGAACCGGGCCCCGTCGGCGTCGTCCGCGATGAGGAGCGCGTTGCGGATGTCCACCTTGCCGGTCGACACGTTCACGCCGTCGGTGATCTGCTTGATCTCCGTCGTCTGTGCGGGCGACATGAACTCGCAGCCGGTGGCGCCGAGCGCGATGGTTGCCGCAACGGCGACGGACACGAGTACCCGAGCTCGCAAGAGATTCCTCCGGAAGATCACGATTGTGGACCGGACGGTCCGGCACCATCCTACCGATCAGCGGGGGTGCCAGTTGTTAGGCGCCCCTTACCCGAACAACGCTTGTGGTAAACTGGGTGTCTCGGAACGGAGCCTGATACATGCAATTCGAGGTCGGCGAGACCGTCGTCTACCCCCATCACGGGGCGGCAACCATCTCTGAAGTCAAGACGCGCGTCATCAAGGGTGAGGAAAAGGTCTACCTGAAGCTGCGGGTCACCCAGGGTGACCTCACGATCGAGGTCCCGGCGGACAACGTCGACCTGGTCGGAGTCCGTGACGTGATCGGCAAGGAAGGCCTCGACAAGGTGTTCGAGGTCCTTCGTGCCCCCTTCACCGAAGAGCCCACGAACTGGTCGCGTCGCTACAAGGCGAACCTCGAGAAGCTCGCTTCCGGTGACGTCATCAAGGTGTCCGAGGTCGTCCGCGACCTCTGGCGCCGCGACCAGGACCGCGGCCTGTCCGCGGGGGAGAAGCGGATGCTCGCCAAGGCGCGGCAGATCCTGATCTCCGAGCTGGCGCTGGCCGAGAAGACCGACGAGGACAAGGCATCGACCGTCCTCGACGAGGTCCTCGCCTCCTGAGCGCACCGGACCACTGAACACGTCCTCGACCGTTCTGTTCCCCCACGGGGTGGACAGGGCGGTCGTCGTCGTTGCGGCCGGTTCCGGCACGCGGCTCGGCATCGGGACGGCCAAGGCGTTCGTCCCCGTGGCCGGCACGCTGATGCTCGCGCGGGCGCTCGAGCCGCTGTTCGCCCTGCCGTCGCCGACGCTCGTCGTGGTGGTCGCGCCGGCGGCGCTCCTCGACGACTGCCGACAGGTGGTCGCGTCCGTCGCCGGGGCTGCGGTCGCCTACACGGCCGTCGTCCCCGGAGGCGCGGATCGCCATGCCTCGGTCGAGGCCGGCCTGGCCGTGCTGCCGGACTCCGTCACCGCGGTGCTGGTGCACGACGCGGCGCGTTGTCTGACGCCGGCAGCCCAGTTCGAGCGGGTGTTCGACGCCGTCGCCGGTTCGCTGCACGACGGGGCGGGTGCCGGGTTCGTCCCCGCACTGCCCGTCACGGACACGATCAAGCGCGTCGACGGGGACGCCGTCGTCGAGACCGTCGACCGCGCGGCACTCGTCGGGGTGCAGACGCCGCAGGGGTTCCCGCTCGCCGCGCTCCGGCAGGCGTACGCGGTGTCGCAGCAGGCCGAGACCGACGACGCCGGGGTGTTCCAGGCGGCGGGCGGCACCGTGCGGTTCGTCCCCGGCGACGCCGACGCCTTCAAGATCACCACCCCGTGGGACCTCGGTCGTGCCGAGTCGATCGTGCGTGCCCGCGCCGCCATCCCCGAGGACACCCGGGTCGGCCTCGGGGTGGACGTGCACGCGTTCGACGCGGCGTCCCCGTGCCGGGTCGGGCTGCTCGACTTCCCCGGTGAAGCGGGGCTCTCCGGCCACAGCGACGGCGACGCGGTCGCGCACGCGGTCTGCGACGCCCTGCTCTCGGCGGGCGGGCTCGGCGACATCGGCGGGACGTTCGGCACGTCGGACCCCGCCTACGCCGGGGCAGCGGGCGACGTCTTCGTCCGGGGTGCGGTCGCGATGCTGGCCGCCGCCGGTCTGGCGCCCGTGTCCGTCACCGTGCAGGTCATCGGGAACCGCCCGCGCATCGGCGCACGTCGGACCGAGATGCAGGACGCCCTCGGCGCCGTCGTCGGGGCCCCGGTCGCGGTCTCCGGCACGACGACGGACGGTCTCGGGTTCACCGGCCGCGGCGAGGGGCTCGCCGCGATCGCGACAGCCGTCGTCCGACCGGTCTGACGTCCTAGGCTGGACGCGTGACCGTTCGCCTCTACGACTCCCGCGCCGCTGCCGTCGTCGACCTCGTCCCGCTGGTCGACGGACAGGTGAGCATGTACGTGTGCGGTCCGACCGTGCAGTCGTCGCCGCACATCGGGCACCTCCGCTCCGCGCTCGTCTACGACATCTGGCGCCGCTGGCTCACCCACCGCGGCCTCCGGGTCACGCTCGTGCGGAACGTCACGGACATCGACGACAAGGTGCTCGACCTCGCGCACGGCACCGACGAGGCCTGGTTCGCCCGGGCGTACCGCGTCGAGCTCGAGTTCACGGCCGCGTACAACGCCCTCGGCATCCTGCCCCCGACGTACGAGCCCCGGGCCACCGCGAGCGTGCCGCAGATGCACGACATCATCACCAAGCTCATCGACCGCGGGCACGCCTACGCGGCGGCGGACGGCTCCGGCGACGTCTACTTCGACACCGGCAGCTGGGCGTCCTACGGGGCGCTCACCCGGCAGCGGCGCGAGGACATGGTCGAGGCCACCGACGCCGACCCCCGCGGCAAGCGCGACCCCCGCGACTTCGCGCTCTGGAAGGGCGCCAAGCCCGGGGAGCCGTCGACGGCGAACTGGGACTCGCCCTGGGGTCCCGGCCGCCCGGGCTGGCACATCGAGTGCTCGGCGATGTCCCGGCGTTACCTCGGCCCGGCGTTCGACATCCACGGCGGCGGGCTCGACCTGCGCTTCCCGCACCACGAGAACGAACTCGCGCAGTCCACGGCGGCCGGAGACGCCTTCGCCTCCTACTGGCTGCACAACGGCCTGGTCTCCGTCGACGGGCAGAAGATGTCGAAGTCGCTCGGCAACTCGATCTTCGCCGCGGACTTCCTCGGGTCCGCGCGTCCCGTGGTCGTCCGGTACTTCCTCGGCGCCGCGCACTACCGCTCGTCGATCGACCACCACGACGGCTCCCTGGCCGAGGCCGAGGCGGCGCTCGACCGGATCGAGGGCTTCCTGACCCGGGCCGCGCCGCGGCTCGAGGGCGTCCGGCTGGCCGATGCCCCGGGGGTGCCCGAGGCCTTCGCCGCGGCGATGGACGACGACCTCTCGGTGCCCCAGGCCCTCGCCGTGCTGCACGAGACCGTCCGCTCCGGGAACGCCGCCCTCGACGCGGACGATGCGGAAGCGCTCGGAACCGCGTACCATCAGGTGGCTGCGATGGTGGAAGTGCTCGGCATCGATCCGCGAGCCGCCCACTGGTCGGGTGGTGGCCACGACGCATCGGCCGCACCGCTCGCAGCACTCGTCGAACGCCTCGTGCAGGAACGCGCCGACGCCAGGGCCGCACGCGACTTCGCCACGGCCGACCGCGTGCGCGACGACCTCGCATCCGCGGGCATCACGATCGAGGACACCGCAGCAGGTACACGCTGGAGCATCGCCTGACAACGGCAGTGCCGGACAGGAGAGAGCAATGAAGAACGTCTCGGGCAGCAAGAAGGGACGGCCGGGCGCCGTCCGGACCGGTCGCAAGGGCAACAAGCAGGTCGGCTCCGGCGGCCAGGGCGCGCAGGCGCTCGAGGGCCGCAAGCCCACGCCGAAGGCCGAGGACCGTCCGTACCACCCCGCCGGCAAGCGCAAGGCGGCGAAGGAGCGCTTCGAGGCCGCTCGCGGGCGCCACGGTGCGTCGAGCTCACCGCAGCAGCGCACCGGTCGTCCGCCGCAGCGGAAGACCGACGACTCCGAGCTGGTCACCGGCCGCAACTCGGTGCTCGAGGCCCTGCGCACGAAGACCCCCTCGACGACGCTGTACATCGCCTCCCGCATCGAGGTCGACGACCGCGTCAAGGAGATCCTCGCGCTCGCCAACCACCGCGGCGTCCCGATCATGGAGATCATGCGTCCGGAGCTCGACCGCATCACGGGGCACGACAGCGTGCACCAGGGTGTCGCGCTCAAGGTCCCGGCGTACGAGTACGCCGTGGCCGAGGACGTCGTCGAGCGGGCGTTCGCCAAGGACGAGGTCCCGCTGCTCGTCGCCCTCGACGGCATCACCGACCCGCGCAACCTCGGTGCGATCATCCGCTCCACCGCGGCCTTCGGCGGCCACGGTGTCGTCGTCCCGCAGCGGCGTTCGGTCGGTGTGACCGCGTCCGCGTGGAAGACCTCCGCCGGTGCGGCCGCCCGGACCCCCGTCGCGATGGCCCCGAACCTCACGCAGACCCTCAAGTCGCTCAAGTCGATGGGCCTGTTCGTCCTCGGCCTCGACGGTGACGGCGACGTGGAGCTCGACGGCCTCGAGCTCGCCGACCGTCCGATCGTGATCGTCGTCGGTTCCGAGGGCAAGGGCCTCTCGCGCCTCGTCACCGAGACCTGCGACGCGATCGTCTCGATCCCGATCTCGAGCGCGACGGAGTCCCTCAACGCGGGCATCGCCGCGAGCGTCACCCTGTGGGAGGTCGCCCGGCGCCGTCGCGCCGAGTAGTCGCGCACTTCGTGAGCAGGAATGGTCGCCTCCCGGTTCGGGAGGCGACCATTCCTGCTCACCATGCGAGGCGCGCGGGCGCGTGGGCGCGCCGGGGCGCCCGCGCCCGTCAGACCCCGGCGCGCCAGTCCTCGACGTCGTCGGGCGACGCCGGCACCGCGTCGTCGACGACCGGGATCGGCAGCGTCATCGACGAGGTCGGCGGGTTGATCAGCAGCCGCTCGTCGCGACGGTGCCGGAGCACGTCGTTGATGTAGGCGGTCGTCGCCTCGGGGAGCGACACCGAACGCTCTTCTTCCTGCGACATGAACCAGCGGTGCTCGAGCAGCTCGTGGAACACCTCGGCCGGCTCGAGCCGCCCGCGCAGGTCCCGCGGGATCGAGCGGATCACCGGCTCGAACACCCGCGACACCCACTCGTGCGCCACCATCTCCTCGTCGAGCAGGTCGCGGCCGTTGCGCGCCCGGTACGAGTCGAGGTCGTTGAGGAGCCGCCGCGCCTGGTTCTCGCCGGCGTCGATCCCGGTGAGGCGCAGGAGCCGTCGCTGGTGGTGTCCGGCGTCGACGACCTTCGGCTGGATGCGCACCTGCGACCCGCCCTCGGTCGTGTGGATCGAGAGCTCCTCGATGTCGAAGCCGAGCGCGTTGAGCCGTTCGACGCGGTCGTTGATGCGCCAGCGTTCCTTGACGTCGAACTGCTCGGTGCCGGTGAGTTCCTTCCAGAGCGTCCGGTACTGCGCGACGATCCGGTTCGAGACGTCCACGGCGTCGGCGTTCTCGTCGAGTCGACCGCCCGCCTCGAGGTCGAGGAGCTCGCCGGCGATGTTCACGCGCGCGACCTCGAGGTCGTTCTCCCGCTGACCGTTCGACAGGCCGCCGGGGTAGAGCTTGCCGGTCTCGGCGTCCACCAGGTACGCCGCGAAGGCACCGGCGTCACGTCGGAACAGCGTGTTCGAGAGCGAGACGTCGCCCCAGTAGAAGCCGATGACGTGCAGCCGCACGAGCAGGAGCGCGAGGGCGTCGACCAGGCGGGTGGCCGTCTCGGGCCGCAGTGTCTGCGAGTACAGGGCGCGGTACGGCAGCGAGAAGCGCAGGTGCCGGGTGACGAGCACGGGGTGCAGGGCCTCGCCGTCGGCGCTCACCCGGTTCGTGATCACGGCGACGGGGTCGACGCACGGCACGTCCATGCGCTGCAGGGTGCGGAGCATCTCGTACTCCGAGCGGGCGACCTCTTCGCCGGTCTCCTTCACGGCGACGACGTACCCGCCGAGCTGCACGAACCGCACGAGGTGCCGCGAGATGCCCTTCGGGAGCGCGACGATCGTCTCGTCCGGCCAATCCGCCAGTGGGAGGTCCCACGGCAGGTCGAGGAGTCCGGGGTCGACGGTGGCGGCGGTGATGGACATCGAGTCGGGCACGGTTGGTTCCTCTGGTACGTGTGCGACGGACGGGAGGCGCGGGGCCAGCTGGCACCGCGCCTCCTGTGGGGACCTTCCAGCGTTACGCGCTGACGACGGCCTTGTCGTCGAGCCGCTCGCCCGACTCGGTGTCGAAGGCGTGCACGTGGCCCTGCTTCGGCGTGACGACGATCGTGTCACCGATCGACGGGTGCGAACGCCCGTCGACGCGGGCGACGATGTCGACGCGCGAACCCTTGACGTCGGCGTGACCGTACAGGTAGCCGTCGGCGCCGAGCTCCTCGACCACGTCGACCGTGACCGGCAGGCCCTCGCCCGACTGCGCCACGATGACGTCCTCGGGGCGGATGCCGACCGTGATGTTCCCGGAACGCGCGTTGGAGAGCGTGTCGCGGTCGATGGGGTGGTTGAGCGAACCGAACTTGATGCCGCCCTCGACCACGTCGGCCGGGAGGAGGTTCATCGCCGGCGAGCCGATGAAGCCCGCGACGAAGACGTTGTTCGGCTTCTCGTAGAGGTCGCGCGGCGAGCCGACCTGCTGCAGGATGCCGTCCTTGAGCACCGCGATGCGGTCACCCATGGTGAGCGCCTCGGTCTGGTCGTGCGTGACGTAGACCGTGGTGACGCCGAGACGACGCTGCAGCGAGGCGATCTGGGTGCGGGTCTGGACGCGGAGCTTGGCGTCGAGGTTCGACAGCGGCTCGTCCATGAGGAACACCTGCGGCTGACGGACGATCGCGCGGCCCATCGCGACGCGCTGACGCTGACCACCGGAGAGCGCCTTCGGCTTGCGGCCGAGGTACTGCTCGAGGTCGAGGAGCTTCGCGGCTTCCTGCACGCGGGTGGCGCGCTCGTCCTTGCCGACGCCGGCGATCTTGAGCGCGAAGCCCATGTTCTCGGCGACGGTCATGTGCGGGTACAGCGCGTAGTTCTGGAACACCATCGCGATGTCGCGGTCCTTCGGCGGGACGTCCGTGACGTCGCGGTCGCCGATGCGGATCGAACCGGAGTTGACCTCTTCGAGGCCGGCCAGCATGCGCAGGGACGTGGACTTGCCACAGCCCGAGGGGCCGACGAGGACGAGGAACTCGCCGTCGGCGACGTCCAGGTCGAGGGAGTCGACCGCGGGACGGTTGCCTCCGGGGTAGAGACGGGTTGCCTTGTCATAGGTGACGGACGCCATGAGCGTTCGGTCCTTCCTTCACCGGCAGGTACGTGCCGGACGATCCGAGTGAAGCGGTTGCCCGTGGGGGCCCCGGATGGTCGCCGTCGACCATCGAGGTTCATACAACACGATCTGCCTCGGGAGCGCCAGTGCTCACACCGGGTTGGGTGGTTCCCATCGGGTCCCGGTACGATCGGCGGGTCCGTCCGGCCTGCCGGGGGAAGCCGTACGGACGACGACCAACGTGAGGACACTCGACGCATGACCAACCGCCCCGAGGGTGACGCCCGCGCCGCGCGGAACGAACGACGCGAAGCCGCACGACAGCGCGCCCAGCGTGCCCGCACCCAGCAGAAGCGCCGCCAGCGCGGACTCCGACTCGGCCTGCAGATCGGCATCGGCGTCGTCTTGCTCGCCGCAGCGACCGTCGTGACACTCGTCCTCGTCGACTCCGTGCAGCCCGCGGGCCCCGGCCCGGCGAACACCTCGCAGGGCGGCATCACGATCGGGCAGGACCTCAAGGCGGTCACGGCGTCCTCGCAGTCGCCCGCGCCGACCTCGACGGACGCCGCCGGTTCGGTGCGCATCACGATGTACGTCGACTACCTCTGCCCGATCTGCGGCCAGTTCGAGGACGCGAACGGCGAGTACATCCAGAACCTCGTCGACTCCGGTGCGGCGACGGTGGACATCCACCCGATCGCGATCCTCTCGAACCGGTCGCAGGGCACGAAGTACTCGCTCCGTGCCGCGAACGCCGCCGCCTGCGTCGCGGACAGCTCGCCGGACCAGTTCTTCGCCGTCAACCAGGCGCTGTTCGCGAAGCAGCCGGAAGAGGGCACCGCCGGGTTGACCGATGCGCAGCTGACCAAGGTCGTCACGGGCGTGGACGGGCTGCAGAAGCGGTCGACGATCACGAAGTGCATCGAGGACCAGACCTACAGCAAGTGGATCGACGAGCGGACCACCGCGGTGACCGGCGGCGACATCCCCGGGTCGACGCTCAAGGAGTTCCCCGGAACGCCCCTCGTGCTCGTGAACGGGCAGCGCTACGAGCTCACCTCGCCGATCACGAACGACGACTTCCGGACCTTCGTGGTGACGGCTGCCGGTGCGAGCGACGCCACCCCGACGCCGACGCCCACGCCGAGTGCCACCCCGACCTGGTCCGCGACGCCGAGCGCCTCGCCGTCGAACTGACCCGGGCTGCTGACCCGGACTACAGGGACGAACCCGGCACGCTGAACGTGTCGCACGCCGTCGCGCCGCGCTGGTAGCCCCGCAGGAACCAGTTCTGGCGCTGCTCGCTCGACCCGTGGGTGAACGAGTCCGGGTCGACCCGACCGCTCGAGCGCTCCTGGATGCTGTCGTCGCCGACGGCGCTCGCGGCGGACAGTGCGTCCTCGATCTCGGCACGCGTGATCGGCTCGAAGAAGGTCTCGCCGTTCGCGTCCTTCGTGGTCGCGGCGTCGCCGACCCAGGCGCCCGCGTAGCAGTCCGCCTGCAGCTCGACGCGGACGCTGCCGGACGACGCACCGGTCCCGGAGCGGTCGGTGTTCGCGAAGGCACCCTGGAGCTGCTGGATGTGGTGGCCCCACTCGTGCGCGACGACGTACATCTGCGCGAGCGGCCCGCCGGAGGAGCCGTACTTCGACTGCAGGTCGTCGTAGAACGCGGTGTCGAGGTAGATCGCCCGGTCCGGCGGGCAGTAGAACGGGCCGGTCGCCGCCGATGCCTGGCCGCACGAGGTGCTCGTCGAGCCGTCGAACAGGATGAACCCCGGGGTCGTGTAGGCGATCCCGAGCTTCCGTGACTCGGACGTCCAGTACCCGTCGAGCGACTCAGCGGCGCCCTCCATCCGGCACTCGATCTTGAGGTTCGCGTCACGGCCCGTTCGGCACTCGGCTGCTGCGTCGACGGTCTCACCGCGCTGCTGGATCTCGGTCGTGCCGTTGCCGCCGTCGATGATGCCGGAGAGGTCGACGCCGGTGAACTGTGCGATGAGGAACACGACGATGGCGCCGACGCCCACCGCGCCGCCGCCGATCGCAGCGCCGCGCCCCCGCCGGGTGACCTTCCCGCCCTTGAGCTGCGAGTCGTCGTTGAACGTCATGCCCCGAATGTACGGGTGGGCGGTGCTCGGTGCCCGCATCGGTGGGAGGAGTAGACCGGACGGCATGCCCGTCCTCGACGAATCCCACCCCCTGTTCCTCTTCGCGATGGACCAGCGGTCCTCGCTCCTCGAGCACACCTACGACGAGTCCGGCGGGGAGCCCCTCGACGAGGCCGAGGCCGAGCGCGTGCGCGCCGGCAAGCAGCTCGTCTACCGCGGCGTCCTCACGGCGCTCGCGGCCGGTGCGTCCCGCGAGCGGACCGGCGTCCTCGTCGACGAGCGCTACGGCTCCGACGTCGCCCGGCTCGTCAAGGAGGCCGGGCTCCAGCTCGCGATGCCGATCGAGCGGTCGGGCCGGGAGTGGTTCGAGCTCGAGTACGGCGAGGACTGGATGGCGCACGTGGACGCCTTCGACCCGGACTGGGTGAAGGTGCTCGTGCGCGACAACCCCGACTTCGACGCGGAGCGCCGCGAGCGGCAGGCATCGGAGCTCGCCGAGGTCGCGGGCGTGCTGCACGGTGCCGGTCGGCCGTTCCTGGTCGAACTGCTCGTGCCGGCGACCGACGAGCAGCGGGCATCGGTCGAGGACTACGACCGCGACCTCCGACCGGACCTCGTCGTGCAGGTCATCGAGTACCTGCAGGACCACGGGGTCGAGGCGGATGTGTGGAAGCTCGAGGGCCTCGACGAGCGCGCGGACGCGGAACGGGTCGTCCGGGCTGTGCGTCGCGGTGGCCGGGACGCGGTGCAGTGCATCGTCCTCGGCCGGGACGCCCCCGAGGAGCAGCTCGACCACTGGCTGCGCACCGCCGCCGGGGTGGACGGGTTCGTCGGGTTCGCCATCGGTCGCAGCAACTGGGAGGAACCGCTCGAGGACGTCGTCCGCGAACACCTCGACACCGAGGCCGCCGAGGGGCTCATCGCGGCGAACTACCGCCACTTCGTCGACACCTGGCTCGAGGCCCGCCCGGGCATCGAGCACGGCGTGGACGCCGGCGCGGTCTGACCCCGGGTCCGAGCCCGGGTCTCAGGTGCGGACCAGCGGCTCCACGCCCGCCAGGTCCGCACCGATCCCGACGTCGACGAGCTCGATCCGCCCGGCGAGGCTCGCGCCCGGTCCGCGGAGCAGCCCGGCCTTCACCCCGCCGAACGTCACCGTGACGTCCGCCTGCAGCACGTGGTCGTCCGCGATCGCGCCGGTGTCGACGTCGATGCCGCTCGGCACGTCGACCGCCACGACGAACGGTGCGCGCTGGTCGCGTGCGAGCTGACGGATCGCCGCGACGACCTCGCGCGCCGGAGAGCGGAGCGCGGACGCGCCGTGCACGCCGATGCCGAGGATCCCGTCGAGCACCAGGTCCGCCTCGAGCGCCGCGTCGGTCGCGACGGCGGCCAGTCGCGCGGCGTCATCCCGGGAGGCCGCTGCGAGGAGGTCCGCGGCCGGACGGACCGACCCGGTGTCGGACGGGCGGTCCAGGAGGCGCGCCCCGGCGTCCAGCGCCGCTGCCAGGCCCGCCCCGTGGACGCGTGAGCCGACGCGCAGCACCGTCACGCGCCTCCCGTCCGCCGCCAGGCGTGCCCCCGCGAACAGCGCGTCACCACCGTTGTCGCCGCTGCCCACCAGCAGCAGGACCGATCCCGGTCCGTCAGCCGGACGCACGGCCGGGTCGTCGAGCAGTCCGCCGACGATCCGCGCCAGCCCGTCCGCCGCACGCTGCATGAGCGGTTCGCCCGCGTCGAGGTGCGGCCGCTCCGCCGCCCGGATCTGGTCGCCGCCGTAGCCGTCCATGGTGACCACAGTGCCCCGGTAGCCTGGAGGGGACATGTCACTCGTCCCCGAAGCACCCCGTCCCCGCGTCGTGATGTCCCCGGACGGGCTGAAGATCGCCACCTACGACTTCGGCGACCCCGAGGCGCCGGCGGTCGTCGCCGTGCACGGGTTCGCCTCCGGCGCGCTGCTGAACTGGCACGCCTCCGGGTGGACGCGCGACCTCGTCCGCGCCGGGTACCGCGTCGTCGCGCTCGACCAGCGCGGGCACGGTGCCTCGTCGAAGCCGCACGACCCGTCCGCGTACTCGATGGAGCTCCTCGTCGCGGACGTCGTCAGCGTGATCGACACCTACCTGCTCGACGACGTCGCGTACCTCGGGTACTCGCTCGGCGCCCGCGTCGGCTGGCACACCGCCGAGCAGCTCCCCGACCGGATCACCCGTGCGGTGTTCGGCGGCATCCCCGACGCCGACCCGATGCGGCGCGTGCGGGTCGACCAGGCGAAGGCGTACTTGGCGGACGGCACGCCGATCGAGGACCGCGTGACGAACGGCTACCTGACGATGGCCGCCGGCGTCGAGGGGAACGACCTCGGCGCGCTCGTGGCGATGGTCGAGGGGATGCGGGGCAGCATCGAGCCGACGCCGTCGAACGCGCCCGCGCAGCCCGTACTGATGGCCGCGGGCAGCGAGGACGGCATCAAGGACAGCGCCGTGCGGCTCGCGGCGGCGGCCCCGGACGCCTCGTTCTTCGAGATCCCGGGCCGGAACCACTTCAACGCACCGACGTCGCGCGACTTCCGCCAGGCCGCGATCACGTTCCTGACCGAGACCGCCGTGTCCGACCAGCGCTGACGGGTACTGCCAGGTCCTCGTTGTCCCCGGTGGTCGCGCGTACCGTCCCGGCCATGGACTACAGACTCCTCGGCAACAGCGGGACATCGGTGTCGACGCTGACCCTCGGCACCATGACCTTCGGCAGCGAAGCCGACGAACCCACCTCGCACACCATCATCGACACGTTCGTCGCCGCCGGCGGCACGCTCATCGACACGGCGGACGTCTACTCCGGCAACGAGTCCGAGCGCATCATCGGCCGCTGGCTCGCCGCGCACCCGACCGAGGCGCAGCAGGTCGTCCTCGCCACCAAGGGGCGCTTCCCGCAGGGCGACGGGCCGAACGACCTCGGGCTGTCCCGTCGGCACCTCCGGGTCGCCCTCGACGCCTCGCTCGAGCGGCTCGGCGTCGAGCACATCGACCTGTACCAGATGCACGCGTGGGACGCCCTCACCCCGATCGAGGAGACACTGCGCTTCCTCGACGACGCCGTGTCCGCGGGCAAGATCGGCTCCTACGGGTTCTCGAACTACCTCGGGTACCAGATCACGAAGGCCGTGTACGAGGCGAAGGGCCACGGGTGGGCGCCGCCCGTGACGCTGCAGCCGCAGTACAACCTGCTCGTCCGCGACATCGAGCACGAGATCGTCCCCGCCTGCCTCGACGCCGGCATCGGCCTGCTGCCCTGGTCGCCCCTCGCCGGCGGCTGGCTCTCCGGCAAGTACCAGCGCGACGAGGCCCCCAGCGGCGCGACCCGGCTCGGCGAGAACCCGGCGCGCGGGATGGAGGCGTGGGAGGCGCGGAACGGCGACGAGCGGACATGGGCCGTCCTCGACGCGGTGTCGGACATCGCCGACGCGCACGGTGCCTCGCGGTCGCAGGTCTCCCTGGCGTGGCTGCTCGCCCGACCGGCCGTGACGAGCGTCATCCTCGGTGCCCGAACGGTCTCGCAGCTCGAGGACAACCTCGGTGCCGCCGACCTCGTCCTCGACGACGCCGAGCTCGCACGGCTCACCGAGGTCAGCGCGCCGCGCATCGACGACTACCCCTACGGCACCGCGGGTGTCGCGCAGCGCGAGCGGAAGATCACCGGGGGCCGCTGAGCGTTCGCTGTCCGACGGGTGCGGCTTTCCGCGAGCTTGACCAGGGATGTGGACACCGTGTTCGGTGCGGTGTCACCATCACTGCACGACCGGCTGGTTACCGCGTCGAGCGCTCGGAACGCCCCCTGATCCGTGTTCCACGCGCCGAAGGCCCCGGGTGCTTCCACCCGGGGCCTTCGCACGTGGGGCCGGCAGCGGGACTCGAACCCGCAACCCCCGTATTACAAGTACGGTGCGCTACCAATTGCGCCATGCCGGCTGACGCGCCCATCCTAGCGGCGGACGCGCCGGGGCCTCACTCGCTCTTCTCGGAGAAGTTCAGCGAGATCGAGTTCATGCAGTAGCGGTCACCCGTCGGGGTGCCGAACCCGTCGGGGAACACGTGGCCGAGGTGCGAGCCGCAGTTCGCGCAGCGGACCTCGGTGCGTGCCATGCCGAGGGAGTTGTCCTCGAGCAGCTGCACCGCGTCGGGGTCGACCGACTCGTAGAACGACGGCCAACCGCAGCCGGAGTCGAACTTCGTGCCGCTCTTGAACAGCTCCGCGCCGCACGCCGCACAGGTGTAGACACCGGCGCGCTCCTCGTCGAGGAGGTCACCCGTCCACGGGCGCTCCGTACCGGCCTGCCGGAGGACGGCGTACTGGTCCGGGGAGAGCTCCTCGCGCCACTGGGCGTCGGACTTGTCGACGTTGTATGCCATTGTTTCCTCCTGCTCCTGTCGCCGTTGCTGGACGACCACTTCGGTAAACTCGCGACGATGTCCGAACATTCCGTGCACCACGCCCGTTGGGACCGTCTGACGACGGACGAACTGTACGGCATCGTGGTGCTCCGGAACCGCGTGTTCGCACTGGAACAACGCGTCACGGCCGAGGACTTCGACGGCCGTGACCGTGAAGCGGACACCGAGCACTGGTGGTTCGGCACCGACGACCGAGCGGTTGGGTACCTGCGGCTCATCCGACCGGCACCGGACGAGGTCCACCCAGACGGTTCGGCAGCACCCGCCTGGGTGATCGGCCGGGTCGCCACCGACCCGGGACACCGCGGGAGCGGGATCGCCGGTCGCCTCGTGGCCGCGGTGCTGGGTGCGCACGGGCACGAGCCGTTCGTCCTGCACGCCCAGGAGTACGTCGCCGGACTCTACGAGCGCCACGGCTTCGTCCGCTTCGGAGCGCCCTACGACGAGGCCGGCATCCGTCACGTCGGTATGCACCGTCCCGGTCGCTGATGGACACGCGGGAGCGGTACGCCGCCTACGCGGAGCGCATCGCGGGGGTCTCGCCGTCCTACGCCGCGTGGGCGCGGTCGCTGGACGACGGCACGGTGTCCGTGCTCGACGAGGTCCCGGAGTCGAAGCGGCAGCCGGAGCTCCTCTTCGCGGTCGCCCGTCGCCTGGGCGCCGATCCGGCGGACCCCGGTGCGCTGCGCGCGCTGGTCCAGGAGGCGCGACCCGCCCTGGTCGCCGCCCTCGCCTCCGCCACGGTGCAGGCCAACGACCCCAGACGCCTGGCCCCGGTGGTCCCGCTGTTCGCGGCGCTCGCCGCTCGGGTCGGGCGGCCGCTCGGCCTCGTCGACGCGGGGGCGGCGGCGGGGCTCTGCTCGATCCCGGACCGGGTGACGCTCGACTACGTCGTCGGGGCGCGTTCCGAGGTCGTCCGGATGCACACGGCCTCCGTCGAGCCCGGCCTGCACCTCGTCGCGGAGGCCAGCGGCGCGGTGCCGGCACCGGCAGCGTGCCCGATCGACGTCCGGGCGCGGGTGGCCCTCGACCCGAACCCGATCGACCTCGCCGGGCCCGGGGCGTTCGACCGGCTCGTCGAGGCCGTCCCGCCCGAGGCGACGGACCGCACCGCCCTGATGCGTGAGGCTGCGCGTGCGACGCTCGCCGCGCCTCCCGTCCGCATCCGGGGCACCCTGCCGGGCGACCTCGACCGCGCACTGGAAGCCCTGCCGGACGACGTCGTGCCGGTCGTCCTGACGACCGGGACCCTCGTGTACGTCCCCGGCGCGGACCGCCAGCGGTTCGTCGACCGGGTGCGCGAGCTGGGCGTGCACTGGATCGCGCTGGAACGCACGGGGATCCTCAGCGGGGTCGCCGCGACCCTGCCGGACGACGTCGACCCGGCGGATCCGGACGCGTTCGCGACCGCGTCGCTCGACGGTGTGGCCCTGGCTGTCTCGGACCCGTTCGGGGTCCGCGTCCGGTGGGTGGCCGATCCGAACCTGTGACCGGTCTTCGCGACAGTCCAGCGGCGTGCCAGGGTGCGGATGACCTCCACCTCTACGATGTGCGAGACCCGTTCCCCCACCGTGATCGGAACCGCAGTGACCGCCACACCCGTCGAGCTCGACGAGCTCGCCAAGCACGTGCTCGCGTTCGAGCACGACCGGGCACGGCACGACCGCACGAAGGAAGCGGAGATCCGGGTCGAGTTCGACATGTCGCCCGCTCGGTACTACCAGGTGCTGAACCGTGTGATCGACTCGCCCGCGGCGCTCGCGTACGACCCGCAGCTGGTCTCCCGGCTGCAGCGGCTCCGGTACGCGCGCACCAGTGCCCGGGCAGCGCGCAGCTTCGTCGCGCCCGGTGCAGCTCCCGAAGGACGTGAAGAGGAACGATGACGACGAGATACCCCCGAGACCGGTTCGACGACGTCGCCGACGGCCCCCGGGTCGGGGCGCACCGCGGTGCGCAGCGGCGTGGGCGCGGGTGGATCGCGTTCGCGTGGGCGGCGCTCGCCACTGGTGTCATCGTGGGGGTCTGCGTCGTCGCGCTCGCGCTCCTGAACGGCAGCTACTCGTTCACCGGCTCGGCATCGCCGTCGGCTTCGGCCTCGGCGTCGGCGTCCGCATCAGCGGCGCCGTCGTCGTCCGCGTCCTCGTCGGCGTCGCAGGCACCGGCCACGGGGACCCCGGCCGACCAGGGTGCGACGACGCTCGTCGTCCTGAACGGCACGTCGACGACCGGCCTCGCGGCGAAGGGCAGCGCGGCGCTGACCTCGGCCGGGTGGAAGGTGACGTCGACGGGGGACGCCGGCACGACCGGGGCGACCTCGACGATCGTGTACTACCAGCAGGCCGCACAGGCCGCCGTCGCGCAGGGCATCGCGAAGTCGCTCGGCACGACCGCGGTGCAGCAGTCGGCGGCGTTCCCGAACGCCGACATCAGCGTCGTGCTCGGCGCGGACTACGCCGGCTGATCGTTCCCGGCGCATTCCTGGTCGCGTTCTCCGGTTCGTGGTGCGCGCATTTGTGACGGCCGTGTTTCGAGCACGTTGATTCTTGTCGGAATCGACGTGAAACAACGTCACACCTCTTGCCCTGTCGGCATTGTTCGGTAAGAGTCTCCCCAAGACGGCGACTACGCCGTCCGCACCAGCACCACCGCAGGGAGCAAGAGATCATGGCCAACGGAACCGTGAAGTGGTTCAACGCCGAGAAGGGCTTCGGCTTCATCACCGTCGATGGAGGGGGCCAGGACGTGTTCGTGCACTACTCGGCAATCGACATGTCGGGGTACAAGGTCCTCGAGGAGGGCCAGGCAGTGACGTTCGACGTCGGCACCGGGTCGAAGGGGCCGCAGGCCGAATCGGTCCGTCCCGCCTGACCCGGCAACCACCTCGCGAACGCGCCGTCCCGTCCGGGGCGGCGCGTTCGTCCGTGTGCGGCGACCGGCGTTCGTCGCTTCCGTCCCTCGTGTCGGTGCGTTCGTCGCTCGTGTCGGTGCGTGTCCTGGGAACTCGAGCCGCGCCTCCTGGCGGTGTTGCACTCGACCCCTGCGAGTGCCAGAATCGGCGTTGGCACTCGCTCACGCTGAGTGCCAGCACGACCCCCATGACGACGTCCGGGAGGGACGAGAAACTCACATGGCTAAGATCATTGCTTTCGACGAGGAGGCCCGCCGTGGCCTCGAGCGCGGCCTGAACATCCTGGCTGACGCCGTGAAGGTGACGCTCGGCCCGCGCGGCCGCAACGTCGTCCTCGAGAAGAAGTGGGGCGCCCCCACGATCACGAACGACGGTGTCTCCATCGCCAAGGAGATCGAGCTCGACGACCCGTACGAGAAGATCGGTGCGGAGCTCGTCAAGGAGGTCGCCAAGAAGACCGACGACGTCGCCGGTGACGGCACGACCACCGCGACCGTCCTCGCCCAGGCCCTCGTCCGCGAAGGCCTCCGCAACGTCGCCGCCGGTGCCGACCCCGTGTCGCTCAAGCGCGGCATCGAGAAGGCCGTCGCCGCCGTCTCCGACCAGCTCCTCGCCAACGCGAAGGACATCGAGACCAAGGACCAGATCGCCGCGACCGCGTCGATCTCGGCCGCTGACCCGACCATCGGCGCGCTCATCGCCGAGGCCATCGACAAGGTCGGCAAGGAAGGTGTCGTCACCGTCGAGGAGTCGAACACCTTCGGCACCGAGCTCGAGCTCACCGAGGGCATGCGCTTCGACAAGGGCTACCTGTCGCAGTACTTCGTGACCGACCCCGAGCGTCAGGAAGCCGTCTTCGAGGACGCCTACATCCTGATCGTCAACTCGAAGATCTCGAACATCAAGGACCTCCTGCCGGTCGTCGACAAGGTGATCCAGGCGGGCAAGCAGCTCCTGATCATCGCCGAGGACGTCGACGGCGAGGCCCTGGCCACGCTCGTCGTGAACAAGATCCGCGGCATCTTCAAGTCCGTCGCCGTCAAGGCCCCGGGCTTCGGCGACCGTCGCAAGGCCATGCTGCAGGACATCGCGATCCTCACCGGCGGCCAGGTCATCTCGGAAGAGGTCGGCCTCAAGCTCGAGAACGCGACGCTCGACCTGCTCGGCAAGGCCCGCAAGGTCATCATCACCAAGGACGAGACGACCATCGTCGAGGGTGCCGGCGACGAGGAGCAGATCGCGGGCCGCGTCCGTCAGATCCGCTCCGAGATCGAGGCGACCGACTCCGACTACGACCGCGAGAAGCTCCAGGAGCGCCTCGCGAAGCTCGCCGGTGGCGTGGCCGTCATCAAGGCCGGTGCCGCGACCGAGGTCGAGCTCAAGGAGCGCAAGCACCGCATCGAGGACGCCGTCCGCAACGCGAAGGCCGCTGTCGAAGAGGGCATCGTCGCCGGTGGTGGCGTCGCCCTCATCCAGGCGTCCGTCGTGCTCGACACCCTCGAGCTCGAGGGCGACGAGGCGACCGGTGCGAACATCGTCCGCGTCGCGATCGACGCGCCGCTCAAGCAGATCGCGCTGAACGCCGGTCTCGAGCCGGGTGTCGTCGCCGCCAAGGTCCGCGAGCTCGAGTCGGGTCACGGCCTCAACGCCGCGACCGGTGAGTACGTCGACCTCGTCGCCGCGGGCATCATCGACCCGGCCAAGGTCACGCGCTCGGCGCTGCAGAACGCTGCGTCGATCGCCGGTCTGTTCCTCACGACCGAGGCCGTCGTCGCCGACAAGCCCGAGCGCACCCCTGCTGCTCCGGCCGGCGACCCGACGGGTGGCATGGACTTCTAAGCAGTCCTGACGGAAGGGCCTCGCACGCTGCGCGTGCGGGGCCCTTCCGCGTGCGGGGGGGGGGGGGGGAGGCCGGCGGGCGGGCGGCGGCGGGGGGGGGCCCGGGGGGGGGGCGCCCCCCCCCCCCCCCGCCGGCGGGGGGGGGGGGGGGGGGCCCCCCCCCCCCCCCCCCCCCCGGGGGGGGGGGCCCCCCCCCCCCCCCCCCCCCCGCCGGCGGGGGGGGGGGGCGCGCCGGGGGGGGGGCGCCCCCCCCCCCCCCCCCCCCCGGGGGGGGGGGGGGGGGGGGCGGGCGCCGAGGTCGCACGAACTGCCGCTCGAGAGCGCGACGGGCGGCAGTTCGTGCGACCTCACCGTCCCGCCCACGGCGTGTTGTGCGACCAGCGCACACCGCACAGGAGGCGCGGGTCGTCACGTTCTCCACAGTTCGGCTCGAAGGATGGTCGCGGCTCGCACCGCACCGCCACACTCTCGCCATGGCCCGGCCGTCTCCGCTCCCCGACGAACTCGATCCGAACGGCTTCCGGGTCTGCGACGCACTCGCGGCCGGGGTTGATCCGGGTCGACTCCGCCGGCGGGACCTCGCCCGCCCGGTGCACGGCGTCCGGTCGGCAGATGCATTGATGTCGCCCGTCGCCGCGCTCGCACTCGTGATGCGCCCAGATCAACACTTCAGTCACACGACCGCTGTCGAGCTCTGGGGTGCTCCGCTCCCGCGCCAGTTCGAGGGCAGCCTGCACGTCACGACGATCGGCGCCGGCCCGCTCATGCGTCGGCCCGGTGTCGTCGGACACCGACGTCGATCCGCGGCGGCCGTGGTGCTGCGGGCCGGCGTACGAGTCAGCGGGCCGGAACATGCGTGGCGCGAGTGCGCTGGGCTGCTGAGCGTCCGACAGCTCGTGGCGGTCGGAGACTTCCTCGTCGGACGGCCAGACCGGACGACGGTCGACGCCCTGGCCGCCACGATCCTTCCCGGGCAGCGCTCCGTCGCCGTTGCACGTGCGGCCGTCAAGCTCATCCGCGTCGGGGCTGAGTCAGCGATGGAGACGTGGCTGCGTCTTGCGGTCGTGGACGCGGGGTTCCCTGAACCGGAACTCCAGATCGAGGTGTTCGACCGTGCAGGGCGGTTCCTGGCGCGAGTGGACATGGGCTGGCCGGAGCTCCGGATCGCACTGGAGTACGACGGGGACCACCACCGCGAGCGTGCGACGTTCGAGCACGATCAGCGCCGGGACAACTCCATGACCGTGGAGGGATGGCTCGTCCTCCACGCGAATCGAGGAGACGTCGACCGTCCTGCGGTCCTCTTCGAGCGGCTTCGTCAGGCGTTCGTCGCGCGATCGTCGGCTCGACCACGGGCATGACCTGGTCGAGGTCGCGCGACATGCCGCAGGTGAGGTGCCCGGGTCGCACGAACTGCCGCCCGGCCCGTGGGTGGGCGGCAGGTATTGCGACCTCGGCGTGTGCTGGCGGGTTCGTCGCGAGGTCGCGCGACCTGCCGCGCGTGGGGCGTCCGGGTCGCACGAATTGCCGCCGAGCGCGTGGGTGGGCGGCAGGTATTGCGACCTCGGGCCAGCGGGCGGGCGTGCGGGGGCCCGGGGGCGGGCGGGCTAGCGGGCCGGCGGGCGGGCGGGCGGCACGCCCGCGGGCGTCACGCGCCGGCGGGCGCGGGGGCGGCGTAGTCGCGGGGGAGCAGGGGGAGCCACACGCGGAAGGTCGCGCCGCCGCCCTCGGTGTCGAACACCTCGACCGAACCGTGGTGCGCCGCGACGATGCCCGAGACGATCGCGAGCCCGAGGCCCGAGCCGCCGGTGTCCCGTGCGCGCGAGGTGTCGGCGCGCCAGAAGCGCTGGAAGATCTTGTCGCGCAGCTGCGGCGGGATGCCCTCGCCGTGGTCGATCACGTCGATGTGCGCCATCCCGCGCTCGTCGTCCACGCCGATGCCGATCTCGATCGGGTCGTCGTGCTCCGTGAAGCGCATGGCGTTGCCCATGAGGTTCGTCACGATCTGGCGGATCTTGTTCTCCTCCGCCAGGACGATCGGCGGCCGCTTCGGCAGCACGACGGTGGGCAGCGGGGTGGTCTCGTCGGTGGGGGCGGCCGTGCCGTCGACACCCATCGCGCGGGTGCGGCGGGCGCGGAGTCGCGCGATCGTCTGGCGCGAGAACGCGATGGGGCCGGTCGTGTTCGCGGACGTCGGCGATGCCGGGGGCCCGTCGCCGGAACCGGGGGCCGAGGCGGGTGCTGACGCCGGACGGACCGCGTGCGGCACGCTCTCGCCGGTCACCGAGTCCTCGACGAGCACCTGGATCTCGCGGTCGGGGTTCGACGCCATCGTGTCGAGCGCGGAGTCACGGGCGATGGCGACGAGGTCGACCGGGCCGAGCTCGAGCGGCTTCGACTCGTCGATGCGGGCGAGCTGCAGCAGGTCCTGCACGAGGAGGCCCATGCGCTGGGCTTCCTTCTCGATGCGCTCCATCGCCTGGGCGACGTCCTCTTCCTTGCGGAGCGCGCCCATCCGGTAGAGCTCGGCGTACCCGCGGAGCGACACGAGGGGCGTGCGGAGCTCGTGGGAGGCGTCCCCGACGAACCGACGCATCTGGTCGATGGTGCGCTGCCGGTCCTCGAACGCGGAGTCGATGCGCTCGAGCATGGAGTTGAGGGACCGGTTCAGTCGACCGACCTCGGTGTTGGGGGTGTCGGCTTCGAGGCGCTGGTTGAAGTCACCGGCGGCGAACCGGGCAGCGGTGTCCTCGACGTCGCGCAGGGGGTCGAACGTCGCCGTCACGAGGAGCCGCGTGAGCATGGCGCCGAGCAGGATCACCGAGGCACCGAAGCTCAGGAAGATGGCGGTGAATCGCAGGACGGTCTGGTCGGTGTCGGCGCTCGACACCGCGACCAGGACGTACCCGGCCTGCGTGGTGCCGGTCGACTGGTCCTGCAGCGATGCCGGGATGACCTGCGCACGCCACTCGTGGTTGTGCTGGCTGTCGTACAGCGAGAAGCGCGAACTGGTCTGCGCCGCGGAGGAGAAGTCGAGCTCGTGGATGTCGGGGCGGCTCGACGCCGGGGTCTGGCAGATCTGCTTGCCGGCGGAGTCGTACGCGGCGACGTACGCGCTCTGCGAGAGGACGACGGAGAGCTTGCAGTACTGCTCGCCGTCGCTGATGTTCTGACCCTCGAGCTGTTCCGTCGTCTGACGGACGTTGTTGTCCAGCTGGGCCATGAGGTACGTCGACAGCACCGTCATCGTGCCGAGCCCCGCGACGAGCAGTCCGAGCGCCACCAGGAGCACCGTGATCCCGGTGATCTTGGTGCGCAGGGAGATCCCGTCCCACCAGCGGCTCATTCGCGTGTGCATGCTGCCCCAACGATAGACAGCGGTCGCCCGGTGAAACCGGACGACCGCCGTGAAGACGAACCCCGAGGGATCCGGGAGACCTACGAGGCCTTGGACGCCTTGAGCATGTAGCCGAACCCGCGCTTGGTCTGGATGATCGGCTCGGCCGAGTACTGGTCGAGCTTGCGGCGCAGGTAGGAGATGTAGGACTCGACGATGCCGGCGTCGCCGTTGAAGTCGTACTCCCACACGTGGTCGAGGATCTGCGCCTTCGACAGCACGCGGTTCGGGTTGAGCATGAGGTAGCGGAGCAGCTTGAACTCGGTCGGGGAGAGCTCGATCTGCGCGTCGCCGATCGTGACCTCGTGCGTGTCCTGGTCCATCGTGAGCTCGCCGGCGCGGATGATCGCGTCTTCCTCGTCGTTCATCGTGCGACGGAGGATCGCCTTGATGCGGGCGACGATCTCGTCGAGGGAGAACGGCTTCGTGACGTAGTCGTCGCCGCCGACGGTGAGACCGGTGATCTTGTCCTCGGTGTCGTCCTTGGCGGTGAGGAACAGGATCGGGGAGGTGTAGCCCGACGACCGCAGGCGCTTGGTGACGCCGAAGCCGTTCATGTCGGGCAGCATGACGTCGAGGATGATCAGGTCCGGCTCTTCCTCGAGCACGGCGGAGATCGCCTGTGCTCCGTTGCCCACCGCGCGCACGGCGAAGCCGGCGAAACGCAGCGAGGTCGTCAGGAGGTCGCGGATGTTCGGCTCGTCGTCGACGATCAGGATCTTGGGGCCATCGCTCATGGTCCTATCTTCTGACCGTTCCCTAGTGGTTTCCTGAGAGCGGTTGGTGCGTCAGCCCACGACCGCCTGGACCTGGTCGGCGTCGAGGATCGTGTAGGAGTACCCCTGCTCCGCGAGGAACCGCTGCCGGTTCTGCGCGAAGTCCTGGTCGACGGTGTCCCGCGTCACGAGCGTGTAGAACGACGCGGGCAGCCCGTCCTTGTTCGGGCGGAGGAGTCGGCCGAGTCGCTGGGCCTCTTCCTGGCGGGATCCGAACGAGCCGGACACCTGGATCGCCACCGTCGCGTCGGGCAGGTCGACCGAGAAGTTCGCGACCTTCGAGACGACGAGCACGTCGATCGACCCCTCGCGGAAGGCCTGGTAGAGCCGCTCCCGCTCGTCGACGGGGGTCGAACCGGTGATCTCGGCGGCGTCCAGGGACTCGGCGAGCGAGTCGAGCTGGTCGATGTACTGCCCGATCACGAGGATCTGCTCGCCGCGGTGCTTCTCGATGAGCTCGCGCACCACCGGGGTCTTCGCCGGCGAGGTCGCCGCGAGCCGGTACCGCTCGTCGTCGCTGGACGCCGCGTACTCGAGGCGGTCCTGGTGCGGCAGGTCGATGCGCACCTCGTAGCAGGCGGCGGGGGAGATGTACCCCTGCGCCTCGATCTCCTTCCACGGGGCGTCGTAGCGCTTCGGCCCGATGAGCGAGAAGACGTCGCCCTCGCGCCCGTCCTCGCGCACGAGGGTCGCCGTGAGCCCGAGCCGCCGCCGGGCCTGGAGGTCGGCGGTGAGCTTGAACACCGGCGCCGGCAGCAGGTGCACCTCGTCGTAGACGATGAGTCCCCAGTCGAGGGCGTCGAGGAGCGACAGGTGCGTGTACTCGCCCTTCCGACGGGCGGTGAGGATCTGGTACGTCGCGATCGTGACCGGACGGATCTCCTTCACGCTGCCCGAGTACTCGCCGATCTCGTCCTCGGTGAGGGTGGTCCGGCGCAGCAGCTCGGATCGCCACTGCCGGGCCGAGACGGTGTTCGTCACGAGGATGAGCGTCGTCGCCTTGACCGTCGCCATCGCCCCGGCGCCCACGAGCGTCTTGCCGGCACCACAGGGCAGCACGACGACGCCGGAGCCCTGCGCGAAGAACGTGTCGACCGCCTGTTCCTGGTAGGGACGCAGGTGCCAGTCGTCGGTGTCGAGGTCGATCGGGTGCGGCTGCCCGGGCGTGTACCCGGCGAGGTCTTCGGCCGGCCAGCCGAGCTTCACGAGCTCCTGCTTGATCTGCCCGCGTGCCCACGGGAGCAGCTCGACCTCTTCCGGGGAGCGCATGTCGCCCAGCAGCGGCTTGATCCGCTTCGAGCGGATGACCTCGGCGAGGACCGTGGGCTCGGACGCGGTGAGGAGCAGGACCGGCTGGCGCTCGAGCTCTTCGGCCGGGGAGTTCGCGATCGCCGGCGCGTCCGGACGCTCTTCGCGCCGGATGACGAGTCGGCCGTACCGTGCCACGGTGTCGCGGATGTCCACCGTGACGCTCTGCGGGACGGGGAACTTCGCGAAGTGCTCGAGCGTGTGGATCATGCTCTCGGCGTCGTGCCCGGCCGCCCGCGCGTTCCACAGGCCGAGCCGGGTGATGCGGTACGTGTGCACGTGTTCCGGCGCGCGTTCGAGCTCGGCGAACACCGCGAGGTCGTGCCGTGCGTCCTCGGCGTCGGGGTGCGCCACCTCGAGGAGCACGGTGCGGTCGCTCTGCACGATCAGCGGTCCGTTCATGACGGATCAGCCTAGGCCGCTCGGCTGCGAACCAGCGCGGATCGGCTCACCTGTGGATCAGGCGTCGCTCTCCACAGCCACCACGAGGGAGAGCGGGAGCGTCCGCTCGACGTCGACGGCCGTGTCGCGTCCCCGCACGCGTCCGGCGGCGACCGAGGTCGGCACGATCGAGAACGGCCGCTCGGAGCCGTCCGGCATGCGCACCGTCAGGCGGATCGGCGTGCGTCCTCGGACGGCCAGGTCGATCTGCCGCCCCAGCCACTCCTGCTCGGGCTCGGCCTCGCCGCGCTCGGTGGTGACGCGGAGCCGTTCCACGAGTGCGTGCGCCGCCTGCTCCGGGTTGCGTCCGGTGGTGCGTCGACGGCCTGGAGGAACGGATCCCGTCGCCGGGCGGGCTGCGGCCGTCAGGACGGCCGGGTAGCGCTGGTCCTCGAGCGCCGTGTGGACGACGTGCGGCGGGTAGCGGGTCAGCAGGGTGGTCAGGTCGCTGCGCTCCCACGCCAGCTGCCGGAGCTCGGCGTCCACCCCGATGAGGTCGAGCTGGTCCGGCGTGCCGTGCACGCGGGCGCCGACCCCGTCGGCGCCGACGTCGACCACGATGCTGCCGTCCCGCGAGGACACCTGGTCGACGAGGTAGAAGAGCGGCTGCGGCAGGCCCGTCGCGGACAGCCGTTCCAGCAGCGCGACGACGTCCTGCCGGGTGTGGCCGGCCCGGAACGCGCGGCGGAGCGAGTCCTCGGAGATGCGGTACCGGGCGGCGAGGCCCGGCGCCTCGAGCACGGCGACGGTCCGGAGCGCGGCGTCGTCGACCGGCGCGAGCGGTCCCGGTGCGATGACCGTGAGGTCGTGCTGCAGGTACACGGCGTCGACCGTGCGGGGGAGGTCCTCCGCAGCGGGGGCCGGGTCCCCGACCAGCAGTGCACGGCCGGTGCTCGTCACGCGGCCGTCGACCGTGAGCCCGAGTGCGGCCGCCGTGCCCGCGACGTCGAGCAGCACCACGTCGAGCCAGCGCGAGCCCGCCGGGTACGCCCACCGGCCGGCCGACACGAGGTCGCGCAGGTCGTCGCCGGCCACGTCGAGCACGCTCCGGACGGCGGGGTCGAGTGCGTTCCGCCATGCCGACACCAGCGTCGACCAGCGGTCCGGCCAGCTCGCGACGAGCCAGGCGTCGCCCGCCGCCGTGGTCGCCCACGTCCCGTTGCCCGTGTCCGCGAACCCGATCCGTTCGAGCAGCGCCAGGCGGCCGGGGACCACGACGGGGTCCGCGCCGGCGCGCTCGCCGAGCGTCTTCGCGAGCGGGGTGCCGATGCCGCCCTTCACGAGCTCGCGCACCGCGCCCTCGGACACCGCCCGGAGGAGTTCGGCGAGCACGGTCATCGTCGCGAAGGCGTGCTCCGCGCCGGTCGTCCGGGCGCGCTCGTCGTCGCCCGTCTCGTCCACCGGAGCGACGGGGCGGGGGTGATCCGCGCCTCCTGGGAGACCGGCGATCTCGTCGTGGGCGGCCAGCCGGGCCGACACCGCGTCGTCGACGCCGCCGTCCTCGTCCGCCAGACCGAGCGCGACCGCCGGGGCGAGGTCGTCCGCGGAGCCCGCGCCGTCACGCAGCGCGAGCAGCGTCCGACGGGGTAGGTGCTCGATCGCGGCGTCGACCGCGTCGTCGGTGCGGAGCGCCTCGGCGAGGTCGAAGAAGTCCGAGATGCGCAGCGGGCCGGTCTCGGCGAGGACCGCCGCGGGGAGCCGGCGCGCCACGACGAGCCGTTCGAGGGCGTCGTCCGGCATCGCCCGGAGCCGGGCGGCGAGGTCTGCGGTGGTCGTCATCGTCCGCCGCGCTCGTCCGACGCGGTCCTCAGCGCGCCGTCCGGTTCGCTCGGGCCCGACGGGTCCAGGTGATGCCGAGGAGGGTGAACACGAGCACCATGCCGATCGGGAAGCCGACCAGCGGGATCGCCATGATCACGGGCCAGGGCATCGATCCCTGGGCGCTGGGGACCGTCAGCCACATCACGATCATGGCGGCCATGCAGAGGAAGGCGGCGATGAAGATCCCGCCGACCATGAACGCGAGGGCGCGTTCGGTACGATTGAACGTCACCGGGGGTTCCGCGGAGTCCTGCGTGTTCCCGGTGGACCGGGTCGGGTTGGCCATCGACCCAGGATATCCGACGCACCACGGCCGTTCCACGATCACGAGGAGACCGACGAATGCCCACCGGCAAGGTCAAGTTCTACGACGACCAGAAGGGGTTCGGGTTCATCACCGGCGACGACGGCGAACCCGTCTTCCTGCACGCGTCCTCGCTCCCCGACGGCGTCACGTCGGTGAAGGCCGGTTCGCGGCTCGAGTACGGCGTCGTCCAGGGGAAGAAGGGGTCGCAGGCGCTGTCCGTGCGGCTCCTCGACCCGCAGCCGTCCCTCGCGAAGATGTCGCGACGATCGGCGGACGACATGGCCGTGATCGTCGAGGACCTCGTGAAGGAGCTCGACCGGATCAGCGGGGACTTCCGGCACGGCCGGTACCCGAAGAACGGCACCCGAATCGCTGCGATCCTGCGGCACGTCGCTGACCAGTTGGACGCGTGATGACCGATACCTCCCCTGTTGCTCCTGCCCCTTCCGAGGACCTCACCGCGCTCGCCCGCACGGCGCTGCTCGAGGTGACCCCCGAGTCGACCGTCGGCGCGTTCGCCGGGACCGTCGACGAGGGCGACGGCGTCGTCTCGGTGCTGTTCGCCAACCGCATGGCCGGGTACCCCGGCTGGCGCTGGACCGTGTCCATCGCCCAGGTGTCCGGTGACGAGCCGACCGTGCTCGAGGTCGAGCTCATGCCCGGTGACGGCTCGCTGCTGGCGCCCGACTGGGTGCCGTGGTCCGAGCGGCTCGCCGAGTACCGGGCCGGCCAGGACACCGACGGTGCCGAGGGCGAGCACGACGACGAGGACTTCGACGGCGACGAGGACGACGCGGACGAGGACGCCGACTACGACGACTCGGACGACGACGAGTCCGACGACGACGAAGCGGACGACGAAGACGACTTCGACGCCGACGAGGACGACCTCGACGAGCCGGACGACGACGACATCGACGGTGTGGACGTCGACGAGCTGGACGGGTCCGAGGACCACACCGACGACTCGGACGACGACGACACCGACCGGCAGGACGCACCGGCCGAGCCGGCCGAGCCGGCCCGGGGCCGCCGTCGCACCCAGCGGGTGCGCCCGGTCGACCCGGACGCCGACCTCGAGGTCGACCGGCTGGACGCCGGCGAGGTCGACCCGGACCACCACCGCGCCTGACGGGTGCTCGACCGGTCCCCGGACGGACAGGAGGCGCGGTGCCAGCTGGCACCGCGCCTCCTGTCATGAGGACGAACCGCGTCAGCGCAGGGCGTTCACCGTGAAGTCGATCGCCTGCACGAGCTTCGCGACGTCGTCCGGGTCGATCGCCGTGAAGGTCGCGATGCGGAGCTGGTTGCGGCCGAGCTTCCGGTACGGCTCCGTGTCGACGATCCCGTTCTGGCGCAGCGTCGCGGCGACGGCCTTGGCGTCGATCGAGTCGTCGAGGTCGATCGTGGCGACGACCTGCGACCGGGCTGCGGGGTCGGTCACGAACGGCGTCGCGTAGTCGACCGACTCCGCCCAGTCGTAGAGCGTCGACGACGAGGTCTTCGTGCGGGTGTCGGCCCAGGCGAGGCCGCCGGACTCGTTGATCCAGCGGACCTGGTCGTCGAGGAGGATCAGGGTCGCGAGCGCCGGGGTGTTCAGCGTCTGGTTCAGCCGCGAGTTGTCGACGGCGTTCTTGAGCGAGAGGAACTCGGGGATGTACCGGCCGCTCGCGGCGATGCGCTCGACACGCTCGATCGCCGCGGGGGAGAACAGCGCGAGCCAGAGGCCACCGTCCGAGGCGAAGTTCTTCTGCGGGGCGAAGTAGTAGACGTCCGTCGCGCTGACGTCGAACGCGGCACCACCGGCGGCGCTCGTGGCGTCGACGACGGTGAGGGCGCCGGCGTCCCCGGCGGCGCGGACGACCGGCGCCATGACACCCGTCGAGGTCTCGTTGTGCGGGTAGGCGTAGACGTCCACGCCCTCGACGATCTCGAGCGGGGCGAGGGATCCGCCGGGGGCCTCGACCACGTGCGGCGCCTCGAGCCAGGGGGCGCCGGCGGCCTTGGCGAACTTCGAGCCGAACTCGCCGAAGGACAGGTTCTCGGCCCGGCGCTCGATCAGCCCGAACGCGGCGGCGTCCCAGAACGCGGTCGAGCCGCCGTTGCCGAGGACGACCTCGTAGCCTTCGGGGAGGTCGAACAGGTCGCCGAGGCCGGCGCGGACGCTGCCCACGAGGTCCTTGACGGGCTTCTGGCGGTGGGACGTGCCGAGGATCGTCGCGCCGCGGGTCACGAGGGACTCGAGCTGCGCGCCACGGATCTTGGACGGTCCGCAGCCGAATCGGCCATCGGTCGGGAGGAGTTCGGCGGGGATGACGATGTCTGCCATGCACCGATCCTAACGAGCGGTATCCCAGCGCGAGTGACCGTGTACCGGCCGGACGGGGCGGGCCGAGGCCGCGCCTCCTGGCCGCATCGCGCACGGACTTTCTTGCACCTTGCAAGTGTTGGTCATTCCATGTCGCCTCGAACAAGTAGGGTGGGGCGCGCTGGGCCCAGACATGAGAGGCGGACCGTGACCGATCTCGTCGACACCACGGAGATGTACCTTCGCACCATCCTCGACCTCGAGGAAGAGGCGATCGTGCCGCTGCGCGCCCGCATCTCGGAGCGCCTCGGCCACTCGGGTCCCACCGTCTCGCAGACCATCGCCCGCATGGAGCGCGACGGACTCGTCGTCGTCTCGGGCGACCGGCACCTCGAACTCACCGACGAAGGACGCTCGCGCGCGACGCACGTGATGCGCAAGCACCGGCTCGCCGAGCGCCTGCTCTCCGACGTCATCGGTCTCGACTGGGCGTTCGTCCACGACGAGGCATGCCGCTGGGAGCACGTGATGAGCGAGCAGGTCGAGGTCCGTCTGCTCGAGATGCTCGGCAACCCGACCGAGTCGCCGTACGGCAACCCGATCCCGGGCCTCGCCGAGATCGGCGGCCCGGCCGCCCCCGGCTTCCTCGACGGCGTGCAGAACATCGTCGCCGCGACCGAGGGCACCGACGCCGTCGCGACCGGGGTCATCCGCCGCCTGGGCGAGCCCGTGCAGTTCGAACCGGAGCTCCTCCACCAGCTGCGGTCCGCCGGTGTCATGCCCGGCCGGGTCGCGAGCGTGCAGCGCGCAGGGGCCTACGTCGCCGTGCGTGTCGACGGCGAGGACGCGGGCATCGAGCTCCCGACCGAGGTCGCGCAGCACGTCTACATCGAGCGCTCCTGACCCGTCTGCCCCCGAAACTGGGGCGAGGCGTGTTTCTGCGGCCTGATCAGGGCTTCTTTACCGATTCGTTACAAAGCGGCGGTTTCATCTCGACAAGGTAACGGTCGGCACGTACACTCGACGAGTCCGCCGGCCACCCACGAGGCCCAGGACCCGTGACAGGACGTCTCGAACCCGTCTCCTGTCTCGATCGGAAACGATGACGAACGGATGGGGTTGCACGGTCGGCGATCACCCCCGCTGGCAGTGGTGACGAGACGCCGGAGACACCCTTGACGCAGACCGGTTCCGCCGCGGACGACCAGACGCCCGCGAACCCGACGAACACCGCGAACGCCACCGACGCCCCCCTCTCGCGCCGAGCAGCCCGCGCCGTCACCCCGGTGCGCGACGCTCCGCTCCCCGGCGGCCGTCGTGCCGCCCAGGCCGCGCGTACCGCCGCCTCCACCAAGGCGAGCTCGTCGGCCCGCAAGCGCCGCTTCCTCGCGCCGGTCGTCCTGACCGTGGCCGCGGGCATGTTCGGCACCGTCGCGGTCGCCCCGGCGTTCGCCGCGACGCAGCAGTCGACCGGGACGGACGCCGCGACCGCGCAGCGCCAGGTCCGCACGACCGAGGCCCAGAACTTCTCCGTCTCCGACGCGGTCGCCCTTGCCGGCACGAGCCGCGACGGCTACGGTGCGACGGCGCAGTCCACGCTCGACGCCGAGGCAGCGCAGAAGGCCGCCGACGCCGCGGCGAAGCAGGCGTCCGAGCAGGCCGCGGCCACCCAGGCCGCGCGTGCGCAGACCGCCTCGCAGTACGCGTCGTACACGGGGCCGAGCGCCTCCGACTACGTCGCCTCGTCGACCGCCGCGAACACCCCGTTCTCGCTGCCGGCCGTGGTCGCCACCGCCAAGCAGTACATCGGCACCCCGTACGTCTTCGGCGGCGCGGACCCGTCGGGCTTCGACTGCTCGGGCTACGTCATGTTCGTGTACGCGCAGTACGGCATCAACCTCGCGCACTCCGTGCCGCTGCAGGACCAGGCCGGCACCACGATCCCCGAGTCCGAGGCGCAGCCGGGTGACGTCGTCATCTTCAACAACGAGGCGCACGACGGCTTCTACATGGGCAACGGCATGATCATGGACGCGCCGAAGCCCGGTGGCTCCGTGTCGATCCGTCCGATCTGGACCAGCGACTACCACATCGTCCGCTTCGGCATCTGACGCAGACTGCGGGCATCGATCCCGTGAACATCGCCGGAACCGGCCCGTGCACTCTCGTGCCGGGCCGGTTTCTGACGTACCCTGACCGTGCACCGGCCCGAACGGTCCGAGCAGGGAGACCCCATGTCAGCGTTCCGCACGACCCGCACCATGGGTCGGCGCGCGCACGTCGACATATGGTCGACCACCGCCTGCGTGCACGAGCACGCCCCTGCATGACGTGAGCACTGCCCATCCGGGTGGTGCTCTTCGTGGTTCAGGGGCCGTTCGCGCGAGCGGAGGTCACCTGCGCGGTACCCCGGTCCGACGCACCCGCACAGCCTGGAAGCCGTCCAGGCACGTCGGAAGGGAACCCATGCGCACTCTCGTCCTCAACGCCGGTTACGAGCCCCTCGCGGTGATCTCGTTCCGTCGGGCCCTCGTGCTGGTCATGAACCAGAAGGCCGCCATCGTCGCCGCCGACCTCGACCACCCGGTCACGGGGTCGACGTCGACCTACGACCGTCCGTCCGTCATCATCCTCACCCGGTACGTCCGCATCCCGCATTCGAGACTCGTGCCGGTGTCGCGCCGGGGCGTCCTCCGCCGGGACGCCAACCGGTGCGCGTACTGCGATCGGCACGCCACCACGATCGACCACGTGCAGCCTCGCTCGCGCGGGGGCGAGGACTCGTGGGAGAACCTCGTCGCCTGCTGCCTGGCGTGCAACAACACCAAGGGCGACCGCACCCCGCAGGAGATGGGGTGGCGGCTCCGCTTCCGCCCGAAGGCGCCGCACGGCTCCTCGTGGGTGGTCCGGGGCATCGAGCGTCCGCAGTCCGAGTGGGACGAGTACCTGGTGGCCGCGTAGCGGTACCGCGCGGCTGACGTCGTGACGGACTGGAGGCGCGGGTCGGCCCCCACCCGCGACTCCCGTCCGTCACCGTGCCATGCTCGAGGCATGGAGCACCAGGGAACTCCGTCACACCTCCGCGTCCGCCCCCGGGTCTGGATCGGCTTCGCGATCTGGCTCGGCTACATGGTCGTCGTCTTCACCGTCCAACGACTCGGCGGGGTGCCGTACACCGACCTGAGCCGGAACGGACACGACCTCTTCTTCGGCGCGGGGCTCTCGCTCATCGTCGCGTCCGTCCTGCTGGCCGTCACGACCACGCTGCTCGGCTGGTGGCGGCCGGCCCTGTCCGACGAGCACCCGAGTCGACACCGGTGGCCGATCACCGTGCCGATCGCGTTGGCGCTCCTGGCCGTGCTCGGGCTGACCATCACCGACTGGGCGGCCTTCGACGGGCCGTTCCTCGCGGCGTCGATCGCGCTGCTGCTGGTCGGGTTCACCGAGGAGCTCACGACCCGAGGCCTCCTGCTCACCGCACTGCGCAGCCGGTTCGCCGAGCCGATGGTCTGGTTCCTCAGCACGGCGGCGTTCGCGGCGATGCACTCGCTCAACTTCTTCGCCGGGCAGGCCCTCGGCCCGACGCTCGCCCAGGTCGTCAACACGTTCCTGGTCGGCACCGCGTTCTACGTCCTCCGGCGGACGACCGGCAGCCTGGTCTGGCCGATGGTGCTGCACGCGCTGTGGGACTTCTCCGCCTTCTCGGCGCAGCACGGCGAGGTGTCGCCGATGACGAGCCTCGTCGGCGTCCTGGAGTGGGTGATCGGCGTCGCGGCGCTGGCCGTGGTGTGGGCGACGTTCCGAGGGAGCGACCGCAGCCGGCGGATCGCCGCCTGACACCGTGACGGACGGGAGGCGCGGGTCGGGCCCGCACCGCGCCTCCTGTCCGTCACTGTGCCTGACCAGGACCGTGTCGGCTGTGGCGACCGGCTGTCGGTGGGCGGGCGTAGCGTGCCGCCATGGCGGAGACCCCCGAGATCGACGACGCGACGATCGACGACCTGCGTGCGCGCCTACGCGCGACCCGCTGGCCGGACGCGCCCGCCGGGACCGGGTGGTCGCTCGGCATCGACGTCGACGAGCTGCGCCCGCTCGTCGAGTACTGGGCGGACGGGTTCGACTTCGACGCGCACCGGGCGGCGCTCGCCGCACTGCCGTCCCGCCGGGTCGAGGTGGACGGCATCGGCATCCACGTGCTGCACGCCCGCGCGGCGACGCCGGGTGCGCTGCCCGTGCTGCTCGCGCACGGCTGGCCGGACTCCGGGTGGCGGTACCGCAAGGTGCTGCCGATGCTCGTCGACGCCGGGTTCGACGTGATCGTGCCGGACATGCCCGGTTACGGGTTCTCCGACGCACCGCCGCAGCCGATCGACGCACGGGCGGTCGCCGGGATGTGGGCGACGCTGATGACCGACCTCGGGTACGAGCGGTTCGCGGTGTCCGGCGGGGACATCGGCACGCACGTCGTGCGGTACCTCGCGCTCGACCACCCCGAGCGGGTCGTCGCCGTGCACCGGATCGACGGCGGGCTCGCCTGGCCCGGGCTCGACCCGTCGACGCTGTCCGAGGCGGAGCGTGCCTTCGTCGCCGAGACCGAGCGGTGGCGTACCGACGAAGGCGCCTACGCGATGATGCACCGGACCAAGCCGCAGACCGCGGCGGTCGGCCTGAACGACTCCCCGGCCGGGCTCGCGGCGTGGATCGTCGAGAAGCTCCGCTCGTGGAGCGACTGCGGCGGGGACCTCTGGTCGGTGTACACGCGGGACGAGGTCCTGGCGTTGCTCACCGAGTACTGGGCGACGGCGACGATCGGGTCGGCGATGCGGATGTACCACGTGAACGCTGCGGTTCCTGCAGCGCAGCTCGAGCGTCGGGTCGAGGTGCCGTCCGGGTTCTCGATCTTCCCGGGGGACCTCGTGCGGGCGCCGAAGGAGTGGCTCGAGCGGACGACGAATCTCGTGTACCACCACGAACTCGACCGGGGCGGGCACTTCGCGGCGTTCGAGCAGCCGGGGCTGTTCGTCGACGAGCTCCGGGCCTTCCTGGAGCCGTTCCGCCGCTAGAGTGGGTGGGCCAGCCTCTGTAGCTCAATGGAAGAGCAGTTCCGTCCTAAGGAAACGGTTGGGGGTTCGAGTCCCTCCAGGGGCACCAGCAGGTCGCAGGGGTTCGAGTCCCTGCAGCGCCGGCCAGGGGCACCAGCAGGTCGCAGGGGTTCGAGTCCCTGCGGCGCCGGCCAGGGGCACTTCTCGCGTCGATGTACCGGCTGGACTCCCCGTACGATTGACGTCGTGTCCAAGGTCCTGAGCAGTCTCCCCGTCGGCGAACGAGTCGGCATCGCGTTCTCCGGAGGTCTCGACACCTCCTGCGCGGTCGCCTGGATGCGCGAGAAGGGAGCGGTGCCCTGCACGTACACGGCCGACATCGGCCAGTACGACGAGCCGGACATCGACGCCGTCCCCGGTCGTGCCCACGAGTACGGTGCCGAGATCGCCCGACTCGTCGACGCGAAGAGCGCCCTCGTGGAAGAGGGCCTCGTCGCCCTGCAGACCGGTGCCTTCCACATCCGCTCCGGCGGCAAGACCTACTTCAACACGACGCCCCTCGGTCGCGCCGTGACGGGCACGATGCTCGTCCGCGCCATGAAGGAGGACGGCGTCGACATCTGGGGCGACGGCTCCACGTACAAGGGCAACGACATCGAGCGGTTCTACCGCTACGGCCTGATGGCGAACCCGCGGCTGCGCGTCTACAAGCCGTGGCTCGACTCCGAGTTCGTCGAGGAGCTCGGCGGCCGCAAGGAGATGAGCGAGTGGCTCGTCGCCCGGGGCTTCCCGTACCGCGACTCCACCGAGAAGGCCTACTCGACCGACGCGAACATCTGGGGCGCCACGCACGAGGCGAAGAGCCTCGAGGAGCTCTCGAGCGGCCTGGACATCGTCGAGCCGATCATGGGCGTCGCCGCCTGGCGTGACGAAGTCGAGGTCGCCACCGAGGTCGTGAGCGTCCGCTTCGAGGCCGGTCGCCCCGTCGCGATCAACGGTGTCGAGTACGCCGACGCCGTGGCGCTCGTCTACGAGGCGAACGCGATCGGCGGCCGCCACGGCCTCGGCGCGTCCGACCAGATCGAGAACCGCATCATCGAGGCGAAGAGCCGCGGCATCTACGAGGCGCCGGGCATGGCACTGCTGCACATCGCCTACGAGCGCCTGCTCAACGCGATCCACAACGAGGACACCGTCGCGTCGTACCACACCGAGGGTCGCCGTCTCGGTCGCCTCATGTACGAGGGTCGCTGGCTCGACCCGCAGTCCCTCATGCTGCGTGAGTCGCTGCAGCGCTGGGTCGCCTCGGCCGTCACCGGAGAGGTCACGCTGCGCCTGCGTCGCGGCGACGACTACACGATCCTCGACACCACGGGCCCGGCGCTGTCGTACCACCCGGACAAGCTCTCGATGGAGCGTGTCGGCGACGCTGCGTTCGGCCCGGACGACCGCATCGGCCAGCTGACCATGCGCAACCTCGACATCGCCGACTCGCGGGCACGCCTCGAGCAGTACGCCGCCGCCGGGCTCATCGGCGGGGCGACGGGCGACCTCGTCGGCGAGCTCGAGTCGGGTGAGTCGGAGGAGATCCTCGGCGGCGCGGTCGTCACCTCGGATGCCGATGACGCGCTCGGTCGTGCGACGGATCTCGCGTCCGAGGGTGCGGCGTTCGACTCCGGCACCGACTGACGCCGGTCTGCAGCACGACGAAGGGGGCCTCCGCCACGTGCGGAGGCCCCCTTCGTCGTGCTGTGCTGCGCCTCGGCCGGCGGACGGGCGGGGGTCGAACGACATTGTCGACGTCGTACGACATCGACGACGTCGCTGCCGGGCGTGTGCAACTGTTGCGGCCGCGGGGGAACGACATGGTCGACGTCGTACGACATCGACGTTGTCGTTCCGGGGCTGCGGCACAGACGGCACGGACGCCCCGACCGCCGCCGCTCGCGTCAGCGCGCCTCGGCGGACTCCACGCGCTTCTGCCGCCACGGGCGCGCCGGCTTGTCGGGCCCGTCCCACACCTGCACGACGCCCCACGCGGCGGCGAGCAGCGGCACCGAGATGATCGCGCCGGTGATGCCCGCGAGCACCGTGCCGGCGGTCAGGCCGATCAGGATGACGAGGCCGTGCAGCTTGAGCGTCTTGCCCATCAGGACGGGCTGCAGCAGGTTGCCCTCGAGCTGGTTCACGAGGACGACGATGCCGACGACGATCAGCGCCTGGACGGGGCCGAGCGCGACGAGGGCGACGAGGGCGGCGAGGACGCCGGCCGCCGTCGCACCGACGATCGGGATGAACGCCGTGATGAACACGACGACGGCGAGGGGCAGTGCGAGCGGCACCCCGACGATCGTGATGCCGACGCCGATGCCGATGGCGTCCACCGCGGCGACGGTGGCGGTCCCGCGGACGTAGCCGCCGAGCGTCTGCACGACCCGGTCACCCACCCGGCGAGCACGGTCGTAGCGGGCACCGGTGAAGGGACGGAGGAGGAACTCCCAGATGGCCGGACCGTCCTTGAGGAAGAAGAACAGCACCACGATCATCAGCACGAGACCGGTGAGGAAGTTCGCCGTGGCCGATGCCCCCGCGAGCGCGCCGGAACCGAACTGCGAGCTGGTGACGAAGTCCTGGATGCCCTTCACGGCATCGTCGATCTGCGACTGGTCGATCGAGATCGGCAGCGTCGACGCGAAGTCCTGGAGCTGGTCGAACCCGCTCAGGGCCGACTTCTGCAGGTCGGGCCACTGCGAGATGACGGCCACGACGATGAGCCAGCCGACGAGGCCGAGCACGACGAGCACGCCGATCAGGACGGCGAGGGTCGCGAGGACGGACGGCACCCGGTGCCGCCGCAGCCAGGACACGACGGGGTGCATCGCCGACGCGATGATGAGGGCGAGCAGCACCGGGATCGTGACGACGCTGAGCGTGGCGGCGGCGTAGACGATGCCGATCACGACGACGAGCACGACGATGATCTGCAGGCAGCGGGTGGCCAGAGCGCCGAACGAGTCGGACCACTGCTTCGCCACCTGGCTCGGCGGTGCGTCGGGGTGCGGGGGCTGCGGGGTGCCGAACAGGGGCATGGGGCTCCTCGGGGTACGGGTGTGCCCGCCCACCGTACCGGGGCGACGGCGATCCGGCCGGGGCGGCGTCGGTCACGGCTCGGCGTCGTCCGAGATCCGATGAGGACGTGGCGGCGGACGCCCGGTGCGCGTTCCGGACGGTTCTCGTGCCGACGGTCGCGCGACAGTACGCTGGTGAACATCGGACCGACTCAGGGTTCCGTCGCCTTTGATGCTCCCCGCGGTCTGCGGGGTCTGGCGCAACGGGACGGTCCGATCGGATCCGGAGTGCGCATCACTCCGACGAAGGGCTGGTCGACGTGACCGCCACTGTCCATGTGTTCTCGCACCCCGCCGAACTGTTCGTCGGGTCACCCCGCACCCCCCTCGGCCCGCTGGCCGTGTCCGTCGTCGAGCTGGTGCTCGCGTGAACGCCCGCCGCCAGGAGGACTGGCACCGCCACGGCATGCGCTCGCCCGAGGACATCGCCGGCCTGCTCGCCGCGCGCCTCGGTGGCGCGGACGAGACGCTCCGCGCGGTCGGGCCGACGTGGGACGAGCCGTCCTACGCGGACTTCCTCGGCGAGCAGCTCTGAACTGACCGCCGACGAGCCGGCCGGCCAGCGACGAGCTGTCGCGGCCACCTGACGGACGGGAGGCGCGGTGCCAGCCGGCACCGCGCCTCCCGTCCGTCGTGGCGTCCCGTCAGACCGCCGCCGCCTCCTCGAGCGTGGCGTCCGCCCGCTCCGGCGAGCCCTCGGCGAGGCCGCGGGCGATCCGCCCGCGCGACGCGAGCCAGAGCACCAGCGCCGCGACGAACACGAGCACCTCGGTCACGGTCAGTGCCCAGATGATCCCGGCGAGCCCGAACCACAGGTTCCCGACGATCACGATCGGGATGAACAGCACGCCCTGCGCCATCGACAGCACCATGGCCGGCAACACCATCCCGGTGGCCTGGAACAGCGAGGTCAGCAGCCCGGTGAACCCGTTCACGATCGTGGCGACGAGCTGCGCCGTGAGGATGGTCAGGCCGATCGCGAGCACCGAGTGGTCGCCGGAGAAGACCGTGAAGACCTGCTCGCGGAAGACGAACACCGTGCCGGAGAACAGCAGGACGATCGTCCCGACGGTGAACGCGGCACCGCGGAGTGCGGCTCGGAGCCGAACCGCGTCGCCCTTGCCGAAGGCGTAGGCGAGCAGCGGCAGCACGCCGATGGTCACGCCCATCACGAGGAACTCCGGGACCTGGGCGATGCGGACGGCGACGCCCATCGCCGCGAGCGGGTCGTCTCCGTAGGCGGCCGCGAGGTTGTTCAGCACGAGGGTCGTCACGATGAGGAACCCGGACTGCAGCAATTCGCTCGAGCCGATACCGAACACCGGCTTGAGGATGTCCGCCCGCAGCGTGAACCACTTCGGTGCGAAGCTCACGTTCGCGCTGTTCCGCTGGAGCCAGACGATCCAGTAGCCGATCGCCACGACGTTGCCGAGGCCGACGGCGAGTGCGGCACCGGCGACGCCCCAGTGCAGCACGAGGATGAAGAGCACGTCGAACACGAGGTTGCCGACGGTCGACAGGACGAGCCCGACCATGGCCTGCCGTGCCGCCCCCTCGGACCGGACGATCTGCTCCAGCGCGAACGACGCGGCGAGCACCGGCACGAACGCGAGCATGACCGAGACGTACGCGCTCGTGGCGGGCACCGCGGCGGCGTCGGCACCGAGCACGGCGACGAGCGGGTGCAGGAACACCAGGCCGAGCACGGCGAGGACCACACCGGTGACGACGGCTCCCCAGAGGGCGAAGGAGGCGACGCGCTTGATGTCCTCGGCCTTGGCGGGATCGTGTTCCGAGGCCCCGAGCATGCGCGACATGAGGGCACTGCCACCGACGCCGAACACGCCGCCGACGGCCATGATGATGCCGAGGAGCGGGGTGCCGAACGTGATCGCGGCGAGCAGCGAGGTGTCGTGCTGCGATCCGATGAAGCCGGCGTTGATGACGTTGTAGACGGCGCTGACGACCATCGCGGCGGCCATCGGGACGCACAGGTGGACGAGCGCGCGGCCGATCGGTGCGGCCGACAGGTACCAGCGGTTCTTCGCCGCGGCGGTGTCGGGTGCTGTGGTGCTCATGGCTGCCTCCTTCTGGGCAGGGCGGAGCGCGCGCCGACCGTCGGTCGGCGCCGCAGGGCATGACTGATGACGCGATCGGCGGGTGCCGACGCGTGGGGGGTGGGTCGCGCCTCCTGGACGGGCCTGGAGGCGCGGGTCAGGTCACCGGGTGGGTTCCGGCAGTTCCGCGGTCACCTTGTGCAGGAGCTCCTGCAGGGTGGCGCGCTCGTGGGCGTCGAGCGGCGCGAGCAGGACGTCGTCGAGGGCGATCATGGCGTCCTCGAAGCCGGCGATGAGGGCGATCCCCTCGTCGGTGGCGAAGACCCGTTTCGTCCGGGCGTTCTCGGCGTCCGCCCGGCGTTCGACGAGCCCGCGGCGCTCGAGTCCCTGCAGGAGACTCGAGACGCTGGCCGCACTCGTCCGGGTGATGTCGGCGATGTCGCGCTGGATCGCGCCGGGCGTGTGCTGCAGGTACCCGAGCACGAAGCTCTGCTCCTGGGTGAGGTCGCGTTCGCGGACCCACTCCTCGGCCGCCTTGCGCTGCGCCCACCCGATCCAGCGCATCTGCTGGAGGGGCGTGTCGAACCGGGGTGCCTGCTGCGTCATCTTCAGAACGCTAACCGTTCGACCTCTAACTGTCAACACTCGAACTGATCCGTTCACGGCGTGCCCCGAACGGGGGTATCGCCACGACGGGGGACCCACCTTGTAGATTGCACAGGAAACGCGGTCTCACCAACCGCTCATCCTCAGCTCGACGACGCCGCCGAGCCCACCCGGGGGGATCAGGACATGGCACGAGGACGAACGATGCGCGCACGATCGATGCGCCCGTCCGTGGACGCTGCCTGCACCGCTCCCCGCCTCGCCGGGGGTGATCACCCCGGATAGCCGCGCCCGCGCGCAGCACGACGCGCACACGTGACTCCGGGCCGCCCCACCAGCGCGCCCGTCGGATCTCCCGCCCCACCAGCGGGGGATGGATCAGCAGGCGGACGACCTCCGCCTGGAGGAAGAGGCACCATGCCACGCACTGCAACACGCTTCGCGCTCCGCGCGGGCGCCACGGCCACCGTCGCGGCCGTGATCATCGGGGGAGCAGCCCTCCCCGCACACGCCGCTGCGACCGACGCGACCCAGGCCGAGGGCCGTCTGCTCTCCGGCAGCGGCTCCGTCGACCTCGACAGCGTCGCGGCGCTCGCCGGGTCCTTCGGCGCGACCGCTCCCGGCGGGGCGACCGCCGGGCAGTCCGACCCGCTCGACCTCTCGGTGCTGAACAGCATCGGGATCAACGTCCCCGGGGGCATCCAGCTGCTCGGCCAGAACGGTCTCGTGAACGTCGGCGTCGCCGGCCAGGTCGCGAGCACGGACACCACCTCGGCGGTCGCGGCCGCCGGAGCCGTCGGCGCGGACGGCGCGATCCAGGTCGGTCCGGGCACCCCCGGCACCGGCGCCACCGTGAACCTCACCCCGCTGCTCGGCGACCTCGACGTCGACGGCGTCGTGAGCGAGCTCTCGGTCGGGCTCGGCGCCCTGTCCGCCCGGGCCGAGGCGACGCGCACGTTCGGCGCTCCGGACGTCACCACCGACTACCAGGTCGCCGGCGCGCAGGTCCGGCTCGTCAGCCCCGCCGTCCAGCAGCTCGTGACGTCGCTGGACACGACGCTCGGCACCACCGACGACACCGTGAACGCGGCGATCGGCGAGGACGGTCTCACCACCGACCTCACCGCGGCGCTGCTCGACCCGGTGACCGACGCCGTGAACACCCTCGGGCTCGGGGTCCTGACCCTCGACGACACCACCGCCCAGCTCACCGCCGACGTGGACCTGCAGGGTGCGCTCGCCACCGTGACGCAGCAGCCGCTCACCGACGGACCGGTCACGATCGACCTGTCCTCGGGCGTGGTCACGATCGACCTCGCGCAGCTCTACACGCTGAACGACCTGCCGGCGAACACCACGCTGCTCGACGACGCGACGATCAACGCGCAGATCACCGGCGCGATCTCGGACATCCTGACCGAGCAGCTGCCGGCACTCCTCACCACGACGCTCACGAACGCCCTGGACGTCGCCGACGTGCAGCTCGTCGTGGACACCGGCGTCGACCTGCTCGGAGCCGACGTGGCGGGGCTGACCCTCACGGTCGACACCACCGTCGGGGACCTGCTCGGCACCGGTGACGGCGCCACGCTCACGGTCACCGGCGACGGGATCCTCGGCCCGGTGCTCGGCACGCTCGACCCGCTGCTGCAGCCGCTGCTCGGCTCGACCATCGTCCCGGCGCTGACCGGCATCCTCGGTGACGTGCTCGGCGGGGACTTCGTGGCGGACACCGTGCAGACCCTGCTCACCACCATCACGTCGACCGTCACGGCGCTCGACCCGCTGCTCGACGTCGTGAACCAGCTCGTCTCCGTCACGATCAACTCGCAGACCGCCCCGGCGTTCACCGAGCCGACCGCCGACGACACCGGGGCCACCACGGTCCGGGCCGTCCGCGTGCAGCTCCTGCCGGCGGCGGACCTGGCGACCGTCGACCTCGCGACGGCGACCGTGCAGGCGGACCCGTTCGCGGGCATCGCCATCACCTCGCCCGAGGACGGGACGGACTACACGGTCCCCGCGGACGACGACACCACCTCGGTGCCGGTCACGGGCACCGCGGAGCCGGGCGCCGACGTCGACGTCACGCTCGACGGTGACGACGAGGGCACGCAGTCGACCGTCGCGGGCGAAGACGGCACGTGGACGGTCACGTTCCCCGGGGTCGCCGTCGGTGACCACGAGGCCGAGGCGGTCGAGACGATCGGCACCCTCGTGAGCGACCCCGCCGCGGTGACCTTCGCGGTCGCAGCAGCACCGGTCGACCCGACCGACCCGGGTACGCCGGGTACGCCGGGTACGCCCGGTACGCCGGGGACCCCCGGAGGCGCAGGCGGCCCCGGCGGCGCAGGCGGCGCGGGCGGTGCCGGTGCCGGTGCGGTCGGCAACGGCACGGGTGCCGGGAGCCTCGCCTACACCGGTGCCGAGCTCCTGCCGCTGCTGCTCCTCGCCGGGCTGCTCCTCGCGGCCGGCGGCGGCACGCTCGTCGCGCGGCGCATGCGTCGAGCCTGACCCGGACGGGCGCCGGCGGGTACCGGCGCCCGTCTTCCGGGACCGCGGCGCGTTCGGGTCGCCGCGGTCCCGCCGGTGCGGTGGTGGTTCGGGCCACCACCGCACCGGCACCCCTCGTCCGCCGGCCGGCCCCTCCCTGCCGGCCGACTCGATCCACCGCTTCCACCGCTTCCGACCGCTTCCGACCGCGACGTGAGGACCACCGTGCACGACCACGACACCCACCCGCTCGACCGCCACGTCGGGCCCCCGCACGTCGAACGCTTCGTCCTCACCCGGGCGCAGGAGACCATCGGCGTCGTCTGCACCTGCGCGATCGGGGCCGACCACGACAACACCATCCGTCCGGTCGGCGCGGATCGCGTCCACTGAACCCTGTGCACGCGGCGGATGCAGCGGGATACTGGGGTGGTGCGTGAACTCCAAGCCGCCATCGCAGCGGACCTCAACGTCCAGCCGACCATCGACCCGGAGCAGGAGATCGCCCGTCGCGTCGGGTTCCTCCGGGACTACCTGCTCACCACCGGCGCCAAGGGCTACCTGCTCGCGATCAGCGGCGGCCAGGACTCGACGCTCGCCGGGCGCCTGACCCAGCTCGCCGTCGAGTCGCTCCGCGCCGAGGGGCACCCGGCCGAGTTCACCACCGTCCGCATGCCGTACCGCGTGCAGGCCGACGAAGACGACGCCCAGCTCGCGCTGCAGTTCATCGCGGCCGACCCGGGCATCACCGTGAACATCGAGCACGGTGTCGACGGGGTCGTGCAGGACACCGCGGCCTCGGGGGTGGAGCTGAGCGACTTCGTGAAGGGCAACGTCAAGGCCCGGATGCGGATGGTCGCGCAGTACGCCGTCGCCGGGCAGCGGGGGCTCCTCGTCGTCGGGACCGACCACGCGGCCGAGGCCGTGACCGGCTTCTTCACGAAGTACGGCGACGGCGGTGTCGACCTCACCCCGCTCACCGGGCTGTCGAAGAGCCAGGGCCGGCAGCTGCTCGAGCACCTCGGCGCCCCGGCCCGCCTGTACGAGAAGGCCCCCACCGCCGACCTGCTCGACGAGACGCCCGGCCAGACGGACGAGGCGAACCTCGGTCTGTCGTACGCCGAGATCGACGCGTACCTGCAGGGCCACGACGTGCCGATCGAGGTCGCCGAGGCGATCGAGTCGCGCTACCGGGCGACGGAGCACAAGCGCCAGGTCCCGGCGACGCCCTTCGACGACTGGTGGCGTGCGGGCGCGTAGGCGCTGACGCGACCCCGTCCAGGAGGCGGGGGGGGGGGGCGGGCCCCCCCCCCCCCCCCCGGGGTGGGGGGGGCGCCCCCCCCCCCGGGGGCCCCCGCCCAAACAAGTGGGGGACAAGGCGGGGGC